>JARRKU010000034.1:0-62993 GCA_037387725.1 Desulfobacteraceae bacterium
CCGGCATCCCGACCACTGGCTCTGGATGCACCGCAAGTGGAAGACCGAGTATCCGGAAATCTACAGATTGCATAGCAATGATCAAGCCCTTTATGACCGATTGACAACCCATACGGCTTTCGGTACGGTGATCTTCGTTGTCCCCCCGATCACCCTTTTGTGTGTTAGCAGGAAGATGGAATGATCATAGGACTCGATGTCGGCGGCACCCATACCGATGCCATTTTACTGGATGCAAAGGGGTTGGTGAGGAAGGCCAAAGTTCACACCGATCCGCAGAACCTCTTCGAAACCATCCTCCAGGCCTTGGAGGAAACCATCGCGGACACAGCCCCCGAGTCCATCCACCGGGTTGTGCTGAGCACGACATTGGCCACCAACCTGGTGGTTCAGCAACAGCTGCCTGCGGTGGGGATGGTGGTGGCGGCCGGGCCGGGCATCGATCCGGCGCACTTTCGCACCAATGTGGATTATCACGTGGTCAAGGGCGGCCTGGACCACCGTGGGCGGGAGATCGACCCCCTCGACCAGGACCGGATCGTTGCACTTGGACAAGAATTTCAACGACAGGGCATCCGGTATGCCGGGGTCGTATCCAAATTCTCCGTACGCAACCCGCAGCATGAAAACGCCATGGCGGATCTTTTGGCGCCTTACGTGGAACAGGTCTTTAAAGGAAATACTTTCTCCGGCGGTTTGAATTTTCCCCGAAGGATCGCCACAACCTACCTCAACACAGCGGTCTACCCGGTTTATAAAAAGTTTTTCGAAGCCGTCCAGCAGTCCCTGGCCCAAAAGGGCTTTTCCATGCCGATGCGCATCCTTAAGCCGGACGGCGGAAACATGAGCTTTGAATCCTCTTTGGACCATCCGGCGCAGACCATCCTCTCCGGTCCGTCGGCCAGCGTCATGGGCACGCTGTCCCACGCCCCGCGCAAAGGCGCCAGTCTGGTATTGGATATCGGCGGAACCACCACGGACATGGCAGTGCTCATCGACGGCGTTCCCTTATTGGCGCCCCAGGGCATTGAAATTCTGCCCTACAAAACCCTGATCCGCGCCCTCAAAACCCAATCCATCGGCATCGGCGGAGACAGTGTGGTCCGTCTGAAAAACGGGCAGATCACCATCGGTCCCGACCGGTTGGGCAAAGCCATGGCCTATGGCGGCCCGGCCCCTACCCCCACGGATGCCATCTATGTCCTGGGGCTCGGCCAGACCGGGGACCGGGAGAAAGCTCATCAGGGCCTTGCGCCCATTGCCGGGGAGTTGGGGCTTTCGGTGGAACAAACGGCCGGGAAGATATTTGCGTCCGCCTGCAGGCGCATCCTGGATGCGGCCCAATCCATGGTGGATGCCATTAACGACAAACCGGTCTATACCGTGCATGAATTGTACGAAGGCAGCAAAATCGAACCAGCGCATTTGTTGGTCATGGGCGGCCCGGCGCCCCAGTTCGGCGAGAAGCTTGCCACCATGTTCCACGGCGAGGTCACCGTGGTGCCGCACTGGGATGTGGCCAATGCCATCGGCTGCGCATTGGCGCGCACGACGTCGGAATTGACCCTTTTCGCCGATACGGCCAGGCAGGTGATCTCCGTGCCGGGAGAGCAATACAGCTGCTCTATTTCTTCCCATTTCGAACTGGAAGACGCCCGCCAGATCGCCCATGAGTTATTGCGGGAGAGGGCCATACGCCAAGGTGCCCGTAACAATCGAATCCAAACCGAAATCATAGAGGAGTCCGAGTTCAACATGATCCGCGGTTTTCACACCGTCGGCAAAAACATTCGAATCAAGGCGCAAATCAAACCCGGCTTGATCGAATTTGATTAACCAGGAACTAATACATGCTGACCGCTAAACATAAAACCGGATTGGTTTTCTTTCCGGCCTTTGACTGGGCCATCAGCCCCTCCCATCCTGAGCGGGAGGAGCGGTTGTTGTATACCCAGGATCAGGTTTTCGAGGAGGGGCTGCTGGATATCGACGGCATCGTCGAATTCAAGCCTGACCTGGTGACAGCGGATGATGTCCGGCGGGCCCATTTTTGCGTTCCCGGACCCGAGGCCGTGATGACCGAATCCCACTTCATCAGCGCCGGCGGTGCCAAGACCATCGGCTTGCAGGTAATGGAGGGGAACATCGAGAAGGGCTTTGCCCTGGTGAGGCCGCCCGGCCACCACGCCTGCCGGGTTGTGCATGGCGCGCGGGGATTCTGCAATGTCAATATCGAAGCCATCATGATCGAATACCTGCGCCACGCGTATGGTGTGGGACGAGTGGCCATTGTGGACACCGACTGCCACCACGGCGACGGCACCCAGGATATCTACTGGCACGACCCTGACACGTTGTTTATCTCCATCCACCAGGATGGCCGCACCCTTTATCCCGGTTCCGGATTTCTGGATGAGGCCGGCGGCCCCAACGCGGTCGGCACCACCTTGAACATCCCCCTGCCACCCAACACCTCGGAAGATGGTTTTCTCTATGCCATTAAAGAAGCTGTATTGCCTATTTTAGCGGAATTCAAACCCCAGCTGATTATCAATTCGGCCGGCCAGGACAATCACTATTCGGACCCTATCACCAACATGAACTTCTCGGCGAGGGGGTATGCTGAACTGACGCGCCTGCTTCAGGCGGACATCGCCGTATTGGAGGGGGGATACGCCATCGAAGGCGCCCTGCCCTATGTCAACACCGGCATCATCCTGGCCATGGCCGGACTCGACTACAGCCGCCTGAAAGAGCCGGATTACGATCCGGAAAAATTCCGTCAAACCGCCGAAACCGATCGATGGGTGGAGAAAACCTGTGAAAACGTGCTCAAACTATGGCGACACCGGGATGTACTGAAGGAGCAGATCCGCAGCAAACCCGATTGCGACAGACGCTCCCGCAACATCTATTATGATACGGACAACATTCAAGAGCACCAGGAAGAGGCCATCACCTTATGCGATGAATGCGCCGGCGCCCTCAGAATCGACACCGGCGTCCGCGGCCGCCACCATATCCTGGCGGTTCATATTCCGGCCAATGCATGCGCCAAGTGCCGGGACCGGGGCATGCAGTGGTACGAAACCGCCGATACGTCCAATTTTGACCAGGTTCACCTTCAAAACCGTCCGGAAGACGCCTATCTAGTGAAATGAACCAAAAATTTCGGCAAACGCGGATCAGAGACAATCTCGTTTTGCGGGCGGGCGTAATCGATGCCATCCGCAGCTTCTTCAAAAGCAACGGTTATCTGGAGGTGGAAACGCCCATCCGTATTCCCGCTCCGGCCCCTGAAGCACATATCGACGCCGAACCCAGCGGGTCATGGTATCTGCAAACCTCTCCCGAGTTGTGCATGAAACAACTGCTGGCGGCAGGTTACGGCCGCATCTTTCAAATCTGCAAATGCTTTCGCAGCCGGGAGCGCGGCCGGCGGCATCTGCCGGAGATGACCCTGCTGGAGTGGTATACGGCCGAAGCCGATTATGATCACATGATGAACCAGTGCGAAGCGCTGATCCGGTCCGTTGCCTTTGAACGCATAGGTGGATTGCAACTGTCCTATCAGGGTCGGAACATCGATCTGTCGGCGCCCTGGCAGCGGTTGACGGTGGCCGAAGCATTTGAACGATACGGCGCCCTCTCCGTGGCGGAGGCTTTGGAAAAGCGCCGGTTCGATGAAATCATGGGAGTGGAGATCGAACCCAGATTGGGAATGGACCGCCCTGTTTTTCTGTATGAATATCCAGCCCAATGCGGGGCGCTGGCCCGTCTGAAGCCGGACCAGCCGGATGTGGCAGAGCGCTTTGAGCTCTACATTGGCGGATTGGAGTTATGTAATGGATTCAGTGAGTTAAATGATCATGTGGAGCAACGAAGTCGATTTGCCACCGAGATGATCCAGCGCCGTGAAGCGGGAAAGGCCAGCGGTCCGATGCCCGAGAATTTTTTAGACGCCCTATCGACCATGCCACCGGCCACCGGCAACGCCTTGGGGATTGATCGATTGACCATGTTGCTGACCGATGCCGGAAATATTGATGAAGTGGTTGCCTTCTGCCCGGAAGAGTTATAACATTCACCCCAGAATGTCGCTTAAATTCAACCACCTGTTCGAGCCGCCCAGCACGTTGTCCATACCGTTGCAGCTCCAATGCCCCTTGCTAAAGCTTCATCAACAGCGAACCGATATTTAGAGCGGAAAGGAATAAGGGATCTATTGGCTCGAAAATGCACCGCTTTTACAGTGAAACGCTCATCCTCGATTGCCGGACAAAGGGAACTTCGCGTTCAGCGCAATGGGATCGGCTTAGACAATCCCGTATAGGGGGATCCTGGCTATGTTGACATCCAACGTTGATGACGCCGCCAAGGTGGTGGATACCACCGCATCGCCTCCGCAGCATCTGGCGATGCAGACCCTGTTGGACGCCATCCCCTGTCCGGTCTATTACAAAAACGTGGAGGGGATTTACCTTGGTTGCAATCAGGCCTTCCTGGAACAGATCGTCGGCAACAGCAATTTCCAAATCGTCGGAAAGTCCCTCACCGATCTGAAAGGTAAATTGCCAGACGATGTTATCGCACTTCAAAGCGAAAAGGATAAAGACCTGATTCAATCTCCAGGTCGCCAGCAATACGCGGCCAAGGTTCGCTGCGGGGATGGTAAAACCCGCCTGCTCGCCTTTCACAAATCCGCCGTGACCGATGTGAACGGCAGGGCCATCGGCATTGCCGGACTTCTTCTGGATATCACGGCAACCCGCAAAGCAGAAGCAGAACTCAAGCGTTACCGTGACAGACTTGAAGAGATGGTCACAAAGCGGTCGGCCGAGTTAATGGCCACCAACAACCGTTTATCCGACGAAATAGAAGATCGCCGAAGAGCGGAGAAGGCGCTGCAGGAGAGCGAAGAACGCTATCGCAACGTATTTGAAAACACCGGGACCGCCACAATTCTCATCGAATCGGATATGACGATTTCCATGGCCAACGCCAAGGCTGAAAAGTTAACCGGCCTCTCACGGAAAGAATTCGTCGGCCAGTCCAAAACCTTGGAATTCGTTGTACCCCAGCATCGCGAGCGCATAAAATTGTATCATGAGATGCGCATGAAAGGCGACACCAATGTCCCGCAGCAACATGACTTCCAGGTGCAGCGACCCGATGGCGAGGTCCGCGACATCCTGGCCAATGTGCAATGGATTCCCGAGACCTGCCAGACCATCGCCTCAATGCTGGATATCACCGAGCGAAACCAACTTCAAAAAGAGCGTCAGCGGCTGGCCGCAGTGATTGATCAATCCACGGAAGCCGTGGTCATCACCGATAAGCACGGTCAGGTGGAATATGTGAATCAGGCCTTTGGCCGGCTCTCCGGTTTTGATCATACCGCCTGCATTGGGCAAAGCATGGACGCTCCCTTTTTCAGTGATCAAGACCGGCAGATACTCAAGCAGATGACCTTTATGGTTTCCGGAGAGGATTCATGGCGGGGACGGGTTGAAAACCAACGCCAGGATGGAGGGATCTACATCTCCGACACCCACATTTTTCCGATCTGTGACGACAGGGGTAATGCCGTCAACCTGGTATGCGTTAAAAACGACGTTACCCATGAGGTTCAACTCGAAAAACAGCTGCAACATTCCCAGAAAATGGAAGCGATCGGCACCCTGGCCGGCGGCATCGCCCACGACTTCAACAACATTCTGGGCGCCATTTTAGGGTATGCCGAAATGTCGATGATTAAAGCCGGTGCCAACAGCGAACTCAAACACAACCTGAACCGCATCCTGGATGGATGTCATCGCGCCAAGGAGCTGGTTCAGAATATATTGACCTTCAGCCGGAAAGGTGACGAAGAGACCAAACCCATAGAGATTCAGATTATCGTAAAGGAAGCCCTCAAGCTGTTGAGAGCCTCCATCCCGTCCACCATTGAGTTCAAACAGCGCATCAATCCTGAGCCGAGCATCGTGGTTGCGACCCCCACCCAAATCCACCAAGTGATCATGAACCTGTGCACCAACGCCGCCCATGCCATGATCAACAACGGCGGCGTGATGGAGATTGGGCTGGATAATGTCGAGTTGACGCCGGCCCAGTGCGAATCCATCCCCAATGCCAGCCCGGGGGCTTACACCCGGCTGAGGGTCCGCGATACCGGAGAAGGCATGGAACCCGAAATTCAACAACGCATCTTCGAGCCCTACTTTACCACCAAGGAACAGACCGGCGGCACCGGGTTGGGGCTGTCGGTGGTGCATGGAATCATCAAGAATTTCGGCGGTATTATTACGGTGGACAGTACACTTAGAGAGGGCACGACCTTTGATATCTACCTGCCCCGCGTTGTTGAGGCTTCTCCTCAAGCCGCACCGGTGAGTGCGGTCATGCCCAAGGGCAAAGAACGGATTCTAGTGGCCGACGATGAGCTTTTCATCCTCGAAATCATGACCGATATGCTGGAGTCCTTGGGATATGAAATCGAGACCGCGGAGGGCGGCCAGCAAGCCATCGAGTTGTTCAGCCAAACCCCCGACAAGTTCGATGTGGTGATCGCCGATCTGACCATGCCTAAAGTCACCGGCACCCAGCTCGCCATGAAAATCAAAGAAATCCGTTCGGACATCCCCATTATTCTCACCACCGGAATGACCTTTGACCCGGATACCCACGGAGACCAATTCGGAGAATTCGCAGCGGTGCTCAACAAACCCATCCTGTTCCAGCAGTTGGCCGAGACCTTACGCCAGGTGCTGGATTAACCCTAAAGCTGCATAAAAAAGATGGCAAATTGTCTAAGAAGTCCTATGGACGCTGAACTAACAATGTCTTGAGGCTCCCTTAGAGGAATAAACCAACGGTTAACTGGATGTTGGGGTCTATTTTATGCCATCTTTTTTCCCCTGCGGGAAAGCCGGAGGACTCCAGATCCCGCGTTGCCAAGGGCTTGCAGTAGGTTGACTACGGCTGCGCCCTTGGCGCCTAAGCTCTGAAGCCCTCCGACTTTTGCAGCATTAGGGTTCACCCCATTATTGCATAAAAAAGATGGCAAAAGGATCACGGGTTTATCTTGCGCCGCCCCAACGCAAATGCCAGGAACAAACCGGTCAGGAAACCCACCGCCAGGTTTGTCGCCAGCGCGATGCCGAGCATACTCATGGAAATAAACATCTCCGATCGTTTTTGCATATCGGTGATGGTCAGCGCCAATTGCCCGCCAGCGAAAAAAAGCAGCACCCCCAGAACAGCATAGGGAATGAGATGAAACAGGTTCAGCAGTTGATCTCCGACTAAAATCACGGCCGCCACAATAAAGAACCCGATGATCATATTAGAGCCGGCGGTCCGGGCACCGAATCGGTAGTGGGCGGCCAGCCCTCCCGCGCCATGGCACATGGGCATCCCGCCGAACACAAATCCCACCACGTTGGCCAATGCCATGCTGATGCACAGGGACCGGGCCGTAACTTTGCGGGAGGCATCTCCGAAATATTGTTGGGAGAGATCGGCATTGGCCAGCACGGCATTGCCGATGGTCATGGGGATCTGGGGAAGAACCAGCGCAAAGATCGCAAAAGTAAAGTCGATGCTTGCCGGAAACCCAAGGGGGATAAATTCGGGCAGGCCCACTTGCAGGCCAAAGGACGCCAGCGACCGGTAAGCGCCCAGGCAGATGCCCAGTGCCACGCCGAAGAAGATAATGACAAGGCCGGCCGGAAGTTTGCGGTTATCCAGCAGGAACAGCGTCAGCAATACCCCGGCAATCCCGATGGGGATGCCAATGGGGACCGGTCCGAGGCGCTGCCAAGTCAAATAGGGCTCGGCGATAGCACCCAACTGCTGAAGGGTGCTGGTGCCCACCATGCACTTGACCCCCTGGATCATCAAAACGACGCCGGTGGAGAGCTGCACCCCGCGAACCACTGGTTTGGGTGTATGCTTGCTGATCCATGTGATGGCCCCGCTGGTGCCGACGATGAACAGGATGACCGCCATTACAAGTGAGGCGGCCATAATCTGCTGAGCGCTCAACGCCGCCGCCACAGCATAGGCGCTGATGACTTTCATGGGTTGCACTGCCGTCGGCACCCTGTAATAGAGACCGGAAAAGATATAAAACAATCCCACCGGTAAAAAGATTCCGGCGGGGGTGAGACCGTTAACCAGGATCATGCCGATGGCCAGGGGCAGAAGGGTTCCAAGGTCTCCCATAGCGCCGGCCATTTCCAATCGGTTGAATTTCATGGGCAGTCTCATGACCGTTCTAACCCTCCTCTATGAATCTCCAACGTTGATCTGCTCATAAAAAGTCCTAAAACGGCATTCACCGTCCAATCTGCGAAATTTGACGATTGAAGGATACATAAATAGTCTGATTTTCACCATACAGGACACGAAGATCACGAAGGGACTAAAAAATATGCTATATTTTCAGGTTCGTGCGCTTCGTGTCCTTTGTGGTGAATTAAGAATAGGCCTTTTAAATACTTTTTACGAGTTCTTCAACTATCAGATTGTTTCAAAAACCGGCGATCGGATTTTTTCTCCCTAAAGTTTTCGGCCTTGCCCTCCAGCCAGCCGATGGCAGTGGCTTCCGGAGCATCGAACATCGGCACATACGGCTTGATATCGAGCAGTGGTGTCTGGTCCGCCACGTCGATGCCCCCCACCCGCAGGACATTGCCGCTGCGCTCCAGAAGGGATACGATGGATAGCCCTATGGCATTGGGGCGCCGGGGCGCCCGGGTGGCAAACACCCCCCTGTGATGGTCATCGAGAAACGGCTTGACGGTCAGCTCAAAACCCCGTGATTTATGGAAATGATAGATCAGGATCAAATGGGAAAATCCTTCGATATCCCTCAACCCTGGTTCATAAGCAGGATCCACCACCAACTCGCCTTTGGCCGATTGGTCGCCGCGCGGTTGAATGGGCATTCCCGATAGTTCCTTAAACGGTGTTCGAATGGTGCCAATGGATTGATAGACGATTTGATTCATGGTGCCTCCATTGCGATGGTCGGTTTCACACCAAATGGCATGCATCCGGCCACGATGGTAAAATTAATATCCGGATCTGCCTGGGATGACGATCTTGCATGTTCAGGCGTCCTTCACAGCATCGACCGGCACTCCGTAAAGACACAAATAAAAACATATCATCCCAGCCAGCATAAACCAAAAGCCAAGTCCGAATGCATAGCGCAGCTGCCACCAATCCATCATCATGCCGGCGGCCAGGGCGCCGACCATCATGCCCAGGCTGTGGCCGACGGTCAGTACCGCCATGACGGTTCCCATGGACTCGGTCTGGTGGCCTTTGAGCACCGCCACTGCCATCAGGGCCGGCATGGCAATCCCGCCGCCAAGACCAAACGCCACACTGGCCGCCAGCAACTGCGGATAGCTTGCCGCCCATTGGAAAGAGAGCACCGCCAATCCCGCCAGGGCGCCACCCGTCATCACCATGGCCTTGCGACTGGTTCGATCGGCCAGATACCCCGCAGGGGTTTGAACGATTCCGCTGACCAATACACCCAGCATTACCAAAATTCCGATCTGGGAACTGGACACATGGAATGTGGAATCGGCGAGCACTGGTACAAATGCCCAGATAACCCCGATGCTGGCCGTGTAGACCAGTCGAAAAATGAACAGACCGACGATGACGCGGTCTCCGACAATGGACCGCCATGCCAACGGCGGCCGTCCTTTGCGTAGCGCTGCTTCGTCCCGGGTTGTCGGCAGCAGCCAATAACTCAAACCGGCCCCCACAAGTGCCAACACCCCCATACTGACAAAGGCCGCCTGGAGGCTATAGTGGTCATTGATCACCCCTCCGGCTACCGGCCCAAGGCTTAAGCCGAAAAAGAGCGACATGTTGAAAAGCCCCATGACGAATCCTTCCCTGCCGCTGGGGGTGATGTCCCCCACATAAGCCTGGATCACCGGCATGATCATGGCCGAGGCAATGCCTTGAAAAAAACGGATGATAATAAGATCGGTGACCCTGGTGAACAGAATGAAGGCCACCGATACCAGCGCGTATGAAACCAATCCGATGAGAATGAACGGTTTGCGCCCCTTTTGATCGGACCAGCGA
The DNA here is from genome assembly GCA_037387725.1 of Desulfobacteraceae bacterium. Classification (GTDB taxonomy): domain Bacteria; phylum Desulfobacterota; class Desulfobacteria; order Desulfobacterales; family Desulfosarcinaceae; genus JARRKU01. The sequence continues at coordinate 10,117 of JARRKU010000034.1, forward strand.
CCGAAAAATGGCAGCAGGAAAGTTCGGGATATGGAAAAAGCCCCGAAGATAAGGCCGATATAAATGCCGCCGGCGCCTTCGTGGCGGGCATATACCGGCAATAACGGCACCACGATTCCAACACCTGTGATGGTGGCCAATAAAGAGAAGAACAACGTGCCGAAGATTCTTTTGTCAATTTTATGTGTCACGATCCTTTAATTATTCACTTCTCTTGAATTTCTAACCCATTGAATTTTCGTTGCCGAGCCAATTTTAGTAGCATAAAACTGCCAAATACCATATCAATAAATTCAGTTGAGCACCAACTGTATCCTGAGGATCGAACGGATCGAGGTGATATCTTCAATTGAAAGGACTATAATCCGTCACAAGCTGAGTATCACATCATATTTAAGGCTATCACGACAATGCTATTTAAAGATTCCCCTTTTAGGAACGAAATAAAAATGGCGCTCATTGCCATGAAAAAAGGAAAAGAAATTTTATCTAAATTTCCCACAATGCCATCTATCCGCTATAAAAGCGATCCATTGTCGGGCAGTGAAATTTTCACGGAAGCAGACATTGAAATCAATGAAGCCATAATAGATCATATCCACAAAAGCTATCCTTCAGATTCGATAATCGGTGAGGAAAGGTCTTTGGCGGACAAAATACAAACTGATCGATTTTGGCTGGTCGACCCAATAGATGGAACGCGCTCCTTTATCGAATCAAGATACGGATCTTCCATAATGCTCTCCTATATCGCAGGTGGGAAACCAATTTTTGGAGCTATATATGACATAAGCAAAGATAGGCATGTGCTTTCATTAATGAATGCAGGGACTTTTATTATTAGGGACGAAAAACCAGAACCTATCGAAATGCATAGACCCCCCCAAAAGGTGCTTGCATGCAATCCTTATGGAGATGCCAAACTCAAGGAAGCCCTGATTAAGGCACTTAACCTGGCTGACGTTACGGAGGTTGAAAGTTCCGGCTTGCGTGCATTCGAAATTGCACAGGGGAATGCCTCCCTTATGGTATCTTTGCCTGGAAGCGCGAAGATCTGGGATACCGCGCCGGGGTTTGTCATGCTAAACGAAATAGGCGGTTGCTATACTGACATCAATGGGAAAATATTGGAGTACTCATTAGATAAAAAAACACATAAAGATGGCGCCATTGCCTCATTCGGAATCGATCACGAAAAGGCAACAGCGTTAGTCAAAAACTTTATCGCCCGTGATGTCCGACCATCGGATACCAAAGTTTAATCGCCTGTTCATATGTCCATATTGATGCGTTTCCATCAATTGTCCTTCAGGCCTACAAATTTATTTTAGCCGTAAGGAATTGATAACACGCATTTATAACGTATCCATATGTAATACTACTACAATTTTCATTTGGACACTAGATTGTCCACTCAAAAAAATTAAATTCCAATTTTTCTACAATTTTGATATATTGCGGTTAATTCTATTTTTACACTCAGATACCGGTTAAGCATTTTTGCAATCGTTCTTATCTTGCGGCTTAAAATATATGGCGTGCCGACAGTCGCTCAGGAACGAATTGCCCTGATCTATTTTTTAATTGCTTTTATTCTATCAAATAGCTTGTGGTTGGCATCCAACGTCATGAGGAGCTATTTTCCATGGATCAATTAAGAAAGGCTGTTAAAACTAGTAGCGGTATTATTACGATCGATCTTTACGGAGCCAATAAAGATATCGTCGAGTGGGCTAAAAATTCACCGCTGGCGTTCGATACGCTTCATAAAATAGACGATTGGGAAGATAATCTATTTTTGGCCCTTGGAAAAAACCTTGGCGATCCTGAAAGAATAAGCGCCGCATTGGAATTTTCAGAAAAAGTATGGAAACTCGACCCAAGCATAGGCCCCTATTATTCACTGGCCAATCTACTTAAGCAATTTCAGCATGAAAGAATATTTTATCAGGAATACAGAGACCACATCGCACACCAGTTGAAGGTCTTTTTGTTGGGACTGATGATATATGACAATTGCGGACGAATCAGAAATGCCATCAATGATGAAATTGGATATCAACCTGACTCGAAAGAGTTTTTCAGACGATGGACGGTCGCCGCGCTCTTTCACGATATCGGCTATTTATTGGAGAACGAAGGTGCATACCCCCCCAATGGATATTCATGGAATATTGTAAAAAATGAAATATCCGAAATCATGAAATCCCCCTTAACGGCAGCACTCGGTTGGCAGGACTATAGCGAAAGAAGCCTTGTGCGCAACGCGGTGCTGGCAGACCGTGATCTTGCAAGTGTCCAAACATTGGGCAAATTTGGAAATAAAGATCTGTACCATCAGCTCAATACGGCTGCTGATTTTTCCGGTCTCACGCGTGAAATCGATATTGGCAATAATACCGTATGTGCGATCAAAAACTATTATGAGTTTGCATTTGATTATGGAACCCTACAGGGAAGAGACAGATTTCGTGACCATGGAATAGCAAGCGCTTTGATCCTTCAGCAAATCTGGTATGCATTCAAGACCCGGGTTGAAGATATCATCAACTTTGTCAGTGAAATTAAAACTGAAACCGAAGGCCCGCTGCTTACAAATAAAGAAAGAAAGCAACTCAACGAACTGTATAGTGTCCTCCATGAAAGGGAAAACACCATTACAGCAGCAGCCATGGCCATTGCGCTTCATAATATTGAGAAAGACATCTTTGACGAAGCTGAAGCGTACCTCAGTCATATAGATCTTCGCAACTTTCAAATATGCCTGGATGACAACTCGGGCAATAGTGAGCAGAATACGCAACCCACCCCGCTGGCTTTTTTATTGGCGCTTTGCGATACAATCCAGATCTGGGACAGAGGCAAGTTTAAAGCCCACACACATACTGATCCCATCAGAACCATTGACCAACAAATATCCTTCAGGGTTACCGATAAAACAATAGGCCTATGGCTTGGAAGCCATCACAATATTGCGGATCGGAACAATGATCCAGCCAAACTCTTTGTTTCTCTTGTTAAACGACGATTGTCTGCGCCCGGCCCCAACTGCGCCTCCCGATCCAGAACCGCCGAAAATCGGAGCGACCATCGGACGAAGTGGCCTTGTAGATGAATTATTAACGGCTGTACAAAACAGACAGTCGATAATTTTGACAGGCGAACCCGGCATCGGTAAATCCACAGTTCACAGCGCCGTTTATTATCATCTAAAAAGGAAAATAAACCCCGTTGGCCAAACCATTTGTTACTACCGACTCATTGAGGAGGGCACCTTAAAGGATCGGTTGGCAAAAATACAAAGTGAAATCTATGATAGTATAAAGCCTTCAAGTGGCGGCGAATCGAAAAGCCCTCAGGATATCGTCAAATATATCAAATCATACACAGCCAAATACAGACTTTACTTTTTCATAGATAATGTTGATGACGATTGTAGCGTCAGAAGTCTAGTCGAAATGTATCATGACTGTCCTCAGATTATCTATGTTGTAACCAGTCGTTGTAATGTATGGGATATGGCCAAAATGATTGAAGTCATCGGCCTGGCTTCCGAAGACGGATATGAGCTTATCAAAAAGGCATACGAAACGGGCCGACATATAAAATTCGATGATCTATTGGAGAAAGAATATCGGTCAATAGAGACAAGCATAAGTTTTGATAATTTCAAAATAAATAAAAGAATAGAACTCATGCAGCTGTCCGATAAAGTAATGGGACACCCCATGATTCTGGAGGACTTTGGAGCTAAACTGCGGTTAGAACGCTTTACGACAGATAAATTGGTAGGAGAATATCAAACGGTTGACGTCGCCAAAATGCTCGATGATAAATACGAAAAAATCGAAAAAATGATATTCAATAAGCTGCCTGAGATTGCCCATGAATGCTTTTTTATCATTGGATTGCTGGACACATCGGATATTAGTTGTGAAATAGCTCAATATATCGGCAACATCAATGAAAAAATCCTTAAAGTACTTGACGACTATTTTTTAATCAGATTGTCGCCTTCAGAGCATTATTTTTCGGTCCATCAAACATTTAGGACCTGGTGCCGGCATAAGTATATAAAACACGGAGATGTAGCAAAGATCAATCATAGCATTATCAAACTCGGTGAACTTTATTTGAACAAAGCCGCCCAAAAGCAATTCCCGATAGAGGTAATAAGAAAAGAATGGCCTAATATCCTAAAAATAATAGACAGCTCTGTAAATGCCGAAATATCCTTAAAAATACTCGATCTTGCGATTGGGGACAACTATGATGACCCTAACGGGTACATACCCCAAAAATCATTAATGGGCATTATTCTTCAGGACAGCAGGATTGAAAAGCTGCAGAATGACCTGAGCGAAATCACAGACCATTTATTAAAAGCAAAGATCCAAAAAAACATCGGCCATTTTTATTACTGGAGAGGTGAATACAATATCGCGGAAAAGTTTTTTCTTGAAGCTAAGAGCAATTATGAAATGGCCTCCTCAAACAATAGTGACAATTTTCAATCCGCATTAGAGGGTATTGCAGCAACGACTTCTTTGCTGGGTTACATTGCCGATGATGAAAACAGATTTACAGAGGCTGAGAATTATTACAAAACCGGCAAAAAATTTTTTACGGCTCTCCGGCGAGACGACAGACCATCTTCTATCGCGAATTATGAAGCGCCTGAGTTCTGTCGCCTATCGGTTGAACGATTTAGAGGCCGCCGTCCGTTTTTTAAAAGAGGCCGAGGCGTTGGTCATAAGAATACAGAGACCTCGCGACGCGGCACGTATCGCAAGATACTGGGCCAGAATATTTCTATCGCAAAATGAAATTGGAAAAGCCGAGGAAAAGCTCAACCAGGCAATGGACGGCTATAATCAACTGGAGGACAAACGCGGTCGGGGTAATACTTTGAGGAGTCTGGCTTGTCTGGAAAGAATTAAGGGGAATGATCTCCATAAAGCCATGGTATTTTGCGATGAGAGCCTTAAAATCGCGAAGGAGGTTAAATCCCTTTATGGACAGGCTGCTGCATTTGAGGAAAAAGCAGCCATATTGGAAAAAATGAATGAAGACATCAATCTGGTCAATAGAGAATATTATCGGGCCAGAAACATATACAAGATCATCCAACATTCAAAAGAAAGAATATTAAATAAAAAGCTGGAAGCTGCCTCATATTTTAGCAGGTTTCTACGCAATCCTGCTAAAATCAAAGGTATCGTTTTTGATCTGATGGACACACTGGTATATATGGCTCCTGAAGCATATACCAACACCCAGATAAAAATAGCATCCCAGGCAGGCATTGATGTCGTTCTGTTCCAAAAATACTGGAACGAATCACGAAAAGAGGCTTCAATTCACCCTTTATCGACATACGATAGAATTGCGTACGTCTTTAAAGAATGTAAAATAGAAATCGGAGACGCAAAGCTGAACCGACTTTCTGAAATAGTGAACGATATGTGGGGGCGGGACGACGTTGTCAAGCTTTATCCGCAAACGACAAAACTATTGGAAACACTAAGAAGCAATGGCCTTAAGACCGCTATTTTATCTAATGGCCCCAAAGCCATGGAGAACATTATCCCCCACCTTAAGCTGGACCGATATATAGATGAACATCTGCTTTCATACAATGCCGGCTGCGTTAAACCGGATGAAATAATTTACAAAAAAATATCACGCAGATTGGATTTAGCTCCAGGGGAATGCCTTTTCATCGGCGATGGTAATGACGAGGAACTCGACGGGGCAAAAAAGGCCGGCATGATCCCAATAAAAATTCACAACACCAACCGTCCCGGCTATGCAAATATCGGCAATGAAAGCCTTGATTGGGATTATGAAGTCGATAATTTAGACGCTCTGAATGCTTTTTTCCGCAAGTCCGGTCTGTTGGACGCTCAATCCTGAGGTGAACGCTTGATCGCAAATATGCAAATTAAAGGCGTTATTTTTGACCTGATGGATACGCTGGCTTATATTGATTCCGAAATTTATCTCTCCACTCATCATCAATTTGCCGAAATTATGGGTGTGTCCTGGGAGCGATTCAATGACACATGGAAAATGTCAAGACCCAAAGCCTTAACGGGTTTTATATTTATTCTTTCCTGCAAAGTAGGACACAAGAAGCCGGATCAGATTATTTATAAAAAAGCACTAGAGGCTTTGGAATTATCCCCATTGGAATGCGTATTTGTTGGAGACGGAAACGATTTTGAATTGGATGGAGCTAAAAGTATCGGTATGCATACCATTCGAATCACTAGGCCATTGGGCCCTTATGCAAGTTCCAGCAATCAAAGCACCGCGTTCGATTTTCAAGTGGCCAGTCTTTCTGAGTTGCATCAATTGCTTTTAGATCAATAGCAGGGCTGTATAGGCTTGACAGGAGAGATCAATTAGGATGGATAGCGAGATTCTGCAAACCAGGAAAGATACCAGAACAGAATATAAGCTCAGCGACAACTGGAAAAAAGCGCTTTTTGACTTTTTAACCGTTCAATTCAGCAACGAGCCTTCTGATAATGTGGTGATTTTATCCGATACAAACGTATGGGACCACTATGGAGTTGAAATTGAATCCCTGTTGCATAGGATGGATAAGAACATCCTCCCTTTGCTATTAAAGCCTGGCGAGGGTTCAAAGGATTTTAGGAATCTCAGCGATTGCATTGAGCAACTTATTCAGCATCAAATCCAAAGGCGCGATCTGTTGATTTGTATGGGGGGTGGCGTATGTTGCGATTTTGGCGGACTTTTGGCGCTGCTTTACATGCGTGGTATGCACTATATATTGATCCCGACTACGCTTATGGCGTTAATTGATGCATCTATTGGTGGCAAAGTCGGCGCAAATTGGTCAATGCGGAAAAATTTATTAGGCGGTTTTTACCATCCGCTGCTTGTCATTATGGCACCCGGTTTTCTCCAAACCTTGCCAGAGAAACATTTTAAAAATGCACTGGCCGAGGCGGTCAAAATTGCTATTATAACCCATGATATCGGGTTATTGGATATTCTGGAAAAAGAATACAACAGATTATTGAACCTTGATCGGGACCTAATCAAAAAATTGATTGAATTCTGTTTGAAATGGAAACTGGAATTATTAAAATCCGATCCCTACGAATATGATCTGAACCGGGTATTGAATCTAGGCCATGCAATAGCCCACTCTCTGGAAGGCGTCTATCTCGCCGAAGATGACATAAAGCTGTTGCATGGTGAAGCGGTTTCCATAGGTCTGGCTGCATGCATACGGTTCAGCTATAAAAACGGGTATTGCACAAAAGAGCGGGCCAGCAGGCTTCTGAGAATATTACAGAACCTTGACCTTCCAATTGAGCCCTTGAATGGTCGGGAACACAAGGCACTCATCAATAACCTGGTCAGCAGGATTCCGGAACATAGAGGAGGCGCATTCAGACTTGTAATTCCTGTCGCTGACCAGGGCGTGGACATTGTCGCAAGTATCAATACGGAGGCACTTGTAGAATGCATATTTAAAATCCCCGAACTTGGTATTTGACACATATCATGACAACGATAGACCTGCCACTGAAGATAGGTAAAATGGTTATCCGGAACCGGGTCATCATGGCGCCAATGCGCACCAATATGATCAACATGCTGGGAGGCGCCACGCCAGCTTTAAAAAAGCATCTCTGTCTTCGAGCAATCGGCGGATGTGGAATGATCATACTGGAGTCCGGAACAGTCGATTATTTGGCGGGGGGTCATAGCCGCTGTTTTCGCATGGACCGTGATCATTTGGATAATTTTGACGGCCTGTTAGCGCATCTGCATTGTTATCGCGTAAAAGTCGCTGCTCAACTATGGCACGCCGGTCCCAGGGCGGATATACATAGAGGCGATCCGGTTTCACCATCAGGAAGCATACCGGGATTTCCTGGAGCCAGGCCCTTGACCACTGATGAAATCTCACTGATCGTCGAAAAGTTTATCGTGGCTGGATCGCGGGCTGTGGCCGCAGGCGCCGATGCTCTGGAAATTCACGCCGCGCATGGATATCTGCTCCACCACTTCATCAGTGACGTAACCAATAAGCGAAAGGATCGATACGGCGGTTCTGTGACAAATCGATACAGAATTATAGCCGAAATAAAAAAAGGATTGGCAATAAACCATCCGCATATCCCACTCTTTCTTCGACTGTCCCTTAATGAGAATGATGATTTTAGAAGTATCTGCAAATCGATTAATATGATTGGATTTGATGCCGTGGATATCAGAACCGGTTTTTCCTCACTGCCGAAGAATTCGAATCGAATTGGATATACGCTTCCAATAGCGAAAAACATTCGCCCCTATATTAAAGTCCCAATTCTAACCGGAGGACATATCCTTACGCCGGAGCAGGCAGGAGAAGCATTGAATACGTATCAAATAGATGCGGTAGTCTTAGGCAGAGCGCTTTTGGCTGATGCTGAGTGGTTCAACAAAGCTATCAAAGGAGAAAACATAAATTATTGCCAATATGATTGTATGCCGTCCTGCTACAGTGAATTTAAAAAGGGCGAGGAACTCAAATGCCAAATATATCAGCAGTGATGCAATGAGCAACCTTGACCGCACGATCATTACAATCCTTGGTGGTGGTAGTGTGTGGACCCCGTATCTAATTCAATTGCTTGACCAGGAGGAATGGTGCATAAATTGCGAATTTCGACTTTACGGACAAAATTTCAAGACCTTAAGAGATACGAAGGACTTTATACTATGTAGCGCCACACACATAAAACACTTCAAAATAATGACGGAATTTAAAGATGCTGTTTCCAATTCATCGATAATCGTCAACCAGGTGCGAATTGGTGGTCAGGGTGCCAGATATAAGGACGAAACTGTTTCGATGAAATATAATTGTGTCGCCGATGAAAGTCTGGGACTGGGAGGTCTCAGATCGGTGAAACGCTCCTTGCCATTTATTAACAGCGCAGCAAAAGCAATACAAAAATCAGCGCCCGATGCGTGGATTTTAAACCTGACGAACCCCACCGATTTGATAAGCCGAATCTGGATCGAAAACGGATGCCGCAAGGTCCTCAGCCTTTGTGAACATGCTCAATTGCATTTAAAAAGGTTGTGCCGATACCTCAACAATTCTATATCTTGCAATGAGTTTGGATTTATCGGTATGATCCATATGGGCTGGGCCATTCCGCCTGAGGAAACAGAATTAAAATCAATTTTATGTGAGGATCCGGAACTCAATGCGTACATAAATCGATTCGGCGCGATCCCGACAAAGTGGCGCAGGGTCTATGATTACCCGGAAATCTTGGCAGATGAGCAGAAAAGGGCAAAAGAAAGCCGCGCTAAAGTATTACTTAATTTAACTGATCTGCTAAGGGAAACAATTCGGAATAGGGATAAGAGAAAATATAACGAACTGATCAGGAGACGAAATCCGGTTTGGTATTCCGAAATAGTGATACCTGCAATTAAAGCCTTAATGGGTGTTCAACCTAATAAAATGATTATCGGATTGCCCAGCGGACATAGAATTGCAGGCCTTAATCCCAATGTACAAGTTGAAACCTGGACGAACCTTGATGAAAACGGTCCTAATCCGCTTAGTCCGCCCGATAATATGGCATGCATCCAAGACGTGGTTGAATTGGGCGACACAAGAGATCTTTTGATCCGCTATTTAAAGGATCAGCGTGACAACAATCTTGACAACTATCTAAGAAGTGATGCATTTTTTCGGCCATTGCTGCGCAATAAGGATTATAAAAAGCTTATTTTTTCTTAAGCAGAAAAATCAAATCGATGCGATACACCATCGATAGGTCTTAGATAAAAAATGCCGGAACAAAGACAATGAAACTTGGTCTATATTTTGCCGTTTGCAATCATCTAAAGCTTGAGGAAGCTATTGAAAAAATAGCTGCGATTGGATACCAAACGGTAGAACTTTCCACACACACAGGAGGAAGATTTGATTTAGGACATAAGTGGGAAGGCCATCACGATAGAAAGGATACGATTGCCCGTTTTAATAAATATGGGATAAGGGTTACAGCTATAAACATGAGCCATGACGGGCAGCTGATCTTGGGTCCTCATCACGCTGATACGGATTTGTTTTTTAAGGGGAGTGCCGAGGAAAAAATCCGATATGGAACCGTCCGGATGATAAAGGCTGCGGAACTAGCCCATGAATTGGAGATCCCTGTTGTAACGGGCTTCACTGGATGCGAAGACTATTCTCGCTGGTTTCCCTGGCCTGATCCAGATGGATGGCGAAAAATGGAACCGCTGTTCAGGGAACGGTGGGAACCGATTTTGAAACGGTTTGATGAACTGGGCATATTGTTTGGAATGGAATGTCATCCCAAGCAGATGGTATATAATACGGAAACGGCCTTGCAATCAACCATGCTCTTCAATGATTTTAAGAGCTGGAAATTTAATCTAGATCCGGCGAACTTGATGCTCGCTGGAGTAGATCCGGTAGTATTTGTGGCCGAGCTAGGTTCAAACATCGTAAACGTACATGCGAAAGACGGTGAGATGGTCTGCCACAATATTCGGAAGTCCGGATTATTGGCCAACGGCCCCTGGAAAAGGCCGGATCGCGGTTTCAGATTTCGTATTGCCGGGTGGGGAGATGTTCAATGGAAAAAACTTATTACAGAACTGGTTTTAAAGGGATATACCGGAGCGCTCACAGTGGAGCATGAGGATCCTACAATGGGCCCCATAGAAGGCATCGAAAAGGCAGCATCATTTTTAAATCCGCTACTCATCAAGGAACCGTTTTCCGACAGATGGTGGTAGAACGCCAACTACTAAGGCACATAAATTATGGCTACCACGCATGACGCAGTACTTGGGATGGATTTTGGAGGCACCAATCTTAAAGCGATTCTCTTCAATTCAAAAGGAGAAATCGTCGACACATATTTTAGAACTTCGGATGTCATGCAAGGTCCTGATCAATCGATAGATAAAATGATAAATTTAGTCAGGGCTGCAGCTAAAGCTTCAAAAGAAAAAAACCTCCATTTGAAAACGATCGGCTTGGGTGTCTGCAGTCCGGTGAACTATGCGAAAGGAGAAATCATCCAATCATCGATTTTACCAGGTTGGAATAATATCCCGGTTGCCACTATGATTTCTGATGAAATTGGCTTACCGGTTCACCTTGAAAATGACACTAATGCAGCACTATTGGGTGAATGGTGGCAAGGTCGTGGCAAACACGCGAAAGTAATAGCCGGTCTTTCCCTTGGGACAGGTATAGGTGGCGGCCTTATCATAAACGGAAGGGTATTCCAGGGGGGCATGGGTCATGGTGGAGAGTTTGGCCACATTAGAGTCGCAGATGGCCCTGAATGCCCTTGCGGTGGCTCCGGGTGTCTTGGTAGAGTAGCTTCTGCTACAGCGACATTAAATAGATACCGAGAATTATCAGGTCGCAATGGAGTAGCCGTCGATGATTTGATGCAATTGGGAAAACTTGCTGCTTCAGGAGACATTAACGCCCAAAATGCAATTGCCAAATCTGCCGATTATTTAGGCCAGGCCATATTAGCGATAGCAAACTGTCTTAATCCAAATATATTTCTATTGACTGGGGGAATGGCCGGGTTGGGTGATCTGCTACTAGACCCAATCAAGCAACATCTTATATCCGCTGCATACAGGACCGATAAAAATCAATGCGAATTAGCTTCAGGAACTTTAGGCATGTATTCGGGGTGTTACGGATCTGCCTACCTGGCATTATCGGACAAAAAACCTCTTCCTGAATGATTCCCAGCTAATTGCCTCAAAAATAATCTATTTGTAATGTTCTCGAATAACATTTTTCTACTAAATCGGAATAGTCCAGGTCTCTACCTTTTAGATAGTTGCTTCTTATTCCGATCTCAATACGACCATGATGTCTTTAATTAAATATTAGATGATATCTTATATGGTTAGCTATCAATCGCATCCGTATTCACACCTTCCGACCAATCGATTTCATCATATTTCCTTAATATCTGTCCAACCGAAATCCGGAGCGAATCGTAGAGTTCTTGAGTTTTGCCTTCAAATTTGATTGTTATGTAAGGACCGTTTTGCGATGCTCTGACGATGGCCATTTCATTGTCCGTGTCCATCCTTATCCCGTCAATGTCAATGAATCTTGCCTGCGGCCATTTTTTTCTAAATTCATCTGTTAGCTTGCCGCCAATAAATTGAAATTTTATTTCATCGGCAAGACCCAACTTTATTTCAGGGCTGCTTATATATTGGGGCAGTGAATCCACAGCTTCACTCAGGGAGATTTTGTTTCTTTCAAGTATCTGCAGCAATCTAAGGCTCGCATAAGCACCATCGTCATGTCCATAAAAATTATCCATAAAAAAGATATGCCCAGAGAGTTCACCCCCAAATGGCGATCTTTCTTGTTTGATCTTCTCTTTAATGAATGAATGGCCTGTTTTCCAGATCACCGGTTTTCCCCCTGCGGTTTCAATGGCTTCTGTTACCTGCTTCGAGCATAATGCATTGTAAACAATAGGTGCTCCGGGTATAAAATCCAAGACATCCTTTGCAAAAAGCGCGACAATGGTGTCCATCCACAACACTCTACCTTTTTCGTCAACTACCGCCATCCTGTCCCCGTCTGTATCATAGGCGAAACCGATATCTGCGCCATGCTTTCTAACTCCTTCCGCAAGACGCTCAAGCACTTGTTTTTCTGTGGGGTCTGGAACACCCAATGGGAAATTGCCATCCAGCTCACAATTTTGTTCGATGACATCCATGCCTGCACTCCTGAAAATTTCAGGATAGAATTTTCCGGAAACCGTATTGCAGCCTTCTACTACAACTTTCCATTTTTTCTTCAAATTAAAATATTTGAGTATTTCCTTTTTATAGATCGGAAATAAATCGTATTCTCTATTGGACCCTTTTCCCTTTGAAAATACGCACTTTTCGGCGATACCTTTGAGCTCATTAATTTCTTCAGTAATCATCGTGTCAGAATACCCGACACTAAGCTTCAGACCATTATAATTCTTTGGGTTATGGGAGGCGGTAACCATTGCCCCACCCTTGGTTTTGAATTCATACGATGAAAAATAAACTATCTGACTTAAACTCAACCCCAGATCGACTGTATTGATGCCGCCATCATTTAAGCCCTGAATCAGCGCTTTGCTAAAATCCGGACCTGTCAATCGATTGTCTCGACCAATACACGCCGAGTCAATTCTTCTCTGAGACAGGAAGGTTGCGTATGCTCTTCCTAAAGTGTAGTAAACATCTTCGTTTAAATCCTTACCGGCCACCCCCCTTATGTCATATCCTCGATAGATATTCGGATTTATCGACTTGATCACTTTATACATTATTCCCCCATACGTTCCTTTTCCTGCGCATCCATGGAGACCACAATCAGATTCAGCAGTTTAGCACTGGCACCCAATGACCAGCATCCTAATACGATTTTTTGATTAATTCTCAATGGTCATATAGTTACATTGGCAAGCCATTTTGCATTCCTCGATTCTAAGAGGGTCATCATTGACCGCCGCCATATATTAGCTGCTAAAAGATTATTCCAATACAACTGCTATCATTTTTCAGTTATAATTAACGTCAACCCACATATTCAACAAAAAAACACTACAACTTATTCGGGATGTGTGCTGGAAAAGCTCGACTGTTGCCGGTGACCGAGCGATACGGCAACCCATTGTTTAAATAGTTGAAATTGCGAGAGCTACACCACCTGCTATCCAGCAATAGGGAGCAAACCGGTGAAGCTGGCCTTTTTTGACCATTCTTAGCAATACCACCAACGCAATAAGTCCCACAGCTGCGGCTGCCAGGCTCCCCAATAAGATAGTAACGGCTGGCAAGGTGGTCTGGAAGGCCTCACTGTCCAAACCCAATACCATAGCTCCCAAGATAGCCGGAATCGCAAGCAGGAAAGAGAACCTACCGGCCAGCTCTCGATCCAATCTCAGATACAGGGCGGCCGAAATGGTGGCCCCGGAACGCGAGATTCCTGGAATAATGGCCAGTCCCTGAACCAGCCCGATGAGCAATGCATCCTTAAGTCGCATCTGTCGAATGGAATGGCCCGAGTGCTTTTGGCTCCGTGTAAACCATAAAAAGGTGCCCGTAATCAAGAGAGAGATTCCCACCAGCCAAATGGTCCCGAAGAGCTGTTCGGCTATTTTTGCAAATAGCCCCCCCAGCAGAGCCGTAGGGACACAACCCAAGACGATCATCACCATCAATCGAAATTCCGGATGGTCAGTAAAAAGGGCGCCCATACCGCCATAGTCGCGCACCAGTCCCGGCAACCGCACAAGGGTGGATAACAAATTCAATATATCCCTGTAAAAAACGACCAACACTGCAGCAAGTGTGCCGACGTGAACGCAAATATCAAACAGCAATTCAGGCTCCACCAATCCAAACAGATGTTGGAACAATACCAAATGTCCGGAACTGCTTACCGGCAAAAATTCCGTAAGACCCTGCACAATGCCCAGAACCACAGCTTCAATCCAATTCAATCTGTCGGCTCCTTACTGTTTGTTGCAAAAATTGATATTTTATCACGATAACACTTGTAGGAGCGCCTTTTAGTTGCGACAGGGCCACAGAGCGCCCCGAATCGAGGCTAAAAGCCGTTCCTATAACTTATACGGCAAGCACTTATGATACAAGCATTATCATATTGCAAGGTGTATTGCCGCCGCCTATCCCTTGACCACAGCGATGGGCCTCAACCTGGCCACCTTTTTCGAAATCCCGGCACCGTCGACCACATCCACCACTTCGGAGACGTTCTTATAGGCTTCGGGCATCTCCTCGGCCATGGTCCAGCGGCCGGTCCAGCGCACGAAAATGCCCCGATCTTCCAACTCTCTGCCGATGGAGCGCCCTTTGCTTCTCTTTTTCGCTGCTGTGCGGCTCAACACACGGCCCGCGCCATGGCATGTGGAGCCGAAGGTTTCCTCCATGGCTTTGCCGGTGCCCACGAGAACATAGGACGCTGTTCCCATATCTCCCGGGATCAAACTCGGCTGCCCGATGGCGCGGTAATCCTCGCAAACCGCCGCTTGACCCGGTCCGAAAGCGCGCGTGGCCCCCTTGCGGTGAACACAAAGCCACCGCTGTTCGCCGTCCACCAGATGTTGCTCTTTTTTGGCGATATTGTGGCAGACATCGTACACCAGCCGCATGTTCAGCATTTTCGGTCCGATGCCCAGTGCTTCTTCGAATACCCCTCGCGTCAGGTGCAGCATGATCTGCCGATTGGCATAGGCATAATTGGCCGCACAGGTCATGGCGCTCAGATAGCGCTGTCCTGCGCTGGAATGGATCGGGGCGTAGGCCAGTTGGCGGTCCGGCGGCTTGAATTCGAGGTGCTTAGCCTGTTTGGCCATGAGCGCCAAGGCGTCGTCGCACACCTGGTATCCCAATCCCCGGGAGCCGCTGTGAATCATCACCGTGACCTGGCCTTCGAACAGCCCGAAGGCCGCGGCCGCCCTCGGGTGGAAGATCTCCTCCACCACGCCCACTTCCAGAAAATGGTTGCCTGATCCCAGCGTGCCTAACTGCTTCAGGCCGCGGCTCATTGCACGTTCGCTGAGGACGCCGGGATCCGCCCCCGGCAGACAACCGAAATCTTCGGTATGGGCAATGTCATCCTCATTGCCGAAACCGTTTCGCACCGCCCATTGGCTGCCCTGGGATAGAACTTTTTTCTCTTCTTTGGCTGTCAGCTTTACCGATCCGGTGGACCCCACGCCGCAGGGAACCCGGCGGTAGAGCCCGTCCGCCAGATCTTTGATCCGGTCGCTGATCTCGTCGTATTGAAGATCGGTTCCGGCCAGGCGCACACCGCAATTGATGTCGTAGCCGACACCGCCGGGTGACACCACCCCCGCCTTCCAATCGAAGGCGGCCACGCCGCCGATGGGAAACCCGTAGCCCCAGTGGATATCGGGCATGGCCATGGAGGCTTTGACGATGCCCGGCAGGGTGGCCACATTGGCCACCTGCTTCAGGGCCTCTTCCTGTCGCAGTTGATCCAGCATCTTGGCGGAGGTAAAAACAATGCCCGGCACTCGCATATCGCCAACCGGCGGCAACCGCCATCTGTAATTATCGATGCGTTGGATTTCCATGATAAATAGAATAGTTCATAGTTCTTGGTTCTTGGTTATGCCCTGCTATTTTTCAACATGTATTCATTCTCAGATCGTAAGTGCGCAGGGCTCGACGTCAAGGATATTGTTACACATCGCCTCTGCTACGGCAGACGACCCGAACCAATGACCAAGAACCATGAACTATGAACCATGAGGGCCTGAGGCCCGAGTTCATATATCTAATACAACCCGCGCGCGCCATCCGTCTTCAAAGGGGCCGGCTTCGATCTGGTGATAGGTGACCGCCTTTATTTCATTGCGGATTTCATGACACTCAGGATCGTATTCCTCGCTGGTCACCATTGCTTGCAAAAGGGTCTTTTTTAGGGTGAGCATTTCCACTCGACGGACCAATTGGGACTCGCCATTCCAGATATAGAGCAACTCCCTGAGCCAGTTGACCATCAAATCCGCCCAATCCTCGCCGGATACCTCCAGCTTTCTCTGGTGGCCGCGGACGATCGTCCCTGACCCGGCGATCAAATCAAAAAGGGCTTTGGCGGCTTCCTCATAAAGGCTTCTGGCATCGTCTCCGAAGATCTCGATGCCGAAATCGGCCGTGTGATCGAAGAAGCGATACCCGCGGGTCACATCAGCACCTCGCCGGTTCGCTCGGTATGGTAGCCGCCCAGGGCGTTGACACGAACTTTGAATGCATCGCTGCGGATCACCTTCAGAAGTGCCTGGACAGCAGGCATCTCGAAAAATTCTGCCGGCAGGATCAAATCGTACTGCTCGGTCACCACGGGTATGAAGTCCAGATCCAATGCCTTGGCTGCGGCTTGGATACCCAGGCCCACGTCTGCCGCACCGCTCAGCACGGCAGCAGCCACCGCCATATGGGTGAATTCTTCGTTGGCATAGCCGTTGACCTGGTGGGATGCGACCCCCAACTGTTTAAGGCGGTAATCCAGCAAGATACGGGTTCCCGACCCGCCCTGCCGATTGATGAGTTGGACATCCTCACGGCCAAGATCCTCCAGGCCTTTGATCTGTTTCGGATTTCCTTTGGGGACGATCAAACCCTGGTCTCGCAGCACCAACTGGATCGTGCGCAGCGCCATACCGCTGAGATGCTTTTGGACATAGGAGATGTTGTAGGTGCCGTCGTTTTCGTCCAGCAGATGAATGCCGGCGGCATGGCAGACGCCGCGCTTGACCGCCATCAGCCCGCCCATGCTGCCCACATGGCTGGAGGAGAGGCTGAAGCCGGCGCTTTGCGCCCGCAGTTCGTCGGCCAGCAGGTCCAGGGTGTTGTCGTGGCTGCCCACAATCATTACCGTGCGATCGATCTGGCCGAGCGCTTTCAACAACTCGGCTTTAACCGGCTGATCCGTATTGATCCCCTCCAGATGGGCGGGTATCCGTACGATGCCGTCCGCTTCGGTGATGCTGGTAATCTGACCAGCCCCTCTGGGCAGGGCGGTGGCCACCATGGTCTCCCCCACGCGTCCGATCTTGACGCGCACAAACTCCTCCACCCCCAATTTGGAGGCAATCTTGCGGGTCAGGCGCACGTCGACCTGGTGTCGTTGAGGCTCGGGCTGCCCTTGCCAATGCGCCAGCAATGGCGCCACCAGCTGCTCGAAAGCGATGATGGCCGATACCGGATAGCCGGGGATACCAAAGACCGGCTTTTCGCTAATATTTCCGACGATCACAGGTTTGCCCGGCATCATGGTGACCCCGTGGACCAGCACCTCTCCCTGGGCGGCAATAGCGCTGCGCGCGAAATCCTCGGATCCGGCGGATGAACCACCGGTCACCATGACCGCATGCACGCTTTCATCTGCAACAGCGTTTTGAATCGCTGCTTGAATGGCGCTCGGGTCATCACTGAGCTTCTCCAGGCGCTCACAAACCCCACCGGCCGCCTCCACCAATGCAAAGAGCACATAGGCGTTGGATTCAATCACCTGACCCGGTTTGATGGCATCGGGCGGTGTGGTCCGCCAATCCACCAGCTCCGATCCGGTGGGGATGATGACCACCTTCGGCCGGCGCAGCACGTTGACCTTAAAAAGACCGGCCGACAGCAGGGCGCCCACGCAATACGGCGACACGCGATGGTGGCGTGCAAAGAGCAGTTCCGTGGCCACAATGTCCTCGCCCATTTTGCGGACGTGCTGCCAGGGAAAGGCCGGGGCTTCGATCTGTACCTGTTGCTCGTCCACCTCCTGCACCGCTTCTATCATGATTACGGCGTCGGTGCCGTCGGGAAGCACATGGCCGGTATTGACAGGAAATGCATCCACGCCCAATCTAAGCACTTTGGGCCGTGATTCGTGGGCGCCATATGTGGCCTTTGCAGCAACAGCGATGCCGTCCATGGCTGCTGCGTGAAAATGGGGTGAGGAAAATTTGGCCGTGACCGGCTCGGCCAGAATCCGGCCCACGGCATCCGATGTCGCTATTGTCTCTGCGCTGCCCGCCGACCATGAACCAAAAGCCTCCATCACGGTTTTGCGCGCAGCGTCCAAAGATGTCATTTGAAGGTATACATTGCGTTTATGCGTCAACGACCGCTCCTCTGTCTAAAAGGATGAAATTGGATTTTCACGGCAGTGGCCGGGCCTCATGTTATAAGGTACATTCCAACCATAATCAATAGTTGGGAAAATTTGAGCATCGGCGCGCAGGGAAGGTAATCCGGAGATTATCATAAGGGACGCCCCCGAAGGCTTCCACAGAAAATAATGGCCATTATAACATATAGTTATATATACGAACAGCGCGATGACACCCAATGCATAATTATTGCATGATATGATTAGATCCCCGTTGTCAATGAAGAAACAGAACCTGCACGTCCAAGGAGGAGCGTATGAAGCGATTGTCAATTGCCCTGATGGTGGCGCTGTTGGCCGTTGGTATGGCATGGGCCGAGGAAAAACCGACGCCCGATGAAGCGCGCAAGGTCATCGACTATTATTATCATGGCCAAGGCAAAGGCGCGATCCTGATGGATCTGAACATCTGTGAAAAGGTCGGTCAGGAGGAGGGACCCGATAAGAACGAATGCCTGGGCAGCGTGGACCCCGGTCAGATCCAATTGAACCAGGAGCTGCATTTGTGGATGAATTATCTCGTGCCGTTCAAGGACACCGCCGATATCCTCCTCGCTTTCAGCCGCAAAGGCAAAGTCCGCCATACGGCCAATATCAAGCTGAACGGCGCCACGCGATACCGCACCTGGAAACGCATCCCCACCGACAAGCCCGGCCAATGGACCGTCTCCATCCTTCAGGAGCTGGAGGACCAGGACATCGAATTGGGGAGCTTGCAATTTACGGTGGTTGCCCCCACCCCGTAAATCCCGGTAACGAATTAAAAGCAATAAAGGCTGCGCTGTTCGGCAGCCTTTTGAATTATCCCTCCACCTACTCTGGACCACAACTAGTAGAGTTGTTTATGTCGAGGATAGTTTGTTTGCATGGAGTACCGAAGAAAATTGTGTCTGACAGAGGGACACAATTTACTTCGAAGGATAAGGATGATTAAACTCCGATTGATGTTCAAGGATAAAATTTTGCAGGAATTGGTAACCGACAAGACCGAAATCGCCATTGGACGGGATACCGCCAGCGACCTCTGCATCAACAATCTTGCGGCATCGTCGCGGCACGCAAGGATTTTCAAGGGACCGGATGATAAGTACGCCATCGAAGATTTGAACAGCACCAACGGAACGATTGTCAACGGCAAAGAGGTCATGACGAAAATCCTTGAGAACCATGACGAAATCAAAATAGGCAAGCATACTGTTTCCGTCCTCTACAAGGAGGATGATGCATTCAAAGATCAATCATCGAACCAAGTTGCCGACTCCACCATCATCCTGAAGCCGGAGGATCTTGCCAAGCTGAGGAAATAACATCATTTTGACTGTTTTAGCGCCCAGGTCGGCATCAGGGGCATTGCTGCTCAATGCTAAAAATTCCGGATTTCATGATTATCCCCCTTGCCATTCGGTGATACATCAAGCGGGATTTAAGGCTTTTCAAGGTGAGGTTGCACTGTAATCTCCGGATTTTCCTCCGATAATATCCCATAAATCCGCCGGGATCCCTTTTTATGGATTCCGCCAGCAGAACAGCACTCTGCAATGCATAGCTCAAGCCTTCGGCAGAACTCGGGCTTATGAATCCTGCGGCTTCGCCGACCAACGCCATCCCTTCTTTGCCGGGGTTCAGGTCCGACAGTTTTTGCGGTCTGAGGAGATAGGCGCCCTTCTTTTTATAGGGGGAGGAGAGATCAATCCCGAACGAAGCCATCTTTTGTTTTAACGACTCAAACTTTTCCCGCACATCGTCTTTGGGTCGCATTGCACTGCCCAATACCAGACTGTTCTCCTTCTGAATGATCCATGAATAGAAATCGGTAACCTTTGAATCGAATATAGCATAAAAGCATGGCTCGGGTTGTTTCATGATATGATGCCATTGCTGAACGGCGACATATCGTTGCGGATGGGGCCACGTCTTTGATATGGCCCTTCGGACCTTTGAAAAGGCGCCATCCGCTCCTACAATAATTTTGGCTGTGATAGACCTTGATGCGCTTATGTTTTTGAGCTGGAGAAAATATCGACGTCTTGTATTTTCGATGTATTTCAGGCGGTGGCCAAAAAGGCGATCCACATCAGGTGGAACCTGGTTCATCAGCCAGCTGTCAAATTTATTCCGATCCATGTTGATGTAATGGCGCTGATAGCAGCGTTCGATATGGTTATCCAAGTCAATGGCGCGCACGGAGAACAGCTGGGGGCCCGATAAAAGCTGCAATGGCAGCCCCAGGGAAAGTTTTGTCAGCATCTTTTGAGCATCAGGTGCCAAAAGCCCTCCGCAGCACTTCTCCTGAACNCACCAGCACCACTTTGAAATCATTTCCCAATAACCTTGCAAGTGTGCTTCCGGCAGGCCCTGCGCCAATGATGGCGATGTCATACATCTGCTGCTCCTTATTAGAATTCTCTGCTCGATACCGGATACAGGATCGATGTGAAAACCCTATGAATTTAAGATGAAAAATATCGCAAGGCGCCGGTCAAAGCACAAAGGATCATCATAGCAGAGGAAGATCAAAAGGAGATATCCGGGTCGTACCAAGACCGCCGGATAAAAGGATGAGCAGGTATCAGGTGGCAGGCGGTATGGCGGCCCCTCCGGTTGGAGGGGCCGCCTCCGGCTTCATCGCCTCATGCGCAGGCGATCGCTCCAGTTTCCAGCGGACCTGGAGACGATGGATGGGTGCCGGAACTGGTTACAACGGATTGCCGTGGCAGAGATCGCAGCTGACCATCTGCCCTTGGGCCAGATTCACATGCCGGCCTTCGGCTGAGAGCGACCGGGCCACCGCGGCCTTGGACAACACGGTGCCTTCTCCATTAATCCCATGGCAGGCCCGGCAGGCATCCCGGGACCGCTCGGCCAGGTGTTCATGACCGCCGTTGGCGAAGCGCGTTGCACCCACCGGGTGCAGACCGTGAGGGCCATCCAGGGTATTGGGAAGCGACCCGGTGTGACAGGTCGTGCATTCGATGATCTTGCCGGCGTGTCCCTGAAGCTGAATCGCTGCCATGTTGTCATTGGCGATGAAATTACCGCTTTCGGGCTGTACGGGCCACTCGGCATGGGTGCTGCCGTGGCAGGCCTCGCAGAACAGGCCGGAATGACCTTTGCTGAGGCGATAAAGGACCCTGTTTCCGTTGGCTTCGTTTTCCGCAAACCGCTTGTTGGAGGCGACGATGGGTGTGGCATCGGCCATGTCGTTGGTGCGATAGGCCTGCAGCAGGCGGATCCCGTCCTGGGCCCTGACCACGCTGCCATCGGTGCGACCCAGATTGTCCATGGCATCACCGGTATGGCAGGACTGGCAAGCCGGCTCCGTGGCCCAGGGAACCCGCCTGGAGAGATCGGCACCCTGGGGAAACGGCCGATTCAATGAGAAATTCTGTGAAAAGTCGTTTCCGACCTGCTCCATACCGCCGTGACAATCGTTGCAAATGAGTCCGCCGCTGAACATGGCCCCACGCAGGCACTGGGTCTCCCTGCCGGGATGGCACTGGTAGCAACTCCGGTTGAGTTTGTCCTTTACAAAACTGTTCACCACCGGTTTTCCGGTGGCCGGATCGAGCCGCCGGGGATCGTCCGCAGGCGGCATGTCATCGACGAACAGATCCGTGAATTGCGCATGGAAAGCGTGCATTACCCTTGAATTGCTCTGATGGATCTTTTGCTCCTTCCCATTGGCACCGGGATCATCAGGGCCGATGGGCCCTAGATGAGCCAAATCCAGGGCGGGCGTGTAGTGACAGGTCTGGCACGCCACAGGCGTGGCCGCCTGAAGGCTGGTGCCGTGTTTGGCGTCATGCAGCCGCAGAATATTGTTGTCCGCCGCCCATTCTCTTTTGACCTGGATCGGCCCATCGCTGGGGTCATCCGCCGCCAAAGCCACTGCGTATGCGGTACCGCTTCGGGGAGAGCCTTCCACGCTGCAGCCGGCATCGATGCCTGGGATACAGGCGGCTTGCCCTCCACCGCCGTCCTGGGCCGAGGCATGACAACGGTAGCAGTCGGCCTCCGCCGAAACGGGCAAAACCGTATCAACGGATGCCAGCACTTCGCCGGTCTGACCGGTCAGGCCGGTGTTCACTGACCTGGCCTGAACCCGCACCAAGGGAAAGGAATTCTTACGCCCAAAGTCGTCAAAAGGTGCCATGGGGATACCGTCGGCCGCAAACCAGTTCATCTCTGATTGTCGATACCCGAACGGAAAATCGACAAAGAAAGGCAGATCCGTATCGAAGCGTACGATGGTCTGGGGCGTATTATCGGTATATGGCGCGGCAACGCCCGGCATCTGCTGCTGGTCTGCCACCAGTTGCCCTGCGCCCGCGGAAGGATAGAGCAACGCCAGATCCGGCACCGGCAGGCCCATGTCCGGATTGAGGACGAAAAGATCCAGAACGTTTGGCGGATAAAAAGGATCGTAAGCGTCGTAAGCCAGGCTGTTGCCGGTCTGGTCAGGATTCAGCGCCCAGAAGTTTGTTTTGAAAATCGGTTCGACCGGCGGATTCTGCAGGGCCGGGTCTTTGGGGTTTGAAGCGGCGGAGTACACCACGTCACAATCTGACGGCGTCAGAATTTCGGGCAAAGTGCTGCCCGAACCCTGTCGAACGGCAAGGGCGTGGAGCACATTGAACGGCGGCAGAATGCTGGCCACCCGGTGGTCCAGATCACCGCAGTGCATGCCCAAGTCGTTGACCCCGAACACTTTAAACCCGCTGAGATTGACCAAGGGCTGTTCGGCCACCGCAGCCGAAGGAAAGGTGTCACGGTTTTGGCTGGTGGAATTGATGGATTTCGAGGTGCCCGGCGGCGGTGACCCGGAGCCGGCGATGATGGTCACGTTTTTCGCTGCAGACAAGGTGATATTATCGGATGCAAAGTCTGCCGTGATAATCACCGTCTGGTCGGTGGCTACCGCAGCGGCCGTCAATACCCCGCCGGCGCTGATGCTGGAGAACGCGCTGTTTTCTCCCCAGATCGGCGTCACAGCGGAGGTGGAGCCGTCGCTGTAGGTAGCCATGCAACCATACTGGGCGCTGGAGCCGCCGTCGACTGCGGCTGGACCCGAAATGGTCAGGTCGGAGAGGGTTGGCGTTGTCGGCTGGCCGTTATCGCAGTTTGAAGGCGCGTTGTCTAAATTCCTGGTGGCTGATCGTTCACCGGTTTTCACTCTGATGCTGCACGGCGCCGTTGAAAGTTCACGATCAAATTTCCAACGGCCCCTCCTGTCGGCCCGGGTCGATCCGAGCAGCGTGCCATCGGCAGCATTTTCGACGGTCAGTGTGGTGCGAGATGGCGCCCTGCCGCGGGCATAGAGCGAATGCTCCTCCCATTTCGCCGTTGATATGGAGAGTCTGGATTCTCTGGATTCTCTGGATTCTGCATGAGTGCCAAAGGGAAAGACCGCCCACTGGACGGCCAGCGTGAACATCATGGCGATCAGGACACGGATTAAGATAGAACCTTGACGTGGTTTTGGCATGGTTGTCATAGCCTGGTTTCCTCCCTTGCCGTTGGATATACTACTTATAAGGTTATATACAAAAAAACGCCTTGGGGAATCGCCTCCCCCAAGGCGTTTTCACTAAACATTTCGGCAACCTGGCTGTCATGGCGCGTACGCTTTAGACCCTCGGCTTTGCGTCACCGCCTTTCGGCGGCTTTGCCCTTTCGGTGCCTATCGATTTTTTAGTTCGAACGTTTTCAGCGCATTGCTGAATATTTTCCCGGTTGACATATCAACTGATTAACTTCCATAATAGCGGCGTCACCGAATCTGCCGGCAGTGTCCGTCGAAACCAAAATTCGCATTAGTTTTCCGCCTCTTGGTTGACCAAGTCGGCAGTGGTGCATGATTTACCATGGATAGGCTTGATTATCGGATATTGACACATGCTTAATCAGTTCTTATACGCTTGATATATCAATACCGGAAAGGTTGTCAAACAAAAAAAGTCAGGGCAAAGGAAAAAATGGGTTCAATTGAGCTTCACCGCTATTTCAAAGAGATGATCGATGTGGTCAGCGACGGCCTGATGGTGGTGGGAAAAGACGGCAACATCCTGATGGTCAACTCGCACATGGAAAATCTTACCGGATTTTCCAGCGAGGAGATGGTGGGGTCGACCTGTACCATTTTAAACTGCGATGTTTGTGAAATACGGCGATGCGAAGGCAACAGCCAGTGGTGTAAGCTGTTCGATGTCGGTCGTGTGCGCGGCAAGCGCTGCATGATCATGAAAAAGGACGGCACTTACGTATCGGCGCTTAAGAATGCCACCCTGCTCCGGGAAAAAAACGGCGATATTATTGGCGCCGTAGAGACGTTCACCGACATCAGCCAGCTCGATCAGAAGGACCTTCAGATTCGTCAGCTTTCCAAGATTTTGCATGACGGCCAAGGGTATTTCGGGATGGTGGGTCGCAGTTCCGCCATGGAGCGGATATTCCAGATCATCGAAAAAGCAGCATTGAGCGATGCGCCGGTAGTGATCTACGGTGAAAGCGGCACCGGCAAGGATCTTACCGCCCATGCCGTGCATCAACTGGGAAGGAGAAAGGACAAACCCTTTATTCGCTTCAATTGTGCGGCCCTCGGTGAAGGGCTCATTGAGAGTGAACTTTTCGGGTATGCCAAAGGCGCCTTTGCCGGCGCCTTGAGCCACAGCCAGGGCCGCTTCGAGTCCGCCCACGGCGGCGATATCTTCCTGGACGAAATCAGCGGGATCCCCCTGGGCACCCAGGCAAAGCTCTTGCGGCTGCTTGAAACCAAGCGCCTGGAGCGGGTGGGAGACAATCGGGAAGTTTATGTCGATACCCGGCTCATCGCGTCGACCAATCAGGACCTTTCACAACTGGTAAGACAAGGAAGATTCCGCGAAGACCTTTTCTTCCGGATCAACGTCATGCCCATTCACCTGCCTCCCCTGCGGGAAAGAAAAGAGGATATCCCCCTTCTGGCCGGCGCGTTCATGAGCCAGCTCAGGCAGAAAAGCGGCAAGCTGATCTCGGGCCTGCATCCCAAAGTCTTGTCCTTTTTCATGGAATACGATTGGCCCGGCAATGTCAGGGAATTGAAAAGCGCCCTGGAATACGCCTTCGTCATTGCCGAAACCGGCATGATCGAACCCGGGCATCTTCCGGAATCCTTTCAAGTCGACCGGGTGGCAGGGCCGTCCATGTCTTCAATCCCGGAACATTCAGTCAACGCTGAAACCTCAGATGAAAAACAAGCCTTGATCGATGCGCTCCAGGCAGCTGGCGGGAATAAAAGCGCCGCAGCCAAGATCCTCGGCGTCAATCGTATGACCGTATGGAACAGGATGCGCAAGAATGCGGCATAAGCGAACCTGACCTTTTTATTAGTCCTAATTCAATTTTCGGCTTTCGTCATTGCTCTGCAGAAGGTGCCTCCAGCGGGTGGTTTGCGCCATGTCAGCAGCGAATTTTAGTGTCACTTAGACGCATGCGAAGGAGCAGCGCCCCGCACTGTTTGAGCGAAGCGAGTTTGCTTTGGCGCCCGCAGCGCGTCTTAGTGACACTTAAATGAAGCTGCGTTTGGCGCAAACCACCCGCTGGAGGCACCGGCTCATGAAAACCGAAAGTTGAGTCACAAGAGGAAAGACACCGATGCCCCTGCCCCTCACGTCTGTGATATCGATTGCCATATCAGCCTTCCTTGTCGGTTTTTCCAAAACCTCAGTGGGCAGCCTGGGGATAGTAGTGGTGCCTTTGATCGCCCTGGCGGTCCCCGGCCCGGAGTCCACCGGACTGCTGCTTCCCATGCTGGCGATGGCGGATGTTCTCGCTGTGATCGCCTACCACCGCTCCTGCGAATGGACGGTATTCAGGCGTATTTTTCCCTTAACGGCCATAGGCGTTGTCATCGGCTATCTGATCATGGACCGGCTGCCCCGTGATATTTTCGGTTCTATTCTGGGTGCGCTCATCCTCTTCATGCTTGCCGTGGGGTGGATGCTTGAAAAGCGCCCTGTATCGCCAACCGGCAATCGCATTATCACTTGGGTGGTGGGCATCTGCGCCGGCATCTCCACGATGGTGGCCAATGCCGCTGGACCTCTGATGGGCATTTACCTTCTCCAGCAGGGGTTGCCGCAGTTGGTACTTCCTGATGCTCAATCTGTTCAAACTGCCATTTTCAACCCGCCTCGGATTTGTCACCTTGTCGTCGCTCAAGATCAATTTCTACGCACTCCCCCTCATCGTCATCGGCGCCCTCATCGGTGTAGCGGTTCTGAAATTCATCAATGTGACAATATTCAAATGGATCGTCCGGACCGCCGCTACCGTGTCGGCCATCAAGCTGCTGATGGGCTGAAGATACAGCGATCCAACGTGTGCCGGAAAATTGATCAGGCTGAACCGCTGCTATGGTCCAAGTGCCAGGGCTCTGTGGCATAAACTTTTCTAAAGAGTTGCGGTCACCTGGTCGATATTATGGCAATGGGCTCAATCTGCGTTCACCTTCCACCGGACAGCTCAAACTGTCGCACTCCATCAACCACCCAATTTCAATAGATAAATTTAGTTACAAAAAATTTGTTTGAAGAAAGGGCAACAGGTTTCATGCACACTGAAAGAAAACATCGCCGCATCCCCTTATCTAAAGATGATGGCGTTTATTGTATTGTGATCCGGTCGAAATCAGGAGGCAAACCCATTGCCCTGCCGGTCAAGGATTTTAGCGAATCGGGGTTCAGTTTCACCATTGACCCTTCTTTGAAAAACGATTTCTTAGAGGGAGAAAAAATTTTCCTGAAAGCGATCACCGGATCCAGAAATCTGACCTTTAGAGAACCGGTGGAGCTCAGGATCAGGTGGCAAAAAGATAATGGGAACAACAATTTTCAGGATATTGGGTGTGAAATTTTCAATATTACGACCCGCGCGAGAATGCAGCTCGTTGATTTTATTTTTTCCGAAGACAGATTCAGAGGCTTCAATGGCTATTGTCGGACAACCGACGGAAGGCAAGAAATCAATGCCATTCAAGAAGCGACCGCCGGCAAGGACAAACAGCAACATCGTCGCTTAAAGACTGTTTTCATTTTTGGAGCTCCCCGACTCGATGGAAATACAGCCAAAGTCACCGGTTGGGTGGAAGAAGATTTGATGGACTCGGGGCACCATATCGAACGATTCGATTTGTTTTCCAAAAATGTCAACGGCTGCCTGGGATGTCTTCAATGCAATACAAATTCAACAGAAGCAAGCTGCGCTCAAAAGGACGATGCCACAGAAATTATCCACAGGATAGTGGCCAGCGACTTGGTCATTTACGCCTCCCCTCTATACCATTGGGGATTCAGCGCACAAATGAAAGCATTGATTGATCGATGTCGCTGTCTATCCAAAGGATTGGGCGGCCCCAACGGTCACACCTCGCTCATCAATGGGCAGCGCCAGGCTTTAATCATAACATCCGCTGGTCCCTTTGAGAACAATGCCGAGCAGATCCTGACAACCTTTCATAGAATGCTGCTCAATAATAAAGCGCATTCAGCGGGAGAACTGTTTGTATGCAACTGCTCATCTCCGGATGCACTGAATGGGGAAATAAGGGATCAAGCCGGTCGATTTGCGAATCAACTGAGCGGTGCCGTCAAGGCGCCATACGCAATTTTGCTTCCGGGCGTCACCGCGTCAACCGTTTAAAGCGCGATCCAGGAATTTGAGCTTTTTAATTATCGGGTCGGACAACAATGAGCGCTCGGCTGCCATAAAGCCTAATTTCAACCCAAACAACAGGATGTATTGACAATGGGATTGACGCACTATCATCGGTTTGACGGACTCAGGGGCGAAAAAAGCAAGTTCTTGCCTTCATTGCATTGGAGGGCCGGAATATCTGCGCTTGAAACTTCAGCCCGAATCGGTCATTATCAGTGCGATCCGACCATTAATTTTATTCCGATACCCAATGCCCTGAATGTCAATCAGGGACGCACTGTTGCCAGTCAGCAATATTGTACACGCGTTGATTTATTGGACGGTGGAACCGATCCACCTGCCATCTCAAGGTCATGCTAGACTTTATTGTTTCAATTAGGTGGTTCCAATTTCCAACCAAACCAAAGGAGGATTATCATGGTCGAACATCCGCAAAGCGCAAATGGCTCCAATTCTTCAAATTTAAAAGGGATCAGTCGCAGGGATTTTTTTAGATTGTCCGGCATGGCGGCGGCTGGCAGTGCCTTGGGCCTGTCTTTGAAAGGGCAGGCCTCCGCCGGCGTGCTGCCCATTGGACCGGCTCAAAGACAAAATGACCCATGGCATCAGGTGCGCAAGCAATTCATCATCGATCCCCATGTGGTTTACATGAATGTCGGCACAACCGGCGCCATGCCCAAACAGGTTCTGGACAATTATAGTGCTTACAACAAGCTGGCGGCATCCCATCCGCGGACCTTTGAAAGCGAGTTGGGCGCAACCTTCGGTCTTCCGAACCAGCGTCAGGACCTGGCCGCCCAGTTCGGATGTCAGCCCGATGAGATCTGTTTGTCCCGCAACACCACCGACGGCCTGGATGCCATCATTTACGGCCTGGCCTTCCAAGCCGGCGACGAGATCCTGATCACCCACCACGAACATATTGCAGCCCTTTCGCCCTTGAATGTCATTCAGGATCGCTATGGTGTAATAATCACGCCGGTGCGCATTCCTGTATTGGATACTACCGATGCCGGTCAATTCATCGATGCCTTTGATGCCGCGATCACTCCAGCAACCAAAGCCATTCTTTTTTCCCACATTACCTATAAAACCGGTACCCGCCTCCCGGCTAAGGCATTGTGCCAACTGGCCCGGGACAACGGATTGATTTCCATTGTGGACGGTGCCCATACGCCCGGCATGATCGAACTGGACTTTAACGACATGGGATGTGATTTTTATGCCGCTCCAGGGCACAAGTGGCAGTGCGGACCCGGCTCCACCGGTATTTTGTATTTGCGCAACCACGGTGACAACCTGCCGGAGTTCTGGACTCAAAATTCTTCATTATACACCATTTTCGTTCAACCCACGGGAAACACGCGGGGAGATTTCGACATCGCCCAGTCGCTGCAGTACCGTGGTCAGCTCAATATTCCAGCCCAATTGGCCATGGTGGACGCCTGCAATATGTGGGAGCAGATCGGTCGGGATAACATCGAAGCTTATGTGTGCAGCCTAAGCACCTACCTCAAGCAGTCCCTTGTAAGCAAATTCGGCCCTGATGTGACTCTTTTTTCGCCGGACATACCCGAATTTACATCCGGCCTGACGTCATTTAATCCCTTCGACGATCTTCAGGACGGGGACCTTATTTCGACTTTGGTCAACCGCCTGCAAGAGGAGGCCGGTTACCAGGTGCGGTCCACCAATTTTCACCTGGAGCTGGATGACCAGGATTATACATATGCCGTGCGCGTTTCCACCCATATTTTCCATAATGAGGATATGATCGACGGGCTGGTGGATGCCACATTTGACATCTATCAGGACATGGTTGGATAGCATGCCGGTGACGCATTATTGATTAAAAACCGGTTCTTGAAGAAAACATTGCCAATATCATCTAAAGCCCGGTAAAATAAGTACCGATACAGTCTTAAAGCTGGTACATAGATGATATTGTATTGCTGAGCTTGTCTGATTTTCCCGTTCTTTATTGAGATCACTCTGATTTCGTTGCGCTTGCAGATTTACTGGTTGCTTAATTTCAAAAAGAATAACCGTATGGGACCTAGGTCGTCTCATCCAAAAGGAGTCTTTTTGTGGTTTGTTGTCGAAAGTATGCCTTTACATGGTCCATTCGGGCGCTGTGGGCAATCGTGATGATATGCTGCCTGCCCTTGATGGCCGATGCCCAAGATCTTCCAGGAATAAAGGCCAAAGGCGTTCTAAGGCATTTGGGGGTGCCTTATGCCAACTTTGTCAGCGGTGCCGGTGACGGACTGGATGTGGAATTGATGCAGCTGTTTGCCCATCACATCGGCGTCCGATATCAATACGTCAAAACCGACTGGCCCACACTGATTGCCGATTTGACAGGGGTTAGATATAAGCTGATCGATAATGAGGTCAAAATTCTCGGCAAGACCGCCGTCAAAGGTGATGTCATTGCCAATGGGTTTACCCAACTTGACTGGCGGCAGCAGCTTATCGAGTTCTCCACGCCCACATTTCCTACCCAGGTTTGGCTTGTGGCGCGGGCGGATTCGCCCATGCAGCCGATCAATCCTTCAGACGATATACAGAGGGACATTGCGCAGGTCAAACAGCTATTGGACCGGCAGGTGGTGTTGGGCGTGGCTGGAACATGCACGGATCCCACTCTTTATCATCTCAATGCAGTCGGTGCCACATCAAGGATATTCAAGGGAACCTTGAATGAATTGGCGCCGGCGATCATCAATGGTGTCGCCGATGCCACCATTCTGGATGTTCCGGATGCATTGGTGGCGCTTGAAAAATGGCCTGGCCAAATCAAAGTTATCGGTCCGGTGTCTCCTGTCCAGCAGATGGGCCTGGGCTTTGCCAAGGATGCGCCGCTCTTGCGCGCGGCGTTCAATGATTTCTTTGAGATGGCCAAAGCAGATGGTACATATCGGCAACTTGTAAAGAAGTACTACCCGTCCGCTTTTTTGTATTTTTCGAAATTTTTCGAATCTTTCTAACGGCAACAATTACGGGAAGTCAACCGAATGTCCAACCCTGGTAAGAACAGCAGCTCGTCCAAGAGCATGCAAATGGCAATGCTCGTGGCCGCCGTGGGGATTTTAATATTCACGGCATTTTTGCTGCTGACAAACTACCAATCGCAGTTGAAACTCAGAAATACTGCGGTAGAACGGTTTCGGCACAACACCGAACAGCGCGCCAATGTTCTGGGCCATTTTTTTAGCGAACTCCTGGATGATCTTCAATACTTAACGGTCAGCCGGGCGGTCAACGTCTATTTTGAAAACCAGGCCCTGGGCATGAGCATGGTGTACGGATTGCGGGCCAGCCTGTTGTCTGTCGAACACAAATTCAACTCTTTGATCGAGCGACGCATCTACCATGGAAAACGGGTTTTCAAATCTATCATAATGGTTGACAAAAAGGGGGATGTGCTCGTCACCGCCACCAAAGGGTTTCCAGATCAGGACGGGCACAATTTTCTTAACGCCAATATCATGGCGCAAGACAAATTGCCGGTGCTGACGGTGGACAAGAATTCGTACATGTGCAGCACCCCTATCCTTTTTAAGAATCAAGTGGTCGCTTTGATAATCGCCTGGATCGATCCGGGTTGTCTGAATGAATACATGGTTCAAAAAAAGGAAGGCAAGCTCTCTGCCACCGGCGCCATGGTGGTAGATGGTCGTCTTTATTTTCACAATACGGATATCTTCAAATTGTCTGAACGGGAAATGGATCTTCTCGGTCAGATACCGACGGGTGATATCCAACGCCTGGATTTGGCCCAGGTTCAAGATGGCGCAGATGAACACCTGGCGCTAAAAACGCCGGTGGTCGGCACCAATTTGGACTATATTGGGCTGATTTCGGCGGAGGATGTCTTCGGACGAACGGCTCCCTGGAATAACATAGCAGCCCTGGCCGCCATTTTAGCCACGCTTTTCTGCGGCCTGGTTTTTTTCTGGCGGCAAAACACCATGAAGTTGGTGCTCCAAGCCCATCTGGATGAAGCGGATAAACGGGAGAAGGAGATCGCCGAAAAGAACCTGGATCTGGAAACCCAAATCGAAAAGCGCCTTGAAACCGAAAATCGGCTGCGAGAGAGCGAATTGCGATTCCGCAGCCTCGTCGAAAGTATTAGCGACTGGTTTTGGGAGGTGGACACAAAAGGGATGTACACATATGTCGGTCCCCAAATCAAAACCATATTGGGGTATGATCGCGAAGAAGCGGTGGGTAAAAGCCCCTTTGACTTCATGCCGATACAAGAACGCAGGCGCATCAAAAAGATTTTTCGAGATCTGGAAGCAGATTGCAGCCCCATAGAACTGCTGGAAAATACGCTGATTCACAAACAGGGGCATCGGGTCGTTGTTCAGACCAGCGGCTTGCCGATTTACGATTCTCATGGAAAATATGTGGGTTACAGGGGTACGGATCGGGATATCACAGAAAAGCTGAAACTCGAAGAAAGGCTTAAACAAGCCCAGAAAATGGAATCCATCGGGACCTTGGCAGGAGGGATTGCCCACGATTTTAATAATATTCTCCACATTATGATCGGCAATGCAGAATTGGCGCTGGATGTCGTGCCGGAGTGGAACCCAGCCTATGAGAGCATTGAGGAAATCAAGAAAGCAGGGCACAGGGCATCAGGCATTGTCAAACAACTGCTCAGCTTCAGCCGCAAAAGCGACAATGAACTGCACCCCATAGGTATTATGACGGCTATTCGAGAAGCGCTCGATCTGTTACGAGCAACGATTCCGACCACCATAGAAATGCGAAGGAATTTGCCGGCCACCGATGTGACTGTCATTGCCGACCCGAATCAAATTAACCAGGTCATCATGAATCTGTGCATTAATGCTTCCCAGGCCATGGATAATTTGGGCGGTATCATCGAAGTCAGCGCCGAAAAAATGGCTCTGGATGTCAGATGCGAGAATAAAATCCCTGAACTGCCAAGAGGCCCCTATATCAAAATAGCTGTCAGCGATACAGGCATGGGAATCGAACCTGAAATCATCGATAGAATATTCGATCCCTATTTCACCACCCGGCTGGTCGGTCAAGGCTCAGGCATGGGGCTGGCTGTTGTACACGGTATCGTCAAAAGTCATGGGGGTGCTATCACCGTGGAGAGCGAGGTTGGAAAAGGCAGTATATTCCACCTGTATTTCCCTTTGGCGGAGGCAAAGGCCAGCAAAGGATCGGATAAGGAAGGTCAAATCCAAAGGGGCGATGAAACCATACTATTTGTGGATGATGAGAAATCCATTGTCAGCATGATGGAGCGGAACCTTTCCTGGCTGGGGTATCATGTTGAAATAGAGTTGAATCCTCGCGATGCAGTGGAATTGTTTCGATCCAAATCAGACCAGATCGACCTGGTCATCACCGACATGACCATGCCTCAGATGACCGGAATCCAGTTGTCCGAAGCATTGCGGCAGATCCGGCCGGACCTGCCCATCATCCTTTGCACCGGTCACAGCGACCTGATCGATGAAGATAAAGCAGAACGGCTGGGAATCGCTGGTTTTGTGATGAAGCCTGCGGCTAAGCAAGAAATGGCAAGAATCATACGGGACGTGCTCGATAGCCATTAATCATTTCAACCGCTGGGCCAAGCCACAAGATGCAGCCGATTGCCGTTGTAAACCCTACCCTTGCGTCGTACCAGAAGGTTGGGAATAGCAAGGTCCTAAAGATAAAATATCGGAATCGAAATCACCAATTTTTATCTGGTACCCGATAGTTCTACAAGCGCTTCCAAGCCAATCTCAATGCGGAACCGGACGATCCTACAAGAGCATGGGGCAAGAGATCATCGGACTTGAGCCGAATACAGGTCCGGGGGCCCAAATGCAATACGCGGATGTTGCGCTTGTGAGACGATGGCGGTATAAAAATGCCATGTCCGCGGTACGACCGCCAACCTGTTTTTTGGATGTAATGTCAGGCTTTAAGTTAAGGATTCCATGCAAAAATTCAGCGGGACCAGTCTCAAAACACGGTTGTATGTACTGGTGTTGGTCGCCTTCATTCCAGTTGCGGTGCTCATCTTCTATATTGCCGAAGAGCAGAGGGAAATTGAGACCGCGGCCATTCTCCAAAAGGCCATGGTCCTGGCGCACGTGGCGGCCGATGAGGAAAACCAGTTGGTGGCGTCGGCACGCGGTATGCTGACTGCGGTGGCCGAAGCTTTTGTGATGGTGCAGGACCGGATAGAGAGGATGTCCGGCTTTTTAGCTGCGGTCATGCACCAATCCGATGGTTATGCAGACCTGGGCGTGGCGGCACCGGACGGGCGTGTGCTGGCGAGCGTCCGGAAATCCGGGGAAGCGGCAAACCTTCTTGACAAAGCCTGGTTTGAGTCCTGCCTGCGTCGCAAGGACCTGGCCATGGGATCCTATCGCAGTGAGCGTATCGGTGACCGACCGGTACTCTATTTTGCCCTTCCCGCCCTGGACAAAGAGCGGCAAGTGATGGCTGTAGCCTTCGCCGCCTTCGACCTGAACTGGATCAACCGCACAATTTTCAGACAACTGGCCGAACTGCCCAAAGGCTCCCGCCTGACCCTGCTGGATCAAACCCGAGGCATGCTTCGATACGATGTGGACGCGGGCAGCTGGTCTGTTCCGGAGCGTTTCGATGCCACCTTGCGCCGCCGGATCACCGACGGTGGTGCCGGCACCTTTAGCGCTGTGGATGAGGCGGGTGAGTTGCGTATCTTCGCCTATGCCCCCCTGGCCAGCGCCTTCAGGCAGCACAACATGGCAGTGGTGCTGGAAATTCCCCAGGCGCTGGCGCTGGCGACCTCCAGGCGCATTTTCACCCGCAACGTGACTTTGCTGGTGATATCAGCGCTGATCGCCGTTATCTCCATATGGTGGGCCGGCAATGTCTTTATCCTCAGGCGGGTGCACGAGATGGTGCGGGTGAGCCGCAAGCTGGCCGCCGGCGACCTGGGCGCGCGCATCGGCAAAATCGGTGTGCGGGATGAGCTGAGCCACCTCGCCGGGGTGTTTGACGAGATGGCGGCGGCCCTGCAGAACCGCATCGAACGCGAGCAGCGGGTGATGGCATCTCTGGAGCAGTCCCGCGAACAGCTGCGCAGATTGTCAGCCTACCAGCAGCAGGTCCGCGAGGAGGAGCGCCACCGCATCGCCCGCGAGATCCACGACCAGTTCGGACAGTCCCTGACCATCCTGAAAATGGACCTGACCTGGATGAAGAAACACTTTCCGGATCGCGCTTCCGAACTGGACGCTAAAATGGAGGCCATGGCTCAGGTTATTGGTGAGGCTCTGGAAACGCTGCATGCCGTAACCGCCGAGCTGCGGCCGGTGATGCTGGATGATTTCGGACTTTCAGCCGCCATTGAATGGCAGGTCGAAGAATTCCGCAAGCGCAGCGGCATCGACTGCCGGATGGAAGAGACCGGTTTCGAGCCGGACCTGCCCAAGGACCAGGCCGCGGCAATCTTTCGCATCTTTCAGGAGACCCTGACCAACATCATGCGCCATGCAAAGGCCGATAGGGTCGAGGTACGCCTGGCACACAGTAAGGGGGATCTGCTGCTGGAGGTGCGAGACAACGGCCGCGGCATCACCGAAGAAGAGATCAACGCCCCCACCTCTTTTGGACTGCTCGGCATGCGCGAGCGTCTTTACCCCTGGAACGGCCGGGTATCCTTTGAAGGCCACCCCGGCAAGGGAACACGCGTGAGCATCCGTCTGCCCCTGCCTTTGAAAGGAGAAGATCAATGATCAAGGTCATCATGGCCGACGACCATCCCATCGTGCGTGCCGGACTGAAGCAGATTATCGCGGAAGACAATATAATCACCGTAGCCGGCGAAGCCGCCAACGGCGTCGAACTGCTGGAACAGGTGCGCCGCAAGGATTTCGATGTGGTGCTGCTGGACCTGACCATGCCGGGCATGGACGGGCTGGATGTGCTAAAACAGTTGAAGATCGAAAAGCCCGATCTGCCGGTGATCATCCTCACCGTGCATCCCGAATCCCAATACGCCCTCAGGATCCTGAAGGCCGGGGCATCCGGCTATCTGACCAAGGAGAGCGCCGGCGAAGAGCTGATCAAAGCCATTCGCAAAGTGTGCAGCGGCGGCAAGTACATCACCCCCACCCTGGCGGAAAAGATCGCCTTTGCCCTGGATCCCGGCAGCGGCCGGCCACCCCACGAATCCCTTTCGGACCGGGAGTACCAGGTGTTCTGCCTGATCGGTGCCGGAAGAACCGTCTCCCAGATCGCCGACGACCTGGCGCTGAGCGTCAAGACCGTCAGCACCTACCGCACCCGCATCCTGGAAAAAATGCGCATGCAGAATAATGCCGAACTGATCCACTACGCCGTGCAGAACAACCTCGTAGAGTAGAGGTCGCCCCAACCTTACAAAAGCCGGAGGGCTTCAGAGCCAAAGCGCCAAGGGTGCAGCCGTAGTCAACCTATTGCAAGCCCTTGGTAACGCCGGATCTGGAGTCCTCCGTCTTTTGCAAGGTTGGGGGTCGGACAAACACCGACATCATCTACGGCCTCACTCCTACAGCAAGATCAGATCTGCGCTGATTTCACGCCCGCTTGCCAGCCCTTATATTTCAAATCAGGAAAAAGGAGCGGGAAATGAAACATGTGCTCATTGTTGATGATTCGGCGTCCATCCGCCAACGGTTGATCACCTTGCTGGCGGAATCCCCCCAGATCCGCATTGTAGGGGAAGCCGGCGACAGTCGCGAGGCCTTGGACAGCATGGCGCGCGTGCAACCCGACACCGTTATTCTGGACATTCGCATGCCGGGCGGCAGCGGCATCGAACTTCTCAAACAAATCAAATCCCGATATCCGGAAATGAGGGTCATCATGCTGACCAATTTCGACTACGCCGCCTACCGGCGTCAGTGCCACCAGCTGGGTGCCGATCATTTCCTCAACAAAACCCTGGAATTCGAGAAGATCATCGATACCGTCCTGGAAGACAGGACTAGTTTAAGAAAACCCAACGGTGTCTGATCTGAAAGGAGCTGAACATGATAGCCTTCAAAAACATCCTCGTTGTCAGCCGTTCGTCCGAGCATTGCAACAATGCCTTGCGCAGCGGCATTTCCCTGGCCCGCAAGTACGGCGCCAAACTCTATATATTGTATATTATCCACGACCCCTTTAACCTCGAAGGCTGGAACCTGCCGACCCCATCATTCAGCGACGAGTATAAGGGAATGGTCGCCAAAGCTCGCCGGGAGACAGCGCACCTGGTGCAGACAGAGAAAGCTGAGGGAATGGCCATCAAGGAAGATATAAAATATGGCCATCCGTCTGATGAAATCCGGAATGCCGTGGAAAGTTATAAGATCGACCTGGTTCTCATACCGTCCCACAAGGAGAGTCGTTTCGAACATTTCTTATTCGGCAAGACCAACGACGCTATCATCCGCAGTCTGCCGGCATCGCTGATGCTGGTGAAATGCTGATATTTCGGATCAAGGAGACCCCCATGTCTAAATCGCTGTCCCGAATACGACCGTCCCAGCCTGCGGAGCAGACTGCCTGCAACCAGCAGGTGACGGAATCGGATGCCCTGATCATCAATGAAGCCCAACTGATCCTGGCGGAAAAGCGGACCTCCATGGCGGCCATTCGTACCGGCATCGCGGTATTCGCCCTGCCGTTGTCCGTGCTGGGGCTGTTGATCGCCACATCGAAATACTACGATGTGCTGCATGTACTGCCGCTGATCCTGCCCCTGGGAATAATGCTCACAGCCTTGATCGTGCTGGGCAGTTATCTGATCGTGCGGGCGCTGCGGCACATCCGCCACTATGACAAGATGATCCATCAATTGAAGTTGAGCCACAGCAAATTATCGGAGTTCCTGGACCTATGACCGCAACCCGAAACAAGATACGGAGAAGCAAATGATGATACCCAAGCGCGCCTTTACAACGACCGGCAGCGCCGGCCTTAACAACCTGACGGCGTGGGCCTTGATGAGCCTCTTTTGCCTGGCCACCCCCCTGGCAGTCGGCAACGCTTGGAGCGATGATGCTGTTACGCTGGAAATCCAAAGCAAGGCCGCCTACACGCTGGGACCTGGCGATTCTAAGACGCTGGCCCACCGATTGGCCCTGTTCCGCGCCAAGTTCAAGGCAGCCTGGCGGGCCGCCGATCGCTTTGAAAAACGGAAATTGATCCAGTTCGTCGACCGCGACAAAAGAGAACTGGTGGACCTTGTGGCCGACCGCCTGAGAGCAGAAGGCGTTCAGGATCGCTACCAGATCGAAGGCCGGACCACGACCTGCTCTGTTGAGACGCGGACGACGGTCAAGCTCTCCGACTTTATCGAAGCCCAACTGACCAGCCTCCGCATGGGTCGGCAAGAAGATGAAGACAGCTACCGCCACGAAATGGCCCCCCCGGTCCCGAGCCCCCTGAACCCGGGCAATGCCCTGGCCAAAGTCAACCGCCTGTTGGACAAGCACGAACTGCGCATGGCGATTATCTACATCAACCGCCTGGCTGAGGGCTATCCCAACTGGGGGGAAATCTATGAGCTCAAGGCCGCGGCCTTCCGACAGCAGCATCAGCCGGTGAAAATGCTGGCTGCGCTGCGCAAGGCCTGCCGGCTGGGCAGCAGGGAAGCCTGCGCCCAACTGAAGTAAAACGATAACAAGGAGCAACATGATGAATAACTTGCAGATACCGGCCCAGACCGCGGAAAATATACCCATAGATGAACTCATGGCGCAATTGGATGCCACCGCCCAGGGGCTCTCTTCCGACAAGGCCCAACAGCGCCGCGCACAGGTCGGCGCCAACGAAATCCCTGAACAGTCGCGCAGTGCACTGGTCCAGTTTCTCGGGTACCTGTGGGGTCCCATTCCCTGGATGATCGAAGCGGCGGCGCTGCTGTCCCTGCTCGTGCGCCACTGGTTGGATTTGATCATCATCATGATCCTGCTGTTCTTCAATGCGGTGGTAGGCTTCTGGCAGGAGCACCAGGCCGGCAACGCCGTGGCGGCTCTGAAAAAGCGGCTGGCCCTCAAAAGCCGCGTGCGCCGCGACGGCCGTTGGCAGCTTGTGGATGCCAAGGACCTGGTTCCCGGCGATATCATCCGCCTGCGCCTGGGCGATATCATCCCTGCCGATGCCAAGCTCGTCGAAGGCGACTACCTCAGTGTGGACCAGTCGGCACTAACCGGTGAATCCCTGCCGGTGAACAAGGAGACGGGCGATATCGTCTACTCCGGGGCAGTGGCCAAGCAGGGCGAAATGGTCGCCCTGGTCACGGCCACCGGGGTGCGCACCTATTTCGGCCACACCGCCCGGCTGGTGGCCGGCGCCGGCAAGGCGTCGCATTTTCAAAAAGCGGTCCTGCAGATCGGGGACTATCTCATCTATCTCAGCCTGGGCCTGGTGGCCGTGCTGCTGATCGTACAGCTTTTTCGGGGCACACCGTTTACGGAACTGCTTCAGTTTGCGTTGATTCTTACGGTGGCCTCCATTCCTGTGGCCATGCCGGCCGTGCTTTCGGTCACCATGGCGGTGGGGGCCATGGCCCTGTCCCGCATGAAAGCCATCGTGGCGCGCCTCGAATCCATCGAAGAAATGGCCGGCATGGATATTCTGTGTTCCGATAAGACTGGGACCCTGACCCGCAACGCCCTGACCCTGGCAGCCCCGCAGCCGCTGGAGGGGATCGAGGCCCAGGAACTGGTTTTAACGGCGGCCCTGGCCTCCAAATCCGAAAACAACGACAGCATCGATCTGGCTGTGCTGGACGGACTCGCCGACCCGCAGGCCTTGTCATCCTACGAGGTGGTCTCCTTTGCGCCTTTCGATCCGGTGAACAAACGCACCGAAGCGACCGTGCGAGACGATGCCGGCCGGACCTTCAAAGTCACCAAGGGGGCTCCCCAGGTGGTGATGAAGCTTGCCGGTCTCGATAAGCGGGGCCGTATTCAGGCCCAGAAGGCCGTGGATGCATCGGCCGCCAAAGGCTGGCGCACCCTGGGAGTGGCCCGCAGCCTTGAAGACGGCACCTGGCAGTATATGGGCCTGCTGCCGCTGCTGGATCCGCCCCGGGAAGACTCCGCCGAGACCATTGCCCAGGCCGGCGCCCACGGCATTGCCGTCAAAATGGTGACCGGCGACAACCTGGCGATCGCCCGGGAAACGTCCGCGAACCTGGGAATGGGACGCAATATCAAGGCGGCGGATGAGCTGCTGGCCGTGGATAATCCCCAGACCACGGCGGATGCCGATCTGGGCGCCCGCGCCGAAGCCGCCGACGGATTCGCCCAGGTGTTTCCGGAGCACAAGTTCAGCATCGTCAAGGCTTTGCAGGCCCGCGAGCATATCGTGGGCATGACCGGGGACGGGGTCAATGATGCCCCGGCCTTGAAACAAGCCGATATCGGCATCGCCGTCAGCGGCGCTACCGATGCCGCCCGGGCCGCCGCCGATCTGGTGCTGACGGCCCCCGGACTGTCGGTCATCGTAAGGGC
This sequence comes from Desulfobacteraceae bacterium, assembly GCA_037387725.1. Lineage (GTDB taxonomy): Bacteria > Desulfobacterota > Desulfobacteria > Desulfobacterales > Desulfosarcinaceae > JARRKU01. The sequence goes on from JARRKU010000034.1 coordinate 51,109, forward strand.
CGTGGAAGAGGCGCGCCGGATCTTCGAACGCATGAACAGCTATGCGGTCTATCGCATCACCGAAACCATCCGCATCATGATCTTCGTGGTACTGGCCATGATTGTGTTCAATTTCTACCCCATCACCGCCATCATGATCATCCTGTTGGCGTTTCTCAATGACGTGCCCATCATGACCATTGCTTACGACCGCACCGCCCTGCCGCCCGGGCCGGTGCGCTGGGACATGCACCGCATCATCGCCGTGGCCTCGGTGATGGGCCTCACCGGCGTGTTCGGCAGTTTTTTGATGCTTTATATCGCCCTGGACCTGCTGCACCTCAACATCGCCCAGGTGCAAACCTATATCTTTCTCAAGATGGCGGTGGCCGGTCACCTGACCTTGTTCGTGGCCCGCAGCAAGGATTACTTCCTGAAAAAGCCCCATCCCGCACCGGTGATGGTCTGGTCGGCTGTGGCCACCAAAGTGATCGCCACCCTCCTTGCGGCGTATGGGTTCGGGCTGATTACGCCCATCGGCTGGAGGGAAATCACCTTGATCTGGGTCTACTCGGCTGTCTGGGCGTTCATCACCGACTGGACCAAAACGCGCGTCTACCGCCATTTCGATATGCGCACAAAACGCCACCAACGTTTCTTGAGTACGGTTCACCGGCACATGTTGCCGCATTCTCACGGTGGCGCGCACCCTTAACCTGCCGCTTGGGCCGCAGCGGCCCGATTCCGTGCGAGGCGTCAATGATATGGAAACCGTGAAGAAAATCAAATCGCTCGTTGTTGTCTATTTTGTACTGATGGTCTTCTTGCTGCTATGCATAGCCGCCACGCCGCTTCTGATCCGGCATGGTCTGACCATCAGCGGCCATCTGATTATGGAGGAAGAATTCCTGGAAACGGCCTTGATCGTGGCCATTTTCCTCTTCTCCTATCTGATCCTGAGTGCCTACCGGAAAGCCCTGGATGCGTATCGCAACGCTGTTGCCCGGGCCGGGGAAGACAAGTCAAGGCTGATGTCGCGACTTACCGATGCCTTCAGCTATATCGGCAGTGTGAATGTGGGCATCAACGAGATCCAATCCATTGTCAGCGGGTGCGATCATTATCCGCAGACCCGCAAGGAATTCAAGCAATTTCTCCGTGGTTTAACCGCCAAGGTCATGACCATTACCGGTGCGCCCTGGATTGTGGTGCGCATCATCGACCCGAGCACCCGACGGACAGTCAAGGAGTACACCGCGCGGGGCCGCGGCAGTGTCGCACCATCGACGACTATCGGCAACCGTGCCATCATTGAAGGCCGATTGAATAAAGAATTCAGAACCTTGGTAGTCCGACAGAAGAATCCTGACTTGCTGACGGTTTGCATTTTGCCCGCCATTGCGCTCTCCGAAGATCAACTTGTGGTGGCAACGGCCGCCGCCAAGGAGATCGAAATGGCATTCATGCTCTATCGCGCCGGCGGATGCAACGGACACCCCACCAAATCGACCGTACAAACCGAAAAGGGTACACCATGAAAAGCAAGCCCATGCAATCGATCTTCATATGGCAGGTATGTATTCTGTTGATCTTTATGACATTGACCTTTGCCAACGAAGTCCTGGATCTGCCCCACTTTATTTTCAGCGATCAGGCCACTACCTGGAGCCAGCGAAGCGGTGAAATCTTCATCGAGTCGATCATGTTCATCGCGGTGGTTGTTCTGGAGATCTATCTGTTCAGGCGGTTGGTCCGCAGAATCAAAATCCTGGAAGGGTTTCTGCCGATCTGTGCCAATTGCAAAAAAATCCGGCATCAGGATCAATGGGAGCAGATTGAAAGCTATATCAGCAAGAACTCCCTGGCTCGTTTTTCGCACTCGCTGTGCCCCGAATGCTTGGACAAGCTCTATCCGGAGTTGTCAGGCGATATTTAAATGCTGATCGTCTATTGCTTCTGCTAGCAGGGGATTTCTTTTCGAAATCTTCCCGTGGATGGTTCGAATCTTGGTCACAATTTACAACACTGGGATAAAAGGAGGTACCCGATCCTATGAAACCGACCCTTGCTGCGGATCAATCTGTGGAAAGCGACTACGGACCAAAGGTTGCCGTTAAAAAGCACGGCACCCTTCGGCGGCTGATCGCCTTTGTGGGACCCGCCTACCTTGTCAGCGTCGGGTATATGGACCCGGGCAACTGGGCCACCGACATCGAGGGCGGCGCGCGCTTCGGCTACATGCTCATCTGGGTGTTGCTGATGTCCAATATCATGGCCGTTGTGCTTCAAACCTTGTGCGCGCGTCTGGGGATCGTCACGGGACTGGATCTGGCCCAGGGCTGCCGACGGGAATATTCGCGCCCTCTAAATTTCTTCCTCTGGATACTGGCGGAAATCGCCATTGCCGCCACCGATCTGGCGGAAGTCCTGGGGACCATCGTGGGCCTGAATCTGCTTTTCGGTCTGCCGCTGCTGTGGGGATGCGCGGTGACCGCCCTGGACACTTTTCTGCTGCTGGCTCTCCAGCGGCTGGGTATGCGCAAGATGGAGGCCTTCATCGTCATGCTGGTGGCCACCATCGGCAGTTGCTTCTTTATCGAGATCTATCTGGCCAGGCCCGACTGGGGCGGTATTGCTTCGGGATTCGTGCCCCATATGGATGCCTCTGCACTCTATGTGGCCATCGGCATGATCGGCGCCACAGTGATGCCGCACAATCTCTACCTGCATTCCTCCCTGGTGCAGTCCCGGGCCGTGTCTAACACCGTCACCGGAAAGAAAGAGGCCTGCAAATACAACCTGATCGATTCGACCGTGGCGCTCAATGCAGCTTTCCTGGTGAACGCGGCCATCCTGATCATGGCGGCGGCGGACTTTCACAGCCGCGGGATTCTGGTAACCGAGATCCAGCAGGCCCACAGCCTGCTGGACGGGGTCCTGGGATCGCGGCTGGCGCCCATCGCCTTTGCCGTCGCACTGCTGGCAGCCGGTCAAAGCTCCACCATCACGGGCACCCTTTCGGGCCAGATCATCATGGAGGGTTTTCTCAACCTGCGCATGCGCCCCTGGCTCAGGCGCATCGTGACCCGCAGTATCGCCCTGGTACCCGCGGTCATCGTGCTGTCCCTGGCCGGCGACAGGGGGCTCTATCGGCTGCTCATCCTCTCCCAGGTGGTCCTGAGCCTGCAATTGCCCTTTGCCACCATTCCCCTGATCCATTTTACTTCGGACCCCCGAAAAATGGGCGTCTTTGCCAACCGTGCTTGGGTCAAATGGGTGGCCTGGGCCATAGCGACCGTCATTGTAGCCCTCAACCTCAAACTGGTTTTCGATGAACTCAGCGGATGGTTGGGACAAAGTCCGGCCTGGATCTGGCTGCCGGTGATGGTTGCGCTCACGCTGGTGCTGTCCGTTTTGGCCTACATAACGTTCGGCCCTCTTTTCCGTCCCGGCCGCAGGTGGGAAGAGACCATCACCACCGATGCCCATCGGGTGGCCGATACCATTAAGCCGGTGCACATCAGGCACATCGGAGTCGCCCTGCAGCACGCATACGGCGACGGCGTGATTATTTCTTCGGCCGTGGCCGAGGCCAAGGTTCACCGGGCGCGGATCACCTTGCTGCATGTGGTCGATTCCCCGGGCACACTCATGCTGGGCACGGAGAGCTGGAGTCTGCACGGCGCCGAAGATGAATCCTACCTGGAAAGCCTGACGCGTGAAATCGAAGAAAAAGATCTATCCGTGGAGTTTCTGCTGCTGCACGGGCATCCAGCCGAAGGGATCGTCAAGGCTGTGGACACGGCCGGCTTCGACATGCTGATCATGGGATCCCACGGACACCGCGGGCTGGACGATCTGGTTTTTGGGCAGACCGTTTCCGCCGTACGCCATGCCATCGATATTCCCGTACTGGTGGTGCGCAGCTACGGCCGGGAACTGGCCCAGCGCAGCAGGTATGAATGATCCGGATGAGGATTGGCCATCTTCTTTTGTGACATTCCCTTCTACAATATGGGCGAAAAGAGGCGTGCCGCACGTATCACCAGACGGAACATCCATGAACGGCGATAGACATCGTCGGTCGTCAACGGGTCGGACAGGGTAAAATCATCCAGGCACATGGCTTCCACCCGACGGATGAAATCCGCGTCCGTAAAAGCCATTGTGATCTCGAAGTTGATGCGCAGGGAGCGATTGTCCAGATTGGCGGTCCCGATGCCGGCCAGGCTGTCATCGATCAGAAAGACCTTCTGGTGCATGAAGCCTTCCCGATAGGTGTACATACGCACCCCGGCAACGGCCACCTCAAACAAGTAGCTGTGGGCCGCCCACCAGACCACCTTTTTGTCGGGCTGCGCCGGAATGACGATGCGTACGTCCACCCCGCGCAGGGCGGCGAGTTGAAGGGCCTTTATCACGGCCACATCAGGTACAAAATACGGGCTGAACATCCAACAGCGCCAGGTTGAGGCGTTGATGGCCTGAACCATCATCAAGGAACAGCTTTCCACCAGGTCTCCGGGACCGGTGGGGATGCACAGCACCGGCTCGCTGCCGAAGGTGGGGGGCGGCGCCCAGGAGACTTCCGGGAGCTGTCCGCAGGCCCAGTGCCAATCCTCCACAAAGGAGAGCTGCACACCCAGGGTGACCGGTCCGGCCATCTTCACGTGCGTATCCCGCCAGGCAAAAAAACGGCGGCTCTTTCCCAGGTAGGCGTCGCCCACATTGTGACCGCCAACCCAGCTCTTTTCACCGTCCACCACCACAATTTTACGATGATTGCGAAAGTTGAGCCGAAACCGGTTGAGCCATCCCCGACCCATGCTGAAGACGCCTACATGGATACCGGCGGCCTTCAGTTCATTTGTGTAGGTCCAGGGCAGCCGGACCGAACCAACCTTGTCATACAGAAAATAAATCCGCACGCCATACTTGGCCCGTTCGATGAGGGCTTCTTTCAGGCGGTTGCCCAGATTGTCTGCGTGGACGGTGTAAAACTGAATCAGGATGTACTGCTTCGCCTCGGCGATACCCTGGAGAATGGAATTGAAGGTGGCAGGGCCATCGACCAGCAGGGTACAGCGGTTGCCCTTCATGACAGGCAATTGGTAGATATCGCTGAGGACGTCTATCTGCGGTGTTTCCCGCACCATCAAACTTCGCAAATTTCCGTCCAGCCGCAGATTTTTACCCAGGTGATGAATATCCGTGGTACCGGACTGGTGGGAGGCAGCATAATTTTTAATGCGCCGGGCACCGAACATCATGTAGAGAAATACAGCCAGATAGGGAAAAAAGAAAAGCGCCATTACCCAGGCGATGGTGCCCTGACTGGTACGGCCATGCATGAGAACATCGAAGATGAACAGAATTCCCAGTCCATGCAGCAGCAATGGCACCAACAGCATCCAATATTCGACAACCACTTGTATCAAAGGCATTCTGCAATCCTCTCTGACTTTGTATGCTCGAATATGCCCCGTAGACTTCGAATCACACACACCGTAACAGGTGCATATGCAATTATCCACTTAACCATGGCCCGCACTGTTTGAAAATTAGCATAAATGTCAGGAAAAAGAATCGGCTAAATTGTATCCGCCGTGCGCATACCATCGATGTTCCCGCACTGGTGATGCACGGCAACGGCCAGGAGCTGGCGCTGCGCAGCAGGTATAAAATTCAGGGCTAAGGGCTTTTACGCCAAAGGCGATAGACGGCTTCGATAAGAAAGGCCAGTATCAGCATGGCCGCCAGTACCCAGATGTGGGCCGGGGCGGTTTTGAGCGTATAACGCATCAGGCTGGCCAATGCCCCGATGCAAAACAGGACCCCCAGAACAGATATCCAGCGGCGGCTGCGGGTTTGCTCGGCGAGGACGACATTGGCGGCATTCACACAGGCAAAGATCAGAAGAAATCCGGCGCTTCCCATGGTTGAAATGCTCGAAAGATCGAACAGATTGGCCACCAGCAAGGTGGCTACGGTGGTAATCAGCAGGCCTTCCACGGGTTTGTTCCACAGCTTGCGTTCCAGCACCGCCGGCAGTTCCCCGTCTTTGGCGATGTTGAAGCTCAAGCGCGCCGCCCCGTACAAAGTGGCATTTATGGCCGACAGGGTGGAGAGCAAAGCCGCCAGGGTAATGAGAAGATATCCGAAAGATCCCAGAAACGGTCGGGCTGCTTCGGCCAGTGCATAGTCTTTGGCGGCCACAATCCTGTCCACCGGCAGGTTTCCGACCGTCACGGCCGCAACCAGGATGTAGAGCAGGATCACGAAACCGACCGCCGAGTAATATGCCCGCGGAAGTGTCCTCTCGGGTGCGTGGACATCTTCGGCGGTATTGGCGATCAACTCGAAGCCTTCATAGGCCAGGAAAATAATCATGGCCCCTGACAGGATATTCCCCGGCGGGGGCCAACCGCCGGCGGCCAGGCGGACAGCGTCGATGCTCCAGGCTCCAGCGGCAATGAAAATGAGCAGGATGCCGATCTTAAGCGCGACGATCCATTCCTCTGCAACGCCAATCAACTCCACCTTTAAAAAATTCAGGCCGGTGACAATGATAACACCGGCGCTGATGAATACATGCTTCCAAGGCAGGCGCATCCCCTCGGGGACCAACGCAGCGGCATAGCTGCCAAAGGCAAAAGCATAAAGCGAAAGCATTACGATGTAGCTGATCCACAAAAGGATATTGATCGCACCCGTCAGCAGACCTGATCCAAAGGCCTGGTCCAGAAAAGTGACGGTGCCGCCCTGACTGGGAAATGTCACCGACAGGCGTGCATAGGAATAGGCAGTAGCCAGTGCCACCAGTCCGGCGGCCATGAACGCCTCCGGAGCCGCACCACGGGTCATTTGGACCGACAACCCCAGAACGGCGAAGATGCCGCCGCCCACCATTCCGCCGACCCCGATGGAGACCACAGACCAGTAACCTATTCTTTTTCCGGGAATGCTCATTGTCAGGTTGCCTTCCATACCGAAACGTTTGGGCAAGGATAAACCTACCGGGCAACAGCCAGGTGGGCTTTCCTTTGCTTGGACTGGGCTCGCGGTCCTAGAATGCTCTGGATCTCATGGGCCTCGATTTTCTCTTTTTCCAACAGCAGGGCGGCCATGGATTTAAGCTCCTTTTGGTGACCGATCAGCAGCTGTCGGGCCTCTTGATAGCAGGTATTGATGATCTCCTGGGTTTCGCTGTCCATCAATTCTTCCAGCTTCTCCGACCGCCGCCGCACGACTGGCCCCTGGGCCAGAAAGGGGTTCTGTTCTTTTTCCACCAATGACAGGTGGGGCATGTGTTTGCTCATACCGTATACGGTGAGCATGTTCCTGACGATGCCGGCAACTTTTTCCAAGTCGTTGGAGGCACCGGTGGAGACTTCCCCGAACACCAGTTCCTCGGCGGCGCGGCCGCCCAACAGGCCCCTGATTTTACCCAGCAGCTCGCTGTGCGACATCAGAAATCGGTCTTCCAGGGGCGATTGCAGGGTGTAGCCCAGGGCGCCGATCCCCCGGGGAATGATGGAAACCTTGTGGACCGGATCGGCACCTGGTGTCAGGTGGCCGACGATGGCATGGCCGGATTCATGGAACGCCACCACCTCGCGCTCGTGGGGATTGATCAGCCTGTTCTTTTTTTCCAGGCCTGCAATGACCCGCTCGATGGCATCCTGAAAAGAGTGATGCGTGATGATCTGCCCCCCGTTGCGCGACGCCAGCAGGGCAGCTTCATTGCACACATTGGCGATTTCGGCACCGGCAAAGCCGGGGGTTTCGGCCGCCAGTTTCCGGAAATCGACATCTTCATCGATCCTCAAATCGCGGGTATGAACAGCGAAGATTTCCATCCGTCCGTTCAGGTCGGGGCGATCGACCAGGATCTGGCGGTCGAAGCGTCCCGGCCGCAGCAAGGCCGGATCGAGAACTTCGGGACGGTTGGTGGCCCCCATGATAATGATGCCGGCCTGGGGATCGAAGCCATCCATTTCGGTGAGCAACTGGTTGAGGGTGTTTTCCCGCTCGTCATTGCCGCCCATATAGACGCCCTGGCCGCGGTTTTTGCCCACGGCATCCAGTTCATCGATAAAGATAATACACGGCGCCTTGACTTTGGCGTCCTTGAAAAGATCGCGGACGCGGGCCGCACCCACCCCCACGAACATTTCCACAAAATCCGACCCGCTCAGATTGAAAAACGGCACGCCGGCTTCACCGGCCACGGCTCTGGCCAGCAGGGTTTTGCCCGTACCGGGAGGCCCGATCAGCAGAATGCCCTTGGGCAGCTTGGCGCCCAGGCGGGTATAGGTTTCCGGTGTTTTTAAAAAGGATACCACTTCCTTGACCTCTTCCACGGCTTCGTCCACCCCGGCCACATCTTCAAAAGTGACTTTTTGGGACGGGTCCGCGGCATAGATGCGGGCTTTGCTTTTGCCCACATCCAGAAATCCGGCCCCCTTGCCCATGCGGCGAACCAGAAAGCGGCCCAGGAGAAAGAAAATCACCAGGGGCAGAATCCAATTGGACAAAAAATGGGAAAGCCAGTGGGATTCGATTTTGCCGCGATAGTCCACACCATGGGCCTGCAAGTCAGGTATCAGTTTGGGATCTTCCAGACGCGTGACCATGAATTGACGTTTTGCTTTCTGCTGCTGCTCCTTGCTGAACATACCGAAGTCCAGATGCCAGGGCGCCTGCTTGCGTTGGGGCTGAAAGTCTGCGGCGTCTTTGGCGGTCTGATTGCCGGCCGTGGAAGCCCCGGCTGGTTCAGCTGCTTTTTTCAGACCGAAGATGCGGTCCGGTTCTACAATAACGCTTTGAATCCGGTCTGCTTTGAGCATATCCCGGAACTTGCTGTAGGGTATCTCTTTGACCGCCGTACCGGAAAAAAAGATCGATTCAAGGAAGATAATTCCGAAGAAGACAATCAGGGAATAGCTTAACGAGATTTTGTGCTGCTGCTTCATAATGACCTCCGCAGGGGCCCCTGCTCTCAGGAGCTGCGGGGTGCCCGATATGCGGGCACCCGTGTTGTATGCATCACCGGCTACCCAATGGTGACCTGGACATATCCGCTCCGGCCGGTACGGTGATCCAGGGCTTTGATCAAGGCCTGCTGATGGGGCGGCAGGGACTTGGCAAGCGATACGAATCCGTCCACGCCTTGAACAGGGACGTTGTTGATATTCAGGATCACATCATTCTTTTCGAATCCGGCCTTGGCCAGCAGGCCGTCCTTGTCCAGCTTGGCGATGGCCACACCTTGACCTGTTTCAAGACCGTATTTGCCGGTCTCATTGGTGCTGAGAGGGCGCACCACGATCCCCAGCCGGTCTTGCAGCGAAGCGGCGATCTTGTGCATGGCCTCATCCAGGTTGCCGATGGTGACGGTCAGGTTTATTGATTTTCCATCCCGCAGGACGGTCATGGGCGCCTTCTCGCCCACGGGGGTATCACCCACGCTGCTCTGCAAAGTCGCAGCATCGTCAATCTTGTGGCCCTTGTACATGGTCACCAGGTCTTTCTTCTTCAGTCCGGCTTTTGCGGCGGGGCTGTCCGGCACCACCTCAGCCACCAGGGCACCCTTGTTATTTTTAAGGTGCAGCGCTTTGACGTCCTGCGGCCTTGGGTCGTGGATGCTGACACCCAGCCAACCACGAATCACTTTGCCGTGATCGATGAGCGCCTGGGCCACATGAACGGCCATATTGCTGGGGATGGCAAAGCCGATGCCTTCAAAGCCGCCCGATTCGGTTGCAATGGCGGCATTGACACCGATGACCTGGCCGTCCAGATTGAGCAGCGGCCCACCGCTGTTGCCCGGATTTATGGCGGCGTCTGTCTGTAGGTAGTCCTGATAGGTGCTGGGATCGAGCACGCCGCGGCGATGCTTGGCGCTGATGATGCCTTGGGTCACGGTCTGATCGAGTCCTCTGGGATGGCCGATGGCCACGACCCAGTCACCCACGGCCGTCCTGTCTGAATCGCCAAAGGTCACCGCGGGCAATTTTTCATGGGTGGTGATTTGAATGACGGCCAGGTCGGTCTTGGGGTCTGTCCCCACCAGTTTGGCCGGAAAGGACTTCCCGTCGGCCAGCAAAACGTTTATTTCGGTGGCGCCGCCTACCACGTGGTTGTTGGTCAGGATATGGCCTTGATTGTCGATGAGCATGCCGGTGCCCAGTCCCTTTAACTCCTGTTTGAACTTGCGCGGCATCTGGGGTCCATTGAAGAAAAAGTGGAAGAAGGGGTCGTTGCCGAAGGGCGTCATCGGGTTCGAGATCTCTCTGCGCTGGACGACGTCGATGTGGACCACGGCCGGAATGTTTTGCCGAGCCACCTGGGCAATAGCGGTTTTCAAACTGAAAGCGGATTGTTCAACTGCGGCGGGTTTGATCTTGGACGGCTGCTGGGACGCGGTCTGGATCGTGCTGCTGTTGGCATTTGACTGGCACTGGGTCAGTCCCAGGGTCAAGACGGCCGTCATGATGACGAAGATGTATCCCAAATGGGAATATTTTCGAAGTACCATGTTTCTCTCCTTTGTTCTTTGTTTTCCAGGGGCAGCGTCGTATTTTAATCTTCCCACCGCCCAATTTCTTCCCTTGTGATGCAATCTAACTATCTTCCGGATTGATGGGTATAAGCATTCTTCCTATTTTGATGTAGGACCCGGATGGCGATTTTTGTCGGCATCTGTCCTACGATTCTCGGAGCAGAGGGCAGCCTGATTGCGAAACCGGATGAAATATTCAACCTTTTGGTTGACAATTAAAGAGGCCTGGTTATACTCAACCATATGGTTGAATATTCAAACGATAGGCGCCTTACCGAAATACTTAAAGCTGTGAGTGATACGACGCGGCGCTCTTTGTTAACCCAGCTCTGCCAGCAGGGCACCAGCCGCGTTACGGACCTGGCCGACTGCTATGATATGTCGCTGAACGCCATATCCAAGCACATAAAAGTCCTGGAAAAAGCCGGGCTGGTGACACGGCGGACCATCGGCCGGACCCATTGGATCGATCCGAAAATCGAACAGGTCAGATGGGTTGAAGACTGGTTCAAAAAGCTTAAATCCATCTGGGAATTGCGTTTGGAAAAACTCGACGAACTATTGAAAAACGGAGGTACTCACCATGACGGATCTTAAAGTTGATATAGAGAAAGTCATCCATGCACCCATCGAAAAAGTCTTCGATGCGTGGCTGGACCCTAAAATAATGTCAAAATTCATGATGGGCATGCCGGATATGCCGGATTCGGATGTGGAGAACGATCCGCGCGAAGGGGGCGGCTTCACCATAACCATGCATTATCGCGGCGAAGAACTGCCGCACACAGGCAAGTACCTGGAAATCAGCCGTCCGGACAAAATGGTCTTCACCTGGATATCCCACCACTCGAGGGCTGACAACAGCATTGTGACATTAAAATTCGCCAAGGTTGATGAGAATACAACCAATGTTTCGCTTGTGCATGTCAGGTTTATCGATGAAGAGGCCCGTTCGGCCCATGAAGGCGGCTGGGGATGCATATTGGATAAACTGGACGAAATCATTGGCTAAGCCGAAACAATAAATTGGCCTTAAAACCGGTACAATGAAGCAGACCATCAGATCATACCGCCGCTGAGAGATTTGAAAATCCAACTGGCGCTTAGTGCGCTTCAGCTAAACCCAGGGACCAGGCGACCGTTTATACCTTAAACCCTGATAAGGGTTTCGAAGCGGCCCGCAAAGGGACCAATGGGTTCCATGCCCCGGTGCACGTAACGGGGACGACGCTTCAGGAGGACATGGCATTTAACGGCAAACAGGGATGATATCCTCTACCCGGTCTCCTCTATTGACGCAAGGGCCGCTACGCAGTTGCGTGTCTTCATTAATGCTACAATG
>JARRKU010000035.1:0-43152 GCA_037387725.1 Desulfobacteraceae bacterium
ACCGGTTGTGCCTGTTGGAGCAGACGAATTTTAAGGTAACGCAGATAGTGTTTCATCTGCATTTCCATCAACGCCTGGGCATCGAGGACCTTGTCGCAAAGATCGAAAAAGGGATGCTCCGGTGCGGCGTGGCCTTTGTTGGTATATTTTTTAATCAGGGAGGCGCGCAAATACTTCACCCGCTTCTCGTCCAGCGGGTACTTCCCATTCCATTGGTCCATGAAGGCGGAAAACTCGCGCAATCGCAGCTGACGACGCGTATATTGCAGCTGATCAGGATCTGGTTCGCACTTTCCGTAATAGCGTACGTTCAGGCCGGGGTCATTCAATAGTAGCATAATGCTGGTGCCGGATTGGGCCCACTGGCGCTGCAAGTGCTCCGCTGCGTTTCGCCATGGGGCAATGGCGCGCAACGCCGGCTTTCTGCCCTCAGGCCGCACCTTGACGTCGGGATAGGCGCAATAGGCGATGATCCGACGGAGATGGTCGGGTCCCTTCCATTCCTGCAACGCTAACCGCACCAGCTCATAAGGGGCATTAATGATATACCGTCGCCAGAAATCCGCCACCATTTCTTTAATCAGCGGATCGCTGTCCTTGAGCAGTTCGGATTGAAAGAGATGCCCGGTTTCAAATGCGAATTGCTGAAGCAGGCGCTGGCAAAACCCGTGAATGGTGAATATAGCGGCACGGTCAAAATTGGTCAGCGCATCCGCGATACGCCGAAGTGCTGCTTCTGGATTCTGGATGCGCTCAACCAGCGGCGCCAATCCCTCTTCCACGGGGTCTCTGCCGGCAAAGGCCTGTTTTGCAGCGTTCAACCGCCTGCGGATCCGGGTCTTGAGTTCCTCGGTGGCCGCTTTGGTGTAGGTGACCACCAAAATGCGTTCGATATCCAGCCCCTGCTCCACAATCAATCGTAGAACAAGACCGGTCAATGTATGGGTTTTTCCCGTTCCGGCCCCTGCCTCGATGAGCGTCTTCCCGGTCAGGGGGGCAGAATGGAGATCAAAGGGTTCCATGCTTTACCCTACATACCTTTTACCATCTTTTTTATGCGCCAGACGATCGCTGGTTCAATCGATAGACAAACACCAGTACTTCTGCCACTGCCTGATAGAGTTCCGGTGGTATTTCCGTATCCACGTCCAGGGCTTCAAGCATCTGGATCAAGTGTCGGTCTTCCACCAGTGGCACCTGGTGTGCTTCGGCCAGGGCAATGATTTTTTCCGCAATTTTGCCACGCCCTTTTGCCACCACTTTCGGAGCATTTTCCTTGTTGCGCGCATATCGCAATGCAGCTGCTTTTTGGGTGACTTTCTTGCTCATACGGTCAGATCGATGCTTCCCCCACCCGTTCTATGGGTGTCTTCTTTTTCAAAATTAAGAATTTTCTGCCTGGAAATATAAAGGTCGATGGCCACATGTTCAAAATAGCCGGACAGTGCACCAGACACCGATTTCACCTCCGGTTCGATGAGCCCGAGTGCCTTTTGATGCGCCACGTAGAAGGTAATCTGCAGCATTTGTCCCAGCATGGCCAGATCGACACGTACCGGGCCCAATCGGTCCATGTCCAGCAGCAGCGCGATGCGATGCTGTCCGTTGCCTTGGGAGCGCCGCTCTTTTTTCGGATAATATATTTTTAGCTGGACCGGCGTTTTTTGATCTTGCAACGGCAGGGCATGGATAAAAATCTGCTGGGTTTCACCGTCCGCCCACCGGGCTACCGCCTGTTCTTGCCGGGTCTCGATGTGCTCCAGCAATCGCACCACGGCATGGCGCAGGAACGCCGCCGATTCGGCATTCAGCTTCTCGGTCAAAGGGGTCGGTGCATCGGAAGATGCCAGCAATTGCCGTACCACCAGCAATTGGGATTTAACATCCCGCGTTATGATGATGCGGGCAGGGGAAGGCGGCCTATCCTTTTCTTCGCCTGCAAGGGGCAAATTTGTGCTCATTTTGACAGCATCATCCAGTTTCTTTTCAAGCAGCAGGCCGCGATCCTCCACCGCCCCTTTGATCCACTGGGATATCTTCGGCACGGTCTCATCAACCGGTATTGGCTCAAAGAGGGTCAGGATCCGCGTCAGGGCGCTTTTGACGACCTCAGGCAGTTCGGTTTTCGGCGAGGCGGTTACTGCGGACGGATTGATCAGCTGCCGCACCATACCGACCAGCCGTTCTTGATCAGGGGGTTGCAATACATTTTGAAAATCAGCTTTCGGCAGCGGCACCGCCTCTCGGCTGTCCGTTGAAGCCGATACAACCTGGAGATGAAACACGGTTCCATTTTCAACCACCTGAAGCGGCAGGGTTTGACCGGCGCGCACGCAAAAACCGACCCTGGCGAGCGCCCGGCTTCCGCCGAGGTCCATTAATACCCTTCCATCGTTTTCGACTTGCAGCACCCTTCCGACCAATCGGTCGCCGGGCTGCCAATCGGTCAACCCACGCCCGGGTCGATCTTCCCCTGGTGCAAGGACGGCTTCTATGATCGATGCGATATCCATGGTGCCACGCTTAGGGTATTGAGTTCATTGCCAACCGCCGGCAAACGCCACGGTCGGCAGACCAGTTGCGGGTTCAGCGGTATTTTGTTTTTATATCATATCCCTGGATGGTTGCCCAATTGGAACCGCAGAATGTCGAAGGAAGGTATAATACCATTTAAGATAAAAATGGCAGAGCGCAGCGATTCCACACTTCGACATTCGATATTCCTTGTTCGATATTCTGCGGTTCGATCGGCGACCGGTTGCACCCTCCCCCGCCCTGTGTTAGTCTTGACAACAGTGATAGCGCCATTGCAACGCTTTTTCCGGAGCAGACCATGACCAGACGACACAAAGGAAACTTCAGCGCCAAACATCCACCGGATACAACCATCCCACCGGAGGTTTCGGCCGCAGTAACCTCTCGGATTTCAAATGGAAATATCAGCTGCCGAAGCGCCTGTGACCTTGCGACGGCATTATCGGTACCGCCTTCGATGATCGGAACGGCCATCGATCTTAGCGAGGGCCGCATTACCCAATGCCAACTGGGCCTCTTCGGCCACCCCCAAAAACCATCCGCTCTGCAGCCTGGCGAAGAGATTGATGAACAGTTGCAGGCCGAGATCGAAGCTGCGCTGGAAAACAACCGTTTGTCCTGTAAACGCGCCTGGAAAATCGCCGCTGACCGAAGCCTTCCCCGGCGGGCGATTGGCAGCATCTGTGAAACACTCAATGTCCGCATTAATCGATGCCAGCTGGGCGCTTTCTAAACCAGCCGAACGGGCTAAAAAGATATTGCAATTCATACCCGAAAGCCATAGGATATGCCAACGCTGGGGGTGCGATTTCGCTGAGAAAAACCCTTAGAACCTGATCCGGATAATACCGGCGAAGGGAAGCGGCCCGGCATCACATCATGCCAGACCCATGGTATCGCTTACCGGTTTGACCGGAGCCTGCCGTATCCGTTTCGCCGGATACGGTTTTTTTATCGGCACGGTTCCATCGATTGCCGCAACGCTCAGCATATGAGCACACCCTATCACAGACACCGTGCAATCGATACGAGCCGCCGTTGGAGGATGACAATGACCTATACCACGCAAATGGATGCCGCCCGACAAGGCAAGATCACGCCTCAAATGGAACATGTCTTGGAGGATGAATCCGTTGGTCGCGATCAACTCCTGGAGTCGGTCGCCATCGGAGAAATCGCCATTCCAGCCAACAAGAACCATACGGAACTTCGCGGAGGAGGCGTCGGCAAAGGCCTTCGAACCAAAATCAATGTCAATCTGGGCGTATCCGAAGATTGCTGCCAACTCGATATGGAGATGCAAAAAGTCCGGGATGCCGTCAACCTCAAAGCCGATGCGATCATGGATTTGAGCACCTTCGGCGATACGCGCAGCTTTCGAAAAAAGCTGGTGGAAACCACGTCGGTGATGATCGGCACCGTACCCGTGTATGATGCCTTGGCGGCCAGTGACCGCCCGCTTCCGGAAATGACAGTCGACCAGTTCTTCGACACGGTGGTCATCCACGCAGAAGACGGTGTGGACTTTATGACCATTCATGCCGGCCTAACCCGAATGGCGGTTGAACGCATTCGAAAAAATCCCAGACTGACCCAGGTGGTGAGCCGCGGCGGCTCTATTATGCTGGAATGGATGCTGACCAATGATGCTGAAAACCCCTTCTACGAACACTACGATCGTCTGCTGGAAATCTGCCGGCAGTACGATGTCACCTTGAGCCTGGGAGATGGCCTGCGCCCGGGGTCTTTAAAGGACGCCACCGACGCCCCCCAGATTCAGGAATTGATCATCCTGGGGGAATTGACCAAAGCCGCATGGGAAAGGGATGTGCAGATCATGATCGAAGGGCCGGGCCACGTTCCCCTCAACGAGGTGGTGGCCAATATGCAAATTCAGAAAAAACTTTGCCATGGTGCACCATTTTATGTATTAGGGCCCCTGGTAACGGATGTGGCCCCCGGCTATGATCACATCACCTCCGCCATCGGGGGTGCCATTGCGGCCGCCCACGGGGCCGATTTTCTCTGTTATGTGACGCCGGCCGAACATTTGCGCCTGCCGGACAATCAGGATGTCAAAGACGGCATCATCGCCGCACGCATCGCTGCCCATGCGGCCGACATTGCCAAAGGCCTTCCCGGGGCCATCGAATGGGACCACCAAATGAGCCGGGCGCGCAGTGATCTGGACTGGCGTCGTATGATGGAACTGGCCATGGATCCGGAGAAAGCACGGGCATACCGCAACGCGTCGCAGCCATATGATGAGTCGGTGTGCACCATGTGCGGAGACATGTGTGCCGTAAAACGAAGCCGTAATGCCCTCGATATGTGAACGATTAGGAAAATCCCATGGAAGAGCTCGCCACAGATGCCGGCATCTACGTTCACATTCCATTTTGTGAACGCAAGTGCAGCTATTGCGATTTTTACTCTGAGACGGATGTTGCGCGCATACCCGATTTTCTGGACGGGCTGAAAAAAGAGATGCAGCTCACCGCCGCACCAGATCTGAAATCGGACACCCTATATATCGGCGGCGGTACACCATCCCTGCTCACCCCCAAACAGATGGGAAAAATCGTGGATTGGGCGGCACTCTGTTTCAACCTGGGCGCCTCATCCGAAATGACCTTCGAAATTAACCCAGCCACAGCGAGCAAGCGTGACTTGCAGGACTATGCCGCCTTTGGGTTTAACCGCATCAACATCGGCATCCAATCATTTAATGATCAGAACCTTGCCTTTCTGGGCCGCAAACACAATGCCAAACAGGCTTTGGCTGCCGTGGATGCGGCCAAAGAAGCCGGATTCAACAACATCGGCATCGATATGATTTACGGGTTACCTGAACAGACGCCCGGTTCATGGAAAAAGGATTTGATGCAGGCCATCCGTCTGGGCCCCAAGCATCTCTCGTGTTACTTGTTGACCTACGAGCCCCAAACTCCTTTGCACAACGATCTCCAGGCCGGGCGCATTGCACCGCTTTCGGATCTTCATGCGGCCGACCTGTTCCGAATGACACACGATTTTCTCGGCGCCGCCGGATTCGAGCACTATGAAATATCCAATTTCGCCCGCGGGAAACGATGGCGCTCCGTTCACAATCAAAAATATTGGAATTTTGTTCCCTATATCGGGCTGGGACCCGACGCCCACAGTTTCAAGCTCCCGGAGCGTTGGTGGAATCACCGCTCGTTGGATCTTTACCTGGACGACTTGCAGAAAGGGATCAGACCACGATCTGATGAAGAGGAACTCAACGAAGAGCAACAACTGATCGAAGCTCTTTATCTGGGGCTCAGGCAGTCCGACGGCATCGATCTTGAGGCTTTCCAACTGAAATTCCAAATGGATTTCAAACTCTTTTTCCATACTGCGCTGGATCGCTTTGATGCGGAGAACTGGATCGCCATGGATGATCGCCATTGCCGGCTGACCGTAGAGGGAATGCTCTTTCTCGATCGAATCGTGGATGAATTGGTTGAGCTGATCAACTAGGGATAAGACGGTTCAGATATCGAAAGAGGACCCTGCGGGCCTTTTTTGTTTCCATGCCGGATCCTTTGCCTCGGGCGCTTTCGATTAGCCCTGTCAGCTCCTCCGGATTGATGGCCGGGTACCGCTCCATCAGCCATTCCAGCCGCTCAATATTGCCTTCCGCAAGTTCGTCACGCCAGCGCTCAACCCGCTTGAACTGGCGTCTTTTTTCCGCTTCTCCGGCGACGATACGTTCCAGCGCTTTTTCTATTTCCTCGGAATCGACGTCCCGCATCAGGCGGCCGATATATTGAAGCTGTCGTCGTTTTGCCTCGTGGGATTTGATTTTCCGGGCCATGGCCACAGCTTCTTGAAGCGCATCAGGCAGCTTCAGAGCGTCAAATTGTGCGTCGTTAAGCCGTACCAAACGTTCCCCCAACGCCTGCAATGCCTGGGCGGCTTTCTTTGCACAGCCACACTGTTTTTCCGTACCCAGATGCGAACCATTGGGATAATCTCATCTTCCAAGGTGGAGAGGTTGGGCAGTTCTTCTACAAAGGCAATGTCGTTGATTTTAAATTCATAGTAATGATTGTTTCGGCTGTATGGATCCGAGATCAAAACCACCTTGTACGCATCGTAGGGGTGTTTCCGGGGAGAGCCCGAGAATGCGACATGGCTTTTCCTCAGGCTTTTGATATCCTTTGGCCGTTTAAACTTCGTTATTTCAAGGGTTTCGTACTCCTTAACCGGCAATGCGTCGCTCATCGCTTACCTCCCCAATAAGGTCCGGTCTTCTGGTAGAATCGGTTTACTTGATGTAAATTTCGACTTTGGCCTTCTCGCGCAGATTCAAAACATAGGGTTCCAACTTTTTCTGAACCTGTTCCTTGAACAGGATGGACATGATTCTCGGTTCTATGTCCTCATACTTGGGGTTGCTTTCTGGCTGATGATCCAGCACTTTTATCAAGTGATACCCAAATCGCGTCTCGACGATATCGCTCACTTCATTGGGTGCCAATTTGAAGGCGACCTCCTCGAAAGCTTTAACCATGCGACCTCGGGTAAAGTAGCCAAGATCCCCACCCCTCGCACTGCTGGGGCCCTGGGAATGCTCTTTGGCCAAGGTACCGAAATCTTCCCCCGCCAATATTCGCTTATGCAGATCTTTCAGTTTTTTACGTGCTTCAGCCTTTTTTTCCTTAGAATCGTCCTGGTCGGTCTTCATTAAAATGTGCTGGGCTCTCACCCTTTCCGGCCGTCGAAATTTATCGGAATTATTTTCGTAATATTTCTTGGCATCTTCGGGCTTCACATCTACGGTCGGGACGATCTCCTTTCTAATCAATTGGCTGATGGTCGCCTGTCGCCGTATCTGCTCTCTTAGAGCCTCTTCGGTATGGCCGCTGGCTTTCAACTGCGCTTGATATTGATTTTCGTCCTTGAATTGGCCCCGGATGCGAATCATTTCGTTATCAACGGTCTTGTCTTCAATGGTGATCCCCTTTGTAACAGCCTGCTGGTAAAGGAGCTCGTCGCCGATCATTTTTTGGATCACTTGATCCCTCAGCCGCTGCATCAGCGCATCCGGCAGCTGTCCGGCCTGCCCTTTCATCACCTGTCTTTTAAACATCGACACCTGACGCTCGAAGTCGGTGTAAAGGATCGTCTTCCCATTCACATCGGCCGCCTTGCCGCTGGGCGGTACGGCGGCGGCCATTGTGGTCATGGGTAACATCAGGCCGATCAAGACAACAGCGACCAGTGATTTATGGATATCATGGTATAAGTTCATGACGTTTTCGCTCCTCGGGCGGGTTGGATTAATTTTGGGAAGGGTATCGGTATCCCCTGTCAAAGTAAATAAAAATTTCCATTCTACAATAAGGCCGAACGCAACGTACAGCGCTTTCAAGCGTCAATGCGCTACCTTGCCAAACAGGGAACCTTTTGATAGAGACGGCTTCATGTGCAATGAAATACCCCATAGTAGACTTGTCCTGGCCTCCAAATCACCGCGACGGCGATATCTGCTGGAGCAGGCCGGACTCCAATTTGATGTGGTTCCCAGTGATATTGATGAAAGCGCCGTGGCATTGGACACACCGGAAGCATATGTCCAGCGTCTCGCCGCGGCCAAGGCTGCTGCGATCGCCAGTAGATTTCCCGACCGCTGGGTCATCGGCGCTGATACCATTGTTTTGATAGACGGAAAAATCCTGGGCAAACCCAATGGCAAGACCGCCGCCCGTAAGATGTTGCATCAGCTCAGCGGACAGACGCATCAGGTCTTAACCGGCGTCACCATCTGTTGCCATCGGTTCAACAAAGTCCATACTGAGGCCGTGCGCACCGATGTGACCTTTAAAGCGCTTTCACCCAGTGAAATTGAGTGGTATATTCACACAAATGAACCCTTTGACAAAGCCGGTGCCTATGCCATTCAGGGATTGGGCACTTTTCTGGTTAGATCGATTCAGGGGTCCTATACGAATGTCGTGGGATTGCCGGTTTGTGAGGTGATCGAGTACCTGATCGGCGAAGGTGTCATTGATCGCCACTATAAAACCGGCCCGGCAAAGTTGACGGAAAATGAATGATATCCAACGGATGATCGACAGGCTTTCTGCCATAAAGAAGCGAATAGCGAACGCCGCATCGGCCTGCGGACGATCGCCTGAAGATGTTCGCCTGGTAGCTGTTGGAAAAACCCAACCGGCAGAGCGCGTACGCCAGGCGATCTTGTCCGGCGCCGACATCATCGGTGAGAACTATATTCAAGAAGCCAGGGAAAAGTTTGACCAATTGGCTCAGTTGACGGTGCAATGGCATTTTATCGGCCATTTGCAGCGCAATAAAGCCAAATTCGCTGTTCGCATGTTCGATCTGGTCCATACGGTGGATTCGCTTCGGCTTGCCAGGGAGTTGGATCATCAGGCGTACAAGATTAACAAGATCCAGCCCATATTGATTCAGGTCAACATCAGCGGCG
The DNA here is from genome assembly GCA_037387725.1 of Desulfobacteraceae bacterium. Taxonomy (GTDB): domain Bacteria; phylum Desulfobacterota; class Desulfobacteria; order Desulfobacterales; family Desulfosarcinaceae; genus JARRKU01. The sequence continues at coordinate 9,014 of JARRKU010000035.1, forward strand.
AGCCGTCCAAATCAGGAACTGATGAAGCCCAGACGCTGGATTTGGCGCAAAATCTTCGAAATCTGAAAAATCTTCGACTGCAGGGCTTGATGACCATGCCGCCCTACTTTGATGCGCCTGAAAAAGCGAGACCTTTTTTTAGAGCGCTTCGAAAGTTGCGTGACCGGCTGGAGGGGCAATTGGACATTGCCTTGAGAGAACTCTCGATGGGAATGACAGGTGATTTTGAAGTGGCCATCGAAGAAGGTGCCACGCTGGTACGCATCGGCACTGCGTTGTTTGGAGCGCGTCAATGAAATTGCTGCTGCACATTTGCTGCGCACCTTGCAGTATTTATCCGGTACGGATATTGCGCGAAGCAAACCACGACCTTATGGGATACTTTTACGGCAGCAATATCCATCCGTACAGCGAGTATATGCGGCGCAGGCAAACCCTTACTGAATACGCGGAGCGCATCGATCTCAAACTGATCTTCTCAGAGACCTATGACCTGGAACATTTTCTGCGTAACGTCGTTTACCGCGAAAAGCATCGATGTCTTTTTTGCTACGAAGACCGTTTGCGCACCACAGCATTGATGGCCAGAAGGGGTAAATTCGACGCTTTTTCCACCACTTTGCTGTACAGCAAATTCCAAAAACATGACACCATCCGATCCATCGGCGTCTCTGTCTCCCGGGAAGTGGGCATTCCTTTCGTTTATCAGGATTTCAGGGAAGGATGGAAGGAAGGCGTCCACACTTCAAAAGCGATGGGAATGTACCGCCAACAATATTGCGGCTGTATCTACAGCGAAAAAGAGAGATACCACCGTCCGAAATAAACCCTATGGTTACATAAAAAAGATGGCAAAAAGGTAAAAACCCATCAGCCGACATCAACTATGTTTTCACATTTCATATATTTTATCATCGCTTTGCTCATCCTTTCCTTGTACGAGGCACCTGAGACGTTGCCTTTCAATTTCTCCCAGGCATTTTTGCTCTTTATCGGCCTGGGCATGATTTACGGATGGTACACCCACCAAGTCTTCAACCGTTTGATCAAACGAATGGAATGGGAGAGCCAGGCAAAGCTCGACCACGATTTCAGCCAGTATTCGACGCGTTGTTCCGTCCTCGCCCTGGTGATGCTGGCGGCTGATATCTGGTGGTTGCACCTTCCCGCCTATTTGGATGATTTGAAAATCTTTTCGCTGTTTCCAACGCTGAGCTCCCTGCTGTTATTGCTGCTCTTCATCTGCTATCTCACACTGATGTGGGTCTTCTCCTTCAGAGCACACCGTGCCATCTATCGAACGGATATCTCTTTTGGCAACTATATCTACTCCAATGTGGCGTTCAGTATTCCGGTCCTGATTCCCTGGGCACTTTTATTCGGCATCCACGATTTAATCCGACTCCTGCCTTTTCAGCTGCCCCAGCGCATCCTTGATACGCCCATCGGCCAAACCAGCTATTTTCTGATATTTCTGATCATCACCGCTATTTTTGCTCCGGTGCTCATTCAGCGCTTTTGGCGCTGCCACTCGATGGAAGCAGGGGAACAGCGCTCACGAATTGAAAGGTTGTGCCGAAAAACAGGCGTTCGTTATGCGGATATTGTATACTGGCCCATTTTCGGAGGGCGCATGATCACAGCAGGCGTAATGGGGTTGGTGTCGCGATTTCGCTATATTTTGGTAACCGATGCGTTATTGTCCATGCTCACACCGGATGAGGTTGATCAAGTCATCGCCCACGAAATCGGTCATGTCAAACACAGACATTTGCTGCTCTATCTTCTCTTCTTCTTTGGTTTTATGCTGGTCACCCATATCGTCATCGCTGCATCGAATCTGTTTATCTTTTCTAGAGAGCCTATCTTGCAGGCTATCGAAGCGATACAGTTCAATCCTTTAAAAGTGCGGGACGTCTTTTTGGTGATTTGCCTCATCCTGTGTGTTGTTCTCTATTTTCGTTTCATCTTCGGCTATTTTATCCGCAATTTTGAGCGCCAGGCAGACCTCTACGTATTCGGCCTTTTTCCCACCGCACGCCCCCTGATCTCCACATTTGACAAGATTGTAGCGGGCAGCGGACAACCGGCTGACAAGCCCAACTGGCACCATTTCAGCATTAAACAACGCATCGAATTTTTATGGCGGTGCGAACAATCCCGTCAATGGATAAAGCGCCATAACAAAAAGGTGTTGAACAGCATTATCGCATTTGTCGCCTGCCTGTTGGTGCTGGGTGTTGCTTCCTTTCATTTGCACAAATCGACTTTGGAAAAGAATCAATCCTTATTTTTTGCGATATTGGGTGACAAATTAATCGACAAAAATAAACTCGAGGAAGCAGCCAAGGCGTATGAAAACGCTCTATCGATAAAGCCGGACAACCCGCATACGTTAAACAACCTCGCCTGGATCCTGGCAACCGCGACTGATAAGGCACTTTATGATCCCCCGCGCGCGCTGGAACTGGCTCAAAAGGCGATCACGCTAAATAAAGAACCGCACATATGGGATACGCTCGCGGAAAGCTTGTTTGTCAATGGCCGTATCGAAGAAGCTATTGAGGCGGAGCGCCGCGCTTTAGAGATGAATCCGAAAGATAGGAAGATCTATGAAGTGCAACTCACCAAATTTGAAAAGGCGCTGAAACAGAACCGCTTCGGCGGTGATCCCATAAAGTAGTTTCGCCGCGTAGCGGGTTGCGGGCAGATGGAAGACATGTAGTTGCCGCTTCCACGCATAGGGCGGGTATGGAGCCCCGCCCTACGAAGACCTTGCAACACAGGATCTATTGTTTACCGGCAACCGTCGAAAAAGCCGGAGGGCTCCAGAGCCAAGGCGTCAATGGCGAAGCCGTAGTATAACCACTGCAAGCCCTTGACAACACAGGATCTGGAGCTCTCCGGCTTTTTCGACGTTACTTGATGCAGACCTTGCGCACTTGCAGCAGGTCCGTGTGCCCGGAGAGTATCTTCTCAATACCATCCTGCTTCAGCGTCGTCATGCCGTCGGAAATCGCCTGATTCCGAATTTCGGCCATCTCGGCCCGGAGCTGAATGAGCTTTTTCATGGGATCGGTGCCGGTAAGCAACTCATGGATACCCATTCGACCGCGGTATCCGGTGTTATTGCAAATTTCACAGCCCACCGCCTTGAAGAGGACCACGTCGTCTGAGTATGGCGGATTACCGTTCTTCTCGAAATCTTCTTCGCCATATTCCCTGATCAGCTCCTGATACTCCTCTTTGGTCGGATGATACTCCTTTTTGCAATCGGCACAAAGGGTTCGGACGAGTCGCTGGGCCATAATACATAGAATGGCGTCGGCGAAGTTAAATGGATCCATTCCCATATCGAGCAATCGGGTGATACTCTCCGGAGCGCTGTTGGTATGCAGGGTGGAGAACACCAGATGCCCAGTCAGGGACGCTTCGATACCGATGTGGGTTGTCTCCTTGTCACGCATCTCGCCGACCATGATCACATCGGGGTCGGCCCTTAGAAAAGATCGCATGGCCGCAGCGAAGTCAAATCCGATTTTGGGCTTGACCTGAACCTGACGCAGGCCTTTCTGGGTGATTTCAACGGGGTCTTCGGCCGTCCAGATTTTGGTCTCGGTCTTATTGATATAGGCCAGTGCCGAATGCAGGGTTGTGGTCTTACCGGAGCCGGTGGGCCCGCAGACCAAAATCAATCCGTAGGGATTCATCACGGCCGCAACGAAATTTTCGTGATTACGCTCCGAAAATCCGATCTTATTCAGTGGGATGGGCTCGCCGGCGGCCAGAATACGCATGACCACGTCTTCCAATCCACCCTGGGTGGGAATGGTGGCCACACGCAGCTCGATATCCTTTGCGCCATACTTTTTAAATTTGATCTTACCGTCCTGGGGCAGACGCCGCTCGGCAATGTCAAGGTCCGACATGATCTTAATTCTGGAAACCACGGCATTCCGATAGGCAAATGGAATGGTCTGATATACGGTGCAGGAACCATCCACACGGATGCGCACCATGGTGTTTAGCTTGCCGGAATAAGGCTCGATATGAATATCCGAAGCGCCGCGGGCGTATGCATCCAGGATGATCTTATTGACCAGTTGGACCACGGCACTGTCCTCTTCGCCCACCGAAGATTCGGCTTCGTCGATCTCTTCGGTTTCGTCCTGGAGCTGGGAGAGAATATCATCGATCTCTGCCATCTCTTTTTCGTCTTGGGTGAAGAGCTTGATGAAATCAAGGATGTCCTGTTTGATGGCAACAACGAATTTTAGCCTCTGGCCCGGAAACAGCGATTTAATTTCGTCGATGCGCTTCAAATCATGGGGATCATCTATGGCGATCACCGGCTGGTCGTCTTCGGTTCTCACTGGTACCCAGACATTGTTGCGCATGAACGGAACTTTCAGTCCGGTCAGCAATTCGCCGGGAATGGGATATGAGGCGTTGAAGGAAATGAAGGGAATCTTGTAATACCGCGACAGCGACTCACCGACTTCGCTTTTGGGAACCTTGAATTCCTTCAGGAGTACAGCTTCGACAGCCTCTTTGCGCTGCCTTGCATCTGATACCGCCTTGGCCAGGTCCTTCTGGGTCACCAGATGGTTTTCCAGGAGATAGTCAAACTTGTTGATGCGGCCACCGCGGGCTGCCATGCGCTTCTGATTGTAAAGCGCGATGCCGATGATCTTCGATAGATCGGTGACTGTTTTTTCATCTTCCGGCGTAAACATGTCGCCCTGTTTGAGATTGATGAGTTGCAAAGCACCCATCAGGTATTTCTGGAAGATGATCGGATAGACGAGCACCTGTTTGGTGCGGTAGCCGGTCTTTTGATCCCAGCTTTTGTCAAATCTGAGGTCCTCGTCTATACCGTCCAACTCTTTGGCATCATAGACGTTGGAAATATTGAGCAGTTTATGGGTCAGTGCAGAGTAGCCCGCAAGTGAATCCCTGTTGACCGGCAGGCGTATCTCGGCGATCTCGTTACCCGATTTAAACCGGGATACCAGTTCGCGTTTGACCCCGTCAACGACGTAGACGGTCAATCGCTCTGCATTGAAAAGCGTCAGGATATCATCCTTGAGGTCAATGAGAATTTCATCGAGATCACGTGCCGAATTGATCTTATTGCCGATCTCTTGAAGTTTTGTTCGAAATTCGACCTCAGTCTTGAGGTTTTCTACGCCATTTTGCGGTGCGGCTTGAGATTGGGACGCTTTCAACATGATCTCCTACCCACTTTTTCAGTCTTCGCTACTATCAGACCGGGTATTGCCGGAGGATTCCTTATCCGGATTAAAGTGTTGTATCCATTTTCTAACCCCGCCGCCGACGAGGACAAAACCAATGATGTATAGGCATACTCGGAAAAATCCGATGGCGAAATCGGATAGCCCCATCTCCGCCAGTTTGGGCATCACCTGCTGGAGTCTGAAAAAGACGGCAACCCCCATTAAAACAAGGGCGGCACCCCAAAAGAGTTGAATATTGTTTTTTGAATGTTGTCTTGGTGCCATTATCCGTCACTTATATCTTGTGATCGAGCCACACCACATTATTGCTGTTATCACAGGGCAATGGGTCTGCGCCTGAATTGTTACAGCATGTCGCCGCTGTGGTTCGGGCATGGAACATTTACCGCTACCTCCGGGAAGCACAAAGAGATCGCCGGCCCGAATTTTATTTATACTCGACATGACACACCACTGTCAATCGAATGTCTCTTATTTTACCAACAGGTACAGTACCTTATGCAATAAATGCATTTACACAGCCGACGCCGGTATTAAATGGTGCCGGAAAGGATATCGGTACTTCTCAAAAAATATTAAGCCCGCAAATCCATTAAACGGGGGATGAGCGTCTGGCCCAATACATGATGAGAAAAACCACTGGATTAAGGCACATGGAGTCCGGCACGAGGCAGCTTGCATAGACCTTCTAAATGCTATTGAGCTGCTCCCCGTCTATGATTTTTATATGGGTTTTTTGCATCACCTTGATGGCGGCCGGTACGTCATCGAACCTAAAAATCATTACGGCATTTTCACCGGAATGGCGGACAAAGGCGTACATGTACTCCACATTGATGCCATTGGTTTTCAGCGTATCCAGGATCTGATGCAATCCGCCCGGTTCGTCTTTGACCTCGGCTGCAATCACCGCGTTCTTCCCAACCGTAAACCCGTTTTCCTTGAGCACGGAAATGGCCGCATCGTTATTGTCCACGATCAGCCGCAACACGCCGAAGTCAGATGTATCGGCCAGTGCCAATGCCCGAATATTCACGCCCGCCTCAGCCAGTATGCCGGTCACTTCGGACAGTCGACCTGCCTTGTTTTCTATAAAAACGGATATTTGATCAACCTGCATAGGCCCTCCTTGGTTAAGGTTCGGATCGAAAATCTATCAGAGTTTGCGATTATCGATAACCCGTACCGCTTTTCCCTCGCTGCGCGCAATCGCCTTGGGCTCCACCAGTTTTACACTGGCCGAAACCCCTAGTAACTCTTTGATATTTTTTGAGATGCTTTTTTCGGTGGCCTGAAGCCGCTTCACTTCGTCCGAAAACAATTTCTCTCCAACTTCAACCATGACGGTTAATACGTCCAAAGACCCTTCTCGATCGACCACCAGCTGGTAGTGCGGGGTAACGCCATCGCTTTGCATCAAAACGGTTTCGATCTGAGAGGGAAAAACGTTTACCCCCCGGATAATCAACATGTCGTCGCTGCGACCGGTGACGCGGTTCATCCGCAGCACAGTGCGTCCGCAAATGCAGGGTTCAGGATTGAGCGAAGTAATATCCCGGGTACGATAGCGCACCACGGGGAAGGCCTCTTTGGTGATGGTGGTAAAGACCAACTCACCGGTTTGACCGTACGGCAGCGGTTCCAGTGTTTCGGGATCGATGATCTCGGGAATGAAGTGGTCTTCGAATACATGCAACCCCTTTTTGGCCTCGTGGCATTCGATGGAGACGCCCGGCCCCATGATTTCACTCAACCCGTAGATATCGACGGCCACAAGGTTGAGTTTCCGTTCGATCTGACTGCGCATGGTTTCGGACCAGGGTTCAGCACCGAACACCCCGAACTTGAATTTCAGGTCCTGAAACGATACGCCCATCTCTTCGGCCTTCTCTGCCAGATGCAGACTGTACGATGGCGTGGATGTCAGGATCGTGGGACCGAAATCCTTCATGATGATGATCTGGCGCTTGGTATTGCCGCCGGATACCGGTATCACGGAAGCCCCCAATTTTTCCGCGCCGTAATGAACGCCTAGCCCGCCGGTAAACAGCCCATAGCCGTACGCGTTGTGAATAATGTCGTTGCGCGTCGCACCACCGGCCATTAGGGAGCGGGCCATGAGCTCAGACCAGGTCTCGATGTCCCGGGCGGTATATCCCACCACAGTGGCCTGTCCTGTGGTGCCGGATGAGGAATGAATGCGCACCACGTGGTCCATCGGTGTGGCGAACATGCCATATGGATAACTGTCCCGCAGGTCCTGCTTGGTGGTGAACGGGAGTCTGGCCAAATCCTGCAGGGATTTGATATCTGTGGGGGTTACACCGGCCGCTTTGAATTTCTTCCTGTAAAACGGCACATTGGCATAAACGCGTTCAACCGTTGTTTGGAGTCGTCTGAGTTGGATGGCCTCAAGGGCCTCCCGCGGCATGGTCTCGTATTCCATATTAAAAATCATGACACCAATCCTTTTTTGGAGCTGTGTTGACCCGAGTGTTGCAAAAGTTGGCTTCTTCTATTCCATAGCACCGGTGAAATTGGCTTTGCGCTTCTCAATGAAAGCCCGGGTACCCTCCCGGGCGTCTTCGCTGGCCATGCACAGAGCAAATGCGTTCTGTTCGATTTTCAAACCAGTGGCCAAATCTGTGTCCAACCCCAGGTTGACGGCTTCCTTTGCGACCCTCAAAGAAACCCTGCCTTTAGCGGCCATCACTTGCGCTGTGGCCATGACATTCGGGATCAAATCATCGGGCCGAAGGAGGGCGTTGACCAGGCCTAAAGAGAGCGCCTCAGCCGCTGAAATGATTTTGCCGGTATAGATCAATTCCTTTGCCCGATTGGGGCCGATCAGACGCGCCAACCGCTGTGTCCCCCCGAACCCGGGGATCAGTCCGAGGTTCGTCTCCGGCAATCCCATGGAGGCGGTATCGGCGGCATAGATGAAATCACAGGCCAGCGCCATCTCTGTGCCCCCGCCCAGTGCGTAGCCATTTACAGCCGCAATAACCGGGATCGGCAATGCTGCGATTTTGTTGATGGTATCCTGGCCCATTTTAGCAACGGCTTTGGCCTGGAGAGGTGTCAGACCGTCCAGTTCCTTTATGTCCGCACCCGCTATAAAAGCCTTATCACCAGCCCCTGTCAGCACCAGCACCCGGATCTCCGGATTCTCTTGTATGGAATCGACCGCATGGGACAATTCCCTCAACAGGGCTGCGTTAAGCGCGTTCAAGGCCTTGGGCCGATTAAAGGTGATGGTGGCAATGGCCTCATCCGATGTAAAGAGAATGTTTTCATAGTTCATGGGCGTCTCCCTTTATGTCTGTTATCGTTCTCAAATGGTAATCATATGCCTTGCATCAATACCTCCCATAGACGGATGGCATGGATTGTCCATTTCTGCATTATCCTTTGACCTTTCCTTCCGCAGCCGGTCTCAATGCGGTAGGGTTGGTCTCTTTGATGTAGCGCTTGATCCCATCGACAATACCCTGCACCATGTGTTTTTGATAGGCTTTATTGAGCAGCCGCTTGCACTCCCTAGGATTGCTGATAAACGAAGTTTCGATGAGAATGGACGGCATATCCGCTCCGAGCAGGACATAGAACGGCGCCTGCTTAATCCCTTTATTGCGGATGTTTTTGAATTTCCGCTTGAGCCGGGAACTCATGGATTGCTGCACATAGCTTCCAAGCCGCGTCGATTCGTTCACTTTGGCGTTGTTCATCAAATCCTGCAGAATCGAATCGAGATCGCTGATATTTCTCGCCGAGGTGGCATTTTCCATCGCCGCCACACGAATGGCCTCATCGTCGGTTGCCAGGTTGAGGATGTACGTCTCGATGCCGTGTGCCCGCCGGTCTCTTGAAGCATTGGTATGAATGGAGACAAAAAGATCGGCATTTTGGGTATTGGCAATGGCGGTGCGCTCTTCCAGGCTCAAGTATCGATCTTTGCTGCGGGTCAGCACCACTTCGCATTTAACCTGATCTTCGAGCATTTGCTTCAGCAGTTTGGCGATCTTCAACACCACGGCCTTTTCATGTATCCCTTTTAGGTAACCCGGCGCACCATAATCCTTTCCACCATGACCGGGATCGATCACCACCCGCCTGACCCCCAAGGCCAGTTGTTTGACGATTGCGCTGGGTGGGAGTTTCTTCCCCTTGGGCCCCACTGGGGGGATGGCTTGTTTTGCCGTCTCCTTCTCCTCTCCCCATACGTCGAGGACCACCCTGAATGGATTTTTTAAGGAGAATATTTTAAAGGTTTTGGAAGATTTTATATCGACCACTACCCGAACGGTATCCTTTGTATATTGTCCGGCCCGGGCATCACTCAACAAGTTGTCGTTGATGGGCACAACCTTTTGGAGATCTTTTCCCAACCGGCTGTTATGAACATCGATGTAGATACGTTGAGGTTTTCCGATATCCGGGTCCTCACGGAGTTCCCGATAGGTGAAGATCGTATCCTTGTCCGCATCGATCACCACGCGGGTGTAGCGGGGGTTGGACCAGAACCGCAACCCGTGCACCTTGGCCGGTTCACTGGAGGTGGCAGCCGATGGCTGTTCGTCTTGTCCGGGAGCGAGAATGTTCGCATCCTTTATCACCTGGGCGATTTCGTCATCCTTGGTCGTCATTGACCGGGCATACCCGGCCTCCACCGGCAGGGCGGTCTTGGCTTTATCGGCAAAGGCGCTCTCCGGGAACTCTTCTATAACTTTTCGATAGGTTGTATACGCCCGGGAAAGATCGGAATCCCTTCTCGAATAATGATGGAGTTCGTCATAGCAACGGGCCACACCGTAAAGGGCGGCTGCGGCGAGATCACCGCCGGGGTCCTGATCGTAGGCTTTTTGATAGTTTTTGATGCTGCGCATCCACTGGTCGCGATATTTTTTCTGCTTTGGATTCTGCTGCAGCTTGCGGTAATTCTCCTTGGCACGATTGTAGGCGGATCGCGCCGATCCAGTGTGCTTGACAGGTTTGGCTTTGGCTGTTGAAACGCCCTTCCCCCTCAACAGATCGCGTTTGGCCTGCAAGGCGCGGGTACGGTATCGGCTTTTGGGATACCCGCGCACGACCCGGTCGAAGATATCCAATGCCTCCTTTTTGTCTTCACGGTAATACGAATGTCGGTATAACTCGGCGTATAGCACCCCGGCATGGTACAATCCGGCCGATGCCCATTGACCTCTGGGGTCGTGTTTATGCACCGCCAGGAATTTGTTGATGCATCGAAACCAACGGTCTCGGTATTTCTGAAGAGATGGGCTGTTACGCAACTGCCGGTAGCACCGTTCGGCCGAATAATATTTGGATTCAGCAGAAGCAGCAATGGCAGACGACGCCCCATAGGCCATCATCATCAAGACCGCTGCGATCATAAAGCCATATCGGTTATAAAATATAGGTTGTCTCATACGCTCAGCTATATTCACTGCAATGCTGCAATATTAGACTTTTTGCCACCTTTTTATGCGACATTGGGGTTCACTGTGATGGCGATTTGACCTTGTGCTGCAATTGCTGGAGCAGCTGCAGCGCCTCCATCGGCGTGGTGGTGTGGATATCAATGCCCATCAAGTCTTCAATCACCTCCATCTCAACCGACCTGAACAAGTTCATTTGTACCGGCTTGTCCGCTTCTGTATTTCTTTCAAACAGTGTATCGGCTACTTGTGACCCGTCAGGCGCGTGGTTCTCAATGCGGTTCAGTATCGCTTTCGATCGCTGGATGACAGCATCCGGTATGCCGGCCAATCGGGCCACCTGGATACCATAGCTTCGATTGGTCCCTCCGGGGACCAGCTTTCGCAAAAATATAATCTTGTCGTTCCACTCCTTAACGGCAATGTTGAAATTCCGCACCCGCGGCCTGGATTGGGCGAGTTCGATGAGTTCGTGGTAGTGCGTGGCAAAAAGGGTTTTTACGCCGGCGCTCTTGAGTTCATGGAGGTACTCGACCACCGCCCAAGCGATACTCAAACCATCGTAGGTGCTGGTGCCGCGTCCAATCTCATCCATGACGATCAAACTTTGGGCCGTCGCGTTGTTGAGGATATTGGCGGTCTCCTCCATCTCCACCATAAAGGTACTTTGACCTGATGTGAGATTGTCCAAAGCGCCGACGCGGGTGAAAATCCGGTCGGTTACAGCAATATTGGCCTCTGTGGCCGGAACAAAGCATCCGATCTGGGCCATGATGACCAACAAGGCCACCTGTCTCAGGACAGTGGATTTACCCGCCATGTTGGGACCTGTGATAATTAATACCTGATCCGCTGAATTGTCCAGTCGAATGGTATTTGGCACGAAACGCTCATTTTTAATCATCTTCTCTACCACAGGATGTCGCCCATCCTTGATGTCGATGACACCCTGGGTGTTGATCTGCGGTCGACTGTAATCGTTATGATCCGCCACTTCGGCCAGGCCGAGCAAACAATCCAAACCGGCAATAAATTCAGAGACCTGTTGAATATCGGCGCTGGTCTCCCGCACCGCTTCCCGAATCTGGTTGAAGATGTCCAGTTCCAGACGGCAACGGCGGTCTTCGGCACCGAGCACCTTGGCTTCGTACTGTTTGAGCTCATCGGTGATATACCGCTCGGCATTGACCAGGGTTTGCTTTCTTACGTAGTGGTCTGGGACGCGACCGATTTGAGATTTGGGGATTTCGACATAATATCCGAAAACCTTGTTGAAGCGCACCTTCAGGGTCGCTATGCCGGTTGCCTCCTTTTCACGGACTTCCAGGCTGGCCAGATATCCCTTGCCGTCACGGGAAAGGCCTATCAATTCGTCGAGTTCGGCGTTGTAGCCGACCTTTACCATCCCGCCCTCCTGTATGGTTGGCGGAGCGTCTTCGCGGATTGCCGCGTCTATGGTCTGGGCCAGCCCCAGCACCTTTTCCAGCGGTGGTCGCTCACAAAAAAGATCGCTATGCATTGCCGCAAGGTTCTGCCAAATTTCCGGAAGCGCCAGTAAGGATTTTTTCAGCGCCACAAGGTCCCTGGCATTGGCATGCCCCATACACAGCTTGCTATTAAGCCGTTCCAGGTCGTAAACGTGATCCAGCATGGCCATCATTTTCTGCCGCGGCCCGGATTGGCACAAGGCCTCTTCCACGGCATCCAGTCTGTGCCCAATCTGAATGGGAGATAAAAGCGGATACCGCAACCACTGGCGCAGCCGTCTCCCTCCCATGGCGGTTGATGTCTTGTCCAGGATCTGGATCAAGGTTCCATTTTTTGATCCACTGCGGATATTCTTTTCCAGTTCGAGGTTTTGCCGGCTTAAATGGTCAATGACCAGATGGTGGTCCAGGGCGTAAGTTTCAATACGATGAAAATGTTGGACCGACTGCTTTTGTGTCTCGGCGACGTAATGCAGCAGGGCACCGGCCGCACCAAGTCCTGCCTTCATCTCATGACAGCCGAAACCCTCCAGCGTCAGGGTTTGAAACTGCTTGATCAGTCGCTGTTCACCTTGTTGGTGATCAAACGCATTGTCTCCGAGCCAGTTTATGGATTTGGGGTCCACCCTTTTTTCGATGCGCTCTTTCCATGAGGTCTCTTTCAGCAGCGCCGGCAGTAGAATCTCACTCGGGCCGATACGTTGGATCTCTTCCAGGATTATATCGCCATCTGCAGTTTCCGCCACGCGAAATGTCCCGGTTGAAATGTCCAGATAGGAGAGCCCGATCAAGTCATGGCGGATCGCCAAAGCCAACACAAAGTTGTTGCTTTTGGCGTCGAGCAACTCGTTCTCGATGATCATACCGGGTGTAACGACCCGCACCACATCCCTTTTAACGAGTCCTTTGGCCTGGGCAGGGTCCTCCACCTGGTCGCAAATGGCGACTTTATGACCCGCCTCAATCAGTCTGGATATATAGGTCTGTGCCGCTTTATATGGCACGCCACACATGGGAACCGGAACGGCGTCGTTCTTGTTGCGGGAGGTCAGAGCAATCTCGAGCACCTTTGAAGCCGTATGGGCATCTTCGAAGAACATCTCGTAGAAATCACCCATCCGATAGAAAAGGATAGCATCCTGATACTTCTCCTTGATCGACAAGTACTGCTGGATCATGGGGGTGGCTTTGGGCTTGCTCATGGTATCAGCATGATTTTCCCGACGGCGAGGATACCTTGGCAAAGGTGGGCGTCGGTTCGGATGTGATTGACTGATCGATTCGCACTGCGACACCTTTTGGCCGGGGATGACGCTGTATTATGACTGGATTTCTTGTCGGGTTGCGCTATCCTGTTCCGCGCCCTCCTCGTTTTCTGCGCGCTCTTCATTATCAGAAAGATCGTTCAGCGGTGTCGGAGAGCCGCCTTTGAGCAGTTCCACTTCATGCTGCAGATCGGAGATGCTCTTTTTGCCCTCTTCCATACCGTGACGCAGGGAATTGATGGTTTTTTTCGCACGGTAGGTTTCATATCGGCTGGCAAAATAAAAAAGCAACATGATCAGGACGCTGACACCCACGCAAATGGCAATGATGGCGCCATTGGTCATGGGTGGGATGGGTTCGTTATATACGTAGAGGTTAAGTTTTAAACTGTTTTCGGTGGTAAAGTAGTCCCAATTTTGCGCAATGACCACGCCGAAAAAGCCTATGATGATGAGCCAAAAAGCATATTTGAGCTTCTTCATTCATTTTCTCCCTGAATATCAGCGAATTGGAGATTAAGTTGCATTGATACTTACAATTTCCCCACCTAAAACTCAAGGCTTTTTTCCGCCGATTGCGGGTTGGGATTGGAGCTAACGGGCAGGGATGAATGGTATTTTTAATAGCCCTCCATGGGGCTGAGTTCAATCTGGCCCCACATCCCCATTTTGTCGCCAATGATAATCAGCACCCCCAATACCCCGGCGATGGCTTGCGCCCGTTTCACCGCTGCGGTGATATCCTTGGGAGCTTTAACATGATTGGCGATGGCGGTGGCCGCCGCATCGGCCAATGCGCAACGACGGCTCAATATGCAGACGGCATCCGCATTGCCGAAGCTTCTGGAATGTCCGACAGTGCCGGATGAAGTGCAGATCGATAGCGGTGTCGATCCGGGGGCGATCTTCACGCCGAATTTAAGGCTTAGTGGCGATGCGCCGGCATAGAGACCGATGACGGTTTCGCTGCGGACGGACAGGAATATATCCCCCCCGTTCTCGACGATCACCTGATCGGTATGGTCTAAAATCGTCCGCCCCACCCGTTCGGCCACTGCACCGGCGACCGCCGCCATAGGGCCGACACCGGTGCAGCGTCCAGCCTGGATCATTTCTTGGACAATGGACGGTGCCATTGGATCTTCCGGCCATGGCTGCAAACTTTCTCTAAAACCGGGATAGCGCTGGACATATCCTTCAATATACCCGCGTTGTTCGATGATGGCTTCCTTGATCAACTCCAGCCCGACGCCATCGGCATACACGCTCAGATCGGTCTCCTGGACCGTCGCCTGCATAGGCTTGAGCGTCCCGCGAACCAGTCGGCGATAGGTTCTCTCCTGGTAACCTTCGTTCATACCCGTTCTACCATTTCTTTCCAGCTCAGATTCAATGCATCATCGCCAGTTTCATTGGAATAACCCGATTCAACGCAATACCCCTATCGCTATGCCAATAAAAAAAGTGTAAAATAGCCCCTGCTTCTTATGCACCAAAGGCTACGCCTTTTCGACAGCCGGCCGCAGCCTTTGCGGGCATTGATCGAGAAAGTAGCGGTCCGTCATACCGGCAATAAAATCCCGGACGATCTCCGCTGGATGGTGGGAATGCAGATAATCATCCGACATATCCTTCAAAAAACGGACGTATATTTTACTTTTTCGGTTCTCCTTTTCAAGATCTTCAAGGTATTGATGAAATAGGATATCGAAGAGTTTCTGAATGGATTCGGAATACTGCTTAATAATCGGGTTGAGGTAAATGCGTTCAAGGTTGAACGCTTTAAGTTCCTGAAGCGCTTGGGATACTCGGTCGCTGAAGGCGATGGCCGCTTTCTCATGGCTTTGCTTGATGATGTCGGTGACAAGATTGTAGACAATGGTGCCATTGGTGTTGCCCAGGACGGCTTTGATCGACTTGGGGATCTCCTTGCGTTTTATCACATCCAATCGTATGGCATCCTCAAGATCCCGCCCGATATACGCCACCGTATCGGCCATGCGCACCACGCAACCTTCCAGGGTCATCGGCATCAAAGGGACGTCGGGATCCGCTTTCTTCTGCTCAATCTCTTCCGCAAGGGTTTCAAATGTCTTGTCCGCTAGGGGCATCAGCACCTGATTATGAATTTCGCCGTCGTGGCACAAAATGCCGTCCAGGGTCTGCAGGCAAAGATTCCACCCTCTCCCCTTTCGTTCCACACGATCCAGAAATTGAATACTCTGTACGTTATGCATGAAATACCCGATACCGGACTGATGACAGAGGCGGCTGAGATAACGTTCCCCATCATGGCCGAAAGGGGTGTGGCCGATATCATGTCCCAATGCCACTGCTTCAATCAAATCTTCGTTCAACCCCAAAAACCTTCCAATCGTGCGCGCGATCTTTGATACCAGTTGGACATGCAAGACACGATGGGTGATATGATCGTTTTTTATCAGATAGAAGACTTGGGTCTTATCGATATACCGTGTATATGCCCGGGAGTGAAGAATTCTATCCGCATCAAGCGCATAGGCCTGCCGATATCCGTCCTGCAATCGCTGCTCCGGCATACGACGGTGGGCCTGGGCGCTGAAGGCGGCCTTTTCGGAAAACAGCTTTTTCTCTCTTAGATCCAAGTCCCGCTTCAGGGTGTCCATTTTACCACTTTTGCCGCTCACCTAAATTTCTCCCTTTTGAATCATATCGCATATAATCTGCGGGTACGCGATGCCGGCTTGAAGCATTCCCTGCTTACCGTACTTCATATTGCCTTCCAGAACATAATACCGTCCCTCATGCATGCAAATGTCCAGTCCCACATCATCCCAGCGGCACCGTCGGGCGGTATCCAGGGCAAATACCAGCGCTTCTTCAGGTACTGGGGCAGGATCCACCTTTCCGCCTGCGGCCAGATTGGTTCGATACTCCCCTTGTCGAGCCATTCGCCAGAAAGCATGCACAACCCTTCTTCCGATGACAATCACCCGTAAATCCCGTTTGATGGGCAAGTAAGCCTGAATATAGGCCGGCTTGTGGTCACGGCAGTAGTGCAACAATTCCTGTTGGGAACGGATTAAAAAAACACCCTTTCCCAGAGCTGATCCACGGGGGATTTTGGCGATGAACGGAAAGCGAAAGTAGTCCAAAATCCCCTCCATCTGACGCTTTCCGTAAAAAACCCTTGTACGGGGATGGGGGATGCCGGCCAGACGAAAGAGTGCTGTCTGTAAAATCTTATCCTGAGCATAGGAATAGGTGTGATAGCTCGGAAAGATTTTTTTCCCAATGGTGTCGAACAGCCCGGCATAAAAGGACGAGGGGTAGTAGATCTTCCCAGCCTTCTCAATGAGCATCTGTTCTTCTTTGCTGTAATCGTCCAAGTTGGGCCGGACGCCCAAGGTCTTGACGGCCGGACAGCCCCGCAACCTGCCCTCCAGCGCAATGACAGGTGCTATGGACACCGTGGCGCTCATCGGTGGTCGACAGATCCAAGCACCTTTGCGGCAATCCTTTCCACAGCAGACATAAATGCGGGCGCTGCCGATGCCAATTCTATTGCTTTGCCGTTATCGCATGCTTTGACCACCTCTGGATCAAAGGGCAAGGTACCCAGAAAAGGAACGGACATTCGGGCGGCTGTGGCTTCCCCGCCGCCGCTTTTGAAGAGCGCGACAGGCTTGCCGCAACAAGGGCAATCAAAGGGCCCCATATTCTCGACCAGTCCCACAATGTCCATACGGATGGTATGACAGAAGTTGATGGATTTGCGCACATCCGATAAGGCCACATCCTGGGCCGTGGTGACGATTAGTGCATTGGCATCGGGAATGGTTTGCGCCACACTCAGCGGTTCATCGCCGGTTCCCGGCGGGGCATCGATAATAAGGAAGTCAAGATCCCCCCATAATACATCGCCCACAAATTGCCGAATGACCCCGCTCTTGGCAGGTCCTCTCCAGATAACGGCCTGATCGGCATCATGCATCAACGACTGCATGGAGACCACCTTAAGGCGGTCGTGGACCTGTTTGGCCTGCACCTTCTTATCCTCGGTAATTTCCAGGAGGCCTTGTACGCCCATGATACCCGCCAGTGAGGGACCATGAATGTCGACATCGAGCAAGCCGACCGTGTGCCCTGTGACCGCCAGTTGAACGGCCAATCCAGCGGATACACTGGATTTACCCACGCCGCCTTTACCGCTCATCACGATGAGTTTGTGACGGATTTTTGAGAGTGATTGGGCAATGTGTTCGTCCTGGTATTTGGAAGCGCCGCTGGCCGCGCCCTTTGCGCATCCGCCGCCCGTACAAGAGGATTTGCGCTTATCTTCTGTCGTCATGCTGTTGCTCCTATTCGGATTTGCAGTGGTTCCTTTTCCTTCCAATGGGATAGTGGCAAACCACTTCCGGCCATTGCTCAAGCGTAATGGGTAACATTTTCATCCGCTAACTTCAAGCCGGGCCAATCATCCCAGCAATTCCAACTGAACACGATTCAATTCAGTCTCCCCTGCTACCGAAACCACTGATCCATCATCAACTGGATGCGTTGTACATGGCTACCGGGCCAATAGATGCGCCGACACCGGGAACAGCTCATAAACCGGTCATGGCGCTGCCACACATAATCCGGGATCCGTCCAATGATGTTCGGCTTTGCTGTCTCCGACATCGGGTGATTGCATCGGCTGCATCTCGACAGAGGCTGCAAGTCATTTCTCTCGATCTTGAAATGGCGGATGACTTGCCGCATTTGATCCAAGGGGCTATTGGGGCGTAATAACAGGGATCGGTTCGGGCCCAGCTTTTCAAAAACCCTGCGGCTGCGGGTCAACACCCAGCGCTGGTCGATATCGGTGAGTAGCTTCAACCGTTCCGGGTCGGGAGTTGCGGTATCCCATTCGGCGTCGATTCCCATCATGCGCAGCCATTTGCACAATCGTCCCAAAGTAGCATCTGTCCGTATGGAAGGCAGTGACGCTTTTTTTCTACGAGATTCCATCGGCCTTAAGATATGGCCTAAGTTGCCACTATGATTTATTTTTTAAGGATGGCTCCAACTCAAAAGTAGAAGGCGATACATTCGCGTTGGGCCAAAAGCGATCCAAAGTCAGCGTGACCTGTTGCGTGTTGGTCGATTCGATGACCAACTTCGATGGAACCCGGTATCCGCCGATCTCTCGCCATTTTAACCATTGGATCCGGTATTGCAATTCCCCGTCAGCGTCCAGGACCTTCAGTGCCTTGACGCCGTGGTTCGATGGGTCCAATTGAAGTCTTGCGACGATACCATTCCATCGATTCGTTAATATCAAAACATTATCGGGAGTACT
Source organism: Desulfobacteraceae bacterium (assembly GCA_037387725.1). GTDB lineage: Bacteria > Desulfobacterota > Desulfobacteria > Desulfobacterales > Desulfosarcinaceae > JARRKU01. The sequence goes on from JARRKU010000035.1 coordinate 27,785, forward strand.
CGGGTGCTCTGTCAGCGATTGAACCGATACGTAAGGGGGAACTGGAACCCTTCCGGCCAATAAATTTTGCAAATCCTCTATCCCGATGGGAACCTCTATCAATGAAAACAGGGCGGAGCGCGTCTGCCGAAAACGGTAATATTTCCGTCTGCCATGGGAAAAAAGGGTCACATTCTCCCCATTTCCGGTCAGGCTGACCAAAGGGGTCCCCATCATATTCAATATCTCGACGCGCATCTTATTGGGCTGGACGGCTGCAAAGGCGATTCGGCTGGACTGGGACCTCCCGTTTAATTGCATTTGAACCCCTGCCAGCCCTTTGTATTGGGTCAGTGTTGGGTTATTTTGCAGCAGGCGTTCCAGCAGCATCCGGGCATGGGCATCGTCCGGAGGCGGCTTGAAAATATGACCACAGCCGGCCAGCATGATCATGCCAGCGATCATGACCGCCATCACAATGAATCTGCCTAAGGAGGAATATCGATGGCCCAATTGATTCCGTTCCCAGTGGGTTAAGGATGGGTTAAGGTGCGGATTTTTTCTTCCAGGGTATCGCTGCCCGAGTTCTTCTTCTTGAGGGATTTACGATAGTAGTTCAGAGCCTTTGCTTTGCTGTTCATTTGATTGTACACATCGCCCAAATGCTCCAGGATCACCGGATCGTCCGGTATCAGTGATACGGCCTTGGTTAACAACTCCAATGCCTGACTGTAGTCTCCCCTTTTATAGTAAACCCATCCCAGGCTATCGGTGATATAACCATCATTGGGTTTAATCTTCAACGCCGATTGAATCAGCATCTCGGCCTCATCCAGGTTGATGCCCATGTCGGCATAGGTGTATCCCAGATAGTTCAATGCTTCGGCATCATTTGGTGTCAATCGCAGTACATTCTTCATGGCGGCAATGGACTTATCCTTACGGCCCATTTTGTCATACACCACACCTGCTCTGAAGTGGAGCCGCCCGTTCGTATTGTCCTTTTCTATTCCTTCTTGAAGCACCTCCAGTGCATCTTCAAAACGCTCGAGTTCCTCATAAAACGAGCCCAGATACAAGTAGTAGTCGATGTGGTCCGGTTCGTGGTCCAGAGCATTTCGCACCACTTTTATGGCGCGGTCAATTCTTCCCGAATCGTGAAAGATCAGGGCGCTGTGAGTGACCGCATTGGTATAGAATCGTGAGCCGGGGCGCACTTTCAACATATGGGCGAGGGCTTTATCATCCTGGTCGATGCCGTTGTAAGCGATTCCGGCCATGTAGTGCAGGTCTGAATTGCGTCCTGCGGTTTTCAACATACCGTTAATGATCCATGACGCCTCTTCGAATCGTTTGGTTTCCAGATATCGCTCGAACAGGGTCGCTGATATCGTGGCATCCTTTTCAACTTGCCGTCCCAGTTCCTTAAGAATCGCCAATGACAATTCCTGTTTTTCAATTTTGCGATAATGTTCTGCCAACCCGAAGGCGGCATCGCGGTTGTCGGGGTTATTGTGCAGGATCGACAGGTACATCCGGGTCGTTTTTTGAGGTTGATTTTGTGATTGATATATCTTCAGCAATTCGAAGCGGGGCTCTTCCAGGGACGGTTCCAAGTGAATGGACTTGAGCAGGGCTTTCTCAGCCATGGCCAATTTTCCCTGGGCTGCGAGCACTTTACCATAGAAATAGAAGGCGGCGTACGAATCGGGCAGCTGTTCGGTCATGGATTCAAACACCCGTTCCGCATCGTTTAATCTATTGGAATTCCAGTAGATTCTACCTAGAACCATATAGGTGCCCTGGTCGGTGGGACGCCCCCGCAAAACTTTTTCGTAAGATGCAACCGCTTCATCCATCTTGTTTTGTTGTTGATAGATTCGCCCTGCCATGCTCAATGCTTGAATATGATCCGGCTGGACCTCCAAAACCTGCTGGATCAGATCCAGGGCTTTCGTCTCTTCTTTTTTGATCAACAATAAATTGGCCAGCTCAAGCTTCAAAAATGCGGACCCGGCATCATGCCGCAGGGCCTGCTTCAAGTGCCAGATCGCCTCGCTGATATCCCCCTGTTTGAATTTGAGTTGAGCCGCGGTAAAATAGTAGTAGGAGCGCCCGTTGGGCTCCGGCGGGTTAGAAAGCCCACCCCTCGCCATATTCCCGGTAAATGCGCCCTGGCAACCCATCACAAATACCGTAATAGTATAAAATACCAGGAACTTATGAATTGATTTTGACATAAAGTCTTTAATATTCAACCTGCAATCACCCCATGATCCTATTTCTCTTGATCATTTCCAGCATAAACATCGAAATCGGGGATTTCACTTTTGAAAAAGTCTCTCATCTTCTTAATCACGTTTTTCTCAATCTGACGCACCCGCTCTCTGGAAATACTGTATCGGTCCCCTATCTCCTGAAGGGTCACCGGTGTGTCTGAAAAGATGCGTTGATCAAAGATTTCCAATTCACGCTCTGTCATCTGCTTGCGAAATTCGGCAACTTTATTATGGAGCAGCACTTCGATCTCTTTTTTGGCAACCTTATCCTCAGCCGAAACCGATCCCTCGCTGATAAACTCTATCCGTCCGGTATCTGACCCCTCTTTTACCGGAGAGTCCAATGAGACGTCCCAGCCATCCAATCGTTGATCCATATCGATGATCTCACGCTCTGAAACCCCCAATCTTTGGGAGAGGAGTTTGGGTTTGGGATCAAACCCTTGCTCGATCAAACGTTGCTTTTCCTTTTTTAGCTTGAAAAAGAGCTTTCGCTGCCCCTGGGTCGTACCGATTTTTACCAGGCGCCAGTTGTCCATAATGAATTTCAAAATATAGGCTTTAATCCAAAAGGAAGCGTAGTACGAAAATTTGACATTTTTATAGGGGTCAAACTTTTTGACGGCCTGCATCAGGCCGATATTTCCCTCTTGGATCAGGTCCAGCAGGTTTTGCATCCAAACCCTCTGAAATTCCAAGGCAATCTTAACGACTAGCCGAAGGTTGGAGGTCACCAGCCGATAGGCCGCGTCAGGGTCACCCTCTTCCTGGACCCTTTTTCCGAGCGCCACCTCCTCATCGCGCGTCAACAGACGGTACTGGCTTATTTCCGACAGATACCGCTGGAGCGGATCAAATTTGACGACGGTTTTGTCGCTCTGTTGCTTTGCCCGATTGGGGGGTGACTTCTTGATCTTTGGATTGCCCCTTTTCGCAGTAGATTTGACCGCATGGGTTTTTGCCTTTGACGTCATCTATATACTAGCTTTCGTTCGATATTATCGATTAGCGAACCATGAGCGCACCATGGTATTTTTTGTAGACACGCCACTGTTTGCTGTGGTATTCGGCTTGCCTACACATCTTGCGCGCCTGTAGCTCAGTTGGATAGAGCAACGGACTTCTAATCCGTAGGCCGGGGGTTCGAATCCCTCCAGGCGTGCCAATTTAAACCAATCAACTGGCGCCCTTCCTGCCACTCATGTTCTGCAAACGGTAAACTGCCATTCCATCAATGACAAACAACCCGCTTTGGCATTGAACGGCAGGTCCATTAATCATTCATGAGGGCATTAGCGCAAAATTGCATGCCCTGGCAGATAGTTATGTCTTGGTACAATACAATAAAAAACCGCTCTGTTCAATCTTAGTCGTAATAAATGGCTAACCCTTTAAGATAAATGATAAGGCGACCCTTTTTAACCAATCGACACGATAAAAATCGAATGGTCATCGAGGCCGCCACACCGAAGCAGTGTGTTCTGTTTTGCCGGAATGCAGCCGCAGTCATTCAGGATAGTCATTATTACTGCATGGTCTTAAAGGATTATGAGACAGGCACACGCTTTTCGTTACAAGGGATACTCGGAAACGAACACCCATTGATATCCAGCATGCGGGCTAACGAGTTGATCCGACTCCAGCCAAAACAACGGTAATATTGTCTTTTCCCCCGGCCTTTTTCGCCAGGTCAACAAGATGCTCGACCTTGGTGGGTAAATCTCCGTCCGAGCACAAGGTCTCGCTGATTTTGGTATCTTCAATGAGGTCAGTCAACCCGTCGGAGCAGAGCATGAAAAGATCGCCCTCATATACCGGACCTCGCAAGGTATCCAGCGCAGGTGACGGACGAACCCCGACGGCACGCAATATCACGTTGCGCATGGTATGGGTCCGCGCCTGCTCTCGTGTGATCAGCCCCTGATCGATTTGATCCTGCACAAGGGAGTGATCTTTTGTGAGCTGTTTCAACCCCTGGTTTCGAAATCGATAGGTTCGACTGTCCCCCATATGGCCAATGACAAAACCATAGTCGGTGAAAGCCAGCAATTCAGCCGTACAGCCCATACCTTGATGCTCCGGATACTCTGTCACATGGGTTAAGATGCGATCGTTGGCCATTTGAAACGTCTTTTGCACGCAGGCCAACACCTCTTGTTCAGATTCGGGATTGGCTTCTTCGAAAACTTCTTCGGCGGTCTGGGCAAAAATTTGACTTGCGGTTTCTCCTGCGGTTACCGACCAGTTCTATTTCATTCATGTTCGAGTGTCGTTTTCATCATAACGGTAAAAACGCTTTAATTTATTGTTTACCGTATATTCCTTCGCGTTTAAAGATAGTGCATCGATCATTAGATCTTTACATCGACCTGTTTAAAACCGGGCGTTTAAGATCAATACATAGGAACATTAAACGCTATATCGGCAGATCCATGCTCAACAATAGCAATTTTTAGTCTTATGGGAATTATTTTGTCAACAGGATTCGGCACTTATACAAAATTCGGATGCGTGCCCCATCTTTTCGAAGAAGTGTTTTCCGTTGAAGAGGATTGGTACTCGGTTTATAGTGCCCCCAAGCCAATCCTGGAATCGAAAAGGAGCCTTCCCCGGTTGATTGCCATGGGACAATTTTTTGCGGCTGTTGGCGCGGCAACTTTGGCCAATGCTGTGGGTCGTGCAGCAAATGTCCTGATCCCGCTGGCCTTGGTCGGCATATATTTTTTGGTTCTGGCGCTGGCATTCTACTTTTACAGCACCCTCTCCTATGCCGCGACAGAGGCATCGGTTCCCATATCCATACAATACGATCGATCCTTGTCATCTCAGGCCGTCGTTAAAATAGGCTTTGCCGTGGCTACGGCCATGTTTCTAATCTCATCTGCAATCTGTTTCATCGGAAACCGGACCGGAATCGGATACGCCGCCGGCCTTGCTTTGATGTCCGGTGCCGGTATCGCCAACGGATTTGCCTCCGGCTTTCTGCATGCCAGCTCTCGGTATGTCTTAACCGGGCTTACCTGGGCTTTGCGCATCGCTCCCTTTTCCTTATTTGTCGCCTCGCGACAACCCGTTGAAAACTTGTATATTTTGGCTATAGGCATCGGTATGGCCGATTGGCTGCGATTGGGCTTGCTCGTTTTTATGAGGCCCAAAGCTTCGCCGTCCCATCAATTATGGAATGCATCCACCTATTTAAAACGCCATCTCTCCAGCTATATCCCCCTGGTGATGGCCATGCTGATCATGGGAATGAATCCCATCGTCGACCGGCTGATCGCCAGTATCAGCGGACCGGGCAGCCTGTCCGTGCTGGATGCCGCCGATAGGCTTTTTGGTATTTTTTCAACACTGTGTACATTGGGAATGATGACGGTGCTGTTGACTCGTCTGAGCCAGGCGGTATCCGATAAAGGATTGGATAGGGCTTGGCCGTCCATTTTCAAGATGGCGGTGATCTGGAGCGGCATCTGGCTGATGATTGGAGGGACCATCGGATTTTGCGTATTTGGGGGGTGGATCCCGGAGACGACCCCCCTATCCGAGTTCCAAAGCCAAACCGTTGCTACGACCTATTGGTATTATCTACCGGGGCTGATCCCATTCGCCATCAGCATTGTCCACATCAAACGTTTGCAGGCGGTTCAGCGCAACTGGATGCTGGCGATCCTGTCGTCAGGCATGGTGCTCCTCAACGTGGTCTCCAGCCTGGGGTTGCACGCTGCTCTGGGCGTTCCCGGCATCGCGTTAGCCACCACCATTGTCTACACCGTTTACAGCGTAATATTGGCTGCATCTGCATACACGGGGCGATATTTCTCTTTCGATTGAAAATGAAGTCCGATCTGTACCGACGCGACCTATGGCCGCTGCAGCCGGCCGATCGCCTGAAAGGGATAGGGTCTGAAAGCGAGCCACTGAAGATAGATATAGATTTGCCATAGCCGCACGCCATGGTTGCACTGGCCGGCGACATGGGCATCGACCATTTTTTCGACAAAAGCGCCGTTCAAGGGATGAGGGGTCTCCATCAGCAGTTCCATGAGCCGATTCTGCAGTCCGGTTTTAAACCATCTTTCCAAAGGCAGTGCAAATCCCCGCTTGGGGCGTTTCCAAATCCATTGCGGCACCATCTCCCCAAAAGCGGCTCGCAGCATCCGTTTCCCCCTGGCGCCCCGTCGATGCCAGGACCTGGGCAGCGAATAGGCGAGTTCCACCACACGGCGGTCGAGAAAGGGCGATCGCACTTCCAGTGAAAAAGCCATGCCGGCGCGATCCATCTTGGCCAGGATATCCTGCGGCAAATAAACGAGCGCATCGGAAACCATCATTTGCCGTATATCGTCGATTCGGGTCTCCTGCGGCATGTTCGGTGCCGGGTGCCCCCTGCGCCAAAGATCCGGTATGAGTTGCTGCAATGCGTCCCGGTCATAACTCAAGGGCGCCACATACGGATTTTCATCTTCCATTCGTTGGAGGATATCTGACATCCTTATGATATATTTTAGAACAGGATTACCTGTCCCCAGCTTGAAAAGCCTCTTGATCCCGTCGCGCCTCAAGTTGCGAACCGGACGCGGAAGACGGGTGAGCCAGCGCAGGAGCGATCGGGCCAGATACCGGTTGTAGCCGCCGAACAGCTCATCACCCCCGTCTCCGGTGAGCACCACCTTGAGGCGCTGGGAAGCCATACGGGAAACCATTGCAGCGGGAAGCAGGGATGCATCGCCGAACGGCTGGCCCACATGTTTCAATAGATGCGCCGCCAGCCCGGCACAGCGGTCCCATGTCAGCAGTTGCTCGTGGTGGTCGCTTTGACAATAACCGGCCATGGTTCTGGCATAGCGTCGTTCGTCAAAGGGCGCCTCATGAAAGCCGATGGTGAAGGTCTGTACCGGCCGCCTGCGTTGCCGGGTCATGGCGCAGACGATCAGGGATGAATCAATGCCACCGGAGAGCAAGGCCCCCACCTCCACATCGGCCACCATGCGCAGCCGAACGCTTTCGAAAAACGCCGTTCTAAGCATCTTTGCCGCGCTTTTTCGGCTCCCCTGGAAACCTTTGGGGGATAATTGCCAATACGGTTTCAAAAGCGGCCTTTTGCCTGGCGACCATTTCAACCAGTGGGCCGGCAGAACCTCGCAAACCTCTTTATAAGCCGTCGCACCTGGAAGATAGAAACCGTATCGGAAGTAGTCTGCCGTACTGTGCTCATCCTCCTGCCAGTTGGTGCCCGATATCATCTGGAGGGATTGAAGCTCCGAAGCACATGCGAACGCTGTTTGGTCACAGCAGTAGTAGAGCGGCTTTTTTCCCAGTCGATCCCGCACCAGAAGGAGATTTTTCTCGCTGTTGTCCCAGAGCGCCAGCGCCCACATCCCCTCCATCCGATGGAGGAATTCGGTGCCGTAATTGATCAGCCCGGCCAACACCACTTCCGCATCTCCGGTAGTGGTAAAATGCCATCGATCCTTCAGACCCTCACGCAAATCCCGGTAATTATAGAGTTCTCCATTATAGCTCAGATAAAAACGACCGGATGGATCTGCAATGGGCTGCGCTGGTGATTGCGGATCAATGATTGATAGCCGCTGGTGTCCCATACTCCAGGGGGGGCAGACCTTCCGGCCGGCCATGTCCGGCCCGCGTTGCGCCATGGCTTTGCAGGCCAGCTCCATGGCGCAGTTCATTTCATCTGTGGACGCAAGCGGTCTATAAGTAAAAGCGATTCCGCACATATACCAACCAGCCACCCATCATGCATTTATGGTGATCTGAAGATGTTCCTGGAACTTGCTGCAGTACCGGGAAGGATCGGCCACCGTCAATTGGGATCTCCATCATCGTTCTTGCGGTCCAAAGTTTGAGACGGCGTTTTGCTGCGCTGTCTGACCTGATGACGAAGCAGGCTGATCTGGCTTATCTGTTCCGACAGCAAACCCATCATAAAAATAATGATGGCCCCGGTAAACAGGAGTGCACTCATATTGGTGAACCGGCCCGAGGAGAGGTAGGTATAGGCGTAGTTCAGCAATCCCGCAACAACCATGCTTCCGGATACCGGAAGGAATATCCGCAAAGGAGAGTATAGGGTGCATATCTTCATAATAATCATGAAAAATCGGATACCGTCGTGAACCGGACGTATGCGACTTCGGCCGCTCTGTCGTTGCCTGGCGTCAACGGGCACAAATTTTACGCTCATACCGCTACGCAACATCACCAATGTGGAGGTGGTGGGCCATGAATAGCCATTGGGCAGCAAAGGCAGCAATTCCTCGGCCGTGTGCAGCCGCAATGCGCGAAACCCGCTGGTCAAATCTTTAACCGGGTGGCCTGTTACATAAGAAGCCAGTCGATTGAATATGTTATTCATCAAACTTCTGGCACTGGAAGCGTGCTGTTTCCTAGTGCGTGCACCGACGACCATATCGAATCTCTCAAGTTCTGCGAGGAGTTTCGGGATATCAGTTGGGTCGTGCTGGCCGTCGCCGTCCATGAACACCAAGACACTCCCGAAGGATTCACGTATCCCGCTTTTAACGGATGCGCCGTTACCTATATTTACAGGGTGTGAGATGACACGAGCGCCTTCTTCAGCTGCTAGCGTCGCGGTCCCATCCTCGGAACCGTCATCGACCACGATGATCTGATCGGGCTGGATGCCGTTCCTTAGTTCAGAGACGAGCCTACCGATGGAGCCGGCTTCATTATATGCGGGTATGACAATGGACAGACCGGCCTTTTTCATGGGGTTGCTATCTCCATAGTGATTCTGGCGGTGGCATAAGATGGATTACCTTTACCACAAGTACTCAACATAATAAATATACGGAATCGCCGAGTGATAGAATAGCAAGGGATCATGACGGTAGCCCAGCAAAGGTCGTTTGCCAAGGATTAGGGGATCGAATCCCTACTCCCTTCTTATTGACACTTGGCAGGCAGTTACCATATGTTATAAAGTCATATCGACCCGATCCGTCGTATCGTCATTTTCATGGCAGCACATAAATGGCACCAAGGAGGCACTACCCTATGAATAAAGCCATCACATTGATTTTACTGTGTATCATCATTTCATTTGGTACGGCATCTGCTGAATTCTTCAAATACACTGACCCGGACGGCAGTGTCCACTATACGGATGATTTGAGTAAAGTCCCTGAATCACAGCGCCCTAATGTAAAGAGCTATGAAGAATCAGAGTCGGGGACACAGCCTGCGGTGTCCTCAGATAAAAAGGAGCCCAATCAACCTGCAGCAGAGGCATCCCCCAAGCAAAGTGGTCAGCTCGATGAAGAACGCAAGCAGATTAACCAAAAACAGGAAGCTTTGAGCAAAGAGTACAAGGCCTTGATGGAAGAAAAGGAGCGGCTTTCCAAAGAGGCGAAACAAAAAAAGAACATAAATGAAAGCGTAGAATTGGATCGCAGAATCGACAAATTGAATGAAAAAATAGAACAATACGACCAAAAGCGCAAAGCACTCGATAGCGAGATCGAAGCTTACAATTCCAAGATGTCAAAAAAAGAAGAGGCTGACAAACAGTAGACGGGATATATACAGCTACAGCCCCTTTTTTTCAGCGGGGCCGGCGCTTTTCATATTTATCTATTTTGCGCATATCTTTTGCCAGATAGCCTTTCACAGCATGCACGGAGCTGGCATAAATCTTTGTCGGTGAGACCTCATATCCGCGAATCGTCACCCACTGGCCGACTCTGAAATGTTCGAGTCCCACATTTTCTCCCTCGGCGTTTTCCAATCGGGTGGTCAGCGCCCTATTTCCCATTTTAAATTTCCCAACAATGATTTGTTTCTCATTCAGAATGAGATATTTTTGGGACAGCTCAAGAAACATGATAAATCCATTGCAGCCAACCCATCTGGGGCTGCCATGAATTTCAGGTATGCCTGAAACCGGCTCGCCGCCTGAATCGGAATGAACAGGCGCTGCCCTTATCACGAAGGTGAAAAACATCGTAACAACCACTAAAAGGCGCATTATGTGAACCATATCAGACTCCTATCCAGAGAACCGTCAGGGTTTTAGCTCACGCCAGTAATATATGTTCATTTCCACCGCATGTTTCGGAGCAATGGCAACCAGCTTACCCCCTACCCCAACGTACAGCATCGCAATGCCGTTACGTATGACAATCTTCGGCGCAGACGGCACCGAACGCCCGATCTGCAGGTATCGATCCGCTTTGCCCCCGGACTTAATTTCCGCTCCGGATTCAGGAAGATACTCCTTCACCGCACTCCAGTTATCATGAACCGCCCGTCCATCTTCGGCGTCGACGCCATAGAGCCGGGCGATTCCTTCCTCATCGGCATTTTGATTGCAGTTGTCATCAGCTCCCACCGCTCGCTTGGTCCGAGGCACATAGGTGGTAAAATATACTGTCTTATTATACACCACCGGAGAAGAGACAACCTTTTCTCCCTCTGATTCCAAATCGATAAACCACCCCATCCGTTTGTCAATTTCATCTTCAGCAGCAGCCCTCTCTTCTGCCCTTCCCTGGACAATCAAATTTTGGGTCGCATTGTGCAGGTCGCCATCTCCACCGTCGTCTATGATGTCTGTCATCGTCGTAAATGCATCCTGGTCCCACCAGTAATTTTTAACGGCGTAAAACCGGTTCTTGACTTTCCTTTCACTCGGATGGGCTCGGTCCCCTGTCCCGAAATAGATCATTTCACCGACCCTTATTTTCGGATCATTATCGCCTGGCACAGGATCCCCTGCAATGCGAATCACATCGGGAGAATAGAAGATTTTCCTCTGCATGCCGTCACCTGACGCATGGAAGAGTCGCAGCTTTCGCCAAGTACCATCACCATCACTGTCTGTGAAAGCAAATATATTCCCACCGAGGTCCGGGGCATATATGCTGTCGGTAATACCGTCTCCGTCGGAATCGATGCCCACAAGGTCGACGATGCAATGCGTCATATCGGAATCTTCACCATCGTTATAAAAACAAAAATTCCCCAGACTCCCGTTCTCCAGTACCACTGAAAAAACAGCCCTTCCCCTTGTATCCTCAGCGGCAGGGGATAGCGCGTCCTGGTTGGTGTCATACCCGCCGGGAAGCAGCAAGGCCACAGCATTACCATCTGAGCCAGTCGATAAGGTGACGACCTGGGGGCTACCCCACGATTGACCAAGTTGTTCAGCAGCTTCCCCAAGGATGCTTTCTCTGATTTGATATTTCCATTGAGGGGTATCGCAATCTGTAATATCGAGCGCATAATACGTGCTGCCTCCCCGTCGTTCGCCAAATACAAGGGTTTTTTGTGTTAGGCCATCGGTCCCATGCGCAATGGCAACTGGCGAACCGTCCAGGAAATAATCATGGTCGTTTATTCCGTCTGAAAGCCGTTTCAAGCGGCCCAATTGCCCAGGCGGTATAAAACCCCATTGCTCATGGCCGCTGCTGTCCCAGAAAGCATGCATCACACCACCGTTGGTGCCAACGAAGATAAGGGCATCGTCATCCGCATCCTCCTGACCGTCCCCATTGGTGTCGTAGTGCATCAACGCCGGTTTCGAATGAAGCACATCTCCCATTGCCCATTCTCGTTCCACACCGTGAATAGAGTTGATAACAACCTGCCGCTCCGCATCGCTGGCGACTCCCAGAATCGTCAGGGGAATATTATCTTTATTGCGTATGGAAAACGCATCCAGCAGAGGGGATCGGTTTTTATCATCAGCCTCGATATACGTTAGCAAATTGCGGGAGGTTTGATTTACCAACAGGGCGCCCGCGCCACCGGCGTCCACTTGCCCGCCGTCTGCATCCTCTGACCAGTAGGACTGGGCTGAACTCAAGAAGATGCCGTTTACATCAGCAGCCGGGCGGTTGTTGACATCCAGCAGACGGCCGGATGGATCCAGCATGTATTTTTTCAGGTTCCCACGCCATAGCCCGGTGTTGCGGTTCGGCTCAAACATGGGCAAATACATAAAATTGCCGGCATACGCGCCATCCAACCTGCTGGCCGGAACGGTAGGCCCAACATTGATGGGATGGCTGCCTTCAATGCCATCCAGGATTTTACCGAGCGCCCTTGCCAATCCACCCATACTTCCTGCGGTAAAGTATCTTCCACCGCCGTTTGCAGCCGTCTCTTTCAACAAACGGTGGGCGTGCTTGAATCCGATGGTGTGGGTGATGATGTTTTGCTTTTCGAATATGGGATCGCCGCTTCCCATTTTGGGCATCAGGTCATTTTCATAAAGGAAGGCGGCCACATCATCCAAATAGTCTGAACCGCCTTGCCCGTAAACTCTATTTTCATTACCATCGCCATCAAAATCGCCAATGGTTCCGTTGTTGATATAGCTATTTTTTTGATTCAGCCGGGGATCCTGATCCCTGGTGGATTCGCCATCAGTAATCAGTATGATAAAGTTGGAGCGGCACTGGACATCAATGGGACTGGTATAGGTCAAATGGTTATACCAGCTCCTCTCACCAGCAAAATAAAGTCCCGCTTCGGCAAGGGCCTCGGCCAGCGGGGTGTACGTCTCCGCTGAAAAAGCATCAACATCGGCTTTCAATTGTTCAGCAGTGGGGTGATCGTTGATGTCGCCGTGATCGGAAATCCTGCCACCCTCCGTATCATTTGTGGATCGCCCATTACTCTCTGAAAATCGCATCAGCCCGAAGCGAACATCAGGATGATCATCTATGATCTGTTTGACGACATCTTTGGCCGTATCCAAACGACTTCTCATGGGAATTACAGCCGCGCTGTTTTCATAGTTTAAAAAATTCCCAGTTCGGAGGTCGATTTCATCATATTGTTCTCCGCAATCATATGGCGGCCTTGTATTGATTCGCCCCCACGCCTGACCATCGACACCAAGGCTTTCAGCCAGGCCGGTTTTTTGGCATGTTTGATCCAACACTTCCCAATCAACCAGCGGGACCCAGCTATCTCCGGAACTATGATGTTCCCACCGATATACGGCCTTCTTTTGGTACCCACGCCCATCCGCGTAATCGATATGCCCCTGATAGGGATCAAGCGGAATGTCTTCAATCGCCATGCTGCCGGAGGTATCAAAGATGATGAGCACATTGGGGTCAACTTGTGTAGCGGCGGCACTCAGGATATCGATATCATCGGCTTTAACTGACGCAACACTCACCCAGCAGAACAACAATATAATGAGCCATAGCGCGTTCTTCATGGATCGGCCCTCTTCTTTATTCAGGATAGCGGCTTTGCCGTCCGCTTTTATTGCTTGTTAAAAACCTTCCAGACTCCCGTTTGCAGCTTGGTATTGGATTTTAGGCTCGTGGCAGTTACGGCATATTTACGCGTGCGGAAATGACGGGCACTGTAGCCGGAGTTGATGGGAGGAGGGGTCGAATGACGATCCGCTGGAATATTGTTGGCCGCCTCGCTAAGAGCGGAAATTGCAGATTTGCTTTTCTCAATGCAGCGGATCTCTACCATTGCATCATCGGTGGCATCTTCGTTAGAATCCACTTTTCCGACCCAATTGGCCGCAGCTGTTTCGCTGTTCAAAAACGCATCACTCAGCCACCAGTCCGTACGTTCCAGGACTGTGATCAGCGCCCCTTCCGTGGCATAGAAGTCCGCCGTCATCTTTTTGGTATTTCCAGCTATTTGCATTTCAATGGTGGATGTTTGTATGGCAGCGATGCCGATAACGGTAAGCAACAGGAGCACATACATCGTTACCGCAAGCACATAGCCTTGATGATCCCATCTTGGCAGGGCGCTTTTAAATTTCATTGAAATTTCCCTCTTTCGCCATTGGAAATCCTACAGGTTTAAATTTCTGCAATTCACCCTTGTGCAGAGCGTTCGCCTGACCAAAGCGCCCTTCTGGTTATTCTCCTCAACGGTCAGGATTACGATAACAGCTGCTATATCGCTTTTATCGACAGCAGTTTCTCCTTTGGCGTTCAAGTAATCAAATTTGAGAAACGCTACATGATCTATAAAAGTTTGCGCGTATGCTCTGCCGCCCTCCTTCTGGCGGAGCCTTTTTTCAGCCGGGTCAAAAAAGTATGTCATATTTTCCAACCCATTGTTATCCAATTGATCGGCGTTCAAATCCGCGGAGATTTGCAACAAACGATCATCGGCGACTAAGATGCCAATACCCGCGGTCGGCCCGTGGAAGATCGCCATCGGGTCGTAACCCGCCATGCGGATATCTCTGACCATCAAATCCAATGCCGCCCTTACGCTCTGCTGGACATCGGATACCCGCTCCTGTTTTCGATATGAATGAATGGACATGGTCGCAATCGTCAAAGTCGCCAATACAAAAATCGCAGCCAATGCCAACGCTATCATCATCTCAATCAAGGTGTAGCCATAGCAAAAGATAGATAGCTGTATGGCATTTCTTGGCATCAGATCCCCTCTCCTCTTGATGCAGATACCAAACGCAGATGACGCGTATAGCCTAAAATACTTCTCCACGACACGGTAACGGCAACCTGTCTGGAAAACTCCGTATGGGTCGCCGCCCGCCATTGAACATTGAAAGGACCGCCCGGATCTCCCCTTTGGCTGACACCTTTTATCTCTCCGGTATCCTGAAGCATTTCTGACGCGGCGGCAGATACTTTTCTATAGCCGAAAGTTTTCTCCTGAACCATATGACCAAATTTAACGCGTTCCAGTATGTTCTGCGCCAGATAGGTGGCTTGAGTGAATCTGCTGCTCAATGTGTTCGCCTTTATGGCCGAGGACTGCAGATAGGCCAGGCTGATCAGGCCGATGGAGGCGACGGCCATAGCGATCAGGATCTCAACTAGTGTAAATCCATCAAATCTTCCATCATATGAGCGTTCCACGCAATTCTTATCCACGAATGCTTTCCTTTTTAATTTTGTGCATACCAATTTTTCCCGTCTGTGCTCTTCTTGATTGTTATCTTTCCGATTCTGGAGATGACAACGCCCCGGAAAATATTATTCCGGTGCTGCAGGTAAATGCCGCCGGCCAATCCGTCGAGGGCGCCGCGACTGTTAAATGCGAAACGCCCCTCGGCAATTCCGAACTTCGCCTTCACTATCCTGATGTGCGGGTGGAGCCTCACTT
>JARRKU010000036.1:0-33492 GCA_037387725.1 Desulfobacteraceae bacterium
CCGGTGATCATTTTTATCGATGAGCCGGCCCTGGCCGGATACGGTTCTTCGGAATTCATCAGCATCTCCCGTGACGATATCATGACCTGCCTCGACGAGGTGATCGATGCCGTTCATGCCCAGGGGGCGCTGGCCGGGGTACACGTCTGCGCCAATACCGACTGGTCGCTGCTGCTGGATTCCCAGGTGGATATCGTCAATTTCGATGCCCACGGCTATTTTGACAAATTCGTGCTTTATGGAGACCAGCTGAAGCAGTTCATTGCATCGGGCCGGTATCTGGCGTGGGGTCTGGTGCCGACCTTGCTGGCCGAAGAGATAGAGGCGGCCACCGTGGACGCCTTGTGGCACGGCTGGACCGCCAAACTCGAACGTCTTCAAGCTCTGGGTCTGGATGCGGAGCAGGTCATCGCCCAGTCATTTATCACCCCATCCTGTGGGACCGGCTCTTTGACCCCGGCGTTGAGTGAAAAGGTGTTGATGCTCACCAAGGCGTTGTCCCAGAGGGTGCGCGGGGAGTAGGACGAATAGGAAAGGAGCGAACGTCGAACATCGAACACCCAACGTCCAACGCTGAACAAGGAATTCTATCGATTGATATCATGATGGAGCGAAGCGACTTCCTCGGTTCGATGTTCGACGTTGGATGTTCGATGTTCGGTAAATGGCACCGGTCCCACTGCCGGCTGTCAAGCCTGAAGCAACCCTAAGAAGGATGATAACAAGTTAAAGGAATTGCCATGACCACACCTGCATTTACCGGCGCCACCCACTATGTGCTGGACGCTGAATTGGCCCAGATTGTGAACGTTTCCATGGCGTTGGAGATGCCCCTGCTGCTCAAGGGGGAGCCCGGCACCGGCAAGACCATGCTGGGCCATGCCATTGCCGAGAGCCTGGGCATGCCGCTCATCGTGCTCAATGTCAAATCGAGTATGAAGCTGGTGGAAGCCCTCTATCAATACGATACCCTGACGCGCCTCAACGACAGCCGATTCGGGGACAGTGACCGGGATGTAAGCGATATCGAGGCCTATATCAAGATGGGCAAGATCGGCCAGGCCTTTGTCGCCGACCGGCGCACCGTGCTCCTCATCGATGAAATCGACAAGGCCGACACCGATTTCCAGGACGACATGCTCGATGTGCTGGACCAGATGGCCTTCGATATCATCGAAATCGACAAAACCATCCAGGCGGCCCACCGGCCGGTGATCATCATTACCTCCAATGCCAAAAAGGACCTCTCCGACCCCTTTCTGGGCCGTTGCAACTTCCATCACATCGCCTTCCCGGAGCCCAAAATGATGCGCAAGATCATCGATGTGCACTTCCCCGATATCGGCAATGGGCTGGCCGACAACGCCATTGCCGCATTTTACCGCATGCGGCAGGTGGAGGGCGTGGAAAAACGCCCGGCCACGCGGGAGTTGATCAACTGGATCCGGGCCCTAAAGACCGATCCCGATTTCAACCCCAAGGTCCTGGCCAAAAAAGAGCTGCCCTTTCTAGGCGTTTTATTTAAAAAGAGTCGGGACTATCAACTGGCGGCTGAAAAGGTGAACGGGCGTGGGCGGTATTAGGCCTGAACATTGGTTCATTGTTCCTGGTCCTTAGTTTCTGGAAAGGGTTGAATTTGCAAGCTTTACATGGAACCGCAGAATATCGAACAAGAAACCGCAGAATTCCAAAGTGTGGAATCGCTGCGCTCTGCCTTTAATATATTAAATGACAGAATACCTTACTTCGACATTCTGCGGTTCCTTGTTCGATTTTCGATATTCAATTGTAGCGTCAGTGGCAATGGTCATAGCCAACACGCACAACCTGGTCCTGAGGACCAGGTTTCAATGGTGCGATGAATTCCGGGTAGAAAAGACCGCCCGGTGGAAATAAGTCATGTTCATTGATTTCTTTTATACTTTGAAAGACCGTGGGGTGCCGGTGTCGCCCACGGCCTTTTTGACCCTGCACAAGGCTTTGTCCAAAGGGTTGATTCGATCTTTGGACGATTTTTATACCGCCTCCCGGTCGATCCTGGTCAAGAGCGAGCGCTATTTCGATCTCTATGACCAGGTCTTTGCCCACCATTTCGAAGGCGCGGAACTCGGGGAGGACCTGGGGTTCGAGATCGATGAGATGGCGCAGGCCATGCTGGAGCAGTGGCTGCAGGATCCCAAAACCATGGCCGACGTCCTTGGCGTGGACCAATCCGCACTGCAGGAGATGACACCCGAAGAGCTGATCGACTACTTCAAGGAGCGGTTGAAGGACCAGGAGGGGCGGCACGACGGCGGCAGTCGATGGATCGGCACCGGCGGCACCTCTCCGGTGGGGCACTCCGGATACCATCCCGGCGGTATGCGGGTGGGCGGCATGTCGCGCAACAAATCGGCGGTCAAGGTGGCCATGGAGCGGCGCTACAAAGATTACTCCCTCCAGGGGCCGTTGACCCGGTCCATGATGGGGGAGGCCCTCAAACGGCTGCGACACCTGCGCCCGGCCGGTCCCAAAGATCAGGTCAATGTGGACGAGACCATCTATCAGACCATGAAAAACGCCGGCGAGATCGAGATCATCTTCGATCAAAGTTTGAAGGACCGTCTGAAGGTGATGCTGGCCATCGACAACGGGGGCTGGTCGATGGACCCCTATATCCCGGTGGTGCAAACCCTGTTTGACTACTCCCGGGCCCAATTCAAGGAGTTGAAGACCTATTTCTTCCACAACACCGTCTACGAGACGTTGTGGGCGGACCCTGCGCGCTATCGTAAACCGGTGCCCATTGATGATCTGGTTCGTCGTGATCCGGACACCCGGCTCATTTTTGTTGGGGACGCTAGCATGGCGCCATACGAATTGATGGCC
This sequence comes from Desulfobacteraceae bacterium, assembly GCA_037387725.1. GTDB lineage: Bacteria > Desulfobacterota > Desulfobacteria > Desulfobacterales > Desulfosarcinaceae > JARRKU01. The sequence continues at coordinate 2,869 of JARRKU010000036.1, forward strand.
CAGGACGGTTCCATTCACATCGCCGTGCGCTCCGGCCGACCCAGCATCGAGTGCCTGAAGTTCATCGCGCATACCTTCAAGCATTCGGTTTGGCTCAATCCCACGCCACGCTATCAATGGCCCTACACCCGCACCATCGCAGTGATCGCACAGATCTTTCCCATGTTTGAATTGAGCATCGACGGACTGGAGAAGGCCATTGCGCATTTAATGGACCGCTAGCGTACAAATTGCCTTCCCGGCAGCCAGGCGTATGGGCAAAAAGGCAGGCCTATTTTGATGGACTGTATTGGAAAAGGTTATCCCAGATAGAATCAAGTTGCTGTTTGGCTGCGTCGAGCGGGAGACAGCGCAGTCGGTCCCCCTCGACACGAATCAATTCAAGGCGTTCGAGCTTGTGGACGGCGTCTCCGATTTCAAAATCAACATGGCATTCCCATTTTTCGGCCAGCCAGTTTTCGATCCGCCTATCGAGTTCTTTTTTGGTTAGGTCCCCATTCGCGGTCAGCAAAAAATAATAGGCCAGAACCGCTTCTTTGAACTCTTCTTCCTCGGCTGCGTCGATTAAGTGGAAAAATACCCCCATATTGTTGTCCAGGTTTTTAAAGTACAAATTGTCGGATAGGGATTTCATGAATCTGATTTTTCGATTTTTATATTTATTGACCTGCCTGAACAAGAACCCTCCCAGGGTGCCCAACCCGGCGCCCAATGCAATCAGGTGCTGCTGCTGGATATGAACTTCTTCATTTTTTAACCCTAACCAGAACGAGATAACGGATCCGATCAGCAGAAGAGATGCACCCAGTTTTGTTACCAGAACGATGATCCCGCTGACCGCCGCGGGAACGCCGATAATGATTTTATCGATGGTCTTCATGCGGACTTGGCTGTTAGGAAAAAGCATCTCCAGATCGGCTTTGGGGACATTGTGAAAAAGTTTAATAATGGTGGATCCAGGATCGAAATTCAAGCTTTTGCGATTTTGGTTCTCAAAATATGGCGCTTTTTTAAAGGTAAGATAAATCGCCACCCTGTCATAATTGGTAAATTTGAATCTCCTCTTCCACAACCCAAAAAATTTTACGATTGTTTCTTCTTTTATACTTTTTCCCCGGCGAAAGAAGATGACCTCTTCGAAGTCATCAAAATCCACTTCAAGGCGTATCTTGAACAGTGATTCTTCCGATAACGCCTCCTTCAGATCTTCCGCAGTAATCCTTTCGAAATTGGCCGCCTCCAGAACATCGGTCATTTCGGATACCAGCTGTTTTCGAAGCGCCTCTTTTTCAGTCTCCGTAATACGAGATATATAGCGAGTGTCCGCATCGGGATTGAACGGTCCGTAGCAGGTCTTCAGCTTTTCAATGCGATGGTGAAACTCTGAATGAAAGAGGGCTTCCAGGATCCTGCATAAATCCCTGAAGGCGCTCTGATCCGCTCCGTTCAGCTCGGTCTCCTTGAGACACATTTCGACAATATCTGATTTGGCGAAGGGGATGAAGCGATCGCTTCGGCTGGAAATAGTCACGGCACTTCCTTGGTCGATTGCAAGCGATATGTTCCCTCTGTTAGCTCACGGGCCCCGTGTCCACTGCAGTGCGTTCGGTTTGTGATTCTGCTTTCCTGAGTAAGGCTATGTCAACCGCCCTTCCGGGGAATTGGAAATTTGCATTTTTCGGACTCATCCTATCCAGGATAAGAGGTCAGCCGATCTGTGGACAACCGGTTTTGGACGTTAGTCCTCTCCAAGGACCTGCTGAATTTTGGCCGAAAGCTCCTTCAGGGTAAACGGCTTTTGGATGAAACCATCGCACCCTTGTTCCATGATACGTGAGGCATCTCCATGAATGCTGTAGCCGCTGCATAGAAGTACTTTAACCTGCGGGTCGATGGCTTTAAACTCCAGGTAGGCTTCTTCTCCACCCATGCCGGGCATTATCATGTCCAGAAGAATCATTCCCACCTTTTTCCGATTCTTGGTAAATACTTCCAAGGCCGCTTCCGCATCATTGGCCATCAGCACCTCAAACCCAAGCCTTTCCAGCATGGCTGCGCCAACCCGGGCAACGATTTTCTCGTCGTCCACCAGAAGAACGGTTTGCGGTTTTCTTTTCTTCTGAATCGGCTTATCATCTATAGTCGGCATTCCTTCGCCGGCGACGGCGGGAAGGTAGATGTGGAACGTCGTTCCTTTTTCCTGAGTGCTCTCCACGGTGATGACGCCACCGTGATTTCGGGTGATCCCGTAAGCCGCGGCGAGCCCCAGGCCCTCACCGGTTTTCATGGATAAAGTGGTATAAAATGGATCGAAAATATGCTCCTGGGCATCACTGTCCAGCGCGCAGCCGCTATCCGAAAAGCTGATTTTCACAAACCGCCCCGGCCGCAGGTCGTGATGGGTCGTCTCATCCTGCAAGGTGACATTTTCGCTGGTGACAAACAAACAGCCGCCTTTTGGCATCGCTTGTCTGGCATTATCAAACAGACTGGATAACACCGTATGAATTTGAGACCGGTCCGCTTCGATCTCCCAGACGCTTTTTTCCAGGTTCCAGTTGATCTGAATTTCGGGTGCGCCGCCGCTGAATTCCTCCAGACAGTTGCGGATATTTTCGTTGATATCCAGTGGTTCCAGTGTATATTTTCCGCCCCTGGCCATCCCCAGAAGTTGACGGGTCAGCTCGGCGCCGCTGTTGACGCATTGCGAAATGTTCAGCAGGTTTTCTTCGGATTGGGCGTCAAGGTCATCACACGCCTGGATGAGTTCAACGCTGCCCTGAATACCCATTAACAGGTTGTTAAAATTATGGGCAATCCCACCGGCGAGCCGACCCAGCGATCTGAGGCGTTGCGTCTGTCTCAGATGCCTTTGGAGACGCTTCTGTTCGCTGGTGTCGCGGATATTCAGGATACAGCCAACCGGGGCGCCGCTTGCGTCACCATAGAAACCACCGGTGATCTCCACCGGCCGTTGCTCTTTCTTGTTGGTCAGATGATGGGTTTCGGTGACCGGCATGGCGTTTCCGGACAGGAGCCGGGCAACCGCACCGGAAATTTCATTGCGTTCCCCTTCTGGAAAAAACGTATCCAGCAGCCGGCCTTTGCTTTCCTTTTGGCTCCATCCGAAAATCCGGGTGAACGCCGGGTTGCAGTAGACCACGCGTCGGTTTGTATCACAGAGCAGGACGGGATCCGGGTTGGCCTCCAAGGCGACCCGGAATCGCTCTTCGCTCTCTTTCAGAGACCGCTCGGCTTCTTTGCGTTCATTGATATCTGTCGAAATGCCGCAAATCTCGTTGATATGGCCATTGTCATCGTAAATGGGGAATTTTGCGGAGATGAAGGTGTGCAACTCACCGCCCACCGGTCCGAACTCTTCGATTTCCAGTGGGATTCCGCTTTCAAACACCTTCCGGTCATTGCTGCGGGAATTTTTGGCCACTGCCTCGGGAAAGAGATCAAAGTCCGTTTTATCCAGTGCCTTCTCTGCAGAAAAACCGGAGAGCAATTCAAAGCACCGGTTGACAAATGTATAGCGGCCTCGCTGATCTTTGAGGTAGATAACCGCTGGTGCCAAATCCAGAATCTGTCGAATGCGACTGCCAATCAGTTTTTTTGAGTCGGTCATCAGTCCTTTTCCTGCAGTTCAGCCCCGTATGTTCCCATTCCCATTCCAACCCGCATGCGGCAATCCTATCCATGGTTGTGCGCAACCACTGGAAGCCGCATGGAGACGGACCCAATTTTGGCAGGCCATAAAAATGGTCCAAAGACATCGCTAAGAAGGCCAGGATGGTCCCCCTTATTGGGAGCAGTACCTGGATCACCATAAACGAGTTGCTGAGTCAGCAATTAGAGATTTTCAGTCGAGTGAGCAATTCTATGGGTGCAGTGCAATGGCGAATGACTCGCTGCTTATAATGGAAATTATAAAAAGATCATACTGGGGTGTCAATAAAGCATCTTACAGGGGACCGGCTCGATTTGCAGCGGCACAACCCGACCCGTGGATGGATCTGATTTAAATACAAATCCAATCCATCCGCTATGCGGTGGCTGTCCACGTCCCCGACCTTTGAAGGGAGATTCCGTTGCCGGCCATATGTAATTGTGACCAATGGGTCACTCCCGTACCGGATCAAATAGGGGCAGATTATGGTCGAGTCATCCGCTGGCTGCTTGGCCGGGGCACCGGTTTATCGGCCGGGGCGTGCTGTCTTAAATTGGATCAGCGTTGTTTCTGCCAGACTGCATCGTCCGGGAATAAATGACTCCCGGTGGAGATGTCCAAGGGAGCGGCCAGCCAGTCTTTGGTGGTCTCCACCCAGGTATTGAAATGCGGCGTCTGCTTGTGCTGTTCGAAGGCCTGTTCGCTGGTGTAGACCTCGTAAAGGTGCAGCAGGTTGGGGTCGGCATGATCCTCGACGACGTTGAACAGCAGGCAATCGGACTCGTTCTGTACCGAGCCGCGGCCGTCGGCCAGCATGGCTTCTATGAATTCCGAGCGGTTTTCCGGCTTAATCCGGACTTTGACGATGACGGCATACATATGCACCTCCTGTAATTAAGGATAAGCGGGCAAAACAGAATACGGTTGCTGGAAATGAAGCCTTTTACTATAAAACATTAAAGTCACCCCCCACCGCAAAGTCAAGTCCAAAGAAGCCCTATCAGCTAACTGGTCGCAGCGCTCAATACCGGAGCACGGAAACAGTCCGGACGATTGGCTCGGTGCATTAAAAAACTTAAAACTTTTTGATAATTGCTGGGTCGCGGATGCGGCCATAATACAGAGAGATTCCGAGATATGGGGACAGGTTATGAGCATTGTTTCATTAATAAGAGTGAAAAATAGGGTAATGTGTGCTATATAGAACAACCTCTCGTGTTTCCATCGTGCTTAGAAGTGGTTTCAAAACCTTCATTAGGGCTCAAAATCAAGGCGGGCTGCAGATTTAAACCGGAGGGAATAGCCGGCTATTTTGAGGATTTAAATCTGCAGGCCACCACCGAGTTAGGGTTCGAAGGGAGGTTTTGAAACCACTTCTGGAGAATTCCCCTTAATCCTTTTGATGAGGAGATATGGACCCCAAAACTTTGATTCCGTCGCCCGATACCCTGCCGGTGGCCTGGCCCTGGTTCAAAGCTCTCTTAATTTCGACTTTCACCATTCACCTGATCTTCATGAATGCCTTGCTGGGTACCGGCATCATCGGATGGATCAGCTCTTTTGGATCGATGAACCAGGATACCGGCATCCCGCGGTCCATCAGTCGGAAACTGCCGTTCCATATGGCCTTTGCCATCAATTTCGGTGTGGCCGCGCTCTTGTTCATGCAGGTGCTGTACGGCCATCTCTTCTATTCCAGTTCCATCTTGATGGCGCAGTGGTGGCTGGGGGCACTGGGGTTGGTGCTGGCGGCCTATGTCACGGCCTATTGGCTCGACTTCCGGTTCGATCGTCTGGGCGCCCTGCGCGTCGGGCTATTCGCGCTGATGGTGATCTGTTTGCTCATGGTGGCGTTTGTCTTTGTCAACAATGTCACCCTGATGGCGGATCCGTCCTCCTGGCCGCGTTATTTTTCAAATCCGGGCGGGACCCTTTTGCATTGGGATGATCCGACCCTCGTGCCGCGCTATCTTCATTTCGTTGCAGCGTCCGTCGCCGTGGGGGGGCTGCTGTTGGCTCTCCTGCATCGCCGCAGCGCCCCGGGGAAAGCGTCCCATGGCATGCGGTGGTTTACTGCGGCCACCGCTGTTCAGTTCGTAATCGGCGGATGGTTTTTTCTGTCGTTGCCCCAGCCCATCCGACTCGATTTCATGGAACAGAAGATTCTGCCGGCCGCCTGGGCCACCGGTTTCACTGTCGTGGGCATGGTCCTGGTTCGCGATGTGGTGCGCAGCGCCTACCTGAAACCCTATTTTTCAGTGGAACAGCTGCCCGCCCATAACGAACTCTCTCCGCTGGTGGTCTTCGGGATTTTCGTCATCATAGGGATCTCCGCGGTCGTCTACATGCTCAAATTATGGAAAGGAGCAGCGCCGAAATGAATTATCCGGTTTGGGAGTTGAATGCGGCCGGCGGCGGACTGCTCATCGCGGTGATCGCCGTCGTTCATGTCTATATCGCCCACTTTGCAGTGGGCGGTGGCCTGCTGCTGGTACTCACAGAACTCAAGGCGCGCCGCGTGGGGTCCGAACCCCTGATGGCCCATACCCGGCGGCACGCCCGGTTTTTCATGCTGCTGACCATGGTGGGCGGGGCCGTAACCGGTGTGGGCATCTGGTTCACCATCGCCCTGCTCAACCCGGCGGCCACCTCCATCCTGATTCACACCTTTGTCTTCGGGTGGGCCACAGAGTGGGTCTGCTTTGCCGGCGAGATCGTCGCCCTGCTGGTCTACTACTACGGCTTCGACCGTCTCGCCGCCAGGGACCACCTGAGGGTGGGATGGCTCTACTTCATATTTGCCTGGCTCTCTCTTTTCTGGGTCAACGGGATCATCGACTTCATGCTCACTCCGGGCCGTTGGCCCGATACCGGCGGTTTCTGGACCGGCTTTTTCAATCCCACCATGCTGCCGGCCCTGGGATTTCGTACGGCTCTCTGCCTGGTCTTTGCCGGGGTGTTCGGTATGGTCACCGCCGCATGGTTTAAAGGGCTGCCGGAAGATGAGCGCAGGGACCTCGTCCGCTACCACGCCGGGTGGCTGATCTATCCCATGGCCGTCCTGGCCTTGTTCGGTATCTGGTATTGGCAAGCCCTGCCGGCCGATCTCCAATCCATGATCGCCGGCCGTTCGCCGGAACTGGACACTTACTATCAAGGCTTGATGTTGCTGCCGCCGCTGTTGATGGCGCTGGGGGTGCTCTGCGTGGGCCGGTTCGCCGCATCGTGGCGCAAACCGCTGACGCTGGTGATATTGATTATCGGCCTGTTCACCATGGGCGCATTCGAATTCCTGCGCGAAGGCGCACGACGACCCTATGTCATCAACGGGGTGATGTACGCCAGCGCCATCAAGGTGGCAGACCGGGAGAAGATCGATGCCGACGGATTTCTGGCCCATGCCCGCTGGGTTTCCGAAAAGGAAGTGACCGATGCCAACCGGTTGAAAATGGGAAAAGAGATCTTCCGCGTGCAGTGCGCCGCATGCCACAGTGTCGGCGGCCCCATGAACGATATTCTTCCGCTGACCGCAAAGTTCTCCCATTTCGGTATGGACGCCCAGCTCAACGGCCAGGGCAAACTGCTGAACTATATGCCGCCCTTCATGGGGACGCGGCAGGAGCGCCAAGCCCTGGCCGCCTATATCGTGCAGGGCTTTCACGGAAAAGAAACGCCCAAAAGCGAAATGGCCCTTTCCCAGAATTCTTCTCTGCTGCCAGCCTTTGACGAATCCAAGGACGAATATGTGCTGGTGGCCTGGAGCCGAATGGGAATGCACCAACTCACCGATTGCGATGCCCAGTGGTCCCTTGCCTCCCCCGGTGCGACCCTCTACGCCCAACTCATCCGGCGCGGAGAGACGCCTGAGATCGTGACCGACCCGGTGACGCTGCACTACCGGACCGAGCAAGGGTACGCATCGCCCTCCGGCCAGACGGATTTTTGGAAGTTTTCAAAGTCCCTTTACGGTAAGCCTGTCGACAAAGACGCAGGCGTTTCCGGCACCCGGCCGACCGGCACGCTCCAGCTCGATGAAAATTTGATGGCCTTTGTAACCAAAGATCTGCCTCTGGTTCCTTATCCCCAAACCGGCGGGTTCAACCCCTATCCGCAGGTCGAGATTGAAGCCAGAGAGCCCGACAGCGGACGCGTGATAGCAAGTACGCGGGTCACCGTGCCGGTCTCAACAGAGCTGGGATGCCGCAACTGCCATGGCGGCCCCTGGCGGGTGGACCAAAAGGCCGGGATTTCAAAAACCACAGCAGAGGATATTTTGACTGTGCATGACCGGATCAGCAAGACCCAGTTGAAGAAAGAGGCGGACCAGGGCCGCCCGGTGAGATGCCAAAGCTGCCATGGGGATGGGCTGCGGGGGGACAAAGGCCGCCCGGAGATGCTGAACATTTCGGCCGCCGTTCATGGCTTCCATGCCCTTTACCTGACCCGCAGGGGAGAGGAGGCGTGCAACGCCTGCCACCCGGGAAATCCCCAGGGTGCCACACGAATGCTGCGCGGCATCCACAACAGCCTTGAAATGACCTGCGTCAACTGCCACGGCCCGATGGAAGACCATGCCCTGGGCCTGCTCAAGGCCGAAGCGGCCGCCGGCAAGCCTCGGGCGGAGCGGTTGGTGGCCTTGATCCGGCCGACCCAAAGCGAATCTTTGGCGCAGGTGCCGGCCCGTACACCTTGGTTCAACCAACCCGATTGTCTGCATTGCCATGTGGAATTCGAACCGCCGGACACCGACGAAACAACCCCGCAGCAGCGGACAGCCAGTGAGCAAGCGCTGTTCCGTTTGCGATCCGACGATGCCGGCATCCTCTGCGGGACCTGCCATGGCAGCCCCCATGCACTCTACCCGGCGCGGAATCCCTACGATCCGCAGCAGGATGTCATCGCCCCGCGCCAATATCAAAAATCGCCTTATCCATTGGGCAGCAATCGAAATTGCAAGGTGTGCCATACCATCGACATGGAAGACCCCATCCATCACCCCAACATGCTGGGCGAGTTCCGCAATACGGTGGATTAGCGGTTTTTCTTCGATAGGGGCCATAGCGCAACATGAGACGAAGGAGACGGTGAATGAAGGTATGCAACGTGCCATGGTTATTAATACTATTGCTTTTGATCGGTGTGTCCGGGGCCCAGGCTCAGTCCATGACCCTGCCCGAGGCCATTGCCACAGCGGCGGCCCACAACCCCCAGGTGGTGGCGGCCCGCCATGAGGTCGCGGCGGCCGCCTCCCAGGTAACCGCTTCCCGATCTGGACTGCTGCCCCAGGTCCAGCTCTCCGAGACCTTCAATCGCACCAACAGTCCGCTGTGGGCCTTTGGCACCAAGCTTAACCAGGGCATCATTCAGACTTCGGATTTCAATCCGGACCAGCTCAATGATCCGGATGCCATTAACAATTTCAATACCGCCCTGTCACTCTCCTGGAACCTTTTCGACGGCGGCCGCACGCGTATCGGATGGCAGCAGGCCCGGCACTCCCGGGAGATGGCGGCACTCGGCCTGCAGCGCACCGAGCAGCAAATCATCGCCCAGGCCGCCAGGGCATACGTGGGATTGCTCCTGGCCGCAGAGAATCGCCACGTGATCGAACAATCCCTGACCACCGCCAATGCCCATCTCAAACTGGTACAGGACCGCTTCCGAAGCGGCCTGGCCGTTAAAAGCGACGTGTTGCGGGCCCATGTACGGATCGCAGACCTGGAGCAGCAGCGCCTGATGGCCGACAGCCATGTCCAGGTGGCCCAGGCAGCCCTGCACGCCGTCATGGGACGCGAAGATACCGAGCCGGTGGCGCCGGCCACGCCACTCGCCCATTGCCTGGCAACCGAAGGCAATCTCATCCTGTGGATGGACCGGGCCCTGGATCAGCGGCCGGAGCTGAAGCAGGCCGACCTTCAAATGGCCATCGCCGAAAAAGGGGTGGCCAAGGCCAAATCCGGCCATTGGCCTTCACTGGCCCTCCAGGGCAACTACGAACTCAATTCGGAAGACTTTGGCGACAGCCAGGACAATTATGCGGTGGGCGCCGTGGTGCGCATGAACCTGTACAGCGGTCAACGGATCTCTTCCCAGGCTGCCGCGGCCAAATCCAAGGCCGCCCAGGTCAGGGCCTTGAAGAGCAGCCTGGTGTTGGCCGTGCGCGTGGAGACCCAAAAGGCGTACTACCAGGCGCAAAGCGCATGGCAGAGCATCGATGTGGCCCGACAGGCCGTGGATCAGGCGGAAGAAGGATTGCGCATCGTCGGCAACCGGTATGCCGGCGGATTGCTGACCATCGTGGATTTGATGGACGCTCAGGTCGCCCTGCAGCAGGCGCTCACCCGGCACTTCCGGGCCTTGCACGACTACAAAGTGGCCAGGATCGAGCTGGCGCTGGCGTCGGGCACGATTGACAAAGACTTTAGGTAAACAGCAGGGGAATCAGGAGAAGTGAACCGCAGAATATCGAACAAGGAATGTCGAATGTCGAAGTATGGAATCGCTTCGCTCTGCCTTTTAAATTATAAAATGGCAGAATACCTTACTTCGAAATTCTGCGGTTCTTTATTCGATATTCGACATTCCATCCGGTCGTTAGGAGCAAGTTTGAATTGCGAATGAGGAAAGCAATGGAGCAAATAATGAAAAGGAACATTTTCTGGGGTGTTACGGTCGTTTTACTGCTTTCGGGACTCGTGGCCTGCGGCGAAAAGATTGAGCCGGGGGTCACCCCCATCGGCGAAGGTCTTGTTGTCAAGGCGCCGGTGGCTAAGGCCCAGGTGACGCAACAACCTTTCTTCTATGAAGCCGTGGGAACGGTGACGGCGAGGACGTCGAGCACCCTTTCCAGCAAGCTCATGGGGGTGGTGCGCTCGGTTCATGTCCATGAAGGGGACATGATTAAAAAAGGCGATCTACTGGTAACCATCGATCAGCGGCAGGTCAGGGCCCAAATGGAACAGGCGCTGGCCAATGCCGAAGTAGCCGCCAAGGAGTATAAACGCTATCAGCAGTTGCTCAAGGAGCAGTCCGCCTCCCAGCAGGAATTCGACCGCGCCTTGGCGCGCCACCGCGAAGCACAGGCCGCGGTGGCGGCGGCCAGGGTCAGCCAGAAGGATGCCAAAGTGAGGGCGCCCTATGACGGCCGGGTGGTGGCCAAGTTGATCAACGCCGGCGACCTGGCTTCTCCGGGCACGCCCTTTCTCTCCATCGAGCAGCAGGGACTCTTCTGGACCGATCTGGTCCTTCCGGAGCGGCATATCCAGGCTGTGCACACGGGACTGGAAGTCAAAGTCAAGGTGCCGGCCCTGAACAACCGCGAGATCGTGGGCGAGGTGGGCCGGATCGTTCCCATGGCCGATGCCCGCAGCCGATCCTTCCAGGTCAAGGTGGCCATGCCGCCGGGTCTGGACCTCAAATCGGGCATGTTTGCCCGGGTGGCTATCCCGCTGGCCGACTCGGGCATGCTGCTGGTGCCCAAAACCGCCATTGTGGAACAAGGCCAGCTCACCGGTATTTATAAAGTGGACAGCGCAGGCATCGCCCATTTCCGCCTGGTGCGTACCGGAAAAACCTATGGCGACCGGATGGAGATCGTCTCCGGTCTGCAGGCCGATCAACAGTACGTCTCGGACGTGCCGCTGAAGTTGAAAGATGGGGCCAAGGTTGAGCAGCGGAGGGACGGATGAAAAAGACCACCGGAACAGCCGGACGGATTGCGCAGGTTTTTATCGATTCCAAGTTGACTCCCCTGGTGATCATCGCTTCCGTATTGCTGGGCATTGCCGCCGTGATCGCCCTGCCGCGGGAAGAAGAGCCCCAGATTATCGTCCCCATGATCGACATCTTCGTCCAGATGCCGGGCGCCAACGCCAAAGAGGTGGAACAGCGCATCACCAGCCCCATGGAGAAATTGCTCTGGGAGATTCCCGGCGTGGAGTATGTCTACACCACCTCCAGCCCCGGCATGAGCATGGCCGTGGTCCGCTTCTACGTGGGCGAGGATGAAGAAGAGTCCATCGTGCGGCTGCAATCCAAGCTCTCCGCCAACTACGACCGCATCCCCTATGCCGTGGCGCCGCCGCTGATCAAGCCGCGCTACATCGACGACGTGCCCATCCTGGCCCTGACCTTCTGGTCCGATGAGACCGGCCCCTACATGCTCCGCCGGGTGGCGGCCGAGGTGGAAAACGTGATCAAGCGCGAACCGGACGTCTCCATCACCACCATGATCGGCGGCGCCAATCGCCAGGTCCAGGTGCTTTTCGATCCGGTCCGACTGGCTTCTGTGGGAATCGACCTGGAACGGGCCGCCGCCATGGTGCAGGCCGCCAACCAGGAAGCCGACGCCGGCGACTACCCGTCGCTCAAAGGGCGGGTCACCGTTCACGTGGGCGGCTTTTTAAAAACCATCGATGACGTACAGCGGGTGGTGCTGGGCATTCACGGCGGCCGTCCGGTTTACGTTCAGGACGTGGCCACCGTAACCGAGGGACCCGCAGAACCGTCGCAATATCTCTTCTTCGGCACCGGTCCGGCCGCCGATGAGAAAAACATCGGAAAACACGGCCGCTTCCCCGCCATCACGGTGACCGTGGCCAAGCGCAAAGGCACCAATGCCATCGCCATTGCGGAAAGAGTGCTGCACCGGGTGGACGACGTGCGCGGCACCATCATCCCGGACAATATCCAGATGACCGTCACCCGCCACTACGGGGAAACGGCCAAGGAAAAGTCCGACGAACTGCTCTACCACATGGCCATCGCCGTGGTGTCGGTCACCCTGCTGATCGGTTTGACCCTGGGGCGCCGGGAATCGGGGATCGTAGCCCTGGCTATTCCCGTGACCCTGGCCCTGACCATGGCCACCTTTTACTTCTACGGCTACACCCTCAACCGCATCACCTTGTTTGCGCTCATCTTCTCCATCGGTATCCTGGTGGACGATGCCATCGTGGTGGTGGAGAATATCGTCCGCCACTTTCACCTGCCGCAAAACCGGGACCGCAATCGCTTCAAGGTGGCCGTGGAGGCCGTGGACGAAGTGGGCAATCCCACCATCCTCGCGACCCTGGCGGTGATCGCCGCCATTCTGCCCATGGCCTTTGTGGGCGGCCTCATGGGGCCGTATATGCGCCCCATCCCGGTGGGGGCTTCGGCGGCCATGATCTTCTCCCTGCTGGTGGCTTTTATCGTGACCCCTTGGGCGTCCGTGCGCATGCTCAAATCCAACGGCGGCGCCCATGCCAATTCCCATGGTGACACTCAGGAGGATTGGAGCACGCGGCTCTATCGCCGGGTCATGGACCCGCTGATCCACAACGGCAAATGGCGCTGGCTCTTTCTCGCCGGGGTGGTGGCCCTGCTGCTGGCCGCCTGCGCCATGGTGGGCGCGGGCCTGGTGCGGGTGAAGATGCTGCCCTTTGACAATAAAAGCGAATTTCAGGTGGTGATCGACATGCCCGAAGGCGCCACCCTGGAGACCACGGCTGCGGCAGCCCAGGACATGGGCGACTACCTGGCCACCGTCAACGAAGTCACCGACTACCAGATTCACGTGGGCACCAGCGGCCCCTTTAACTTCAACGGCCTGGTCCGCCACTACTTCCTGCGCAACCAGCCCTTCCAAGCCGATATCCAGGTGAACCTGGTGGGCAAGGGCAAGCGCCGGCAGCAGAGCCATGCCATCGCCAAGCGGGTCCGGCCCGAGTTGGTCCGCATCGCCGGCAAGTACAACGCCCGCATCAAAGTGGCCGAGGTCCCCCCCGGCCCGCCCGTGCTCTCCACTCTGGTGGCCGAAGTTTACGGACCCCACTATGAGCGCCAGCGGGAGATTGCCGGGCAGATCATGCAGATCTTCGAAGAGACGGCCGGCGTGGTGGATGTGGACTGGTTCATGGAAGAAGACCACCTCCGGTATCGCCTGCGGGTGGACCGGGAAAAAGCCGCCCTGCACGGTATCACACCCCAGCGCATCAGCAGCGCCCTGAGCATGGCCCTCACCGGCCGGCAGGTCGGGCTGCTGCACCAGCCCCGGGAACGGGAAGATGTGCCGGTGATGGTCAAGCTGCCCCTGGCCGAGCGGGCCGATGTGAAGAAATTGGAGGGCCTGAAACTCCAGGCCGCCGACGGCAGCCTGATCCCGCTCTCTTCCCTGGTGCGTGCGGAGATGACGGCCCCCGACAAGAGCATCTACCACAAAAACCTCATGCCGGTGGTCTACGTGATCGGCGACGTGGCCGGTGCCAAAGAGAGCCCGGTCTACGCCATCCTGGAGATGCGCAAGAAGATCGATGCCCTCCAACTGCCGGAAGGATACGGCATCCGGCAGCACACCGCCGAACTGCCCGCTTCGGACCGCCAGTATGCCATGAAGTGGGACGGCGAGTGGCACATCACCTACGAAGTCTTCCGGGACATGGGCATCGCCTTTGCCGTGGTGCTGGTGCTGATCTTCGTCCTGGTGGTGGGCTGGTTCCAGTCCTTTTCCACCCCCATGGTGATCATGGTGGCCATCCCGTTCTCCCTCATCGGCATCCTGCCGGCCCACTGGGCCATGGGCGCCTTCTTCACCGCCACTTCCATGATCGGGTTCATCGCCGGCGCCGGTATCGTGGTGCGCAACTCCATCATCCTGGTGGATTTCATCGAGCTGCGCGTCAGCGAGGGGACGCCCCTGGACCAGGCCGTGGTGGACGCCGGAGCCGTGCGCTTCCGCCCCATGATGCTCACCGCCGCCGCCGTGGTGGTGGGCGCCTCGGTGATCCTCTTCGATCCCATCTTCCAGGGCCTGGCCATCTCCCTGATGGCCGGAGAGATCGCCTCTTTGCTTTTTTCAAGGATGACGGTTCCTATCCTCTATTACCTGGACAAACGCTGGGAGGCTCGCAGCGCTTAGGGTTCGCGCAAAAATAAATTTACATTTTCAGGTGTTGAGGCGCCTGTTTGGTAACACCGCCGGGCAGGATGCATCGGCGCATAAAAATGTGACGTTCTTTTTTCGCGAGCCCTTAAGCGCGTTGGATATCGATCCGCTTCCGGCCGATGCGGAAGGTCGTTTTTTTGGCCAGTACCAGGCTGACCATCTCCTTCGGCACATCGACATAGGTGGTGCGATAATCCATGCAGATCTTGCCGATGCAGCTGCCGGGGATATCGACATGGTGACAGAGGCTGCCGACGATATGGCCGATCTTGAGCCCGTCGCCCTTGCCGCTGCTGAGGGCCAGGCGGACCATGCCCTTTTCATGCGAGGTGCGGCCGGGGGCCTCGGTTTTACCGCGTCGCAGGTGCCTGCCCGCCGGTTTGGCCGGCTTGGGACGCACTTGCGGCGGCTCGCCGATGGGAGCGATGGGGCGCTGTGTTTCGCCGGCGCAGGCCAGCTTCAGGGCTGCCGCCGCGATGTCGTTCAGATCATGGCCTTCCTCGGCCAGTTTCGCCACCATGTCGCGCTCCCGCTGGCACCGGCCGCGGCGCAACCAGACCATCATCTGTTCGGTCAGCCGTTGATCCCGCCGTTGCCGGATCTCTTCTTCGGTGGGTAGAACGCCGGGGGTCATCTTCTGTTTGGTGTAGGCTTCTATTTTACGCAAAAACCAGCGCTCTCTGGGCGTCAGCAAAGAGATGGCCACACCCGACTTGCCGGCCCTTCCCGTGCGTCCGATGCGGTGCACATACCCTTCCGGGTCCTGGGGCAGGTCGTAGTTGAAAACATGGCTCACATGGTCAATGTCCAGGCCGCGGGCGGCTACGTCAGTGGCCACGAGCACCTGGATCTGGTTGTTGCGGAACCGTTCCAGGACCTGCTCCCGGGCCTCCTGGCCCAGGTCGCCATTGAGGACCTCGGCCGGGAATCCCCGGCTGACCAGTTCACCGGCCAATTCTCCTGTGCCGACGCGGGTGCGGGCGAACACCAGTGCGCTGACAATGGATTCCACCTCGAACAGCCGGGTGAGGGCCGCCAGGCGATCCGATTCGTTGATCAGGTAGTAGCGCTGCTCCACAGTGGCGACCGTCAGTTTCCGGCGCCCCATGGTGAAAGTGCGGGGGTCGCGAAGATAGCGCCCGGCCAGGCGCTGAATCGGTGCGGCCATGGTGGCTGAGAACAGTGCGGTCCGGCGCTGGGCCGGTGTGGCCTGCAGGATCGCTTCGATGTCTTCGATGAACCCCATGCTGAGCATCTCGTCGGCCTCATCCAGGACGACGGTGGAAACCCGGCTCAAGTCCAGGGACTTGCGGCGAATCAGGTCCAGGAGTCGTCCGGGGGTACCCACGACGATGTCGACGCCTTTTTTAAGGCCTTTGATCTGGGCAGCGTATGGCTGGCCGCCGTACAGGGCCAGAACCTTGACGCCCAGGCGGCGGCCGTACCGGCTTATGGCATCGGCGACCTGAATGGCCAGCTCGCGGGTGGGGGCCATGATCAGGCATTGCACATGGCCCCGGCCGCCTTGAAGGGCCTGCAGGATGGGCAGGCCAAAGGCCGCCGTCTTGCCGGTGCCGGTCTGGGACTGGCCGATGACATCGTGGCCGGCCAGCATGACCGGTATGAGTTCGGATTGAATGGGGGTCGGGACGCAATATCCCATTTCGGTGAGGGTCTGCACCAATTCCGGGCGCAGGCCGATCGCGTCGAATGCGTCGATCATGGCAAAGCTCCTGTTTGCGATTGAATCCATCTTTTGGGCGGCATCCCGTGGCAGGGCATGCACGCACCGATGGCCGGCCAACAGCCGACCCTTCCCGCAAACCTGAGCCTATCTGTCGCCATAAAAAGACCCGGCCAAAACGATGGGCCGGGTCATGCTGAACTAAAGCACCGGCTGTATATCACATTTTTGAGAAAAAGAATGAAATAAATCACATCCTCCTCTTGAAGAATGGTGAATAACGAGCAAGAATTGACATGTCAAGGCAACGCATAGCTACCCAATGCTTATTGAAGGCCACCGTCTTTTGGTCACTCGAAAATGGTGCTGACCGGGCTCAATATTCTGAAATAGCTTAAGAAAGGCTCTTGTTATGCTTCGAATGGTTATCTCTATCATCTCAACTGTATTGATTATGACTGTTTTCTTAAGCTGCGCCTCGAATCCTCCGCTGATCAATGCGGCGTATGAAGGAGATGTCCATCGCATAAAGAATCTACTCAAAGAAGGTTTGGATGTGAATATGAAAGGCGGCGATTGGAATGAGACCGCTTTGAGTGCCGCTGCCACCCAGGGGCATTTAGATCTGGTAAAATTCCTCCTGGACAATGGGGCTGACGTAAATTTGCTCTCAGGTCATGGGGATAGTGCGCTTCTTGGGGCAGCATATCGATGTCATGCAGATATTGCGATGCTATTGATTTCCCATGGGGCTGATGCAAATTTCCAAAATCCGAAAACGGGATCATCACCCCTTTTACATGCTGTAGAGTGCGAAGATATCGGTTTGGCGAAGATGCTGATTGAAAACGGCGCAAATACAAACATTCAAAACCCATCCGGTGTCTCACCCCTTTTGCATGCTGTAGGGAGCGATAATCTATCTTTGGCCAAAGTGTTGATCGAAAACGGTGCAAACGCGAACATTCAAGACCAAACCGGTTTCTCTCCCCTTGTTGCGGCAGCCTGGCATAATAATGCTAGACTGGTTGAACTTCTGCTCAATGCGGGTGCAAATATTGATGCGAAATGGGATGGGGGCGGGTCGGCGCTCTATGAAGCTGCAGCCAAAGGTTACGATCCAGTGGTTTCATTATTAATTGCAAAAGGCGCGAATGTAAATTCAACTGCTAACGCTTATGGCTCGACCGCTCTATTGGCGGCTGTTTCCGAAAACCATTCCCATACTGCGTCCATGCTTATCGATGCAGGCGCCGACATAGCAGTTAAGGATCAGGGCGGCTTTAATCCTTTGTTATATGCTGCATATAACGGCAATGCGCAGATCGTGCAAAAATTGTGTGAAACAGGGGCTGACGTTAACATTCAAGATAGCAATGGCTGGACGGCGATACAATACGCCGTTTCCTATGAATATGAAAACGTTGTTGCCTTGCTGATGATGCATAACGCAGATATTGAGAAAACAAATAAAGAAGGCCGTGATGCGCGCTGGTATGCAAAAAAATCTCGCAATGAAAATATCATTAAGATGTTAAATGATCGAGATCCCGACTTTCTCGCCGCATTTGCAGCGAACATCAAACCAGCGACCAACGCCATTGTCGGCAATCGCCTGGAGGACGCCAATATTGAGAGCGTCCGTGCGGCAAAACCATTAAACGTGTCGTATCGCAATATCGTTTTGAACAGTTTTCAAATTTCGGAACGTCTGAAAAAGAGTTATCCTGATGCAGCAGCGCTTTGTGAAAAATCCATAATAAATCATCTGCGCACTGTAGGTGCTTATGACCGTGTTTCGGATACGCCGGCACCGTCTTATCCCGACAGAACCTGCGTGGTCGACGGATTAATAGAAGATATGTATATTTCAAGCAAAGCGACAAGACTCTTATTTGGACCCATTTCAAAAATACCCTTCATGACGGTACGGATTAAATTGACAGATGGTGCGTCAAAAACGGTATTTCATGAAATGGTCATCTCAACGGATACGGATATCTATTGGACCAGAGTGACAGTGGGAACCCTTGATTCGTTCATACCGACAGAAGTCGGTAAAATCATCGGTGAATACATTAACACTGTCATACCGGCCGAATCATAAGCGAAATGGCTTCAAATCATTTGTCCGCCGGATTCGCTGCTTCACAGAAAGGCAATCAACATATGAAGACGACCGCGCAGACACTTGAACAGTTTGCGATCGCATTGTGTGCCATTGTCATTCTCGTATTCATTTGTGGTTGCTCCAAGTTGGTGCGCCCAAACGACAATGAGACAGGACACAATATTGCAGAACAAGCCCGCATGCTGCAGTCGCGTTTTGCAGATAATATTTCTGAACTCCAACAAATCGCCGACGACGTGCGCAATTGGCGATCAGAGTACAAGGTGCAAGCATCCGAGCGCGACTTGCTCCTTTCGTTATTTGCAAGGCCGCTTGCTTTTCACAGCATGAAACCCTCCGACGCAAGTCAATTCGGAAGGCGCTTTCAAAAGATCGAGCATCGGGTCGCGCAATACCGGAGGACGGAATACAAATTAGCACAGGAGTTTCAGACCCTGCGAGATCGACTTGATCGTATTGCGCTGGCGAACAAAGAGGACCTATCCGAATTGACGCTACAGGCAGAAAGTTCGATTGCCGCACTTCCCTTCAGGACGTGTCCAAATCCCCAAGGATGTGACAACCCCGGAGGTCCGCGAAAACCATGCGCCCCCTTCGTTTTTGATCCCGGTCGCATTTGTTACTTGATTCATGAAGATTGTCAGTCGACGTTTCCACCGGGGTCGGGGTGGATTCAACAGTGCCGATACAGGTGTATTCCCATTGGGCGCCTGTTCTGACCCTATGGTTGCATAAAAAAGATGGCAAAAAGCCTGTAACCCTTTGAGAGTCATAAAATTACACTGAATCAGGACCCCATTCGAGGAACAAACCGATGGTGGATTTGAGGATTTTGTCTATTTTATGCCATCTTTTTTATGCAACCATAGGGTTAAGATGCGATCTTATGGATACATCCTGCGCATGACCTTCTTGTCCAGTTTGCCCACGCTTGTCTTGGGCAGTTCATCCACAAACCGATATTGATCCGGTACGCCGTAGCGTGGCAGCAGGCCTTCTTCTGCCGCTGCCTGCATGTGGGCCTTCAAATCCGTCTCCGACACCTTGGTCTTGAACTCCGGTTTGAGCACGACGAGCAGGAGGGGACGCTCGCCCCACTTTTCGTCTTTGATCCTGATGGCGGCGGACTCCAGAACGGCCTCATGCTGGCTCATGATATTCTCCAAATCAAGTGAGGAGATCCACTCGCCGCCGCTTTTAATCACATCCTTGATCCTGTCGGTGACCTGTAGATATCCTTCCGGGTCGATGTGGCCCACGTCGCCGCTGTGAAGCCAGCCGTTGCGCCAGAGCCCGGCGGTCTTTTCCGGCGCCTTGAAATAGCTTTGGGTCAGCCAGGGGGCGCGCATGACCACCTCGCCGGCGGTGGCGCCGTCGTGGGGCAGCGGCTCGTCATCGGGGCTGACGACTTCCATTTCGACCAGCGGCAGGGGCAGGCCGGTCTTGCATATCACATCCAGCAGCCGGTCCTGCTCCCAATCCTGCATGAAATGCTTGGGAAGAGCCAGGCTGATCACCGGACAGGTCTCCGACATGCCGTAACCGGTGAAGACGGTGATGCCCAGCTCCTGTGCGGCGCGGGCCAATCCCTTGGATAGAGCCGAACCGCCGATCACCACCTTCCAGCGGCTCAGGTCCATCTCTTTCACCGCCGGACTGCCAACCAGCATCTGCAAGATGGTGGGCACACAATGAGAAAAAGTGACATTCTCCGTTGTGATCAGTTTCAACAACATGGCCGGCTCGTACTTGCCTGGGTAAACCTGCCGTGCGCCCATAAGCGTGGCCACATAGGGAAATCCCCAGGCGTGGACATGGAACATGGGCGTGAGCGGCATGTACACGTCGTTGGAGCGGAACCGGCCGATGGTTTCGTAAGCGCCAATCGCCAGGGCGGTGGAGAGGGTGTGGAGCACCAGCTGGCGGTGGGTGAAGTGCACCCCCTTGGGATCGCCGGTGGTGCCGGTGGTATAGAAAGTGGTCGCCTTGGTATCCTCATCCAGATCCGGAAAATCGAAGCCGGCCGGTGCGCCGGTCAAAAGGGGTTCATACAGGCTCGTGTACGCCAGGGAAGTCTCCGGAGCTGCGCCGTTTTCCGAAATGACCACAATCTCCCGCGCATGGGAAAGCTTATCCCGGATCCCTGTCAGGATGGGCAGAAAATCGGCATTGATCAGGATTGTTTTGGCTTCTGCGTGATTCAGGGTGTAGAGGATCTGTTCGGACGACAGGCGCCAGTTGACCATCTGCATGACCGCCCCCATCATGGGGATGGCGAAAAAACACTCCAGAAAACGGTTGCTGTCGTAATCAAAGACCGCAACCGTATCGCCCCGGCCGACTCCCAGCGAATTCAGTCCGCCGGCCAGCCGGTGGATTCGGTCGTGCAGGTCGCGGTAGGTGTAGCGCAGCTTGTCGCGGTAGATAATCTCCTGGTCTGGCGCATAAATCAAAGGCGTGTTCAGCAATTTTTTAATGATCAATGGATACGGATAGGACTCCCCGGGATCGTAAGCGGATTGGACCATGCTTTCCTCCTTTCAGGCAATGGGGATGGTTCCGAACACGTGGACCGGCTCCGGCAGACGGCATCGCCAGGGGCCTCAAGCCGTCGACCAAGGGAAATTGCGGTTGCCGGCCGTCAGTGCACCTTAGTTCGAAATACCCTCCCCAGGTAAACATCCCCTCATTATTTTTCCATCGCCATGACCGTCAGGGAAAACTTATGGCGATAGCTGCCTGGCGTCATGCCGGTTATTTTTTTAAAAAGCCGGTTAAAGGAGCTGCTGTCTTCATAGCCCACCTGCCAGGCGATTTCATCGATAGTGTCGCGGGAGCGTTCGAGCTGACGGCGGGCGGCTTCAATGCGGACGCGCTGCAGATAGGCCACGGGGGAATCTCCGGTGGCCGACTTGAAGCGGCGCAACAGGGTGCGCTGCTCCAGCCCGGCAATCGTGCCCATCTGCTCAAGTGTCACGCTTTCCTTAAAGTGGTGCTCCAGATAGTCCTGCAGGGCGAGGATGGCCGCGTCGGCGTGGGATTTTTGAAAAAGGCCCGCCTGATAGGGGGATTGGGACTCGCGCTGGGGATCGATGAGCAGAAATTTTGAGCAGCCGGCCGCCAGTTCGACGGAGCCGAATCTGCGCACGAGATGCAGGGCCAGGTCGAAATAGGCTGTCACCCCGCCGGCGGTGACGAGATCCTGTTCATCGATCAGCATCTTCCGGGGCTGCAGCCGCACGTTGGGAAAACGCTTTTGAAACTGCGCGGCAACATTCCAATGGGTCGTTGCGCTCCGTCCCTCCAGCAGCCCGGTCCGGGCCAGCAGAAAGGCCCCGGCACACACCGAGCTCAGGCAGGCCCCCCCGGCGTGCTGCCGGATCAGCCAATCCGTCAGTCGGGTCGACTGAAAAGCCGGGAACGCCTCCTCCTCTGCTTCGCAGGTCCTCATCATGGCCGGCAGAATAACGACATCGAACTGATCTTCGGTGTCGATTCCGCCCTGGGTGTGCATGAAGAGGCGATTGAAGCTGTGGGGGGAACGCCGCCCCTCCCGGAGGATGCGGACCTGGGCAAAATCGGGATGTCCGCTGCCCGCATTAAGTGCGTTGGCCACGGAAAACACGTCCATGGGCCCGATGATGCTGGAATAGATCGCGCCATCCAAAGCCAGAATGGCTATCCTGATGGGTGCTCGGCGCACAAGCTTTGTCGATTTTCGCATATATTTTGTCGATCCTGACACTGGTGATGCGTTGCCGGCCTGCTTAATATTCTATATCAAATCCAAACCCATTGCCAAAGGAGATCCTATCATGAATAAGACCGCACTGCTTGTTATCGATATTCAGAACGACTATTTCCCCGGGGGAAAGTTTGAACTGGAGGCGCCTGTCGAGGCCGCCGAACAGGCCCGCAAGGTCATGGATGCCTTCCGTTCCAGGGACTGGCCCATAATCCATTTCAGGCATGAAAGCATCCGGCCCGGTGCGGACTTTCTGCTGGCCGATACCCGGGGCAATCAGATTCACGAACTGGTACAGCCCCAGGACGGTGAAATCGTCTACCCGAAACATTTTCCCAACGCCTTCAAGGAGACCCCTTTGCTCTCTTACTTGCGCGAGACCGGCATTGAAGACCTTGTTCTGACGGGCATGATGACCTTCATGTGCGTGCACGCAACCGCCCGGGCGGCCAGCGACCTGGGTTTCAAGTGCACGGTTTTGCACGACGCCACGGCAGCCCGGGCCATCGAGTTCAACGGGCTCCAGGTCCCGGCGGCTCACGTACATGCGGCCTTCCACGGCGCTCTGGCATTTGCCTATGCACAAGTCGTCAGTACCGGCGCCTACCTGAAAAGCATCGATGAACAGGCCTGAGAAAGTCGGAATCGGCCCTCGATACAAACCGCGCCGGGGTATGACCACATTTGACGGTGATGAATGTCGTGCCTATCTAGTTCCTATGCTTGAGCGGGATCGACCTGTTGACCTTGCAAAGCCAAAGATAAACAGACCCTGTACGAATAGTCTTTGCATAAACAAACGCTCATCGATTGGGCTGCACTTGTGAAGTCCAGCCATACGCACACTGGCTACCCCTCCCGCGTTTCAGCGCACTATCGGAGGGAACAGGAGGGCAGGAGATGAAAATAACAGCTACCGAGGAAGAG
The DNA here is from genome assembly GCA_037387725.1 of Desulfobacteraceae bacterium. Taxonomy (GTDB): domain Bacteria; phylum Desulfobacterota; class Desulfobacteria; order Desulfobacterales; family Desulfosarcinaceae; genus JARRKU01. The sequence continues at coordinate 25,953 of JARRKU010000036.1, forward strand.
ATAGCCGCGGCCGCGGCCTACGAAGACCTTCATGTTCCGGCGCTGTTTCAGCAATTTGCGCCGATAGTGGTTTCTGCAGCAAAGATTCAACCCGGGCATCGCGTGCTGGATGTCGCCTGCGGTACCGGTGTCCTGGCCAGGACTGCCGCGGAGCGCATGGGAAACGGCGGTCTTGTGGCCGGCATCGATGCAAATCCCGGCATGCTGGCCGTAGCCCGGGAGCTGGCGCCAACGATTGATTGGCGGCAAAGCATGGCTGAATCGCTTCCCTACGAGGACCATTCATTCGATATGGTCATCAGCCAGTTCGGCTTGATGTTCTTTCAGGATCGCCGCAAGGCGCTTCAGGAGATGTTGCGCGTTCTGGTCCCCGGCGGTCGCCTGGTTGTCGCCGTATGGGAAGCGCTCGAGAATTCGGAAGCGTATCCCGATGAAGTGGCGCTGCTTGAAAATCAAGCCGGGAAAGCGGCCGCAGATGCATTGCGGGCGCCTTTCGTGTTGGGAAATCGGGATGAATTAAAAAATCTTTTTCGAAGTACCGGGCTGAATTCCGTCAACGTCATGACCTATCACGGGACCGCAAGATTTCCCGGCATCAAGGCGATGGTTGAAGCTGATTTGCGAGGATGGCTCCCTGTGATGGGCGTCATGCTCAGCGAAGAAAAGATTGCGTCAATCCTGAATGAAGCGGAGCAGGTGCTTGGCCGATATGTGACAAGAAGCGGAATGGTCGAGTTCGATGCCCCAGCCCATATCGTGACGGCGCACACCTGATTTAGTGGGATCTCCCCCGATCTTCAATTCTCGCTCGCACCCCGCAGCCGCTCCCGGTCCCTGAACTGGCTCTGGTACAGGCGCCGGTAGACCCCTTCCCGGGCGAGCAGCTGGTCATGGGTGCCCTGTTCCACCACTCGGCCGTCGTCGATCACGACCACCTGATCGGCCCCGGTGATGGTGGAAAGGCGGTGGGCGATCACAAAGCTGGTGCGACCGCGCATCAATTCATTCAACGCCTTTTGAATGGCAAGCTCCGTGCGCGTATCCACCGAGCTGGTGGCCTCATCCAGGACCAGGATCGCCGGATCGGCCAGGATGGCCCGGGCGATGGAGAGCAGCTGGCGCTGACCTTCGGAAAGGCTCTGGCCGCGTTCAGAAAGAAGGGTGCCGTAGCCTTTTGGCAACCGACGGATAAACCCGTCGGCGTGGGCCAGGCGCGCAGCCGCGAACACGTCTTCATCGCTGGCGTCCAGCCGCCCGTAGCGGATATTCTCCATCACCGATTCGCTGAAAAGAAAAGAGTGTTGCAGCACCACGCCGAGCTGCCGGCGCAGGCTGTCACGGGAGACGCTGCGGATATCGACGCCGTCGATGCGGATGGTTCCCGAATCGATTTCGTAGAACCGGGAAAGAAGATTGACCAGGGTGGTCTTGCCAGCGCCGGTGGGCCCCACCAGAGCGATGCGCTGGCCGGGGCGAACGTGCAGGGATATATCGCGAAGCACGGGAACGCCGGGCTTGTAAGAAAAACAGATGTTGTCGATGTCGACCTCTCCGGCCACCCTGGAGAACGCCGTCGACCGGGGGGCATCGATCCGGTCGGGACGCGTATCCATGAGCTGGAAAATCCGTTCGGCCCCGGCCAGGGCCCCCTGGACCTGGTTGTACAGATTACCCAGCTGGCGCAGCGGCTCGGCAAAGCGCCGCGAATAGCTGATAAAGGCGGCGATGGTCCCGATGGACACCATCCCGCGGATGGCCAGCCACCCGCCCAGCCCGCACAAAATCGCCACGTTGAGATTGGAGAGAATCCCCATCATCGGCATCACCACCAGGGCCAGCGTCATGGCCTTTACGCCGGTGGCGCGGACCGCCTCGTTGGCCCGGTCGAAACGGGCCATGACATCTTGCTCCTGCCCGAAGGAAAGCACCACCCGCTGGCCGCTGTAGGTTTCTTCCAGCACCGCATTCAACCTCCCCAGCCGTTCCTGGTAGCTGCGGAACACGGTGCGCGTTTTTCTTCCCACTATACCCACCAGCCCGATCATCAGGGGGAAGGAGAGCATCGAACCCGCCGCCAGCCAGGGGCTGAGAAAGAAAATGATGCCGAGGATACCGGCCAGTGTCAGGATGCCGGTGAAGATCTGGGTCGCGTTGTGAGTGAGGACCCGGTTGATGGCGTCCATGTCGTTGGTCAGGCGGCTCATCAGCTCTCCCTGGGCGCTGGTATCGAAGAACCTGAGGGGCAGCGTCTGAAGGTGGCCGAACAGGTCGCCGCGCAGGGCCCGCATCGCCTTCTGGGAGATACGGGTGATCACCACGCCCTGGACCAACTGGGCCGCAGCGGAAAGCCCGTAGGCCGCCAGCATGAGAAGGACCGGCACCAGCAGCGCGCCCAGGTCTTTTTTAGACAACTGATCGATGGCGCGGCCCATAAGGAAGGGGGCGGCCAGGGCCATGGCCGTTCCCAGCGCGGCGGCCAGGGTTGCCCCCACCAGGGCGCCGCGATAGGGGCGCAGATAGGGCATCAGGCGGCGCAGCGCGCCCCGGGCGTCTTTGGCGCGCTCGATGGTGCGGCCCTGGGGGCCGCCACTGCCCCCCGGTCCGGGAATGCCGGCCACACGCATGGGGCCGGGTCGCTGTGTCGCTTTGTCACCCATTTCGGCCGGTCTCTTCACCGGGCGGTTCGCCCAGCTGTGAACGGTAGATGTCGCGGTAAAGGCTGTTGCTGTCCAGCAGTTCCTGGTGTGTTCCCACGGCGTCGACCCGGCCCCGGTCCAGAAGCAGAATTCTGTCGGCCAGGAGCACGGTGCTGATCCGCTGGGCCACGATGAAGCGGGTCGTAGTGCCCTGGGAAACGCCGATGAGCCGGTCCAGGGCATCCTGGAGCCGTATTTCGGTTTCAATGTCCAGGGCGCTGGTGGCATCGTCCAGGATCAGCACCTTGGGTTGGACCAGCAGGGCCCTGGCAATGGCGATCCTCTGGCGCTGGCCCCCCGACAGGGTCACCCCGCGCTGGCCGATGACGGTGTCGTAACCCTTCGGCAGTGCGGCGATGAAGTCTTCGGCTTGGGCCGCCCGGGCTGCGGTCCGGATCTCCTCTTCCGAGGCAGTCCGTCGGCCGAAGCAGATGTTGTCGCGCACCGTGCCGCTGAAAAGGACCGCCTCCTGGAGCACGACCCCCACCGTGCGCCGCAGCCATCCCAGGTCCAACTCCCGCAGGTCCGTGCCGTCGAAGGTGATCCGGCCCGCGGTCACGTCGTAGAAGCGGGGGATCAGGTGAATCAGGGTCGATTTTCCCGATCCGGTGGCTCCCAGGATCGCCACCGTCTCGCCCGGCTCGGCGGCGAAGGAGACATCGCACAGCACCGGCTCCGCGCCGTTTCCGTCGTAGCCGAAACCGACCCCTTCAAAAACGATCCTTCCTTTTGGCGTGTCGGGCGTTGCCGGCCGCTCGGCCGGCCGGACCCGGGGCTCGGCATCGAGGATCTCCAGGATGCGGCCGGCAGAGGCATCGGCGGCGGAAAGCGGGCCCAGCATGCTCCCCAGCAAAAGGATGGGAAAAAGGGCAAAGGCGAGGTAGTTGATGGCTGCCACCACGTGTCCCACAGACATTTCTCCTGCTATCGCAAATTTGCCGCCGAACCATACCGCGCTCACGATGGCCATGTTCAGGACCAGCAGCATGAGCGGAAGGAAGACCGCCATGAGTTGGGCGACCTGCATGGTTCGGTTCATCAGCGCCGTGTTGGCTTCGTCGAACCGGCCGATCTCATGCACGGTGCGCACGAACGCTTTGACCACCCGGATCCCGGCGAGATTCTCCTGCAGCACGGTATTGAGCCGGTCGAGCCGTTTCTGCATCAACCGGTACATGCGATGGGCCTTGCGGGCGAAAATCCAGACCAGCGCGACGATCAGGGGGACGAATACCGCCATGATCACAGCCAGGCGCGGGCTGGTGAAAACGAGCAGCACGATGGCCCCGGCGGCCCAGATGGGCGCGCGGGTCATGATGCGCAGCAGCAGCATCACGATGATCTGCACCGCATTGACGTCGCTGGTGGAACGGACGATGAGATGGCCGGTCTGGAGCCGGTCGAGATTTCCGAAAGAAAAGGTCTGCACCTTGCGCATCAGCGCGCTGCGCAGATCGGTGCCGAACCCCACCGCGGCCTTCACCGAAAGGGCATTGTTCACCAGGGCGAGGATCACCGAAAGGGTGGACGCGGCCACCATGTAGAGGGCCGTGGTGATGACCACCGGCAGGTTGTGGGCCGCAATCCCCTGGTCGATCACCCGTTGGGTCAGCCGGGGGATGACCAGATCGGCCGCCACCATCAGTAAAAGCATCAGCAGCGCGACAATAGACTGCCGGCGGTACGGCCGCAGGAATCGATAGAGGCGCGGGAGGGATTTCACGGATGCTCCTTTCCCGCTTCACCCGGGCCGGAGCGGTCGGGCGTCTGCATGGCCAGCAGCAGATATTCGCGCACCTTGGAGAGCGACGCCATGAGGATCTTGCGTTCCTCCGCGCTGAGCTGGGCGGTCAATTCCCGGTCCAGTTCCCGGAAGGATTCGCCGGCCTCCTTTCGCAGGGCAGCGGCCTTTTCGGTCAGGTAGACGCGCACCACCCGCTGATCGCCGGAATCCCGACGCCGCTGGATCCAGCCGTCGCGCTCCATGCGCTGCAGCGTATTGGTCGCCGTCGGGGGGGTGATGTGCAGGCACTGGGCCAACGCATTCTGGGGAATACCGTCTTCGCGCCAGAGATGAAAAAGAATCATCCCCTGGGCATGGTGCAGTCCGATCTCCTCAAGCTTCATCCGCATGCGGCTGCCCACCAGGCGGCTGACATTGGCCAGCAGATGTCCCAGGGTCGGTTTTTGGGTGTCCGGTTTCGCTTCCATGTTTTTAATTAGCCTTCGAATAATTAGCTTGCTAACCAATAGCGCCCGCCGCCGCTGTTGTCAATGCTCTGAGCGAAAGAAAATAGTCTGAATTGGAAACCTTTGATGCGGACCGGCCCCGCGAAGGTGTTCACCCAATTTTTGCTCCGGGGACACACTAAGCACAACAGATTCGAAGAAGGTGCAAATACCCCTCCCCTCGCGGGAGGGGATTAAGGGGCGGGGCACCACCGATTGAAATTCCATATTATCAAATGCAAATTTCTTTTTACGCGAACCTCAAGACGACAGCCAGGTCAACTTGTCCATGTCGATGGTATCGATGCTGTAGCCGGAGTCGAAAAGCTGATGACAAACCGCCACCACGCGGCGATCGTACCATTGGCCCGATCGTTGATCGATAGAAGCCAGCGTCTCGTCCATGGGATGGGCGGGACGGTAGGGCCGGTGGGCGGTCAAAGATTCCACCACATCCGCCACACACACGATGCGGGCTTCCAGCAAAATGTCTTCGCCTTTCAACCCCTGGGGATAACCGGACCCGTCCATGTGTTCGTGGTGCTGCAGCGCGATTTCCGCCACCGGCCAGGGAAAGTTGACCGGGTGCAGGATTTCGTAGCCCTTGCGGCAGTGGATCATCAAATACTTGATATCTTCATCCAGCAGCTTGCCGGGCCGTGACAGGATTTCGGAGGGCACCGCGATCTTGCCGATATCGTGAATCAGGGCGCCCAGAAAGATCCCTTCCACGCGCTCCTCGGAAAGCTTCAGCGCCTCGGCCATGGTCGCGGCCAGGTGGGCGACCCGGCGCTGGTGTCCGGAGGTATAAGGATCGCGCATCTCCACGGTCCGCGATATGGCCAGGATGGTCTGCAGGAGCGTCTTCTTGGTGTTGAGCACGGATTGCCGCAGATCTTTTTCGAGCCGTTCCCGCTCGGAAATGTCGCGGATGTAGGCAATGAACACCGGTGTGGACTGGGGATTGATCGATATCACCTCCAGCTCCGCAGGAAAAGTGGAGCGATCCGCCCGCATGGCCGTCACCTTCATCCGCCGGCCGATGATCGATTTTTCGCCATCAGCCAAAAATCGAGCCAGCCCCTGCTCATGGGCCCTGCGCAGTTGCGAAGGAATCAGTGTGCCGGAAACCGGACGGCCGGTCACCTGTTCGCTGGAATAACCGAAGATCTTTTCCGCCGCCGGATTCAAGCCGATGACGCGCCCCTTGTCGTCCATGATCACCACGCCGTCCAGCGCCGATTCCACAAGGGCATGAAACCATTCGCCTGATATATCCCGCTTGTGAATGGAAGGTGAGGACGCTTCCATGCTGGCCTCCCTCCGGAAACCTGTCCAGGCAAGGCGCCGCCGGTCGACGATATCCGGGAATCAACCCTGCCGCACGCCAACCCCCAATGCCGGTTGCCTGTCTCTTAAGACATGATTCAACATACAGCCTAAATCGGCCGGCGCAAAGCCAAAACACAAAGGAAGATGAATTCTGGATTTCAATTTCAGGATCAATTCAGCATGGCCGCAGACCAGAGGCAACCCGTTATAAGAGGACAAGCGGTGGTCTCAAAATCTTAGCACCAAGGTCGGCGTGAGCTGCTGCTGTGCTGATAAATGCCATAATATCATTGACATATTCCATTTCAAACGCTATTTGATAAGCAGTCACGATACATCGTGCCGTCCATAAATGGCGCCTCTCGCAAGTTTTCGGTATTGGGAAACAAATTCAAATCCACGCAACATTTCCAAGATTCCGTCGATTTGAATTTACAGCCCGTCCAGATCTCAGGCAAGATTCTCCACTTATGGATGGACGCTACCTAAAAGACACACTGCCTAAACCGTTCAGACAAATAAAAACTGCGAAAGGGAACATATGTTCACATCGCAGCCTTTATCACATAATAGCGATTTTTTTATTGTGCTGATTAGCACAATAACACCGGAAATTTGGGGTATTATTGGACTCATTAGCACAATAATACCATTTCGGCTGCTAAACAGCCGTAAAATAATGAGGCTATTGGGTCGTCTAATCCATGTTAAACAGGACGATAAATGAAAAAAGAAAAATGTTATTACTGCAAAAGCAAAGATTCAAATTTAGAAATGCTTAATGGTAATTTAGCATGCACGAAATGTATTGAGCGGTATGAAATCGTTGGATATGAATTTATCTGTAATAATTGCGGGACTGTATTTTCATTAAGTTGCGATACATACCATGGAAATGGTCGGTGGAATTATAAGATTAGTGAAGGACAATAAGGTTAATAATCAATAGACTGGCATCGAACCATTTTCTTCACCTGACCGGTGTTACGCTGGCGCTCCACACCGTCAGGTGAGAAACACGTTAGTGCGCCAAGCGCAGCTTGGCGCAGGAGCTGAAATGCTCTTGTACGAAGCGAACAATACTGAAGAGCCTTGTGCGGGAAAACCGCACGCAGGGATCTGCGAGGGGGCGGTCGGGTAACTGGCCGTCCTACCTCGATTGCATGAATGGAAATAATTAAATGAAAACTAACTCTTTATTTTATTTTTCTATCCTCGCCATTTTTTTCATATCAGTTAGTTCCCTTTATGCTAGCGAAAAAACCAATCCAGACATTCAAAAA
>JARRKU010000037.1:0-22208 GCA_037387725.1 Desulfobacteraceae bacterium
AGCCACGCTGCCTTTTCAAACCAGACGGCCAGCAGGCGCGCCAACAATCCCATGGCGCCCAATCCGCAAAAAATCAACAGCCGGTTGTCCGGCGCCATGGCGCATACCGGCAGCAAGGCCAACACCATTCCAAGACCCCAAAACCTGGATACGCTATCCCGCTTAAGAATGGGAACAAGCACCAGGACGATGCCGGTTAAAATTGCGTATATGGCCGCCAGCACCCCATATGCGAAGGGTTTGGGCAGCATTCCGTAGACAAAGGCATTGGGGAAGAGCCACTGACCATAGAGCAGGACCGGCAGGCGCTCCCAAAGGACATTGAGGTAGGCCAGCGGCTGCTGACCGGGGTCGATATAGGCACCGCTGCCGCTGGTGCCGAACCCGAGGATCTTGTAAAGGGTGTACCAACCGACAAAAACAGCCGCATAGGGCAGCAGGGCCATGATTTTTTTGGGGAGTTTCTCTTTGACCATGAATATTTCGTAGGAAAGCAGATAGGCCCCGGCGCCCAGCCCGGCTTCGGCGGAAAGCAGCCCCAATAAAAAGGCCAGGGGGGCATATACCGCTGCGCCCCTGTGGCCGTGACGTCGCCAGCTGTCATGGGCGATCAGTGCCAAAAAGCCGAAAACCGCCGCGACCAGGGCATTGCGGTTGGCCAGCCAACCCACCGGAATACCGTGGGCGTCGTCGATGGCAAAGAGCAGCGCCGCCAGGCCGGCCACCCAGAAGGGCGTCATGAACCTGCGGTAAACCAGGGCGGCGATGAGCACGAAACCACCGAACCAGAGGATGCTGTGAAGGTGCATCATGGCATGGTTGTCCGGCCACAGATGGTAATCCACCCAATGGGTCAAAGCGGTGACGGGTCTGAAAAAGGCGACTTTGAGCGCTTTGCTGGTCCACCACGGCACCATGCCGATCTCCATGGCCTGGTGGAGTTGTTCCGGATTGCCGTTGCCAAAGGCAAACAGGCCGACGATGGCATTGGGAGCGCCGGGCCAGAGGTTGGGCTCCTGGAACTTGATGCGGTGGACATAATCGTCAAATTGGATATCGGCGCCAAGGGTTCCGGCCACCAGTAACATGGCGACCATTGCCGATACCAATGGGTACCATCGGCTCTCGAGCAAACGGCGGGACTGATTTTTCAAGGTTTTAATCATGGGCATTGTTTGTTTCATCCTCCTTGATGGTTCCTCCGGCGATGCCAGTTGCCAAGGGCCACACACCCGAGGGAAAAGGTCAGGAATTCAGGAATTGGTGTTTTTTTAATGCTATTTTATCAATTTTGAGCACTGATGTGTTTCTTGGTTCCACACCTATGGCCGAGAGTCCGAGCCATCCGCTTTATGGGTGGTTGTTGATTTCTATGTCGAAGGATATTGTTGGGCCAGCTTTCTTTCCAGTTGTTCGATCAGTTGCGCCGGAGTATTGTTCTTTAAGATAGAAGTGAATTGAACCCGGTAATTTTTAACCAGGCTTAAACCGTCTTCCAAAAGAATGTCATAGATCTTCCACGATTCATCGACCCGATGCATGCGATAGTCGATAGGGATCTCTTGATTCTTACGACGCAAGCGGGTCCGCACTATGGCTTTTGATCCCCTGACCAGCTCTTTGGCAAAATCTATTTGTACTTGATTGAATTCACCTTGCAACTTGTCTATGTATGTGAAACCTAAAAAATCTGAGAAGACAACCGAAAAACGTTTTTTCTCATCCGGTGAAAAATGATTCCAAGGTTTTCCGACTACCCTGCGGCTGATTTCATCAAAATTAAAGATCGGACGCGCGATCCTCCATATTTTATTGCGCTGGGTAACCTTTTCTTGTCCGGCTTTGTACGATGGGTCATTTAATATCGTGATAATTTGATCAAAAGATCCTTGCAAAGTTTCCATCGGACTCATTGACTTGTTGACAGCGATTGATAGATCGGCCGTCCAAAGAACGATACCAAGTATGATCATCCAGTTTTTTAGGGCCATTTTCGCCTCCTGCAATTATATGGATTATGGTTTTATAAATCCGGATGCGACAAGCGTTACAGGTCGTATTGAATACCACACGCTTCTATCATCATTTTGAATTCAGGGTCTGTGGGAAATCTGTTTGATTTTGTAACACAATGTACGTGGAATAGGCGTATTTTCAGTGGCCGAAGTTCATTTGCGGTAGGGTGTTATTGAAATATGGAAAAAGAATGTCCCCTAGTCTCGGCGCTTATCAGTGAGCGGTAAATTCAGGGAAAGGCGTGCACCGCCAATGGGTGCTTCGGAGACAGTGACGCTGCCGTCGTGCCATTTTGCCACGCGATCCACGATGGCCAGACCAAGGCCATAGCCGGGAACATCCGAATCGCGATGAGCGTCCAATTGCACGAAAGGTTCAAAGATGCGCTGACGATCGGCCGGCGGTATGCCCGGTCCGTCGTCATCCACATGGATAATGGCTTGTTTGTCAACTGTCTTCAGGGTGATCTGGATTCGTGAGTTTGCATGGAGGACGGCATTCTGCACCAGATTCCTGAGAGCGCGCTCCAGAAATCGCGGGCTGGCCAGCAGCGGCACTTTAGGGTCGGGACTACTGATGCGGCATTCAATGGTCGCTTTAGAAGTCTCAGCATCCAAAACAACCGCCAAGTCGCTCAACCAGGGACCCAAATCCATCTCTTCCATCCGGGGACGGTAACTTTTGTCCAGTTTGGCATAGGTTAAAAGTTCTGACACCAGAAGGTCCAGTTCATCCACATCGCGTCGCATCCCATCAAGATGCTTCTCTTTGTTATCGGGTTCATCCACCGTGGCGATCATCTCCATGCTGAAGCGCAGGCGCGCCAAAGGCGTGCGAAGCTCGTGGGATACCGCATGGGTCAGTTCCTTGTGAGAACGAATAAGCTCTTGGATGCGGGCTGCCATACTATTGAACGCATTGGCCAGATGGGCCAGGGACGATCGGGGGGGCAGGATGGCCCGGGCATCTAAATTGCCTTCGCCGAAGGCCTCCGCGGCAATGCTGATACGCCGGAGTCTATTTGCATATGGCCAAGCCACGAGCAGGGCAAATATGGAAAATAATGCGACGATAACAAGGCTATAAATCATATCCAATAAGAATTTGTCATAATCAAATGGACGGACAGGCCCCATCGTCAAAACCATGTTGGTTTCACCCAAACGCTGATGAAGTATGACCATATCTTCTTCAAACTGCACCACCACATTATCCTCGGCCAAATCCAATCTGTCTGTTTTCTGCAACGATAAGGCGTCAATAGATGACATGGCCAAAGGAAAATTAAAATGCGATTGCATGGATTTGACAACCTGGTCCCATTGCCCTTTGGGCGTTCGCTTCAGTTCTGTTTCAATGACGTAGAAAGATCCTCTGAAGATATCTCTGCAGTAGTCAGCAAAATCGGGTTTAAAATAGTCCCAGTAGATCTTATTAAAGATCGGACTGATAACAAAATGGACCACCACAAACACAATTATCATAAACAGGTAAAGATACGTTAAAAGGCGTTTCATCAGAGTATAATCTTCTGCTTAATTTTAATTGAACCGCAGCTATCGAAGACTTGCTTTGCAGTATTTTTCATTTGGATCTGGTTCTACCAGGCATCTTTTACGAATAGATACCCTTTGCCCCAGATAGTTTTGATCCGCTCGGGAGGAGAAGATGCATCTCCCAGCTTTTTGCGCAACCGCGATATGGACACATCCACACTGCGATCCAGCCCATCATAGTTGATCCCGCGCAACACCTTATAGATCGTATCGCGGTCCAGTATGGTTCCGGCATTCGCCGCCAACAGCCAAAGGAGTTCAAACTCGTTGGTGGTCAGGTCGATGGTCTTGCTTTCCAAGCTGACACGATGGGCCTGTCGGCTGATGGAAAGACCGCCAAAGTTAAGTTCATCGGGATATCCATTTGATTGCTCCGGTTGTTTCGAATCCGCTCCCTGGGTGCGTCGCAACAAGGCCCGAATGCGGGCCAGCAGCACGCGAGGCTCCACCGGCTTTTTGACATAATCGTCGGCGCCCATCTCCAGTCCGGCCACCTGGTCCATATCATCTTCTCTGGCGGTAAGAATCAAAATCAGACCGCCATAGTCCGCCCTTACCTGCTGAAGCACAGTAAGGCCGTCTTTACCGGGCAACGTCAGGTCCAGTACCACCAGAGCCGGTTGTTCGTGAAGAATGCGCTGGGATGCTCGATCGCCGCGGCGTTCTCCGCCAACCTGGTAGCCCTGCTGCCGCAAGTAGTCCCGAATCAATACGGACAGGCGCTTGTCATCCTCAACAACTAAAATATGCTGTTTTTCTTGCAATGCTTCACCATTATTGCCAATCCATGGTTTTAATGACTTAACTTACAATGTATGATTGATTCGAACAGCCCCTACAATCTATTTCAAAAAGAGGTAACGTATTGCCTCTTGAGCCAAGGTGCCGGGGATCTTGCGAAATTTGAGCAGCAGATATGATGATCCACCTCCCGCGAAAAAGAACTCCCTAAATATCCAAGTAATTCACTCCAGCGACAATATCTGTGTAAAATCTGTGTAAAATTGTAACCAAATGTAACCAGGTCGAAAGAACAATAAATTAATATTATATCAGAAAGTTAGTACATGTCTAAATAAGATGATCCGCAAGGCATCCTGCCGCCTGCCCTGCCATGATAGCCGGATTGTTTCGATTTTTTCAACAGTAAAGGCTTTTGATGGTCTTTATGATTTCGGTATCTAAAGCAGGTCCATTGATATTGATTTCAATATCCCAATCCTAATTCAATTAAATTATTTGGCTGGCTACATTTGGTTACAAATTTTCACAATAAACAAATAGATTTAATCAACTCAAAGTAGGTAACATTGACGTCAAACTGAATATATCATTAACTGTTTCTGTGAGTAGAATTATATGAAACGTGAAAGCGTTGTTCCCGACAAAAAACTAGATTCGACCGACCGCAGCTGTCCCATACCTATCCTTAAAACGAAAAAATCCCTTTCAGAGACCCTGCATGGGCAACCAGATTTCGTTATCTGCAATGCCAACCGTGGGATATATAGAATACTCTGATGAGAAAGGAGAGAACAATGAAGACCTTTAAACATGAAAGTTGTGGCATCCTGGCTTTTCTGATTATTAACGCAACGATCACCTTGAACGCGTGTTCAGCACACAAGGTGCTGACGAAACCGACTGAGCGCGGAAATGTCCACCATTTTAGTGAATTAAAGGGGTGGGATGAAACAAGAAGCTTGAATAATTATGTGGCCTATGTCGACAAAGGCGATATCATTCCATTGGCCATTTTCATGGATACGGATTTCATGGAATTCAAACAGAACCAGATTGAATTGGTTGCCAAGAAAAAGCTCTACTTCAGGGTAAAAATGCCTGATAATCTTTCCAAAGAAGAGTTGGCGAAGCTCAATAGAATAACCGCACAAGGTGTTTCTGAGTGGAGCTCTGACGAAAAGAAAGCATTTTTGAAAAATTATATACTTTATGTGAGTATGGATGCCATTCATTGGGCGCCGCTATATGGCAAAAATGCGCTTAAAGAGGTACTTGGCTATAAGATGGGGATGGTATCTTTTGGAATGAAGGTGAGCACTATCGATGGCATGGGAGCGGTTTTGAACATTAAAACAGTAAAGTAGGTAAAAAAGATGAGCAATAAAGCAAAATCTATGGTTGCCTGGAAAATTATCTTTTGGTCTCTATCAATTTTTTACATAATTGCCCTGTTAATCATCTTTTACGGTTTATTAGGTCCCATTGTAAATATTGATATCAACAGTGAAATAGAACAAAGCGTTCATGGTCTGGACACGGGTCGGGCCGACACAACTACCGGTTATTTAACCTTAAACATTCCATGGATAGCCATTTTCAGGGCTTAGACAGTCACTTTCAGGGGCCAAATTAGCAGTGTAAGAAAATTCGGGCTCTCGAAGTTCAAATCCATTGCTAGTTTGGTCGACTTTCCGGTGAATCGCCCTCAACCCCAGTTCTTGTCTGATGTTTTCAACAAAACCTTCACTCCCAACGGCTATGGACTGAGACCATTTACTGTCGCGCTGATGATGATCAACTTGCAATGCCTCATCTAACCATTTCGAATGTGATATCTTAAGAAGCTCTATGGAATCAAAACCCAGCAGTTCAGTTAAACGTTCGTGGTGAATAATCGTATAGCGTTGTTTTGGATTTTGAATCTCATTAAATCCGCTCCATTTCCATTCTGATGGATGCGACACAGCGCCTGTTCGCACCATATTCATATCAATGTATACGATGCAATTAAGAAGGTGCGATCCGCCTTCGATGGCCGTTGCATGGTAACGATCTTCCCAAAAGGCTCCGCGTCGATTCTTGCGCCGATTGTACTCCTGGCCGGTTTGACCTGCCACCATCTGCATGGATTTGGCAATGGTATCCCGATGCCCGTCATCTGATACCAATAAGTGGACATGGTTTGATGTAACCATATAATTTAACACAACCAAGCCATATCTTTGCTTGGCCTTATAAAGCAACTCCAACCAACGCTTTCGATCTCTGGCAAATTTGAGCAAAAACTCTTTTTTATGACAACGGTGGGTAATATGCCAGACACATCCCGGGATGTAGTATCGCTTTGCTCGTGGCATTTTTACCAGTATCCCTTAGAGTTCTAATTTGGACATTAAAAATGCTAATCTAAGGCCAAATATGGCTCAAAAATATTTCCTAATTCGTTGTATTTCAAATCATTACGGCGGCCCGACCCTTATTTCGCCGACCCTTATTTCGCATTGGGCTCGGCCAGGGGCAGCCGTATACAAAATTGAGCGCCTTCTGCGATGTTGGCAGCCGTGAGCTCCCCTCCCATATCACGTTCGATGATGTTCCTGGACATGTAGAGCCCGATGCCGGTGCCGCCGCTTTGAGACTTGGTCGTATAGTTTATTTCGAAGATCTTGTCTAATGCGTCTGCGCTTATCCCGCCGGCATTGTCGGTAACGGAAACCACCGCCTTTCTGCCTTCTGCGAAGCCCCTGATGGCAATCCTCGGCATTGTCTGCTTCCGTTCCTTGAGGGCATCTCTGGCATTGCTCACCAAATTGAGGATCACCTGGGCCAGTGCTTTTGGATACCCGAGTGCACACAGTTCGCCATCGGCATCTGCTTCCAGTTTTATGGCTTCGATATTCAGCACGGGGATGATGAATGAGAGTGCTTTGTCGATGCCTTCCTTTATCCGGAATACGGACTTCTCCTTGTCCGGTCGGTAGAAGTTCCGGTAGTCGTCTAGCATCTCGATCATCTGTTTTACCTGGTGGGTAATTTTGGCGGTTTCTTCGACGACCGTATCCTCGTTCAGAGCGGGGGCGGTTTTGAGCAGATAGGCGGTAAGTGAGATGGTGGCCAGGGGATGTTTCCACTGGTGGGCGATATGATCCAAGATTTCCCCAAGGGCAGCCTGGCGGTTC
The DNA here is from genome assembly GCA_037387725.1 of Desulfobacteraceae bacterium. GTDB lineage: Bacteria > Desulfobacterota > Desulfobacteria > Desulfobacterales > Desulfosarcinaceae > JARRKU01. The sequence continues at coordinate 7,496 of JARRKU010000037.1, forward strand.
TGCTGGATCAGCATGACGTCCTTTTCACGGTTGCTGGCCACCTCTTTTCGGACCCGCTGCTCCAGGGTGCGGTTTAAATGTTGAAGCGCATCTTCCGCCTTTTCCCGCTCAGCAATCTCCTTTTGCAGGGCGTCTACTGTTTCGGCCAGTTCCGCCGTCCGATCCTCTACTCTTCTCTCCAATTCGTCACGCGCACGCTGAAGCGCTGCTTGGGTTTGTTTACGCTCGGTAATGTCCGTCGCAAAAGCGCAATTGTACTCCGTGTCGTCAAAAATGACGTGATTGGCCCGAACTTCCACCGGATAGATCCGGCCGTCCTTGGCTTGGTGAACGGTTTCCATGGTAATCGATCCGTGCTCGCGCAATTGTCGCCAATATTCGGCAAACTTCTCGGGAGGGTGACGTGGGTCGATCTCTGGGATCGACATGGCGGTCAGCGTCTCGGGTGAATACCCCAGGGCAAGGCAGGCTGCGTCGTTGACATAAAAGAGCCGGCCGTCTGCCGTCATCCAAAAGGCCTGGTCAATGGTCTTGTCGATGGCGTACTGGGTGAAGCGCAGGCGTTTTTCCCTGTCCCGCAGCTCAGCGGTGCGAATCCGCACCTGCCTGCGCAGCGACCAGGACCAGATAAAGCTGGCCCCGAGGAGCAGTATAATTAACGCCATTGCCCAGACAAAGTATCGGACGGTTTGCCACAAGTCTCTCTTTTCGTAGATGCCGAACCACTTGTCGTATATTTTCTTGTATGCGCCGTTTACCTTGAGAATGTTCAATGCTTCGTCGAGCCGGAACCGCAGCGCGCCGTTGCCCTTGGGGACCGCCAGGCAATAGCGCAGTTGCGGTAAATTCGTGCCGACAGACTTGATATTGGAGAGCCCGAGGGAGCGAATGAGATATTCACCCTGCAGACTCGACGGCATCAGCACGCAGTCGTGGCGCCCCGAAGCCAATAGCCTCAACTCATCCGCCGGGTCGGTCACCTGGACGATATGGGGCGTGATGTCCTTCTCCCGAAGATAATCGTCGACAATGTCCCCGCGCTGGACGATCACTTCTTTGCCGCGGATCTTTTCAATGGATTGGATCGGGGAATCGTTGCGCACGTACAACCCCATGGTGACCATGGTATGGGGCAGCGAAAAATCCACCTTCCGGCTGCGTTGTTCTGAATAGTACATGCCCGTCAAGGCATCGATTTGTCCCAGTTCCAGCGCTCTCCTGGCTTCGGCCCAAGGCTGGAGCCGGATCACCAGGTCGGCACCCAGTTCATCGGCCACCGCTCGCATCAATTCCACGTTAAAGCCGGTGGGGGCGCCCTGCTGCAGAAACTCAAAGGGAGGGTTTTGATGGTCGCCACCGACCACCAGCCTCAACCGCTCTGTCGCGAAAGAAGAAAAGGCCATGGCCAGGAGCAGCAGTTGAAGCCATAGAAAGTGGATCGAAATAGACCGTATCATTTTTCGCCTCTTCGCTTTAATCCATTGATTCTTCAAGGATGGGGCTCGCTTAATATGCGCGTGCCGATCAGGGTATGATCGGTTGGCCTCCTTTCCGGGACTGCAGATATCAAGGCGCTTTGACTCCGAGGTTGCATAGGTCGGAGGAAATCGGGTTTTGCAACATCGGTGTTGGATTCGGGTGATGCATTATTCGATTGCACCCTGATATAGTTAAGAACCGGTTTGATGTCAATAAAATTACCGAAATATTAGATAGTTGGGAGAACGATAGGGTTTACGGAGCCGTCAAAAGGCTCACAGAGCCGGGCTGGTGGGGTTGGCTGCGCTTTCTTTTCGAGCATACGATTCTACCTCCGCCGTTGGACGAAAGACGATCCGGGACTGCGCCAGGCGTCTGTACAGCAGGATATTTTTACGAAGGGGGAACCACTCAATCAAAAAGATGGCCAGTGCCTCCCACAGCGAGACCCATGCAGCTACTGTGAGGCCTTCGGCAAACACATTGGCGGTGACCGTCCTTTCCGGCCCAAGCAGCCGGTTCAGCCATACGGAGACAAACAAGATACCGAGGCCGACGGCGAAGAGAATTGCGGAACGGCGAAACATCTTCAGAATCCCCTGCATTTCGGTTTCGGCAAGGTATAAAAAGTAGGTATTCAAGCTTCGCCGAATACGCGACATCCTCGCGTCATCCGGCGGATTGACCAGGGCGAACCGGATTATGAACGGGGCGCGGGCCAATTCGCGGGCGCAGCCGATCAGATAGTCCGCAAGATCCTGATCCAGATCCCTGCGAATATAGGGAGCGCTCTTATCGAAGTCATTGTACAGGTCCTCAACCCGTGTCGCAGTGACATCGATAATGATGTTCCCCACGTCATCCCGCTCGTAACGATTCAATATGTCCTGTTTCAATTCTGGTCCCTTTGCTCCAATCGCGGCGATGACCCGCGAGCACTATGGATGGGAGCAGGCCGGAAGCATGGTCACGGCCGGCGAGTGCTGTCGGGTCAAATGGCTTGCTCCGGCGCATAGCGGAAGGAACGGACGCTCCAGCAAGCGCGCGATTTCTGCGTTCAGCTGGAAGAGATTGTCAACGATGTTGCTTTTGCTTGTGCAGTGTGTATGACAACAGAATGATAGCGCCCCCCATAATCGCAACATCGGCTATATTAAAGATACCAGTGCGAAGCGGTCCAATGCCCACATTGATAAAATCCACAACAGCACCATCGTTCATTATGCGATCTATCAGGTTGCCGATCCCACCAGCAACAATTAATGAGACGGCCAGTACAACGGGAAAAGTTCCGGCTTTTGACAACAGGGCAAAAGCTAAAGCCCCGATAAGGAAGAAACCGATACCGACCGTGAATATTGAATGCCGCAGACTTTCAGGGAGTGAATGACCCAAGCTGAGAAAAGCCCCACGATTAAAGGTGAGTTGAAGACGGAGTGTATCACCGAGATATGAAGAAGTATCCCTCTCGGAAAGATTTGAAATAGCAATGGATTTTGTTGCCTGATCGCAGCCGACACAGGAAATCAATACAATTAATATCAGGATCGCCCTTTTTGAAAAATACATAAACAATCTCTATGGTTGCATATGATCGTAACCCGTACGATTAAGTCAGCGATACGGCGTATTGCGTCCGCTGAATTTATGGGTAGGCGACCATGTTTAATAACACTGCAATATCATCCATGCGCCGCTAAAATTTTTATTTTTCAAGTCATTTTTACGAATCCAAAAGTACAGCCTTCCTGCATCACCCCACATCATCCCAGCATCGTCATCAGAATCAAGTTGCAGAAGCAAGATCCAATCATGTCTTCCTGGTTCCAATTTTTTTGCTTTTGGGTCATTGTATCCAGAAGCATCACCGCAATAAAGTCCATTCGAAACCAACTGACTCTCAAGATCCATGTCATTTCCCTGGATAGGTGAAGGATAGCCAAACAATTGATGGGCCGGCCGGTTTTTAAAAATTGACGAGCACAATTCCATATATTCATCACATTGGGCATCATCTAAGTTCAATTTGCCGATACGGTCATCTTGCCAGTCAGGATACGTTAGGACCTCGGAAAATTTTATATATTTCTCTTTGTAAATGTACGCTTTCCTTAACCCAGCAGGCGCGCTTATAGGTTCTAATTCATTTTTTTCGTTAACATAGATAAGTTTCCAACTGCCCCGATCTTTTGGATTAAACCCCCACGTGTTTTGTTCTTGATCATAGAAAAAATATAATGTGCCATCTCTTGGAAGTAACATTATGGATTCTGAGCTAGGAATGGTTGTGAAATCAATCTGACATAGGAAGGCTAATGGTTTTTTCTTCCATACCGGCCATTGAAAGGATGCATTCGCTATGGGCAACCCTCCAATTTTGCTGAAACCAGCTTCGTCTGCTTTTTCAATTCTTATGGCTGGTTTTCTAAGGGAATCGATAAATTGCCGATGTTCAGACAAATCCTTCTCAAGGATAACTTTTTTCGCTCCAAACATTTTATCAAATATGCCCATAGGTCTGCCTTTTTGAATTAAAAAACCTAAAAGAAAAATTGTGATGATCTCGAAAAATAGTATTAGTCTTTTCATTCTTAAGGTCTGCCTTACTGTGCTCAGGAGGTATCCTCAAATTTTATTTCTTTTAATGTCGTTAAAATATCGATTCTGTTCGGAGGATTACCAAGTTGGATAATCTGGTCGCTTTCAAGGAAATCCTCAGGCTTGAGCCCTAATGACCCAAAACCAAATTCTTCAAGTGCCTTTATAACATTTTCGGCGTTTTCCGGCGAGAGCTCAATCCACACATCAAGAACTTTGGTATAGCGCGGATATCAGTGAAATGCGACGGCATACCCGCCAACCACTAGATATCTGACGTTATGCCCGTTTAACAATTCGATAAACTCTTTGAAATCCCTGCTCAGCATTATATCTCCATAGATTATATTCTTTTCGAATTTGCTCTAAGGTGTCTAAACGTTCTTCATATGTCTTTGTTTACCAAAATAAGAAATCATTAGGTTGTTCGTTTAATTTATATTTATTAATGACCTTGCTTATGCTCATGACATCCTCTTATATTTTTTCGATTAGGTAATGCGATGCAACATTTTTGTGCAGCAATCCAACGACAAGCTATTGTAATGATTATTTATTAATATTCTTAGAGTTTGGTTCATCTTTGAACACTTATTGAATCATTTGGATGAAGCTTACCACCGAATCAATAAAGCCCCTATGAAAAGAAAAGCAGCTCCTATCACTCGTGTAACAGTTATTGGCTGAATTGGGACATTCATTACGCCAAAATGGTCAAATATTACTGATGTTGATAGCTGACCAACTACTATTAATGCTACTACGGTAAAAATGCCTATCCGTGGTAAAAGCAGGATGGAAATAGCTATATAAATGGCTCCAAATAAGCCTCCAGTCCAAGACCATAGTGAGCTTCGTAAAATTAGCTTGGCAGATATGAATGGCTCCCTCATTAAAAGGATCATTGCGAGCATAACAATTGTACCTCCGAGGTAGCTGAAGAAACCAGCCCACCAAGGTGATCCAATTTCAAAACGAAGATTGGAATTGACTGCCTGTTGGAGTACAAAGCTCGCCCCTGCAAACAAGGCTACCAACATGAGTGAGATATTCTGTATTGTAAACAACGTCAAACTCCAGATTAATTGTTAATTGGCAAAGAACTCTTTTTGCACCTTGCCATAACGACCCAGTCACTGGTTTCCATGCAGCGCAGCGGAATGGCAACCCAGTGCACTGGATGGTTCGACCTTAAAGGCGCTCATGCCCCAAGGACCTCTCGCCCCTGATAGAACTTTCGGCTTGCAAGCGCCAATAGTTCCTTGTCCTCGTCCGTATCTCCATAGGTACCGAGCAGATGCATTCAACTTTCTGGCTTCGGCACCACTGGGCGAGATAAATGTCCAAAGAGCCTGAGACCACGACGACCATGTCTCCTTGCCCCTTATGCCATTTAATCCACTCCAGCGCTTCCGGACGGATAACCTGGGGCAGAACCAAAGTGGCGAATTCCAGACCTTTTCGTTCGTAATGGGAAAATGGAACGCCAGAGAACCCCAAGCGAACGATCAAAGCTCGAACCACAGTGCCGGAGACGATGCCAAGTTTGTAACCGATGATAAACGGCGCAAGCAGAATTTGACCGATGAACTGCCTACCACGTGGAATCGCAAGCCGGAAAAACTCGGGCAGCATTTCCCGAGTCGTGATAGTTCCATCGAAGTCAAAGAGAGCCAGATTCTTCAAGGTATGCTCCAATTATGAACTCTTTGGCCGAACAAGTGATTGAGTAGATTCTGTTTATCTTCGCATTTGTGATGTTCAACAGATCGTTTCCAAACGTATGCGAATGCACATATACGCATTATATATACCACCCGATTCATAATCGTCAAATATTTTAATGGGTTGTGAAAGCCGTTAACCGGACAGTGGTTGAACGTGGCTGACGGTCAGGGTGGTCGCGCCCCAGTTCTGTTCCACTTTGCCGCCCAGGATATAGGGATGACCCCGGTCGATGAGGTGGCAGAAGCGGTCGTATGTTTTGGGGAAGAAAGTCGTTTCCACGACGCCGGTTTCGTCTTCGAAGGTGAGGAACTCCATGGGGTCGCCGCCTTTGGTGCGCACTACCTTGCCGGTGATCAGCCAGCCGGCAAAGCGTACGTGGCGGCCCAGGTGGCGGGGCAGGATGGCGGCTTTGACGGTGCGGGCGTTGCGGACGGCTTCGGCGAAAAGGGTCATGGGGTGTTGGCGGCACAAAAAACCCAATACCCTGAATTGGCGGCGCAGGAGCGTCATTGGGTCATCGGGGGGCAGCGCGGGCGGGGCCGGCAGTTCTTGATGAAGATCGAACAGGGAGGGGGTGCGGGCGTCCGATTTGGGTTGGGACTGCCACTGGACCCACTGCCACAGGATCTGGGCGCGGGAAAGGTCGGGTGCCAGGCGGTCCAGCGCGCCGCTATGGATCAGGGCGGCGGCTTCGTCTTCGGCCGGGCGCACGCGGGTGAAAAAGTCGCCCAGGCCGCTGAACGGCTGTCGGGTGCGCTGGTCGATGATGCGCCGGACCGTGTTGTGGTTCATTCCCTTGACGGCCATCAAACCCACCCGGATCCTTCGGTCTGCGCCGGTCCAGCGGTTTCGGCTCTGTTGCACGTCCGGTCCCAGCAGGGTCACCCCCAGGCGCCGGGCTTCGGAGACATAGGCGAAGGCGCTGTAGAAGCCGCCCTGGTTACTGATCACCGCGGCCATGAACTCGGCGGGAAAATGGGATTTGAGATAGGCCGCCTGAAAGGAAACCCTTGCGTACGAGGCGCTGTGGGGCTTGCAGAAGGAGTAGCCGGAAAAGCTCATCATCATCTGCCACACCGCTTCGATCTGCTCCGGCGTTACGCCCCTTTTCCGGGCGCCGCCGGCAAAGCGCCGGTAGTAATCTTCGAGTTTGCGGGCGCGGTCCTTTTTGGACATCACCTTGCGCAGGCCGTCGGCCTCGGCGTCGCTGAAACCGGCCAGGGCCATGGCCGCCCGGGAGACGTCCTCCTGGTAGACCATGATGCCGAAGGTCTCTTCCAGCACGTCGGTGAGCAGGGGGTGGATCGGCTGCCAGTCGCCGCCGTGCAGCCGGCGCAGGTACTCCTGGATGCACTCGTTGGCGGCCGGCCGGATGATGCTGGAGTGGATCACCAGGTGTTCGAAATCGCCCATGCCGGCCTTTTGCTGCAGCAGCCGCATGGCCGGGCTTTCGATGTAAAAGCATCCCATGGTGCCGCCCTGGGACATGAGGGATTGGGTATCGGCGTCATCTTCCGGTTCCCAACGGATTTCGTCGAATTGAGTGCCATTTGATTTAACGTTATGGATAGCGTCTCTGATGACGCCCAGGCTGCGATTGCCCAGCAGATCGATCTTGACCAGACCGGCGTCCTCCACCGCGTCTTTTTCCCATTGGAGGATGGGCACCCCTTTGGGGGCGCGCTGGACCGGCACGTAGTGGCGGATGGGGTGGGGCGTGATCACAACGCCGCCGGGGTGGACCGAGAGATAACGGGGGATGCCGATGAGTTGCTGGGCCAGGGCGAGGATTTCGGGCCAGGGATGGATGAACTCCAGGGCCTTGGCTTCGGGGCGGTTTTGCAGGTCGGCCATCAGGTCGGATTTGGCCGATGTGACCCGCCAGAACCAGGGCAGCCGCTGGGTGACCCGGCCGATCTCCGCAGCGGTGAGCCCGAAGACCTTGGCGGTTTCGCGCACGGCCATGCGCGGCTGAAAGAGGATGTGGCTGGAGACCATGGCGGCGCGGTCGCCGAACTGGTCGAGCACGGTGTCGATGACGCCGTCGCGTTCGTCCCAGGCAAAGTCCACATCGATGTCGGGCGGGTCCTGGCGGCCGGGATTGAGGAAGCGGCCGAAGTAGAGGTTGTGCTTGACCGGGCAGACATTGGTGATGCCCAGGCAAAAGGCCACCAGGGAGGCGGCCCCGGAACCGCGTCCGCAGGTGCGCGGGCTGCGCCGGACGATATCGCGGACCAGGAGAAAATAGGCGCTGAAATCCATCTGGTGGATGATGCGCAGCTCATGCTCCAGGCGGTCCACCACTGGTTCGGGCAGCTCCCGGCCGTACCGGTTGCGGGCGCCGGCGTAGGCGGCCCGGCGCAGGGCCTGGGATGGGGAAAGGTCGCGCCGGCCTTGCCACGGCGGCATGACCAGCCCGAACCGGGGGCCGGTAAAGGTGATATCTTCGACGATCTTGTATGTGTTTTCAATGGCCTGGGGAAGGGCGGCAAACCGCCGGGTATAGACCTCGGGCGGGGCCAGCCAGGCGTTGGCGGGCGCGATGTGGCGGGGTTCAAGGCGCTCCAGGGTGGTGTTGCGGTCGATGGCGCGCAGCAGGCGGTGCAGGGCGTGGTCCTGAGGATGCAGGAAAAAGCTGCCCGGCGTGGCCACCAGGGGAAGATTCAGCTCCCGGGCGGTTTGGCGCAGCCGGTGGGTGGCGGGCAGGGGGTTGCGGGGCAGGGCGGCCGCCAGGTGCAATCCAGCCCGGTGCCATCGGGTCAGCAGCTCAGCGCTGGAGGTGAGCACGACCCATCCATCGGCCAGGGGGGGCAGGGCGGCGGCCAGGTCGAAATCGTCCGTCGCCATGTGACGCCGGGTGAGCAGCCGGCACAGATGGCGGTAGCCGGTCTCGTTTTTCACCAGGCAGACGGCCCGGCGGCGGGAACGGGGATCGGTGACCTCCGCACCCACGATGGGGGTGATGCCCTCCTGCCGGCAGGCCCGCAGAAAGGGCCAGAGGCCGTGCAGGTTGTCGGTGTCGGTCAGGGCCAGACGGTCGTAGCCCAGCTCCCTGGCGTGGCGGCAGAGGGCCTTGATAGAGGCGGTGCCCCACATGAGGGAGTAGTTGGAACGGGTGGTTAGGGGGATCATGGTTGTTGGTTTCTGGTTCGTGGTTCTTGGTTCAGTGTCAGGGTGAATAGAATATCGAATATCGAACAAGGAATTTCGAATGTCGAAGTGTGGAATCGCTGCGCTCTGCCATTCTTATAATTATCAATGGCAGAATACTTTACTTCGACATTCTGCGGTTCGATATTCGACATTCGATATTCCCATGGTTCCTTGTTCGATGTTCAGCCGTAGGCCTTGATGTTTTTATCACCGCCGTCATCCATCCGCCGGAAGCGGTTTGAATCCGCTTCGGCCCATAGCAACCGCCTGGAAACCGAAGCGGTCGCGGATTTTGTCCATGGCGGCGACGATGGTCGCCTGCCGGGCGGCGGTTTGATCTTCTTCCTCGAACAACGGCATCTGGGCCGGCGGAAAGACCAGGCGGTCGAAGATCAGCCGCAGGTGGCGGAGGCGGACCCGACGGTGCCACGCCAGGTTCAGGGTGCGCCGGGCAAAGGGGAAGAGGGCCAGGTCGTTGGCCGTGGCCGGTTCGATGCGGACCTGCCGGGCGCTGCGCCGGCCGTCGCTGTAGTCCACCACGATGCGGATCCGCCGGGCGGCGCGTCCCTGTTTGCGCAGCCGCCGGCCGGCCTGTTCCACCAGGCGGTAGACAGCGCCTTCCACGGCGGCCGGTCGGTTGGTATCGGTGCCGAAGGCGTGGTTGAGGATCACCCGGGGCGGCTGTTGCCCCACCGGCAGGACCGGGGCGGCATCGATGCCCTGCAGGGCGTCGGCGATAAAGCCGGCCCGGCGGCCGAAACCCGTCTCCAGCTGCGCCCGGTTCAGGGCCGTGACCTGGTGGACGGTGGTCAGGTTGAACTCCCGCAGCCGCACCAGATCCCGGCTTTCGATGCCCGGAATCAGCCACACCGGCAGGGGGGACAGGAAGGCCGCTTCATCGCCGGGGGCCACGATATACTCCCCCAGGGGTTTGACCAGACGCGAGGCGACCTTGGCCACCAGCTTGTTGGGGGCCAGCGACCAGATGGGGTCCAGTCCCATTGTCTTGCGGGCGTGGCGGCGCAGGCGCCAGGCCACATCCACCGGCGGGCCGAAGAGGCGGCTGGTGCCGGAGACATCCACGAAGAGGTGGCCGTCGTCGTCGCCGGGTTCGATGAGGGGCGAAAAAGGCAGGGCCTGGCGCAGCAGGTCGGCCATGGCCTGCTCGTAGCGCGCCATGTGGGGGGGCAGAATGCGGGCGTCGCGGCAGCGGCGGCGCGCCCGGCGCAGGGCCATGCCTTTGCGCACCCCGGCCTGATAGGCCTCTTCGCTCATGTCGTAGACCGTGGCCCGGGGGGCGCCTTCGGGGGCGATGACCACCGGCCGGTTCATGAGCTGCCGGTCGGCCAGCCGCTCGACGGCCACGGCAAAGTCGGCCACGTTGATGTGGATGATGGAGCGTTCCATGGTTCCTGGTTTCCGGTTTATAGTTCAAAGTTCTTGGTTCGGGGTTTACCGTTTATGGAATCTCGAAACGGAACCATGGGAATATCGAATGTCGAATATCGAACCACAGAATTTCGAAGTGAGGTATTCTGTTATTTGTATAAATTCGACAGAGCGCAGCGATTCCACACTTCGACATTCTACATTCCTTGTTCGATATTCTGCGGTTCCAACCCCTGGGTGGCCAGTTGCGCCATCAGTATTTTGGCGTTGCGGGGGGCCTGGGCCCTGACGTGGTTGTTGAAGAAGATGATGCCGCTGCGGGCCTGCTCCGCCATTTTGGGGATGGTGCGGCTGCTCCACGGGTGCAGTTCGTCGGCGGTGTAATCGTAGTCGAACTGCTTTTGCATGTTGCCCGAACGCCATCCCCGCTTGTTGCGGCCGTGGAAGCGGACGTAGATCAGCTCGGGATTGGTGACCGCATCGAGAGAGGGGAAGAGATAGGGCAGATCCGGCACATCCACCGCCACCAGGGTGATCCGGCGGCGCTCCAGCTCGGCAAAGACCCGGTCGGAAGCCCATGACCGGTGGCGGAACTCAACGGCCAGGGGCAGTCCCTCCAGGGCGTCCAGCAATTGGCCCAGGTAGAGGCGATGGCTGCGCTGCCGGTCAAAAGAGGGCGGCAGCTGGATGAGCACGGCCGTCAACCGCCGGGCCTGGAGCAGCGGTGCGATGCCCTCGCGGAAAAGGGCCGTGTGGCCCCGCCAGCCGGCGGGATCGATTTCGTGGGTCATGGTGCGGGTCAGTTTGGCGGCAAAATCAAAACCAGGGGGCACGTTGTGCACCATGCGCTCCAGGGCGGGCGCTTTGGGCATCTGGTACCAGGTGTAGTTGAGCTCGGTCACCGAAAAGGTCCGGGCGTATTGGGCCAGCATCCCCCGCGCCGGAGTGTTGGGCGGATAGAATCCGGCGGCGATCCACTCCGAATAGGAGTAGCCGCTGGTGCCCACCCGCAGGCGGCAGTCCGGCGGGGATGATGGCGATACGTTTGTTTTATGATGCGTCGTTTGGATCATGTGGCGAATCTTGGAATATCGAATATCGAACAAGGAACCATGAGAATATTGAATGTCGAATATCGAACCGCAGAATGTCGAAGTAAGGTATTCTGCCATTTAAAATAAGAATGGCAGAGCGCAGCGATTCCACACTTCGACATTCCTTGTTCGATATTCCCATGGTGGCCTGCCGGTCATGAGATTTTTCGGTTTTTTTGAGCTGTTTGTACGCTTTTCACGAAAATTGATATCAGTTCATTGTTTTCGCCGATGAGCTGCTCAAGCGGTAACGATCTTCAAGATCAAACGACTTGGACATTCTGCGGTTCCTTGTTCGATATTCATCATTTTATCCCTTCCGGTCCTCTTTGAATGCCCACCACCTTGCCCTGGACCAGTATCTCGTCGAAGCCGTAGCGCATCACCGGGTAGTCGGGATTTTCCGGGCGCAGTTCGATGTATTTACGGCGCAGGTAAAAGCGTTTCACCGTGGCCTCTTCATTGTGCACCAGGGCCACCACAATTTCGCCGTTTTCGGCGTATTGGCGCGGTTGGCAGATGGCCAGGTCGCCGTTGAGAATGCCGGCGTCGCGCATGGAATCGCCGCGCACCTGCAGCACAAAGAGATTGTCTCCCGTAAACACGGCGCCGTCGATGACCACGGTGCCGTCCCACTCCTGCTGGGCGTACATGGGCAGTCCGGCGGTGATCCGGCCGATGATGGGGACTTCCCGCCAGCGGTGGGAGGCGACGGCTTCACGGGCGCGGTTCAGCAGGTAGAGGGTGCGGCTGTAGCGCCCCTCACGTTTGATGTACTCTTTGGCCTCCAATGCCTTGAGTCCCTGGGCCACGGCGGCGTGGCTGACGCCCAGGTCGGCGGCGGCCTGACGCAGGCTGGGCGCCCGGCCTTTGCGGTCGATGGTGCGCTGGAGATAATCCAGAAGGTGTTGCTGTTTGGGGGTCAGTTCCGGTTGCATGTTTCCGTCCTTTGGGTTGTTGGAGCGGGTTGCATTCTTTGTATGGAATTATTATAAATTGAAATATGTAAATGTCAATGTAAAGTTTTGATTGGGTATTGTATACATTTGTGGGGTGCCCGAGCTTTACACGAAGCGGCGAAAACGCTATGGTCCAAAATTCTGCGGTTCACATATTGGTGGACCCGTAAAATGCATGACTTTCACCACGAAGGACACGAAGCGCACGAAGGGAAAAAAAGAAAAAAAGAATTTATATTTTCAACTTCGTGCTCTTCGTGTCCTTCGTGGTTGTTCGAATATATGGCTTATAAGCGACTTTTTTCGAGTTCATCACATATTGGTAAGGAAAGGACCGGATGGCTGCCCGAAAATCCGGTGGGCTTCTATCCCACCAAAGCCAAGCGGTTGATGGAGATCAGCCGGATCATTCTGGACCAACACAACGGAGAGGTGCCGGATACCATCGAGGCGCTATTGGAACTGCCGGGGGTGGGGCGCAAGACCGCCAACCTGGTACTGGTGGAGGGATTCAAAAAGGACGCCATCTGCGTGGACACCCATGTGCATCGCATCAGCAACCGCATCGGTTATGTGAAGACCAAAACCCCGGATCAGACCGAGATGGCGCTACGCAAGAAGCTCCCCCGCCGCCACTGGATCCGGTACAACGAACTGCTGGTGGCGTTCGGCCAGGTGCTCTGCCGTCCCATATCGCCGCATTGCAGCCGCTGTCCGGCTGCGGAGATGTGTCCGCGCATTGGAGTGGATAAATCCAGATAGAATAAAGATACCTCCATTGATACGTGTATCGTAAGTCTGGTGTGAACCACGAAGAACACGAAGGGCACGAAGATTAAAATTCGATATTCATTACCTTCGTGGACTTCGTGTTCTTCGAGGTCTAAAATCATCTGAAAATTTGTTCAATCACCCCTAAAGGAAATCACAATGGCCAAGAAAAGGATCAAACTTTACTCCTGGAACGTCAACGGGTTGCGGGCTGCTATCAAGAAAGATTTCTTCGCATCGGTGCAGTCTCTGGATGCCGATGTGCTGGGCCTCCAGGAGACCAAGATTCAGGAAGATCAGCTCACCGATGAGATGCGGGAGATACCGGGGTATACTTCCTATTTTTCCCATGCCTCGGTGAAAAAGGGGTACAGCGGGGTGGCGGCTTATTCCCGTATCGCCCCCAAACAGGTGCAGTACGGCATGGGCATCGAACGCTATGATGCCGAAGGCCGCATCATCGAGCTCGATTTCGGCGATTTTATTTTCTTCAATATCTACTTTCCCAATGGCCAGATGAGCGACGAGCGGCTGCAATACAAGCTCGACTTCTACGACGATTTTTTCGCCTACACCGGCAAGCTGCGGGAAGAGGGGCGCAGTCTGGTGATCTGCGGTGATTATAACACCGCCCACAACGAGATCGACCTGAAAAATCCCAAGGCCAACGAGAAACGCTCCGGCTTTTTGCGCATCGAACGCGACTGGCTGGACCGCATCGTGGCCGACGGCTATGTGGACACCTTTCGCACCCTCTATCCCCAGGAGGTCAAATACTCGTGGTGGACCTACCGTTTCAAGGCCCGGGAGAGAAACGCCGGGTGGCGCATCGACTACTTCTTCGTGACCCCGGATATCATGGATAAGGGATGGGTCAGGGATGCTGTCATCGAAAACGGGATTTTCGGATCGGATCACTGCCCGGTGGGACTGATTTTGGAAATCTAAACCCGCCTTAACCAGTACCACGCCGATTCGCCTGGACCGTCTTTGCCCCGGACCTGTTTTTTCAGGATGAAGTTCGCTTTGAAAAGGTCTTCCACCGCCTGGGGGGAGAGGCCCATCTCGCTGTTGCCGCGCTTTTGGGGCAGCCAGGCGTAGAGCATGTACGCTGCACCGGACCTGAGCAGGCGGGCCACTTCACTGGCATAGGGCTTTTGATGCACTGGCGAAAGGGTGTGCAGACAGCCGATATCCAGGCCGTAGTCGAAGAGTCCGTCAAGAAAGCGTAAATCCGAGACATCCCCCACATGGAATTTTATTTTCATTGATTTCCGGATCGCCTTCCGGCGGGCCGCGGCAATGGCCTGGGGCGAAAAATCAACCCCGGTGACCTGCCATCCATGTTGCGTCAGGGTAACGGCATTGGTTCCTGTGCCGCATCCCAGGTCCAGGGCGCGTCCCGGCTGGGTTTCGTTGATGAATTCCATCACCTCCGGCGGTGTGATGCGGGTGTCCCATGGGGTGTTCCGGCGCAGATAGCGCCATTCGAATCGCCACCATCGTGGGTTGAAGAGTCGTCGGAGGAGTTGCATGTTTTTT
>JARRKU010000037.1:22239-46567 GCA_037387725.1 Desulfobacteraceae bacterium
GGTGCTTCCCTGCCTTGAATGCCGCTTTCGTGGTATCTTTCGAAAATTTGAACATCGAACATCGAACGTTCAACATCGAACATCGAACTTCGAACTGATGAAGGCGCTTCGCGCCATCTTTATATATAACCGGTAGAATTCCTTATTCAGCGTTGGACGTTGGGTGTTCGATATTCGACGTTCACAGGATCGGGCGGGATGCGACTTGCAATGGCGGAATTTGCATCTTATGGTTACGATCTTCACCTCAAACCATACAGGAGTTGCACATGATCTCCGGAGCGGCCACAATAGAAGGCACCCTATCCCTGGCCCGAAGACACCCCTCCCTGCAATACAACCGGCTCGGCAAAACCGGATGGACGGTCAGTCCGGCCGGTTTCGGATGCTATCGGGTGGCTGCGGGTTTCACTCCCCATTTTGACGCCATGGTCGATGCGCTGGACAGCGGCATCAACCTGATCGACACCAGTACCAATTATACCGACGGCGCTTCGGAGCAGCTGGTGGGACAGGTGCTGGCGCATTTGATCTCAAAAGATCGCATGGCCCGGGAGGAGGTGGTGGTGGTCTCCAAGGTCGGATACCTCCAGGGGCAAAATTATGCCCTGAGTCAGGAGCGAAAACAGCAAGGCCACCCTTTTCCTGAATTGGTGCCCTACGGCAAAGGGTTGGAGCACTGCATACACCCTGACTTTATTGAGGATCAACTGGACCGCAGTCTGGAGCGGCTCGGCCTGGAAACCCTGGATCTGCTGCTATTGCACAACCCTGAGTATTATCTGGGGTGGGCGGCCGGAAAAGGGCGCGACATCGCCGAGGCGCGGGAAATTTTCTATCAGCGGATTCATCGTGCTTTCGCGCACCTCGAAAAAGAGGTCGACCAAGGGCGGATTCAAGGATATGGCATCAGCGCCAATACCTTCCCCGCCTCCGCAGCGGACAGCGAGTTCGTCAGCCTGGAACAGGTGTGCGAAATGGATAGCCTGGTTTCCAGGAAAAATCACTTCTACGCGATTCAATTCCCTATGAACCTGTATGAATCCGGCGCCTTGCTGGAAGAGAACCAGAAAGGGGGACGAAGTCTGCTGGAGACCGCTCGAAAGGAGACATTGGGCGTCTTGATCAATCGTCCCTTCAACGCCTTTGACGGCAACCGGCTGGTGCGCCTGGCCGAAGTGGAGAAGATCCGGCGGCATACCGATGAGCAGGTGATTCAGGCCATTACCCTGTTGAATAAATCCGAGACGGTGCTCTGGCGCAAACTGCTGCCGGCCATGGACCTGCCCATGCCGCTGAAAAACCGTGTTCGGGAGCAGGCTGCTGTTGGAAACCAGCTCAAGCACCACTGGCGCAACTTCGGACATTATGAGCGATGGCGGCAGTTCAAAGACGGATTGCTGTGGCCCCACATGCAGGGGGTTTTTGATTTTCTGCAGCCCTATGCCGGACAGGTGGATGGATTGGACCAGTGGCTTGGAACGCATCGCCAGAAGCTGGAATCCGCCGTTCGGGCGGTGGGATCCTTATATGTGGAGACGGTTTATCGTGAAATGGATGCCCTGCGGCGCAAGGTGAAAGAGGCCGATGCGGACTGGGACGCGGATGCTTCGCTGAGCCAGCTGGCATTGCGAGCCCTTCGTTCCACCACAGGGGTAGACACGGTCCTGATCGGCATGCGCCAGGTGCAATATGTGGATGATGTCCTGAATGAGATCGGCCGGCCGGTGTCAATGGCCGGGAGAGCAGGCAGCTGGCGGCGTTTGGCAGCGGCGTTAAAGGGGGTCTGATCGACCGCTCTTTTGACAGCGGCAATACCTTTAGGTCGAAGTGCTGATGATCAGGGGCGCTGGGCCCCCGATTAGGTCCATGGCGATTTGCCGTCTTTTTTAAGTAACGTTGGTGCCCTCCTGCAGGGAGACCCTGCACTATCTTCTATGTCTCTGAAATTTCCTTATTGTCGGAAGATGATGGTGCTTCTCCTGTTGTCTGATCGCCATCGGTCTGTGCCGGTATGTTCATGTGGCCAAGATATTTTGGCAGGTCGAGACCCGCCATTTCCGCAATATCATGCAGGGGAGGGAGACTTTTGACGATGCCGGACAGAAAATTGGCTGTTGTGGTTCCGTTCTTGTTTTCTCCTCCCGAGTCCCAGACCGTAATTTTATCGATTTTTAGATTCTTAATGGCTTCGACCTGCATGTTCACGATCTGCTCGAGCTTTTCAATCATCAGTAAAGTGGCTGCAGACCTGGCATCGCCCTCGCAGCTTTTTACCAGCTCCGAATATCCGGCGGCTTTGCTCTCCAATACCTGCTTAATACCTTTTGCTTCGGCTTCATATTTAAGCAGGACAGCGTCGGCTGTTCCTTTGGCTTCGCGCCGGATTTTCTCTGCTTCAGCCTCTGCTGCGATCTCGATTTCGCGTTTTTGGATCTCTTTTTTGACAATTTCTTCAGCATTCAATCGTTCCAGTTCTGCCTGATACTGGGCCTTCTGGATTTGGGCAATGGCCTCGCGTTTGGCGACTTCGCCGCGTTGCTCGGCATCGGCTTTCTTGATCGCCAGCCGGGCATCGGCATCGGCGATATCGGCTTTGGCCTCGTTTTCTCCCTCGATGGCCTGGGCCTCCTGCTGCTGCACATAGACCCTTTTGTCCGCGTCAGCGCGCTTGCGGCCCTTTTCGGCTTCGGCAAGATTTTCGGCAACCTTAATCTCTTTGTCCTTGTCCGCTTCGGCTTCCCCGATTGAGGCAGACGTCTCTTGCTGCTGGACGAAAACACGGCGATCGGCATCCGCCTTTTTCTTCCCCTTTTCCGCCTCAGCCATGTTTTCGGCAACTTTGATCTCCTTCTCCCTGGTTGCCTGGGCTTGCCCGATGGCGCCGTGCTTTTCCTGCTCAGCCACATCGATGATCGCCTGGTTGATGGCCTCGGCAGCGGCTTTTTTACCGATACTTTCAATGTAGTCGGACGAATCGGTAATGTCGGTAATGTTTACGTTGATGAGATATAGGCCGATCTTATTTAATTCCGGTGCGACATTCTTGCGAATTTCTTCTAAAAACTTCTCACGGTCCTGGTTAATCTGCTCAATGGTCAATGAGGCAACAGTGAGCCTGAGCTGGCCGAAAATGATCTCCATGGCCATCTCTTCGATATCTGATTGCGGCAGCTTCAGCAGCCGCTCTGCCGCGTTGTTCATGATGCCGGGTTCGGTACTGATGCCCACAGTGAAGGTGCTGGGGACGTTGATTCGGATGTTCTGTTGAGAAAGGGCATTTTGAAGCGGAATGCTAATGGTCATGGGGGTCAAGTCCATGTAGGCATAGTCCTGGATCAGGGGCCACACCAATGAGCCGCCGCCATGGATACAATCGGCCGACTGGCCGCCGCCCACTTTTCCGTAAATGACCAGAATTTTATCTGATGGGCATCTTTTGTAGCGAGACGCCAAAAATACCAGCGTCATTGAAATCAATAGTACGAATGCAATAACCACAATGACCCAGAATCCGAATCCTTCCATATTCCATCCCTTCCTTTTTGTTAAATCTCGCAGATATTTCTCATAGAAGTCATTCTAAATTGTCTCCACGACAAGCACATTGCCATCGACCCAAACAACGCGGATGGGTACGCCGGTGTCAATCCGGGAGTTGTCCTGTGAGACAGCGTCATACTCGCGAAGGCTGTTGCGTACTTTGATAAGAACTCTGCCGCTTCCGTTTGGAGGAATCGTCAGATATACTTTTCCCTGTGCCCCAACGGCACTGTCGATGGGAATCGTGCCGCTCGATTGCAATTTGATGACCACTGAAAACATTTTAGCGATGATCCAAACCGAACCCAGGCCGGCGATGATGGCCCCTGCCATGGATATGGCGATGCCCATATTGCTTTGGTTGTAGAGCGCCATGCCAACCAGTCCGAACATCATTAAGAAAGAGGTGATGCCTTGCAGGGAAAGCAATTTGAAGCCAATATCGGAATCGGTGTGATGTCCGTCGAAATCCGCCCCACTGGAAATATCGCCATCGGCGCCGTGATCTATTCCGACGAACAGAAGGACGAATCTGACTAAAACAAAGAATCCGCCAATGGTTGCGCAGCATAGGAAAAAGAGTTCGACTCCGTTGTACTGACTAAAAAACTCGGCCATGATCCGCGCCTCTCCTCGATCTTGTCGGTGGTCGCTTTATCCGATTTAGGGTATGGGTCAGATTTTGGAATGCAATATTGCCATAAACATATTTTAAATGAAAAACGGTGTCAATCGCGAAGCTGTTATGCTCAATAGAGGCTGCTCCTTCTTGAAGCATCATCTTCTTTCAGGCATTGGGTTCCGTTTTCTCCAATGCGGATTTTAACGTTTCCAACTCCTGTTCAAGTTCGTCGTCGACGAGGAGGCTGTCAAACTCAGATTCCAGGTTCGATCGTCGGGAAGAAAGACCGAAATCGGCTTCGGCTTCCATCCGATCGATACGATTTTCGAGTGCATCGAACTTTAATAAAGCTTCGGTGCTCTCAAGGCGGCGGATCTCATCTTGCGCCTTTAACTTGCTTTTGGCTCTGGCGTGGCGTTGAACCAGCAGGCGCTGCTTATCGCGCGCTGCATCAAGTTTATCCTGAAGTTTGCGAATATCATCCTGATACTGTGATACCAGCGTGTTCTGGTCGTTCAGGTCTTTGGTCAGATCTGCGCTCCTGGTGATGGCTTGGCGCTTCTGCAGCAAAGCCTCTCTGGCCAAGTCATCCCGCCCTTTGCGAACGGCCAGGGTGGCGCGTTCCTGCCAGCGGGTGACCTGTATCTCTGCCTGGTCCTTCTGGCGCTGGATCGATTTACAACTCGCCATTACACCGGCGCAGGCCGCTTTGAGTTCCACGAGCGTGTCTTCCATCTCGCGGATAATGAGTTTGATCAGTTTTTCAGGATCCTCTGCCTTATCCAGCATGGCATTGATGTTGGAGCTGATAATATCTCTGAAGCGTGTGAAAATACCCATAACAATTGCCCTCCGTAAATGATTTCATTAACTCTTACAGCAGATTTGGTGCCATGACCGGATATCATTGCAATTTATTGATATATCAATAAGATGCATCATGGGACAGATATTGACAAACAGTTGGGTTATAGGTAAAATAAACCAAATAATGGTAAATAAAACAAAATATAGGTATATATAACATGAATGGAGGCAGTGTCCGGACCGCAATAACCGGATCCGTCCAAGTTACCGAGGCGCTGGGGCAGGCAGAAAGTTTTTTAGAATTCCAAAATAACCTATCCCGCGTGGCACCAGTGGATCGTCCTGTGTTGATACTTGGTGAACGCGGCACAGGTAAGGAACTTGCGGCTACTCGGTTGCACTTTCTTTCAAAGAGATGGAAAGGTCCGTTGGTGGCACTTAATTGTGCCGCGCTAAACCCCGAGTTGATAGAGTCGGAGTTGTTCGGATTTGAAAAAGGCGCCTTCACCGGTGCTGAACGCCAGAGAAAAGGGCGCTTTGAGGCAGCTGATGAGGGGACGCTCTTTCTGGACGAAATCGGATTGATTCCTCTGGAGGCCCAGGCGAAAATCCTGCGGGTTGTGGAGTATGGAACCTTTGAACGCGTGGGAAGCTCGACGAGTATTGAGGTGGATGTGCGCATCGTGGCTGCTACCAATGCAGATCTTCCGGCATTAGTGGCAGAAGGCCGGTTCAGGCAGGATTTGCTCGACCGACTCGCCTTTGAAGTGTTAGTGCTGCCGCCACTTCGGCAGCGCCGTGAGGACATCATGCTTTTGGCGAACCATTTTGCGGGCCGAATGGCCATCGAAATCGGAAAGGATCCCACGATCCAATTTAGCGCGGAAGCCATAGCATTACTGGAGGGGCATTCATGGCCAGGGAATATTCGGGAGCTGAAAAATTTAATCGAACGATCTGTTTATCGATCGGATACGGATCAAATTGACGCGATTGTGTTCAATCCCTTTAAGTGGGACCTGATCAACGGGATGCCCAAGGATAAAGAACCCGCAGCTCAAAAGGAGAAAGACAGCGCTGCGAAGAAATTGCTGGATCTTCAGTTTGAAGAGGCTGTTGAAGCGCTGAAAATCCGGCTCATTGTCAATGCGCTTAAAGCATCCAGATACAACCAGAAAGCAGCCGCTACGATGCTGGGACTGACATATGATCAATTCCGGGGGGTATATCGAAAATACAAAGACCGATTGGCGGCACAATAGAGGGAAAAATGATTTGCCCTAAATGCCGGTATGAGCAGGATGATCAAAACATCGAGTGTGTGCGGTGCGGTATTGTCTTCGCCAAATTTTTAGCCGCCCGGCAGTCGAACCCCAGGGAGAATCGCCGGGGATCCATCGATGAGGCACCCAAAGAAAAACGATCAGGGATATCCATGGCCGATCTGTTTTTCTACACCCATCCTGAGAACAATATCTTGCTTATTTCAGGAAGAGGGGCTGTTTTAATCGTCTTGATCATCTGGGGATTTAAATTTATGGTCTCGCCTTTGGAAGAGAATTACGCAGGCGCATCCTTCATGCATCTTGTGAACCTTCCGTTCCATGAAGCCGGGCATATCTTCTTCCGCTTTTTGGGTTCCTTTTTGGCCGCTCTGGGCGGTACCCTCGGTCAATTCTTGATGCCGTTGGTCTGTCTGGCGGTTTTCCTGCTCAAAACCCGTGATCCTTTTGGTGCTGCGGTGGCATTGTGGTGGTTGGGTCAGAATTTCTTCGACATCGCCCCTTATATCAATGACGCCCGTTCCCTGAGCCTTCCCCTGCTGGGGGGCAACACAGGGCACTCCTCCCCATATGGTTTTCATGACTGGGAGTATCTACTGACGGAGTCCGGTTTACTGCCCTATGACCATGTCCTCGCCAAATTATGCGTGTTTGCAGGTGCGATAATCTTTTTTATCTCCTTTGCCTGGGGGGCAATCCTCTTACACAAGCAGTACAAAACCCTTTCACCGTGACGGGCATCTCATGCGATGGGCGCCCGCCCATCAGGCCGGTATGGCCAGCCGGAACAGCCACCCGGAATGACCGCTATACAGATTCCGGTTGACTTGTCTCGGTCATGTTGCCATCTTCAGGTCTTCGATTTTTAACCAGACGAGCGTGTTATTAAAATGCAGCCTCAAATTAATGATCATAGCGCCACAACCGGCGTGATGCTGGCTCTGGGGGCCTTTCTTATCTGGGGGATGAGTCCAATTTATTTCAAGAGCCTCCTGGGTATACCGGCCCATGAAATCCTGCTGCATCGCATGGTCTGGTCTTTCCTGCTCCTGCTGCCCATCGTCGTGTTCACCCGGCGCAGCCATGAGTTTAAAACTGTTCTCCTTGACCGGCGCAAGTTGTTCGTTTTGGCCATCACCACCATCCTCGTATCGGGAAACTGGTTTGTTTTTATCTGGGCGGTGCAAAACAATCGTATCGTAGAGGCGAGCCTCGGCTACTATATCAATCCGCTGCTCAATGTTCTCTTGGGGATCGTTGTCCTGAAGGAGCGGCTGCGATGGCCCCAAATCATTGCCGTCTCTTTGGCTGCCATGGGAGTTGTTTACCTGACCGTACAGATCGGCACCCTGCCGTGGATATCCCTGGTGTTGGCTTTTTCATTTGCCTGTTACGGACTGATTCGAAAGGTGGCACCGGTCAATGCATTGGTCGGCCTGACGGTAGAGACCCTCTTTCTCAGTGTTCCGGCGGCCATCTATCTCGTGTTTATCGGAATGGACGGTCGTGGCGCCTATTTGCACCTTCATTGGACAACGGACATCTTGTTGATGTGTGCGGGTTTGATCACGGCGATCCCGCTGCTGTTGTTTACGGCAGGGGCCCGCAAAATCCACCTTTCCACTCTGGGGATCCTGCAATATTTTGCGCCGAGCTGCAACTTTCTCATTGCCTTGGTGATTTACCACGAGTCGATGCTGCCGGCGCAGTGGATGACCTTTTTCATGATCTGGACCGCGCTGATCATCTATACTTTGGATATGGTCCGGGCCAATAAAAAGCAGCGTATCATCGGATCGTTGAATAAACCGCTGCGAAGCCGGAAAGCGCTGAGAAATCCAGCAGGTGGTGGTTGACACACATTTCTGTTTTCGCCGGAGCGGGTGCACCGAATTGACCGTAACCCGAGATTTTGAAGACTTCTCTAAGCAGTGGTTTGGATGTCAGCGCGTGAGCATAGGGCCCAGCGGTTTGCCGCCGAAAAGATGCATGTGCAGGTGAAAGATTTCCTGACCGCCGTGTTTGTTGCAATTGACCAACAGGCGATAGCCGTCCGCGGCGACGCCCTCCTTTCCTGCGATTTTTTGGGCAACGGTAAACATGTGCCCGATCAGTTGTTCGTCATCCGGGTGAATATCATTGACTGTGGGGATCTCTTTAGCCGGTACGATGAGGATGTGAACCGGCGCCTGGGGAGCAATATCGCGAAACGCTGTTACCTGTTCATCCTGGTACACAATGTCCGCTGGAATCTCGCCGTCGATGATTTTCGAAAAGAGCGTTGACATGGAATTCTCCTTCCGCTGTTGATGCAATTCGATAATCGGATAATCGCTGCTTGTCATAAAAAACACACTATCGCACCTTTTGCAATCAGTTACAGCGTGTCCGCATCCGGCATGCCGCTTAAAATCAAAACCACCCGCCAGGCGGGTGGTTCGTACTCGGGTGCAGAAGAGCCTATCTTCGCAGGCTGCAGGGACATTGCGGGATTAAAACTCATGCCGTCAAGGAATTCAGCGGGGACGGTCTTGCTTCCGGTTGATCAGATGACAGACGGTTTCGATGGCATCATCCAACTGGGTATGACCGGTATTAACAACCATATCGTAGTGGATCGGATCTTCTATGTCTTTATGGAAGTATTTCTGGATGAAGGCGCGACGGTCCGATTCGGTTTTGAGGATTCGGCGTTCGGCATCCTTTAACGGCAGATCGTATGCCTCGGCCACTTTCTGGGCCCGGAAAGTGCTGGGGGCAATCACTCTCAGCCGGAACGTATGCTCAGGGGGCAGTACGAAGTTGGCGCCCCGTCCTATCAAAACCGCCCGGCCGTGTTTGCCGATGGTGCCGATGACTTTGAGCAGGTGTTGGAGATACTCATCCGGCCATAAATGGTGCTTGTGAATGGAAGCAGACACCCAATCTTCCAGCATGTTAAGCCCCTTTTCGTCCAGGCTTTCAACGATGCGTTTGTTGACATTGGCGCTTTGGGCCATTTCATGGATCACTTCCTGATGAAAAAGATCGAATCCAATGCATTCGGCCACACCTTTGGCAATCAGTTTTCCCCCGCTGCCGGGATCCCTTGAGACTGTTACCGCGGTGATGGTCTGGCTTTGCGTCGATGTCGGCCTGTGCTCAAACCCCCATTTTTTGACCTGATCGTCCACGATTTGTTCAATGGAGCGTCTTCGAGAAATCATGATGACCCCCTTTCTTTGATGATCGCATCCACAGACTATTGCCAGGTTATCTGAACCGATGATTCGAGATGCATTGAACTTTACATTGGCAGCGGCAGAAATGGGCAAATGGCGGGAGGTAAACGGCTGCATCGTGTGATGATTCAACGGGAAGATCGTACCGCAGGGGTGATGGCGCTGTCGCGACGCTTCATTTCCAGTTCGATAATGCTAGTGTATTGGCGGCCGGCTTCATTGTCAAGGCGCCTTGCGGGTCCAAGCAGGGCAAGCGCATGTATCTTCGGCGCAATAGATGCTTTGGCCCGGTTCCTGTATTTGTCTTTTGAACATCGAACATCGAACGTTCAACATCGAACGTCGAAGGATGCACTAGCTACGCTCAGCCAATTTATAAATCGGCAGAATACCTTGTTCGACGTTGGGCGTTCGATGTTCGATGTTGGGCGTTCAGATCTTTCTACATGAGATCGCCTTACAGGTGCAAGCATCCTGCTGTGGAAGGATTTATCGCTCCTTCAAGGAGCGCACCATGTGATACAAATCCCAGGACGGTGTCGAGGTAAACGATTTGTCGCGCCATTGGCAGGCACCGTTTCGGCAGACCGGGCATAGGCGTTCATCGCAGGGATCCATGTGAACCAGAACACCTGCGTTGCCCTGGAAATGGTCGATCAGGACATCCTCCAGGCTTTTAGCTTCATTATGCGCCTGGTCCATCGGCAGATCTTTTGGCAAGACCAGGTGAAGGTCGATATGGATCAAGTTCCCGGCTCGCCAGGAACGCAGTTGGTGGATGTCGATCCATTCGGGCCGGCGGTGCTCATTGAGTACCTGCGCGATCCGGTCCAACAACTTGGGATCGGAAGCATCCATCAGCCGGACAAACGATTGCCGGACCAGTTGCCCTCCTGTCACCAGGATATTGATGCCCACCAGGCAGGCCACAACACCATCCAGCCGGAGCCAGCCGGTCCAATACACCAGCCCCAGCCCCACGACAACGGCCGCCGAAGTGTAGACATCGGTGATGATGTGCTTTCCATCGGCGATGAGGGTGAGCGATTCGGTGCGGCGGCCGATTCGGAGCAACCCCATGCCGAGGAGGGCATTAATGATGGTGGCGCCGATCAACAACCCCAATCCCGCTTTCAGGTGGGGCAGGGGACGGGGATCGAAAAGGTGCTGGACACCGGTATAGAAAATGCCCAAAGCCGCGCAGACAATAAGAGCGCCTTCGAAGCCTGCAGAGAAGTATTCGATCTTTCCATGGCCGTACGGATGATCTCTGTCAGGGGGCTTGGCTGCCATCCAGACACTGACCGTGGCGAACCCGCTGGCGACGACATTGATGATCGACTCCAAAGCGTCGGACAGGACGGCCGACGAGCGGGTGAGGTAATAGACGAGAAATTTCAGGCCCATCAACGCAATACCCACGCCAAACGAGATCAGGATCATGCGAATGCGCAAATTTTGTCGGCGGTCGTCGGATCGGTGGCCGATGGACTGTCGGCCATGGGATACGTCATGTGTCATATTCCATCTTACGGCTTTATAGATTCGATCTCCACTATAATGCGGAAACTCACAAATTACAACATCTTACGTCTATGAGTGCAGTTAACCTGCCCCTCCGATGCGGGCATCTCCTCATGACCGGACCTTATTTTGGATGGCGGTTTTGGCGCGTTGGTACGCCGTTGGTGTTCCGATGTCTATCCACACGCCGTGCGCTCGCGGAACGCGGAACGCATATAAGGGGACGCGGGTATGGAGCCACGCCATCAGGTCTCCCGATCGGTCTGTCGAACGACCGGTAGCCATATACTGTTGGATCTGGCTGCGGATCTCTGCGCGAAATGCATAAATACCGATGGAAACCCAGGTGCTTTTAGGTTGGAGCGGTTTTTCCACGAAGTCGATGATCCGATCTGACGCGTTGCAGGTGACCTGGCCGGCCCGCCGGGCGCGCGCTTCGGAAACGACATCATAGAGGACCAATGTATTACCTTGCTGATGGAAAGCATTCATCACCGGACAAAGGGAAAAGGTGAAGAAGTTGTCGCCATGCAGGACCCAAAAGTCATCCCGGAGGTCAATGGTCTCCAAAGCCAGGTTCAAATCGCCCACTGATCCACGACGCTGGTCCTCGGCAGTGACACCATTATCAATGAGGTGCACGGAAACCGGCGACGGCTGCTGGCGCCGCCATTGCTCAAATTCGTGGATAAAGCGTTGGTTGCATACCAGGGTGGCCTGTTTGATGCCGGCGTCTGAAATCCGATCCATGATTTGATCGAGCACGCATCCAGAGCCGATGGAGAGAAGCTGCTTGGGACGGTGGCGGGTCAGGGGGTAGAGTCGGGTGGCAAATCCCGCACAGAGCACGATACACTGCATCTACTTCCCCCCAATGGGTTTCGAATACCCTATCGGGTATACCGTCGAAATTCGACACGGTATTCCATCCCGTGACACCGGCGTGCGCCAGTGTCATTGGATCGCCGTGGCATTTGCCCCACAGATGTCACCAGCTGTCTTGGCCTTGATGGGGTCATGCCGTCACATTATTCATCTGGGCCAGGACCCGATAGAGTCCCTGGGTGCCAAGGTTTTCGTACCCCATCGCTTTTGCGGCCGTGTAAAATTGCTGGACCAGGGCCAGCCCGGGAAGGCTCAGGTTCATTCTTTGGGCTTCAGCCAGGGCGATGCCCATGTCCTTTACAAAATGTTTGATATAAAATCCCGGATCAAAGTCTTTTTTGGCGATGCGCCGGCCCAGCGTGTTGATGCACCACGAACTGGCCGCTCCCTGGCCGATCACGTCGATCACGCTGTCCAGGTCCATGCCGGCTTTTTGCGCGTAGAGCAGGGATTCCACCGTTCCGATCATGGTGCCGGCGATGAGGATCTGGTTGCACATTTTGGTATGCTGTCCCGCACCCGCAGCCCCCATATATGCGATATTTTTCCCCATGATGTCGAAAAGCGGACGGACGCGTTCGAATACGGGCGCTTCGCCGCCCACCATGATGGCCAATGTCGCCTCCCTTGCTCCGATATCGCCGCCCGATACCGGGGCATCCAGTGCGGCAACGGATATTTCTTTGGCCGCGTCGTGGATCTTTAAGGCCAGTTCCGGACTGGAAGTGGTCATGTCGATGATCACGGTACCGGGTGCAGCGCCGGCCAGTACACCATCTTCTCCCAGCAGGACCCGTTCCACATCCGGGGGGAACCCTACAATCGAAAAGATCATCTCACTGTTTTGGGCAACCTGCCGCGGCTTGTCGCACCAATGGGCCCCTTTGGAAACCAATTGATCTGTTTTGCTCTTGGTCCGGTTGAAGAGATGGATTTCGTGTCCTGCCGCCAACAGGTGGCCGCACATGGCGCTTCCCATCACCCCGGTTCCAATCCAACCGATTTTCATTTTGTCCATGGTTGTCCCCCATCCCTTGAAGCATTATGTTGTCGTCGAGAACGCGATACCCGCAATAGGTACGATGATCCAGCCATCGCATTTACAGATTGGCTATGCCTGGAAGATATAGAAGATGGGTTAAGCCTGTCAAGGGACACGCTATCAGGAGACAGAGCAATCACATTTAACTTTGGTGCAATAGATGCTTTGGCCCGGTCCCTGTCTGTGTTTTTTGAACATCGAACATCGAACGTTCAACATCGAACGTCGAAGGATGGATTCGCTATGCTAAGCCGATTTATTAATCGGCAGTATACCTTGTTCGACGTTGGGCGTTCGATGTTCGATGTTCGATGTTGGACGTTCAGATTTTTTTACATGCGATCGCCCTGAATCGGGAGGCAGCCGATGGATCAGATTCATGTCGAATGTTACAGCGGCCACCGCGGGGAAGAGATTCCCCGACGGTTTTGGATGCAGTCCCGCTGTATCGTTGTGCAGGATGTTGTCGATCGATGGCTCTCACCGGATCACCGGTATTTCAAGGTGCTGGGAAGCGATGGGGATCTCTATATCCTGCGCCACGATCCCCATGAGAATCGGTGGGATTTGACCTTCTTCTTAAAGAATTGAATTAGGTACCTCCTGCTCCTCCACTTCATCCGGTTCTGATTCGGTATCCATTTCCGGCGCATCCATGTCCTGCTTTTCTATGATGGGGACCATCAGTTTTTGTTGCATGCGCAGGTCTGCAAAATCGATCTCCGGATTACAGTTCTTGAGCAGCCACATGGGGATATCGAACTTGTTCAATCCCAATGTCCACAAGTTATCTCCGCGCTGAACATGATAGGCACGCAATTCGGAGATCCGATAGACAGCAAAAAAGTCTTCCTGCAGCCGTTTATGGTATTCATACCGTTGCTCTTCGAACACCTGGGCCGATACCCTGCGCAGCGGAATCTTCACACGCTGGTGCAAGTGGAGTGTTTGTCCAAATGGCAGGCCATTGAGTCTGCGAATTTCCTGGGTTCGCACACCGGCCCACTCTGCAAAGTGGCCCAGTGTCTCTTCCACCTCCACCTGAAGGGTTCCCGTGGGGCGTTTGGGATGGGGGTGAAAGCCGGTGAAACGGACATCGACAGAAACGACCTCAGCGCTGGGAACCTGCTCATCCGCCGGTAGGGAATCTTCGTGTCCTGAGAGAGGCACAACCTTTGGAATCGATGTCGGAATAACCGACGCCAATACCGGCTCAGGGTATTTTGTCACAGGCTCGGCTGGGGCCTTATCCTTTTTGCCGGGCTCAGGCAGCCCGGCTTTGGCCAGGGAAACAGGTTCTGATTTTTCAGGCTCGAGCGGCTCGGCTTCGGCCAGGGAAACGGGCTCTGATTTTTCATGCTCAGGCGGCTCGGCTTCGGCCAGGGAAACGGGCTCTGATTTTTCATGCTCAGACAGCCCGGCCTTGTCCAGGGACGCGGGTTCTGGTTTTTTATGCTCAGGCGGCTCAGTTTTGGCCAGCAAAACAGGGCCTGACGTTTCAGGTTCGGGCGGCTGAATTTTTGTTGGAACAGGGGAAGCCCTGTGAACGGGTATGCGCAACGTTTGTCTGGGGAAGATAGTCGCACGGCGGCCGAGATTGTTCGCCAGAATTAAATCAGATAGCTTGACGCCGTGGCTTCGGGCGATGCGGCCGGCCGTATCGCCCCTCTGGACGGTGTAGAATCGGCTCGGTTTTTGTCGGTGTTTGTAAAGCGCCGACGGCAGCGCATCAACTGCCGAGGCTACCTCAAAACCGGCCGGTAATCGGAACGTATATCCCTTAGGGACGTATTTTTGGCCATTGAACACCGGTGGGCGAAGGGCCGGGTTCAGCGATTTGGCCATCTCCGCCGACACACCGTAGTGGCGGCACAGATCCTCAAAATCGGCAAATGCTTCCAGCTTGACTGTCCGAATCGGCAAGGGACGGTCGAGCACCAGCTCGCCGAAATAATCCTGGTAATTGGATGCCACATGAACGGCCGCCAGGAATTCGGAATAGAAGTTGCGTGAAGCGAACTTGAAAGTACGGCTACGGTAGTGATCAAAGATGGAGGGATAATCCCCGAACTTATGCTTGGCCCGCTCCATACCGCTGGCCCCATGATTGTATGCGGTGATGGCCAGCGGCCAGCTGCCCAGCTTTTCGTAATTTTCCTTTAACAGGGCTACAGCGGCATGGGTGGCGCTAAGGGGGTCGCGGCGTTCGTCCAGAACATACCCGACATCCATGAAGCGTTTGCCGGTGGATCGCGTGAATTGCCAGATGCCGGCAGCGCCGAACTTGCTGTAAGCCTGATAGTTAAATGAAGATTCGACATGGGGCAGATAGGCCAGTTCCACCGGCAATCCGTTGGCGACAAAAATCTGGCGGATACGGTCGATAAATGCGCCGGATCGAACGAGGCCCGCCTTGAACCGGTCTTTCTGCCCGATCTGGCAGCGTACCCGCCTCGCCGCACGCCGAAAGGTCTTGGCTGAGGCACCTGGGCCGAATAATTCAGCCACCTGTCTTGCCGTATGATTTTTTGAGGCTGGGTTGGCGGCAAGGTGCTTGAGGATCTTTTCGTATTTGGCCCTGGCTCTTTTCATGCGGCTGCGGTTGATCTTTCTGGCCCGGTAGGCGTCGTGGGGCTTCAGGTCGATGACATCGTAGATGATGTCGAGATGCCTTGAATCGTGCACGACAGCCTGTTGGGTGCTGTATTTTGAATACGCCATTATCCAGAAAGTGACATTGGGTTGGATATTGTCATACTGGGGAAAAGGTTCAGCAGCGGCTGGATAGGAATTGAACGATATCCCTGCCACAATGGCAACAATCAATGCAAGTGGCCTGAAAGGCGCCTTTTGCATGGCGGCCCCTCCTTGAATGAATATTTTGATAACTGAAACAATACCGGATATTTAAAGCAATATCTATACCATAATCCCCTTGGGTTTGAATCCTTAGTGATGTTTGAGGGTTAGTTTTTCAATGGCAATCGTGCAACCTGGGTAGAGACGCGAATCGTCAAATTTGAGTCAGATAGCGTCAAAAACGGACGACTTCCCGACCAAGGTTCGCCCTCGCCAGGTGTTCGTTGACTTTCATTGGAATTACCCTATAGTTGCATAAAATACTATGAAACTTCAAATTCACCATATTCCATCCAGCGGTCTCGATCTGGAATACGAAGAGAAACCCGAGCGGTTTGATACCGTCAAGGCGTTGCTGGAAAGCGGGGAGTGCGATTTCATCACCCCCGTGACGATCGTCTTGCAAGTGACGCCCTTGCCGGACATGATCAGAGCCAAGGGCCGCATTGCCGCCACAACCCGGCTGGCATGTGCCCGCTGCCTGGAGTTCTTCGAGCGTCGCCTGGAGAGCGAGTTTGTCCTGGACTATTCCCAAACAATCACGGCCGAATTGCATCGCGATGGAAATGAATCCGTTGAGCTCACCGCTCAGCAGATCGGGATGATTCATTATCAGGGAGATGAGATCGATTTTTCCGAGGCGATCCAGGAGCAGATCATTTTAGCCCTGCCTTACCGCCCCATTTGCAGCGATGCGTGCAAAGGGCTGTGCGCACGGTGCGGCCGAAACCTTAACCTTGAAGCCTGCGATTGCCGCGATCTGGACGAGGGCGGGCCTTTTGATCTCCTGAAATCCTTGAAATTGACGCCAGAATAAGGAGGTGGCATTGATGATGCTGAGAGCAATCCTTTGTGCCGTAGCTGCAATGGTCCTGGTGGCCTGCTCTTCAGGCGGGGCCATTGAGGTCAACGTGACGTTTGAGCGTCTGTCCGGTGTGGAGAAGGATGACCGGGTGATTTTCGAGAGCAACACGGCCGGACATGTTCAAGCCGTCCGCTACAATTCGGATGGCACTTATACGGTGCAGGTTGTCATAGATGAAGGATTTGTTTCGGCGGCTACCGAATACGCGCAGTTT
The DNA here is from genome assembly GCA_037387725.1 of Desulfobacteraceae bacterium. Classification (GTDB taxonomy): domain Bacteria; phylum Desulfobacterota; class Desulfobacteria; order Desulfobacterales; family Desulfosarcinaceae; genus JARRKU01. Next base: position 39,105 of record JARRKU010000037.1, read on the forward strand.
AAAGTCATTGATGATCCGGATCGCCAGGGCCGCAAAGGGATCCAGATCCATTTGACCCGGCAGGGAGGGGCGCTGCTGGCCGATGGGGCAACAGTGGACGGAACCCCGGCTGAAGAGGATCTGGCGGCAAAAATCCGCAAAGAGCTGGAATCCGGTATAGACTTTCTGAAGGAGAAGATGGAACAGATCGGGCGCGATGTCCGGGCGGTTCCCGACAGCCAGGAGTACCAGGATCTGAAAAAGTCGCTGGAAGATCTGGCCATCGAGTTGGAGCGCAAGGAGAAGGAAGCCAGGGAGCGGCTCAAGAAAGAGTGGCTTCCCAGGCTTCAGAAGGAGTTGGATGCGCTGCGGGAGCGCCTCCGGGAGAAGGGACGTGAGGAGCAGATGGCCCCGCTGGATCAGGAGATGGAGCGTATTCGCAGAATATGACGAACTATGTCGATTAAACTGCTGGCCAAAGACCTCTACCATCTTCAAAAAGAAGTGGATCGGCTGGAAGAGGAACTATCGGCTGCAACCCTGAATGATCGGGCCGTTGTGGAAGAAAAATTGCGCAAGGCCCGGGCGCAGAGAGCGCAGTTGCGCAAGGCCTTGGACGGCAAACTGCAACGCTGAAAATGAAATATCGAATATCGAAGCGGCGGAACCACCAATTTTCAATGAGTTGAATGGTTCCGGAACTATCTAAGTTTCCAACGGATTATATCTTCGGTTTTCTTTTCATCAAAGCTTTATAGGTCTGGGTTAACAATCGAAACGTTTCGGCATCGCCGCCTTGATCCGGATGGTGTTTTAACGCCAGGCGGCGATAGAGCCGAGTCAGTCTCGGGCCATCCATGCGTTTTAGCGATTTCCAGTCATATCCATATAGCGCTTCAGCCTGCTTTATCCTGACGGTCGTTTTCCGGGAAGGACGAAAGGCGCGATGGCGACGGATAAAATCCCTGATATAGTACCACTCTGCATTGGTCCGGGCCGGCTCGTGGTCAAACCAAAAGAGGGCATATCGGATTAAATGGGGGTAAAGGCCCTTCATTTGCGGCGTACCTGCAAGAAATTGCATATCTTCGTTCAGGCGACACAATTGATCCAGAAAGTATTGGTCGAACTGAGAAAAAAGGGGCTGATCCTTATCCGGATGGGGATGAAATCCAGCGAGCTGAAAGATAGCGGTCATATAAGGACCGAATGCCTGGTATGGGAGCCGCCGCTCCTCAGCTTCAAAATAGTGTTCCAATTCATCCCGTGATTTGTTTCGTAAAAACCTGAAAAGTTTCTCCGGTACCCTCTGTATATAGCGTTGGCTGCTGTGGCCGAAGCGCAGGTAATGATATCGGCGCCTGTCAAAATGATGCGGAGGGGGATAAGCCTTCAAGTCATCAGATGGGGACGGGTCACGCCTGCGCCTGAAGCCGCGATCAAACCCGATAATCACACGCTGAATCTCTGGCTGTAAAAATTCGAAAAAAATCACGTCCAGGTCGTCCGGGGCGAGCTCTACCCCCTTGTTCCGGATGGCTTCCTCCACCATAGGATCATAATAGTAGCTGTTGCCGCCTGGGTAATGGATGAACCGCGTGGGGTTCTCACCCAGGTCGAACAGATCCCTGCTCCTGAAATGTCCCTGTGCAGGATAGGAGTGGCGAATGATATAATGGGTTCTCTCTTTGGATCGAAGGCGCGCCAGGTACATGGGGGGTCCTGATGGTATTTCCAATGGCAAAAACCATGGTCGAAGCTGATCCTAGTTTTCAAATTCTTTCAAGAAAGCGTCTGCTTCGGCGATCGAATTTTTAATATCGCGGATCAGCCTGTCCACGTCTGTCTCAATGCTGCTGACCTCGCTTTTCAGCGAACCAATGGCTTGTGCATTTAGGTTGTGCTTCAGAAAAAGAACGTAGTCCCGCAAGTTCGTCAACACCGGGGTCATGCGCTTTCGCGATCGCTTTAATGCAGATTCAAGTCGTGCGAAACGGGTTTGGGTAGCGCGCAGTTTTTTTCTGCTCTTTGAGCGGAATGAGGCATTCTGGATTTGGGTAATCTCCGTTTGCCATTCATCAAACAGATCCCTGGCGATACGGGTTACTTTTTCTATGCGATCATCGATAATGCCGGCGCGCTTCTCGCAGTCTTCGTAATCATCCGACAAGCTGTCATACATCTCTTCCAGATCGCCCCCATCAAGACCGTACATCTGTTTCAGGCGTGTCAGCGCGTCGGAGAATTCCGCTGAGGCTTTTTCCTGGTCTTTTTGAGATTTTTCGATCTGGTCGCGTAAAAGATGGCGCTTTTCTTTGCCCATCTTCTCCCAAACAGCATAGTATGTCGATTGACAACCCATGAAAAAAATTAAAATGGCGAAGCTGCAGATTGTCAACTTAGCTGGGTATTTTTTCTGCATTCAAGCTCCTTTGGAATCTCCCGGATGTCTTTTTGTGCCATTATAGCGTGTCTAACGATAAATGCAACGACGGGCGGGTTTTCTGGTCAATCATCCAACGCGCTTTCACCATCCCTAAGGAAAAGGAATCGCAATGTATCCTTCGTAAAAATTTAAATTAAAAAATGAATCTATCTTCAAGTAATAAATTAATGGTTCTATAATAAATATTGCTTGACAAAATGAAGTCGTGGACATAAAAAATGAAGTGCTCTATTTTGCTGGGTGCGTTTAAAAAAGTCTCGCTACCTGTGCGAGGAACACTGGCGGATGCCGGCGTTATCCAAAAGTCTGGCACAGCTCCTGCGGCCTGGGGTTGTGCCAGACGGTCCCAAAACTCGAATGCTCATTCCTTTCCAGCAAATCCATCACCCCAAATCCCATTGTCAACGAAAAATTCATGGTGGGGGAGCTTGTTGCCATCTTTTATCCAGCGATAGGGGTGATACAATATTTGACCAAATGCTATCGTTCGGCTAATTTCCCAATATGATGCCCTTGGTGCATGGCGGATTGTGTGTGGATATGAATCAAACCGATTGTGGCTACAGCGTTTAGATACCAAACGTTCAGGTTTCCGGCGATGCCATTTTTTAAAACCCAGGATGGATGCAGTCTATATTACGAACTCATGGGAGATGGGGCTGGAAAGCCCACTATCTCCTTCGTGAACGGAACGCTGCAAACCACCATCTACTGGAAAGCGATTTGCAGGCATCTGGCCAGTCGATACCGCCTCCTGGTTTACGATGGTCGCGGCCAGGGGGAGAGCGATCTGGGGGGACGGCCCCTTACCATCGAACAGCATTGCAACGATCTTTCAGCCCTTCTATTTGAATTGGAGATCCATCAAACCCATCTGGTGGGCATCAGCCACGGCGCCCGGGTAGCGCTGGCAATGGCCGATCACACACCGGGACTTGTCGGGAGGATGATCTTGTGCAGTCTCTCCACCCAGTCCACCTTCCGAGCCAAAATGATTGTTCGATCCTGGTATGAAATTCTCCAACGCCACAGTCTGGATGCAATGGTATGGGCGGCTGCGCCCCATGTCTTTGGGCGCAATTATCTTCGCAAAAATGTAAAAGTGATAGAGCGGATCGTTAAAACCATCGTTCGAAGGAACAAGACCGAATCGCTTCGCGCCCACCTCGAAGCCATGCACCACTATCCGCCATTGATCAGAAGTTTAACTGAGACACCTTTCCTGATGCTGGTATTAACCGGTGAGGATGATCCATTGGTCACCAAGGAGGGCGGCCAGGAGATTGCCCGTATTTGCGGCGGGCGACATGAAGAGATCAAAGGCGTAGGCCATTCGATCCCGGCGGAGGCGCCTGAACAATTTCTGGAGGTGGTGCAAAAATTTTTCGGCTGATGCCGCTATATGTTGCTGTGGGTTGACGAATAGTAATTTTGGTTGTAAAAAAGGTGAGATGCGGCAATATTACTGTACGCGGTAGCATATGTGCTGAATTGAACCCCTTTGATTGAGGGCATCTTGGTCACACCGGAAACCAACACGAGCTTTGAATTTCAAGTGCAAGCGGGCGGAATCATAGCTAAGTCGATCGTTGCGCCAAAGGTATATTCGGACCGCATGACCGCCAGCCTAAAGTCGCCTTCCACGGTGCATCGAAATTATTCCATCATTGGAAAAAGTGTAAGTATCCCGTTGAAACCAAAAGGGGATACGACTGATAACAGTATGCGTACCCTCATATTGGATCGGTGAAGGAGTGGGCTATCCAAGGATAGGCTCAAGTTACCATTACGGTTGTCGATAATATTAGAGATCTGCCCGAGACGAGTCGTGTTCCACTATCTTGGGGTTGAGGCAAAGAGGCCAAAACAATTTGATCACTACCAATCTGCACCGGAATTGAACTGGCAGCGTGCCATCGACCGGCAATTTCGGAAAATTTGGACAGGAGGCATGGTATAATGTGGGATAAACTTAGAAACTTGGGATTGCGGCCGAAAATGGCCATTTTGATCCTGCTGGTTGCAACGCTCGCTATTTCAATTGCGGTTGGCTTCGTTGGCTACAGAGCTCGAAAAGTGGCCCTTGATGAAGCGCGGGATAAAGCATTTGAGGTTGCCCGCCGCTGGGGCACCGTGGTCCAGAGTGACATTCAGGTCGCCATCGATACCGCCCGTACCTTGGCCCAGTCCATCGAAGGGATGAAAAGCCGCGGTATCCCACCCAGGGACATGCTGGACGGTATGATGAAAAATATTCTGGAACAATATCCCAACTTCATGGCGGTGTGGACCTGCTGGGAACCCAACGCCCTGGATGACCAGGATTTTGATTTCAGCAACGCGGTAGGCCACGATGCCACCGGCCGTTACGTTCCCTATTGGAACCGGATTAGCGGTGAGATCGACGTGGAACCCTTGAAAGATTATGACAAACCCGGTGTTGGAGATTACTACCTGGAGACGTTAAAATCCGACAAGGAGGTCGTGTTCGATCCCATTCCAATTGAGTTGAACAACGAACAGACCTGGAAAGTCGTCATTGCCCTTCCGGTTAAGTTTGAAGGACAAAACGTCGGTGTCGTCGGTGTTGATATTCCGGTCCGCTCTTTCGAACCCCTTATCAAACGCGTGAAATTGTTTGGGTCCGGTTACGGTTTTCTGATTGCCAACAACGGTAATTTTGTGGCGCATCCCACCAAATGGGCCAATGTCGGAAAGCATATGACGTTTTTCAAATTTACACCAGCTTCTATCCAGGCGGTTAAGGAAGGAAAAGAAGCTTCGGAAGAAAAGGTATCCAAAACCACCGGCAAGAATACGTTCTACGCCTTTTCTCCCATCACCATTGGTAACGCAGACAAGAAATGGAGTCTGGCCACCAATATTCCCATCGACGTCGTCACCAAAAATGCAGAACAAATTATGTACACAGCTCTGGGTATCGGCGCTGTGGCAGTAATCCTGCTGGGCGTTATGGTATGGTTCCTGATCGGTGGCATCACCAATCCGATTTTGAACATGGCCGGCATTATCCGTCGCGTTGCCCGGGATCGCGACCTTACCCTGGACGTTCCGATCAGTTCCCGGGACGAACTGGGCGTCATGGGCCGCGAGTTCAACAACATGATGAAGGCATTGCGGGATTCATTTGCCATTGTAGAAGACGCCGCCAAGCACGTGAATACACAATCGGCCGAAGTGGCCCGGCGTGCCACCGCCAACCGGGACCGTGCCGAAGACGAAGAGAAGCAGATGACGCTTATGCTGGACACTGTGGCCAAGATGGGCGAGACCGCCGGCCAGGTGCAAGCCACCTCTGCCGGTCAGGCCGACACCGCCAACGAGGCCTTTGGACGGGTGGAGCAGCTCACAGACGGTATGAAGTTGGTGGACCAGTCTTCGGGCGAACAGATCCAAGAGGCCAGTGTGGCCACAGAGCGTGTGGCCGCCATGGGTGAGACCGGTGCAAAAGTTACCGCCACCGCCCAGGCACAGTCTAATCAGGTGATCCAGATGACCGAAGCGATGCGCACCATCGCCAAATCGGTGGAAGAGGTGGCGCTGGCCGCCAACCGTGCGACCGATCAGGGCCGCACCGTGCTCGAGGCCGCCACTGAAGGCCAGCAGACGGTTGACGCCACCGTGGGTGGTATGCAGGCCATTAAGGAATCGTCCGAACAGATCAGCGAGATCATCAGCGTGATCACCGACATTGCGGAACAAACCAACTTGCTGGCATTGAACGCTGCCATCGAGGCGGCCCGTGCGGGCGTTCACGGTAAGGGTTTTGCGGTGGTTGCCGACGAAGTGGGTAAGCTGGCCCAACGCTCTTCCGAAGCCGCCAAAGAGATCACCCAATTGATCAAGGACTCTACCAATAAGGTAGAAGAGGGAACGCGTCTGACCGACCGCTCCCAGGAAGCCCTGCGCAAAATCGCCAAAGGTGGTGAGATCAACATGCTGGCCATTGAAGAGATCGGCCGTTCCGCCGACTTGCTGGCTGAAAACAGCCGTCAGGTGAATACCCTGGTGGAAGACTTGAACAAGCTGGCCCAGGAAATTGCCGGAATGGCCGGACAGCAGGGTGAACGGCGTCAGGCTGCCCAGACCGCCCTGACGGCTCTGGTGGAAAAGGCCAACGCCATTTCCGAGCAAGTGGCCAAGGCCACCGAACAGGCCAATGCGGTGGGTGGTGAAATGCGCGGTATCGTGACCAAATCGGATGAAATGCGGAATATGACCGACACCCAGGCCGAACGTTCCAAGCGGCTGAGGGAAATTACCATGGCTTCGGCGGATCGTGCCAAGCAAACCGCTTCCGGCGCCGGTGAGGTTGTGGGCATTACCCTCGAAATGCAGCGACTGGCGGCCAACTTAACCCGTCAGGTATCTCAATTTAAAATTACCCAACGCTTGGGAGTGGCCGAGCCTGTGGCAGCCAACCCCGGTTCCCATGCCAATCCGGGAGAGTAGGCCATAAAAATCATAAGAGGGCAGTGCGGCATGGCAGCGGATGTCTGCCGACTGCCCTTTCCATTTTTAAACCATAACCGGTTTCGGTTTAATCTAAGAGACGGATAGGTAACATTGGAGCTCCTTACAAACACCGAAGACATCATTCAACTCATCGGTTTCCAGATTGGGGGAAAATCTTTTGGTGCCGACATCTTATCCGTACAGGAAATCTTGCGCGCACCCGCCATTGAAACCGTAGAGAGTTCGCCGGGTTTGATCTCCGGCATCATTCGACTCAGGGGACAAACCATACCCGTTGTGAATTTGAGAGAGCGTTTAGGGGGCGATGCCGGTCAAATCAGCGATGCCGCATCCAACTGGGTTTTGATCGCTCTAATCGGGGATATGACCATCGGTATGATCGCGGATAATGTGACGCGTATTATCAGAATAGATCCCAGCACCATACTGCCGGCACCCGAAATTATCGTTTCAGCTTTGTCGACTCCTTACATCAAGGGGGTATGCGAATCGGAAATGGGCATGCTCGTCGTTTTGAATTTTGACAGGCTGTTTACCACAG
>JARRKU010000037.1:46589-55393 GCA_037387725.1 Desulfobacteraceae bacterium
AAAAAAACGGACTATCCTACATACAGAAGTGGTTATCCATTTATCTATCCGTGATGATCCTGATTTCTATTGTGTTGTTTCTGGTGGTCTATTACGAGATATCCGGGACGATAGCTGCTTTGGAACTCGGTCAGGGGAGCGCTCCTGTTATGAACGCCGGCAAAACAGCTACTGTTTTGGCCGGGCTGCGGTTGCGTCTGGTGCTGATATTGTCCGGGGGTGTACTCGCATGCGTGGTGATGGGATATGCCTGGATGCGTCTGGCGGCGCGAAAAATTGGTCGCCCAGTACGGACCATATCGAGCGCCATGGCCAAATTGGCCAGGGGCCAACTTAATGAAACCGTTGCCATTGAAACCGCCGATGAGTTCGAACGCATCGGGGGCAGCATCAATGAGTTGGCTGCCAACCTTCAGGAATTATTGCTGCATATCTGGAAACAGACCGGGCAGTGCCTGAGCTTGTTGGAGAGCATCCATAACAATCCTGATCTGCGCAATGACAGGCAGTTGACCCTGGAAGGTTTGGGATATTTGAAACAATTGTCCGAAGCTGTCGAGGATTTGCGGGAAATGGCCAAAGCCTACGTGTTTTACGACGTAAACATCGAGGGCAGTAGAACAACAGCGGTCAATCATCCAGGGGAACCCCCGCAATCGTCTCGCTTGAAGGAATCGTCCAAAGATTTCAATTAACACCATCTTTTCCATCCCGGTACCCATCTTCTCGTGATTGATCGAATGATTTCTATATGATTGCGGCATTTTGAAGGGTGGATACCTTATCGAACACCATGTGAACTTAAGGATACTTCCGCGGTGGAACATCGGCGAGGCGACCGTCGTGCATAGGATAAATTTGCCGGGCTGTCCCCGTCGCAGGGCTCAGGCAAGGCTGCTGCAGATCCGTTCTGTGAATGGAAAACCGGGCCACAAAACCGATGGTTTATCTGAAAAAGGGCGATGTCCCTGCCAAATTTTGATAGAATGTGCAAGTTTCGACATTTGACAGCCAAAGGTCCGGCCCTGCGATTGATGCGGATGGTATGCGGCGCCATAGAGAATTTGCCATGTATCCATATGAATTTGTATGCATATTGTATCATTGACGTCTCTGAGATGATGGCGGGATCCCGGTTCCTTGACACTACTGCCGAATCGGCATATGATTTGCAGGAATTTATCGCTTGGAAAAGGCAAAACTGTTGAAAAACAGCGACGCAAAGCCACGGGTCTAAAGCGTAACGCTACGATCGCCGAGCTGCCGATGATTCATCAGGCGCCTTGAGGCGAAGCTCCTCCATGGCGCCGATTTATTTCTCTCGAAACGATCGGGCAACTTGGGCCGGAGTTTACAATCAACACGGGGAGCAAACCATGGAGAATTCATTCATACAGGCCATTGCCTCCATTCCTTTCGTATACATCTTACCGCTCATCATTCTCGTTCTCATCACGATGTATCTGGCGCGCAAGGTCTTTCATCGCACCATGGCCACCTGCGGGCGAATTATCTATAATGCCATGCGCTTGTCATCTTCATCGGTAAAGTTGGCTGAAAAACGACTGCTGATGCGCAATAGAGAAGTGCTGATGAGCAGCGGATTGGAAATGGCCGAGCGGAAAGTCGAGCGGGAATTCGATCGCATCAGCGCTGTGGTTCAGCGCGATTTGGAAGGCTATCCCCAGATTCAGCGCAAGATCAATGAAGATCTGCTGCAATTGGAGGAGGATTATCACAATTGCGGCGAAATCCCCCAAACATTGCCGGACTGGGTAAAAGTCATCGATGCCATTGCCAATATCAAGCCGACCGGCGATCGCATGGTGGTCAACATGCTGGAAGAGATACACAGGACACTGGAGGAGCAGCATAAGTCCGCGGTGGATGAGCACCGCCGCAATGTCTCGAAGCGGCATAGTCTCTTAAGCCGGATGACGCCGATTTGGCGCAGCATGGAAAAAACGCTGGGTGGCGTGCAGAAGACAGTGGCCCATCTCAATCAGCGCACAAAGAAGATAGACCGCTACATGGACAACTATGAAAAGATCCGCAACCGCGACGACATCGCCGAGCGTCAACTCTCCTCTTCTTCGCTCACCCAATTTTTCATCTCCGGCTTGGTCCTGGCTGTTGCGGTCATCGGCGCCATCATCAATTTCAACCTGGTCGCCTTGCCCATGTCTGAGATGGTTGGCGGCGCCAGCTATATCGGCATTTTCAAGACGTCCGATGTGGCCGGAATGTTCATCGTATGTCTGGAGATTGTCGTAGGGGTTTTTCTGATGGACGCGCTGCGCATTACGCGGCTGTTTTCCATCATTGGCAGCATGGAAGACCGAAAACGCAAGATGATCTTCTGGATTTTGCTTGGCATGTTGACCATTTTGGCCATGGTGGAGTCTTCACTTGCCTTTATGCGGGATCAGATCGCAGCGGATATGGAATTGCTGCGCCAATCCCTTGCAGGCGTCGAGCCCACCGATGCGGCTACTAGCAGCATCCCCACCATCGGACAGATGATCATGGGGTTTATTCTTCCCTTCATTCTGACTTTTGTGGCCATACCCTTTGAATCGTTTGTCGCCTCTTCACGGACGGTCATCGGCGTGTTGGCCACCTGGGCGTTGCGTGTGCTTGCCTTTGTTTTGCGGCTTTTGGGCAATATAGGGTTTTACCTGACCCGTATGGTGATCAATCTCTATGATCTGATTATTTTTCCGGCCCTGTGGCTGGAGAATGTTGTGGTTCGGGCATTGTCCAAAGAAAAGGAGGGAAAAGGCAGACCGTCGGGGAAAGACGAAAAGGTAACCAAAGCTGAACGGAAAGCAACCTTAATGGAGGGAACTGCACAATGCGAAGAGGTGACCGAATAAGAACGCTTCCTGCTGGTCTGGTTTTGATGGTTCTGATCTATTTCTTCCTGGCGGCCGGTTGTTCTCAGGAGAGCAGCCGCGCCAAGGGGGTCTATATGCTTCTGGACACCTCCGGGACCTATGCGGTCGAGCTGAATAAAGCCAAGGCGATTATCAACTACTTGCTCGGTACCTTGCAGCCCGGGGACACATTGGCCGTGGGCAGAATCGACACAGGCAGCTTCAGCGAAAAGGACATCGTTGCCAAAGTGACCTTCGACTCCCGTCCGTCCGTGGCCAACAACCAGAAACGCGCCTTTCAAAAAAAGATCGACGACTTTGTGGCCGGCATCAAACGCAGCAGCTACACGGACATATCCGGCGGCATTCTGCAGGCCATTGAGTATTTGAATGAGTCCGGTGCCGGCAAAAAATTTATTTTAATCTTTTCCGACCTGCAGGAAGAACTGGCCAAAGGGCACGTGCGCGACGTGCCATTCCAGCTCAAAGGCTTCGAAGTTATTGCCCTGAATGTCACCAAGCTGCGCGATGATATCCGTGATCCTAAAAACTATCTGAATCGCGTGGAGGAGTGGCGGAGAAAAGCGGAAGGCGGCAACGCCCAGTGGCGCGTTATCAACGACTTGGAGCGGCTGGATCGGATTTTTGCCCATTAGCCACAGTCCCTATAACAGACAGATCGGGGGCAACGGACCGAACAATGGCTTTGACGATGGTGTTTTCCTTGATCCGGGTATCAGGCAGGACAATGGGGAGATAATTTTCACTCATTCCCCTTGATATCCGGTTTTCTTTGTCACAGCTCTCAATCAGGACGCCCACCGTGCCGTGAAGATTGGCCCTAAAAAAAGCCGCTTTCTTCTTCTCCCCCACACTGCGCAGATATCGGCATCGTTCTTTCACCATTGCATCCGGAACAGGGGCTTTGAATTTCGCAGCAGGCGTTCCTTTGCGCGGTGAAAAAGGAAAGACATGCAGGTAGGTGATATCGAGAGATTCGATCAGGTCTACTGTTTGTGAAAAAGCGGTATCGTCCTCTCCGGGAAACCCGACCAATACATCCACGCCGATGGCGGCGTGCGGCAGCCGCTTTCGGATCGCCTTCACAGTGTCGGCGAATTGTTCCCGTGTATAAGGCCGGCCCATGCGGCGAAGGATATTGTTGGCGCCGCTCTGCAGGGGGATATGAAAATGGGGGCACAGCGGGCTGTCGGGCGCTTCCATCAGTCGGATAATGCCCGGATCAATTTCCGTGGGTTCGATGGAGCTGATACGCAGCCGGCGGATCCGAGAGCGCCGGCAAACCAGAGCCAGCAGATCAAGCAGTGATGTTGCCGGGCGAAGATCTTTTCCGAAGGTGCCCAAATGTATACCGGTCAGGACCACTTCCTTGAAATCCGCCTTTGTCAGCTGTTCCAGATGGTGCACCACGTCGGCAACCGGCATGCTGCGGCTTTGGCCGCGGGCATAGGGGACGATGCAATAGGTGCAGAAAGCGTTGCAGCCGTCTTGAATTTTCAAGAAGGCACGGGTGCGCGATTCCGGCACCACAGAGGGCATTGGGTCAAAGCAGCGGGTGTGCTGAATCTCCTCCCGAATGACATTTGCCCCACTATTCGGCGTCGGCATCTCTTCGAGGATACGGGCAATGCCCATTTTGTCAGAATGGCCGACGATATATTGGACACCGTCGATGGCTTTAATCTCATCCGGTGCGGTCTGGGCGTAGCAGCCGGTCACAACGATGCGCGCATCAGGGTGGCGGCGGATGGCCTGCCGGATAGCCTGACGGGATTGCATGGCCGCCTTGCCTGTGACGGTGCAGGTGTTGATGACCACCAGGTCGATCTTTTCCGACGCCGTCGCGTTTTCAAATCCGTTCCCCTCCAGCAGCGTGCCCAAAGCAGACGATTCGCATTGGTTGACTTTGCAGCCCAACGTAGTGATGGTATAATGTCTCATTGGATCCATCCTCCGCCGAGCACCTCATCTTCCTGGTAAAAGACCGCGCCCTGGCCCGGGGTGACGGCCGGTTGGGACGTATCAAACCGGACTTCTGCACCGTCCTTCCCGATGGGGGTCAAAGTGGCCGGCACCGCCTGATGACGATATCGCACCCGCACCCAGATATGGATGGGCGACGCCGGTTTGGGGATGATCCAGTTGATCCCTTCCGCAGTGAACGATTGGGCGGCGAGATCTGCTTTGCGGCCCACTACCAGACGGTTTTGGGCCACATCGAGGCGCACCACATAATAAGGCTCGGACGAAGGGCAATTGATGCCCCTGCGCTGCCCGACGGTAAACAGATAAAGACCGTTGTGGGTGCCCAGATGGTTCCCGTCCAAATCGACGATGGGACCCGGTTTGGCAATGAAACCGGTTTGTTGCTTGAGAAAGGCGCCATAAGTTCCGGTCTTGATAAAGCAGATATCCTGACTCTCCTGGCGGGCCGCCGGCTGAAATCCTCTATTTCGGGCCATCTGACGGGTCTGATCCTTGGTGTAGTCGCCCAGGGGAAAGAGGGATCTTCGCAGCTGGTCCTGGCGCAGCCGCGCCAGAAAGTAAGATTGATCTTTATTGGGATCCACGCCGCGCAGGAGACGCATGCGACCATCGGCGGCGGGTTTCAAGCGGGCGTAGTGCCCGGTGGCCATGCGGGTGGCGCCGTGGCGCTTGGCCGCTTCATACAGCAAGCCGAATTTTATGGACGGGTTGCACTTCTGGCAAGGATTGGGTGTTTTACCGGCCCTGTAAGCGCCAACAAAATAATCGACCACCTGGCGCTTGAATTCATTGCGCAGATCAATAATATGCAGCGGGATATCGAGCTGTTCCATCATGGGAGAGAGATGGCGACGGGTTTTGCTTTCCGCGCGTTGAAAGTCATCGGCCGCCAATTGCTTGGACGGCTGCTTTCCCTCGATCTTTTCAAATCCGGTCAGAAAATGGATGCCGAATAATTTATGACCTTGATCCTTGAGGAGCGCGGCGGTCATCAGGGAATCGATACCGCCGGAAAGGGCGATGGCGATGGTTTCTGTCATTAAAAAAACGTCTGGTTGATCGGCCGTACTTTCATGGAGCGGGTCGGGCACGCCGGCACACAGAGCTCACAGACACTGCATTTTTTCTGATCGAACCGGATGGCCATCTCCGGTCTTTGTACGGATAAGGCACCGGTTGGGCAGACGGCCGTGCAGCTGCCGCAATGGGTGCAGGTCCGCTCATCGCGTCGGACTTCCTGGGAGGCGTTTTGAACATCGACGCCCTGGGATTTCAGGAAGCTGACGCCTTGTTTGAAATTTTTGCGGCTGCCGGAAAGCTCCAGCACCATATACCCCTCTTTACGGGGCAGAATACCGGCATTTAGAATATTGAAAAACAGATCATAGTCCTTTGCCAGGTGGCAGACAATGGGTTTTTGAACTTCGGTTTTAGGGAATCGCAAAATGAGGATCTTGGAATACACGGGCGCCTCCGAAATTTCTTTATTTTTGACCGTAACTGTGTAACTTAATTTTAAAACAACACACTGTCAACCGAATAGGTGTTATGAATCCCATCGCATATCGGACAACCGGGCTGGCCATCAAAGCCTTGGAGAACCTATCCAAGGCCAAGGTAAACCTCCATGGCACGGAAAATATTCCCGAAGGCGGCAAGATATTCGTCATCAATCATTTTACCCGGCTGGAAACCTTTCTTATGCCTTATTATCTCCACAAGCTGATCAAACAGCCGGTATGGTCAATGGCCGCCTCGGAGCTTTTTGTGGGGGCCTTCGGCCGGTACCTTGAGTCGGTGGGGGCTGTTTCCACCGATCACCCGGATCGGGACAGGCTGATCGTCAAAACACTGCTGGTCGGAGAGGCGGCCTGGATTATCTTTCCCGAAGGGCATATGGTCAAGGATAAGAAAATCGTTGAAAAGGGCCGCTACATGATCTCCTATGCGGGCGGAAAACGGCCTCCCCACACAGGCGCGGCCGTTCTCGCGCTGCGGACTGAATTCTATCGACAGCGAATGCTGCAACTGGCCCATAGCGCACCCCAGGAAGTTGAGCGGTTGCTGCCGCTGCTTAATCTGAATGCGGTCGAGGAAATTTCCCGTAACGGCACCTTTATTGTTCCGGTCAATATCACCTACTACCCATTGCGGGCACGGATGAACATTCTCAATCATCTGGCCGCGCGACTGGTGGACAGACTTCCCGAACGGGTGATGGAAGAACTGATGACTGAAGGGGCCATGCTGATCTCCGGCGTGGATATCGATATCCGTTTCGGAGCACCCATCGATATCGGTCCCTATCTTCACAAAAAGACGATCCAGCGGGATTTGCAATCCACCCGCCCCATTGACTTCGACGACCCGTTGCCCTGCCTCAAGTGCATGCGTAAGGCGTCGCTCAAAATCATGAGAAGGTATATGGACGCCATCTATCGCATGACAACGGTCAATCATGATCATATCTTCGCGTCCTTGATCCTCCACCATCCAAAAGATACCATCAAACTGGAGAATTTTCGGAGGCGCGCTTTTTTAACCATCCAGCAGGGGATTGAGAAGTTGTCGATTTACCTGCATGAGAGCATGAAAGAGAACCAAAGCCATCTGCTCATTGACGACCGCTTTCAAAAACTTGCGGATTTTTTGAGTGTTGCGGAAGAGAAAGGCATAATCGACAATGACGGAGCGACGCTAAAACGCCATCGGTCCATATTGCGGCATGCATTTGATTACCATCGCGCCCGAATCGACAATCCTGTGGCGGTGTTCGCAAATGAGGTTGAGCCGCTGACCGATTTGCACAAGAGAATCTCGAAGCTGTGCTGGATGCCCGGGTTCATGGTGATAAGAAGGATAGCGAAGTACTTCCTGTAAAATAACCTGAGGGAATACGACGCAGAATATGGCCGCTATTTTTTTGAAGGCGAAAGCAAATCCAAAAAGATTGGTCGCCCTGTTCTTCGGCGCGGCCGTTCGCGCAGGATCGGTGTCGTGCTCTCCCACGGATACATGGCGGCACCTGAGGAAGTGAGCGAGTTGGCGGCGTATCTGGCGTCCAAGGGATATTGGGTCTACACGCCGCGATTGAGGGGGCACGGCACGTCTCCCGAGGATTTGGCCCAATGCTCATATAAAGAATGGATCTTCTCCATGGAGGACGGCTATATCCTGATGCGCAATCTGTGTCACCAAGTGGTTTTGGGCGGATTTTCGACGGGTGCGGCCCTTGCCCTTGAACTGGCATCGCGTTTGAGCAATGTCATCGGCGTCTTCGCCGTTTCAACACCCCTGCGGCTCCACTATTTGACATCAAGGTTCGCCCCGCTGGTGGATTCCTGGAACAAGCTCATGGGGAAAGTGCATCTGAACGATGCGCGCATGGAATTCGTGGAGAACCGGCCGGAAAATCCCCACATCAACTATTTTCGCAATCCCGTATCCGGTGTGCGCGAGCTGGAACGCCTGATGAGCTATGTCGAACCTAAACTGTCCGAAATTCGAGTCCCGGCGTTCGTTATTCAAAGCAAAGACGACCCGGTGGTCCATCCCTCCGGATCGGAACGCATCTTCAATCTGCTGGGGTCCGCCGACAAGCAATACACGCTTTTTAATTTTGACCGGCATGGTATACTGCTTGGGGAAGGTGCCCACCGCGTCCATCGCGCTATCGGCGATTTCATCGATCAACTGACCCCTTCATCCGAACCGCAGTCATCTGAAAAAGTCTCGTAAAGGGGCAGGAGAACGCCATGCACCCTATTGCCATAGTGATTCTGATTTTCATACTGTTGGATTTCTTTATCGGAATGGCGGCGGATGTGTTGAATTTAAAGGTGATCCGCACCCGAGTGCCGGAAGAATTTGCCGGCTGGTATCCTCCGGACCAATATGAGCGGTCCCAGGCTTATTTGAAGG
>JARRKU010000038.1:0-70228 GCA_037387725.1 Desulfobacteraceae bacterium
TCCATCTGTATGCCCCTTGCTTACGGTAACACCGTCGTTCTCAAACCATCCACCGAGTCCGCCGTCTCCGGCGGAACAGTGCTCGCTGAAGTATTTCATGAAGCCGGCTTTCCCAAAGGAGTTTTCAATCTGGTCACCAACGGTCCCGGCGGAAGCAACGCCATCGGGGACGAGTTTGTCGAAAACCCCAGTGTGCGCCGGATCAACCTGACCGGTTCCAGTGCCGTCGGGCGTCTGTTGGCCGAAAAGGCGGGGCGGCACCTCAAGCGCATCTCTCTTGAGCTGGGCGGCCAGAATCCGATGATCGTCCTGGAAGATGCAGACATCGATGCGGCCGTAGACGGTGCCGCCTTCGGCGGCTTTCTGCATCAGGGACAGATCTGTATGTCCACCCGTCGCGTCATCGTGCAGAAAGCGATAGCACCTGAATTTACCGAAAAACTCGTGAACAAAGTATCGGCTTTCAAGGTCGGTAATCCAAAGGAGCACGATACGATTATCGGACCGCTCATCAACCACAGACAACTTGAAAAGGTTACATACAGCGTAGAAATGGCGATTGAGGAGGGGGCAACCCTGCTTTGCGGCGGCAAGGAAGATGGGCCATGCTATCAGCCCACGGTATTGACGCATGTGAAACCGGGATCTGATTTCGCCTGCGAAGAAACCTTCGGTCCGGTCCTATCGGTTTTCGAAGTCGAAAGCGAAGAAGAGGCCGTTGAATTGGCCAACGCGACAAGTTACGGCCTCTCGGCATCGGTCTTCACAAGGGATTTTGCCAAAGGGTTGAGCATCGCAAAGCGAATCGAGTCCGGAATCGTCCACATCAACGATCAAACGGTGCATGATGAGCCCCAGGTGCCGTTTGGCGGTGTAAAGGACAGTGGATGGGGACGCTTCGGCGGACAGGCCGCACTGGAAGAGTTTACGGAATTGCGGTGGGTGAGCGCTCAGCTGACACCCCGGCGCTACCCCTTTTAGGCCGGAAAGCGGTTTGAAGCCGATTCTATAGTCGGGAAATAAAGTCGCAAGCGACCTTCAGACTTTTCTGAGCTTGATCCTTGAACGGCGAATGGCCGCACTCTTCCAGCATGCAAACCCGGACCGGACCTGCAGACTTCTTTTCAATCGCTTCGACCTGGGCCATCGTACCGTAAGGATCATCATAGCACTGCATCACAAGTAGCGGAACGGAAATGTTTGGCAGGTATGCTTCGATGTTCCACTGCATAAAATCCGGGTTCAGCCAGGCTTTGTTCCAACCCCAGAATGCGCAATCCACATTGTCCCGATGATACTCCGCCAGGCGTTCGCGCAGATCATTTTCTTCAAATGCTGCTCTTGCTTCTATGATGGAAGTCACCGACAACGTTTCGCAAAACACATGCGCGGCCATGGTAATCACGGCCTTTAATCCAGGGGCCGGTGCTCCGCCGGCATAGATCAGGGAAATCGACCCCCCATCCGAATGGCCGATCAGCACGTGATCGCCGATCTCAGCGGTTGCGAGCAATTCGGGCAGTACTTCAAGGCCTTCGTCATGCATATAGATTAAGGGCCTGGGCACATCACAAGGCGCTGAACGGCCGTAGCCACGACGGCTGTATACCAGCGCCGGACATCCGCTGTTGATCGAAAGGCGTGCCGGAAAATCGTGCCACATGTCGACACAACCCAAACCTTCATGCAAAAATACCAGTGTGGGTTTGTCGACATCTCCGGGGAAACGTTTTACTTCCAGCTGGACACCGCCTACGGTTAAAAATTCGATAGCCGTCAGGTGACTTTCCGGCAAAACAATGTCATTCACTTTTCCGAAACCCACAAATTCATCGTCTGACCGGTTCTTAAATTGACCAGGCCCTCTTCACATATGCGCAGATGGGGAATAGCGGCACCGGTCAAAGTATTCAGGGACAGCATCGGGTCGGGAAAGGGAACACCCAGTTCGGCCGCACTTTGGTTGAATTGTTGGATGGACCGGGCCAGGCGGTCCAAAGGCCATTCACTGATCAGACCGAACACAGGCAGGGGCAGTTCAGCTAAAATTGCGCCACCATTGGTCACCACCGCCCCTCCCCGCAGGGCTGCAACGTGGTTCACCGCGGCGGCCATGTCAGCATTGCCGGCCCCCACCACGATGATGGTGCTGGTGTCCCAGGCGGCTGAAGAGGCTATCGCACCCGATTTGAGACCGAATCCACGGATCAATCCGGTAAACAGCCGGCCGGGTTGATGGGTGCGGTCTATCGCCGCCACCTTCAGCAGATCATCACTGGGATCCGGCAGGCGCTCAAGCATCGTTGCCGGGTATTGCTCCTGTACTTCACGGGTGACCAGGTCGGTGACCATTTCCATGATCCGAAGCGTGATACTGGGATGATCGGCCGGCAGTTGAAGCGCAAAGTCATCGGCTTTCATCACACCGGGAAGGCGGATGGTTTCATAGCTGGCCGGAGCAAACTGATGGGATCGCGGCGGGACCGTCAGCTCTCCTTCCTTGGCGACCACCTTGCCGTTGCTCATCACCAGTTCCGGTTCAATTGTGGTCAGTTTGGGCAACAGTACCAGATCGGCCAGGCGTCCCGGCGCCACAGCCCCCACCAAATCATCGAGTCCGAAATGCTCCGCCACATTGAGGGTGACGGCCTGAACGGCCGTGGCCGGTGCAAAGCCATATTCCAACGCGCGCTGCAGGACAAATTCCATGTATCCGTTTTCGAGCAAAGCTTTGGGTTGAATGCCGTCGGTGGCCAAAATCAGACGGCGAAGATCCACTGCCTGATCCTTGATGGAAGCGATGGCTTTTAAATCCCTTCGGATACTGCCCTCGCGGGCCATGACGTAGATCCCCATTCGCAATCGCGCCAGTACCTCCTCTGCGGTGATGGGTTCGTGGCAGGAAGAGATGCCGATGGCGGCATAGGCGGCCAATTTTCGGCCCCTCGCACCGGCAGAATGGCCCTCCAGCCGTTTTCCCGCAGCCAACGTTTCGGTCATAGCGGGCAGCATCCGCTGCGGCTGCTGCAGGACCGTCTGCCAGTATGATTCGCCCAGCCCCAGGATGTCTTCGCGTTCCAGCAGGCGCTGCAAATCTTCGGGGCGGATGCCCATTGTCTGTTGGCTGGTGGAAGCCATGGCCGGAGCGGTGGCAAAAATTTTGATCGGCTGATCCGCCAACGAGGCCAAAAAATCGCAGACCCCGTCGTAACCGGCCACCGGATAAGGCTCCATGGCCTCTGTAATGATGGTGGTGGTACCGCCCGGGATGGCGGCCTTTAAAAATTCCGGAACACTGAAACCCCAGGACAGATGGGTGTGACCGTCTATGAGGCCGGGGATAATGACCTTACCGGATGCTTCGATCACTTGGGTTGTCCGGCTAAAATCAAAATCACGGTCTTCGCCGACATAAGCGATCCATGCCCCGTCGATCAATATGGTTTGCCCGGTAAGCACTTCTGCAGTGTAAACATTGACCACCTGCGCATTGACGATGGCGGTTTGAGCCGGCTCGTCCCCCAGGGCCACCCGCATCAAACGATGCGTATCTTTACTTTGCAAAATTGTCGGGGCAGTATGGCAGCGCATGGTATTCTCCTTCCTGAATCGTATGGTTGACCAGGTAGCGCAACTACCTTACGCAACATTTATCATCAATGCGCCATCGGCCAAACCGATTTTACGCATCATCTGTATTTTCCAAATTCACATCTTGCGCAAAATCCGCCTCATCGGGAGACAGGAATGCCGGATAGTAGCGCTCAAAGGCACTTCGAATCTCATCCAACGGAACATCCGCCAGCTCGCCGCGGTAACGGACATATTCCATGTGTTTATTGCCCAACTGGTCGAAGGGGTGATGGATGGCGTCACTGCGCCCGTCAAATTCAAGCGGCCTGAGCCTGAAGTGCTCACAGAGCTGGATATTGAACGCAGGGGTGGCTTTGATCCACTTGCCATTGAGTTTTATTGCGGTATATCCGTGCCAATAGAAGATATCGGTTTGCATCTTTTGGCGCATGCGCGCCGTGGAAAGGTGGTTGCGGACATCGGCAAATCCGAGCCTGGCCGGTATCCCCAATGCGCGACAACACGCCGCCAGCAGGATGGCCTTGGGCACACACCACCCCCGGCCCGATTTTAGCGTCGTGCTGGCCCGCATGCCGGGCACCGACAAATCGATGCCATAAGGATCATACCGTATCCCATCGCGAACCTGATAGTAGAGCTTGATCGCCTGGTCCTCTGGTTTCGATACGCCGGTGGTGTTTTTTTGGACAAAATCGGCAATGGCGGTATGATCGCTATCGATTATGGCGGTGGGCTTGAGGCAGTCGCTGAGAATGCTTTCATTATCGGCTTGCTTTTCCATTTGAACTCCCGAATCGGCAACGATGTGACTGGTGGTGCGGTCAGCGGATCATGCCGGAAGATAGAAACGGCCGCCATTTAGGCGCGGCAGCTGTCCAGGGGCGGCACCCGTTGCTCCACAAATTGCTGGATGACATCAGCGCAAGCCCCGGGTTGCTCCATGGGGGGAAAGTGCCCGGTTCCATCTATTGTCGAGAGTTGGGCGTCGGGAATCAAACGATGGAGCCGCTGGGCGGTATCCGGTTGGAGCGTATCCGACAAGGCACCCCGGATGATGAGCGCGGGGCAGGCAACCCTGGAAACCATCTTCCAGATATGGGTTGGGTTGGATTCATAAATCTGGGCCTCAAGTTCCGGATCGCATTTGAGTACGGCGGAACTGGCATCTTTTTCCAGCAATCCACACTCCAGATAGGATTCGAGAAACTCCGGGGACCATTTTTTAAAAATCCGTCCACTGGCGGCAAAACGGGCAAATGCGGCCTGTTTGCTCCTGAATACCCGTCGTCTGCGCCTGGCCCCTCTGGCCATGGAAATCCCCCCTTCCATGCCGAACAAGCGCATGATCCGGCGCATCCAGATGGTGAGACGCGGTAAGATCGGCGGTTCTATCAGCACAATGGCCGCAAACATCTCCGGTCGTTGTACGGCCGCCATCAGCGTCGCCACAGCGCCCAGGGAGTGCCCGATACCGACCACCGGCAAGGGCAATGTGGCTGAAACCACGGCGCAAAGATCATCGGCAAACAGTTGCCAATGCCTGATCCGCGATGAATTAAAACTCACCGAGTCGCCTTGGCCGCGGACATCGCTGGCCACCACCCTGAAGCGGTCAAGCATGTGCCGCACGAACGGGCCATAGGTGCCGGCACAAAATCCGTTGGCGTGCAGCAGGTGCGCGGGTGTGCCGCATCCCCCCCAGTCCAGATAGTGCAGACGTGCATCGGTGACATCGATTGTTCCGTTTTTGGGTTCAACGGTTTCGGGCATTAAAAGACGACCTTGATCGATTGTTCTCAAACAAGCAAATATCGCCCGCTGAGCGGGGATTCGATGATAACCGCTTGGCTGTATTACACCAATTATGGCCTTAGTGGCAATGGATAGAAGCTATATAGTAAAATTGGACGTCCGATCTTATATGTTCACCTTTTCAATGAGATTTAGCCCTTGAAGGCCCCCCCGTTTCGTGGTACCCGTCTCGTTTGGCAACCATACGGACCCAACCCTATCCTGGAGGCAATTTTCGGATGAAAGCGTTTGCACCCGTAGAAGTGACGCCCAGTTTCTATCAACTCGGTACCCCGTTCTTTCCCGTTTATCTTTCCCTTGGCGAGGACGCCATGATCATCGAAGGCGGCACCGGGGCCACCTTTAACATCATTGTTGATCAAATCAAGTCCATGGGGATCGACCCCCAGCGGATCAAATACATCGCCCTTACCCACACCCACGCGGATCATGTTGGCGCGATTCCCCGGTTGAAGGCCATTTGGCCCCACCTGCAGGTGGTTGCCGGCGAGAGGGCGCCTAAATTCCTCGGCAATGAAAAGATTATCAAACAGTTTGTTTCTGTGGACAATGCCATATCGGAGATTATGGCGAAAAAGGGTGAAATCCCCGGCGTTCCGGAACCCCTCGAACGATATGAGTTCCCGGTGGCTAAAATTGTGAAAGAAGGAGATTGGATCGATCTGGGCAACGGTATCCGCTGGACGGCCTATAACGTCCCCGGACACTCTCCCTGCCATATCGCTTGGCGGGAAGAAAAAGAAGAAATTCTGGCCATCGGAGATACTTTAGGATTCTACTCCCCTGAAGAAGATACCTTCTGGCCCAATTATTTCGTTTCCCTCGTGGAGTACTGCAGAAGCATTCGCAAGCTCGGCAACATTCCGGCAAAATTGATCGCCTTGAGCCATAACGGTGTGAAGCGTGGCGACGTGCGGGCGTTTTTCCAGAGAGCACTGGAGGTGACTGAAGCTTATCACCTGGAAATGATCGTTCGGATGTCCAACGGTGACGTTCCCCAGGAGATCGCCCAGGAAAAGGCCGACTGGGTGAGGTCCATTGGGGACTACATGCCGTACAAGATGATGGCGCCCCTGTGCCAGCTTCTGATCAGCCACTCCGAAGCAGAAGCGGAGCACCCAGAACTGTCTTTTCAGCTGTAAGGCGGTGCCAATGGGTCTGCCGAAAGCCATCCTCAAGAAGATCGAGGCGATTGCCGGACGTGATGGTCTGCTGACATCCGAAACGGACCTCAAAAGCTACTCCTTTGACGCAACCTCCAACTGGCAGGGTCTGCCCGAAGCGGTGGTGTTCCCCACAACCACGGACCAGGTCAGCGCCCTTATGGGGCTTGCCTGGGAGAACACCATGCCAGTGACGGTGCGGGGGGCCGGCACCTGTCTGAGTGGGGGGCCCATCCCCATCCATGGGGGGATTGTGCTGTGCACGGCCCGCATGAACCAGATCCTGGATATCGACAAGGACAATTTTACAGTTCAGGTGGAAACCGGCGTGGTGCTCAACGATCTCTACCAGGCCCTTGCCCCCCAAGGCCTCTTTTTCCCACCGGATCCCCAGAGCTTTCTCGCCGCCACCATCGGCGGATGTGTTTCAGAAAATGCCTCCGGCCCCTATGCTGTAAAATATGGTGTGTTCCGCCACTACCTTCTGGGAATGACCGCGGTGCTTCCGGATGGGAAAGTCCTCAATCTTGGGGGCAAAACCATGAAGAACGTGACAGGATACGATCTTCCCCAGCTCATCTGCGGCAGTGAGGGAACCCTGGCGGTTGTAACCCGGGTGATGCTGCGGGTCCTCTCCCATCCCGACTCGAGCCGGACGGTTCTGGCCACTTTTGGAAACGCCCGCACCGCCGGGGAGGCGGTGCATAAGATCCGCTCAAGCGGCGTGGTCCCGGCCAAGATCGAATTGATCGACAATTGGATCCTTCAGCGGATAGAAGAGCGCATGCCCCTGGGGCTCCCCCTTTCGGCAAAAGCGGTCCTGCTTTTCGAACTCGACGGTCCCGCCGATGCAGTGGCCCGGGAATCACAGCAGGTGATCGATCTTTGCCGGGAAGCCGGCGCCGACGTGGTCCGGCCGGCCGCGGACGATCAGGAGGCCGCCAACTTCTGGACAGCCAGACGGGCCGGGTTTTCAGCCATTTTCGGCAATGCCCCCACCGTGCTGGCCGAGGATGTTACCGTGCCGGTGAACCGGATACCGGACCTGGTGGATCGAGTGGAGGCCATCGCAAAGGAAAACGATTTAACCATCGTGATCATTGGACATGCCGGGGATGGCAATCTGCATCCAAGTGTCCTGACCGACAAGGCGGATTCGGCCCACTATCTGCGGGCCCAGCAGGCTGTGGATGAAATTTTCAAAGCGGCCTTGGACTACGGCGGTGCCATTTCCGGCGAACACGGCATCGGCCTTGAGAAGAAGAAATACCTGAAAAACGCCATGAGCCCTGAGGAGATAGCGCTTTTAAAACAACTCAAACAGGTGTTCGACCCCAAAGGGATTCTGAATCCGGGCAAGATCTGGGAGTAAGCATGCCAGACAGCCCCGCTAATAACGATGTCGCCAAATGCATGAAATGCGGTTTCTGCATGTCCACCTGCCCGGTCTATCGAATCGACCACGTGGAAAGCCATGTGGCCCGTGGAAGAAATATGCTGATCCGGGAGGTCGCAAGGGGGGAGGAGATTTCGGACCACGCCTATCGGGACGCCCTATCCCATTGCCTTCTGTGCAGACGCTGCGAAGCGGTCTGCCCGGCCAGGGTACCCTCCACCGCCATTAATCTATCGGCAAGAAAAACGCTTATCGAAAAATCCGGACTCACCTTTTCCCAGAAGATAATTCATCGCCTGATTCTCAAGCACCGATCAGCGGTAGCAAGAATCCTCGGGCTGTCCTCCATTCTGACCGGTTTGCGGCTGAAGGACAACATGGGAAAACCGCTGAGGCACCTGGCCGATCTGGCCCTAGTGCTTTCGGCCAGGCTGCCGCTGCCGAAAATATCCGCATCGTTTCTGTCGAACCGGCTGCCGTATCGGACGCCGCCGGCCGACGGAGTGGCCGCAAAAGGGCGGGTGGCGTTCTTTCCTGGGTGCAATTATGAATTCTTTTTTTCCGATGTGGGGATGGATGTAGTGTCAGCCCTCTCCAACGCGGGATACGAGGTGATCTTTCCACCGGCGCAGACCTGTTGCGGTCTGGCGGTTTACAATACCGGGGACCGGGATTCAGCGTGTAAAATGGCCGCCCGCAACCTCAGGGCCCTTGCGGGATTCGACCATGTGATCACCGCATGCGCCACATGCGGAACGGCGCTGAAAGGCTATGGCGAATGGTTTGAAGAAAGCCATCCGCTCTTTCGGCCGTCCAGGCGAATTTCAACAAAGGTCCATGATTTTTCGGAATTCATGGCCCAACAGGATCTTGGGAGCATACGCGGGCCTGCGGGGCTTTCCAAGGTTACCTACCACGACCCCTGCCACCTCAGATGGCACCAGGGGGTCTATGAAGCGCCGCGGAAAATTCTCAGCGCTGTACAGGGGCTGAAATTTGTGGAAATGGATTTGGCGGAAAAATGTTGCGGTCAGGGCGGCTCATTTGGAATCAAGCACCCAGAAGCGAGCCTGGCACTGCTTTCACAAAAGATGTCTTCGGTAAATAGATCCGGCGCCCAGGCCATCGTGACCTCGTGTCCCGGATGTACGATCCAGCTTCTGGACGGCGCCAAGCGCTTTGGACCATCTGTACCGGTCATGCACATCAGCCGTTTGATAGCGAATAGCGTTTGCGCCACAAGAGAATGAAAACGGATAGAGGTTAGTGTGACAGAACAGCCAATTTTTGCAGGAACCGATGTGGGATCCTCACGGACGAAGGTCGTGCTGCTGGGGCCGGATCAAGCGATAATCGGCCACGGGATCCGCAGATCCGGCACCCGCTTTTCGGATACTGCCGAAGCCTGCCTTAACGACGCCCTTGATATGGCGGGAAAATCCCGCGAAG
Organism: Desulfobacteraceae bacterium; assembly: GCA_037387725.1. Taxonomy (GTDB): domain Bacteria; phylum Desulfobacterota; class Desulfobacteria; order Desulfobacterales; family Desulfosarcinaceae; genus JARRKU01. The sequence goes on from JARRKU010000038.1 coordinate 9,415, forward strand.
ATATAGCCGGTGCGGTTTCCACCGGATACGGCCGGAAGAATGTACCCTTTGCCGGAGCCAGCAAGACCGAAATTGCATGTCATGCCTTGGGATGCTACCATGCGTTTCCCGAAGCGATATCCATCATCGATATCGGCGGTCAGGACAATAAGATTATCAAGCTTGACGAGAAGGGCCGCCGCACCAATTTCATGATGAATCGAAAGTGTGCCGCCGGAACCGGCGCGTTTCTTGAGGAGATGGCCATGCGACTGGACATTCCTCTCTCTGAAATGAATGGCCATGCAGAAAAAGCGAACGATATCGTCAAGCTGGGAAGTTTCTGCACCGTATTTTCCGGCACCGAAGTGCTGGAAAACATCCGGCAGGGGAAACTTGTTCCCGATATCGTAAAAGGGATATTCTATTCAATTGCAAAACGGGTTCTCGAAATGGATACCCTTACCGGAAATGTGGTGATGACAGGCGGCGTGGTGGCCCATAACCGTTTTCTTGTCACCATGACCGAAGAGATGATTGAAGGCCCTATCATGGTGCCCCAATACCCCCAACTGACCGGGGCCATTGGTGCTGCCCTGTATGCCATGGCCGATGGGAACGAAAAAGGTGCATAGCGCCCTATACAACTAAAGTTGTATATCCAGTTGAATGCAAGTCAAGTTAGTATATTAATTGCTTCTGGGAGGAAGATATGAGCGAAGAAGAAAAAGTGGTTCGGAAACCGATCGCGACGGCAGCCGATGCCGCCAAGTACATGGCCAAGTACTATTATGAACTCGATGATGCAGCCAAGACAGGGGAGAAAAAAATCGCCTGGTGTACCAGTGTGGGGCCGGCGGAAATTCTTCGTGCCTTGGGGTATCTGGTCTATTTTCCGGAAACCCATGCCGCCATGCTGGGTGCGACCCGCATGGCCACGGAACTGATTCCCCATGCCACAGCTCTGGGATACTCACCTGAAATCTGCTCCTACCTGACGGCTGATATCGGTGCATTTGTCAAGGGCGTCACCCCCCTTGCCAAGGCATTCAAGGGAATTGAAAACGTTCCGAAGCCCGACATTCTGGTGTTCAATACCAACCAGTGCCGGGATGTCCAGGACTGGTTCGATTTTTATGGTAAGCAATTCAATGTGCCCGTTATCGGTGTGAGTGGAAATGTTGGAGTGAAGGACGTCACTAAAAACATCGTCGAAGCCGTTGCCAAACAGTTCGAAGACCTGATCCCGACGCTTGAAAAAGTGAGCGGAACCAAATTCGACATTGACCGGCTTCGGGAAGTGATCGGATATTCCCGTCAGTGTTCGGATATCTGGAAGGATGTACTGGAGACAGCCGCTGCGGAGCCCGCGCCGCTGACCTTTTTTGACGGCTCCACCCTCATGGGACCGGCAGTGGTGGGCCGGGGGACCCCCGAGGCGGTTGCCGTCTATGAAAAGGTGCTGGCCGAACTCAAGGAGCGCATCGCCAACGAGGAAGGGGCTGTAGAGAACGAGCGGTTCAGGATTTACTGGGACGGCATGCCGGTCTGGGGACGGCTCGGCGCACACTCCAAACTATTTTCCGGGTTGGGTGCCAATGTCCTGGCTTCCACCTACTGCTCCAGCTGGATTTTCACCGCCCTTGATCCGGATGACCCCTTTGAAAGCATGGCAAGGGCTTATACCGAGCTCTTCATCGTCCGGTCGGATGATTATAAGGATGCCTATATAAAAGATAAGCTCGATTTCTACGGTATTGACGGTATTATCTATCACAATGCCAAAACCTGTCCGAACAACTCCAACTGCCGCTACGGGCTTTCCAAGCGGATAGAAGCCGAAACAGGTATTCCAACCCTGACTATTGACGGGGACCTGAATGACCTTCGGTGTGTTTCCGATGAACAGACCAAAACCAATGTGGAGGCGTTTATTGAACTGCTGGAAGAAAGCAAATAAAGGGACTTTCAATCAAATGGGTTCGTTAGCCTGAGGGGCTTTCGAACCCTTTTCTTTTCCAAGTTTACCCGTTTGAAACCAAAACCAATTTCTGGTATGCAAGATTTTACTCAATTCTTTGCACCATCACCGCAGGGATATGAATCGAACTACACATAGACACCATATAGTGTTGTAGGTATTTTTTACATCCACAATATATTGGGTCGGTCTGTTTTTTGCAGCCGCCTGATGATGTAACACCGGAAAGATACATCGCAACGGTTTGCTGCTGATACTGAGATGCGTCGACGTATTCGCAATGATCAAAGCCACAGCTGCTTAAAAGGTGCACAAATGGAACGATGTCAGCAATGTAAAAAGATTTTGTTCAGAAAAAAGAACGGGGATCTCTTCTGCCCCAACGGGTGTGATGAGAATCGAAAAAGATCTGCATTCAATACAGTGATTGATCCCAGCTTGGAACGCCGCGGCGTACCGGAAACTTTCGATCCTTGGGAGCGTGCACGTTAAAGGATTGTTGTTAAGCAGGACGCCGGAAAACGGTATCTCCCTGTGACGCTACTGGGCAGCGATGCTGTTTGCTAAGCAAGAGTAGGGGCCTCGGCCAGGTGCCAAGTGGTTTGCCGCTAGTTCTTATAAGGGCGATCACGGCAATTGTAAATCGGTCCGCTGTGGCTCAATTCCTTGATCCCATGGCGATGAGATTGCGAAAATTACGATCCCCTCCTTCCGACGTCTCCCGCCTCGACCTCGATTCATCCGACCCAGGGGCCATCCCCTGATACCGATTTCATACGGCAACGGCCTGACCAGAGTTACAGCCTTTGCGCAGATAAATTACGATATCTGCCCATGCGGCATATTCTGCTGCCAATCTCCTCAAACGCCGCCCAGGCCGTCCAATCCGTGACTCTTCTAGGCAATTGGCGCCGATATAATGCCGCACGTGCTCTGCACCCGCCATTCGCGCATTCAGACGGTTCGATTACTATTCTTCCTGATTTCAAGATCTAAGAGGTTACCAATTGGGAAATTCCAGTCCGGGAAATTAAATTGGCAAACATTTTGCTTACTACAGAACAGAATATTGAGAAGCGCTGCTTCAGTATTCTATCGGACACCGCCCCATCATCTATCGTTTTCGCTTTGGGCAGGAAGGTGTCAGAAAAGGAAATCCCCTGACTATGGGGCCACATAATCAGGGGATTAAAAATGCCGTCCAGGGGAGCCCGCTTGCCAGCCGACCGCGTTGCACCTCATAGATCAGGCGAAATTATACTACGCCTGTTTGGGGAAGATGTCAATACTCTCTTCTGGACCACGTTAAGGAGAGAGTTCATGCATAGCCCCGTCGTTTGTCTCAACCCAACCAACAAATCATCAAAAACCAACAAAATTCGCTTCACCGATATTAGCACTGTTTCCGATAGCGTTACGCGGACTTCATATAGATTGCGAAGGAATTTTCTTCAGCAGGCAATATTTGCCGCGATGGTCCTGCTTTTATTGCCGGCGCTTTTGCATGCGGCTCAAGTGACGTTACAATGGGATGCAAACAGCCCGTCGCCTGACGGATATTGTGTGTACCAACGGACACCCGGAAGTAATTACAATTACAACAATCCGGTATGGCCTACGGATGGTCAAGCCCACACGCAAACCGGCTGCACCATCACCGGCCTGACAGAAGGCGCCACCTACAACTTTGTTGTCAGGGCACATGTCGGAAGCACCTTCAGCGGAGATTCTAACGAAGTCACCTACCAGGTGCCCATCTCCCAGCAACCGACCACTTACACCATTACCGCATCGTCTGGTGGCAACGGAACCATCACCCCTTCCGGTAATGTCAGTGTCACAGCCGGCGGCAGCCGGACATTCAATTTTTCGCCAACCGCCGGCTACCAGGTTGCGGATGTGTCGGTAAACGGCCAATCCATCGGTGCACGCTCGTCTTATACATTTTCAAATGTGAACCAAAACCAGACGATTTCGGTTACATTCAGTGCTGTACCGGTGCAGAATCAGGCGCCTGTCGCCGAGGCCGGCATAAACCAGTCCACGCAGTCGGGAACAACCGTATTGATTAATGGGTCCGGTTCTTACGATCCTGAAGGCGGTGCGCTTAGCTACCATTGGCGCCAGTCCAGCGGACCTGCAGTAACGCTCAGCGGTGTCAATGCCGCACAAACCACTTTTACCGCGCCGGATGTATCTTCGAACACGACCCTCTCCTTCGAGTTGGTCGTCACCGACGGTCCGGGGCTCTCTGATTCAGATACCTGCCTTGTATTGGTAAGCCCGGCGCAACAAGCACCGGACAATGATAATGACGGCATACCGGATGCGCTTGATCCGGATGATGACAATGACGGAATGCCGGACGTTTGGGAAAACCAATACGGACTTGATCCCTTCTCCAATGATGCCGGCGCCGATGCTGACAATGATGGCGTCACGAATCTGCAGGAATACCGGGCCGGGACCAACCCCATTGCCGGCAGTGGCAATCAGGCCCCGGGCCAGCCGACGATCACGTCTCCCACAGACGGCGACACGGACCTGAATGCGACCCTCTGGCTTATTGCATCGGATTTCGATGATCCGGACAGCGCAGACAGCCATGGCCAAACCCAATGGCAAATATCGACAGGCCAGACGTTGGTGATGGATCGAACGGTCTTGAAGAGGAATCTGACCAAACTCAAGGTACCGCGCATGGTATTGGATCCGTCCACCCAATACACCGTTCGTGTGCGATACTTTGACAATAACGCAGAGCCCTCACAATGGTCCAACCCGGTTTCTTTCACCACAGCACAGAACGGCAACGACCATAACCATAACAATATACCGGACAGCCAGGAAGTCTCGGCTCATACGGATATGAACAGCGACGGTACTCCGGATATCAACCAGGAATCGACCATCAAAAGCGTGCGGACCTATGACGATCAATATCTGATCGGTGTCAGTATTGAGAACAGCGCCAGCGCCACCGATGTTGATTGCGCCGCCAGCGTTGATCCCATGACACTTGAGAACGCCCCCCCGGCGAATAATGCCATGACCTATGGTCTTTTGGGCTACAAGATTCACGTCTCCCAACCCGGTGACAGCGCTGTTGCTACCATTTATCTCTCCGATCCGGTTGCTCCTCAAGATGCCTGGACTTGCTACGACAGCGTCAATGGATGGCAGGATTGCTCAGCGAATGCTGTAGTGGACACTGAAGGATTCACGGTTCAACGCAATCTTAAGGATGGTGGCGCGGAAGATGCCGATGGTACGGCCAATGGCGTTATTGTCGACCTGTCAGGACCAGCGGCTGCTGCCAGCAGCGACGGTGGCGGTTCGAGCCTGGCCCTGTCGGACGGTAGCACCGCAGCATCGGGCGGCAGCGGTGGCGGCGGATGCTTTATAGGTTCGTTATTCGGTTCGAAATAACAGCCAGTGATCAACGCCAAATGCAAATAGAAACCTAACAATAAAGCAGTTTGCGCTACACCAGCGCTTGGAGCGGGCCCCAATATTAAGGTAGATGGGGATTTGGGGCCCGCCCAAACCCACCTTGCCGGTAAACACATCAATTATTCGTACCTATTGCCTCCATTCCACGAATGTTTCCAAGGCATCCTTCTAAAAAGATACTTGACAAAAACAGTATGAATCGTAAAAAATGCCTCACGAGGATCTGGAACGATATGAAAATGATGCGCCATAATTCTATTTTTGTGTTGCTGATTGCGTTTATAGGCGCAAGTGCGGCGGCCAACGCCGCGTCGATCTACACAGCGTGCCCGCCCAAAAAATGCTGCTGCACATCCGCTCCCAGCGCTATGGCGGACCATGGCACTCATATGGAAGTGACGTCGCCACCCAACTGCACGCCGGTGGAACCCACGCCCTGTTGCCAGCTGGAATCAAAATACCAACCCTTTAAAGTGGCCATATCCTCGGTTTCAATGCCAAGGCATTCCCGCATGTCAACGGCTTTTTCAGTCGCGGATAGAACCATCGAAGCACTGACGGCACAAACACGTGCCTCCGAATACACAGATGATGGATGGCCTAAAATTCCAAGGGTGCCCATCTACCTCCAAACCCTTACTTTCCTTTGTTGAAGATCCCCTGAAAGGCCCTTTGGCTGATCAGCATAGCGGTGTGATCCGCCGTCTACCGGCATCCAAACTGTCATCGTATCCGATTGTCCACAACGATAAGTGATGCGATGGTCGAATGCACGCGGTATAGGGTGCTCCATGGCAATAGAGCTGTAATGCGATTCCCCTGCTAATGAAAAGACAATTTGTGCGTTGAACAGATGATACCAATGCACAATCGACCTAATCAAACAGATCTGTGGAAGCGATTCCATGGTCAGAGGAGATATTGAAATGAGTAAAAAGAAACAGACAAAATACAGCGCGAAAAAGGCTGCCGTATTGCAACAAAATAAATCAAAAATCAGCCCAGTAGCCATTGTGCTGGTAGCAGCCGTGGTGGTCGCCGTCGGTGCTGTTGCCTTTTATATGACATCGACACCCGCTCCAGCAACCACCGGCACTGTTGCAACCGCCTCCTCAGGGACATCCGAGGTGAGTTATCCGGTGAGCATGTTTGACGACGGCAAGGCGCGTCATTTTGAATATAGAGCCGGCGCCATGACCATCCGCTATTTTATCCTCAAGAGTTCGGATGGCATCATCCGGGCGGCTTTTGATGCCTGCGATGTGTGCTGGCCCGCCGGAAAAGGATACTACCAGGATGGTGACGATATGGTCTGCCGCAATTGCGGAAGGCGTTTTCCATCAGTAAAGGTAAATGAGGTCAAAGGCGGCTGCAATCCGGCCCCGCTGAATCGCAGGGTGGAAGGCGGCCAGCTTGTTTTGAAGGCGGCGGATATTCTTCAGGGCCAAACCTACTTCAATTTCAAAGCAAAGGCCTGAGCCATGGGAATCAAAGATATCGCCATTAAAAACCTGTTGCGGCGCAAAGGCAAAGCCGCCTTTATCCTGGCCGGACTGATCATCGGTGTGGCCACGGTTGTGGCGGTGATCAGCTTCGCCGATACCATGACCCGGGATATCAATCACAAATTGGAAAAGTACGGCGCCAATATACTGATCGTCCCGCGCACCGATAACCTCTCTCTCACTTATGGCGGAATGACGCTGGGTGGTGTCTCTTTTGATATGGAACCCATTCGCCATTCCCAGCTCTCTGCGATCCAAACCATTAAGAACGCCGCCAATATCGCCGCAGTGGGTCCCATTACTCTGGGTACGATAAAGGTCAAAGACCGGACCGCCCTGTTGGCCGGTGTCGATTTCAACGTCACCGGTATTTTAAAACCGTGGTGGAAAATCCAGGGAAATCCGCCAACCGGCAATGAAGTCCTGGTTGGTGCGGAAGCTGCCAACTTGCTCGGGATCAAAAGCGGCCAGCCGCTCACCATCAATGAGCGAAACTTTAAGGTGAGCGGCATGCTGGCGCCCACCGGGTCACAGGATGATCAGCTGATCTTCACCTCCCTGGCGACGGCCCAGTCTGTACTGAACAAACCGGACCAGGTGTCGCTGGTTGAAGTGGCTGCATTGTGCAAAGACTGCCCGGTGGACGCCATGGTGGTCCAGATCGGCGAAAAACTGCCCAACGCCAAGGTGATGGCCATCCAGCAAGTGGTTAAGGGCCGCATGGAGACCCTGGCCCAATTCCGCAAGTTCTCGTATGGGATTTCAGTGGTTGTGGTTTTTATTGGCGGCCTGGTGGTGCTGGTCACCTTGATGGGAAGCGTCAAGGAGCGCACCGAAGAGATCGGGATCTTTCGGGCCATCGGTTTCAGGCAGCGGCATATTATGCGGATCATTTTCATCGAGTCCGGTCTGATCTCCATCTTGGCCGGTGTGATGGGCTACGTGCTGGGCACGGGTGCGATATGGGCCGGCTTGAAAATCATCGGCAACCATGGTGATGCGGCGATGCCGTTTGATCCGGCATTGGCTGCAGGTGCCATTGCCATGGCGGTATCCGTTGGTTTGCTGGCCAGCGCTTACCCTGCTTTAATGGCTGCCCGTATGGACCCCAACCAGGCGCTGAAGACCATTTAAACGACGCCTGCGGATATCTAATTTGATGCGGAGGAACAAATGAGTTTCATCATCATTGACCATATTACAAAACGCTACGGAAGCGGCAATTCTGAAGTCAAGGCGCTGGACGGGATCAGCCTTACCATTCAAAGCGGTGAATTCGTCAGCATCATGGGCGAATCCGGCGCCGGGAAATCCACGCTGCTTTCTGTGATGGGCGCCATGAACACGCCCTCCGAAGGCCGATACATCGTAGATGATATCGACGTTTATGGCTTGCGGAACGAACAACAGGCGGATTTCCGAAGGGAGTACCTGGGATTCGTTTTTCAGAGTTTCCACCTGGTGCCCTATCTGACGGTAGTGGAAAATGTCATGCTGCCGCTGACGGCCATGAAACTCTCCGGCCGTCAAAAAGAAGAGATGGCCATGGAGGCGATGCAATGGGTCGGACTGGAGAGCAAGGCCAAACGGCTGCCCAGTCAAATTTCAGGCGGTGAGTGCGAGCGGGTGGCCGTGGCTAGGGCCATTGTCAATAATCCACCTATTTTGCTGGCGGATGAACCCACCGGCAACCTGGATTCACGCAACACCCAAGAGGTCATGTCATTGCTGAGCCGGCTGAATGCCAGCGGGACCACAGTGGTCATGGTCACCCACAGTGCGGCCTGCGCGGCCTTTGCAAGGCGAACCATTCAGGTAGCCGACGGTCGACTGGAAATAGAAAGCAATAAACAAAGCACCGCGACGGCTGCCATAAAAGCAGCCTGATGCCAGACGATAAAATAGATACCATTCAAAAGAGGATAATGCTTATAGGATCGAAGCTCTGATCAAGGACAGCAGTGGTAACGGTTGCGGCAGTGGGGGCTGTTCAGTCTCCCGCAAAAAGCAAAAGCCAAAATGTTGGTTATGGCGGACGGCTGATAACCGATAGCCCATCTGCCGACCATTTACGCAATGTGAATCGGGTATCATCACCGGTCGCACCCGCGACCGGTGACGAAATCGCCCTTTATGGCTGATGCAAATTGTTACAGCTGATGCGAAACGCATCAACTATGCATCCATCTGTATTTACACGGTATTACAATTCAAATCCAACACCATGTGTCGATTCGCTACGAAATGCGCACCGATGCATAATTCCTCACCAATTTTCCACTCTCCATTTTTATCCTATTAATACATCAGGTTATAAAATATATGCTTTTTTGCATCACATTGGCCTGGTTTATGCTCTAAGTATAAACCAGATACACCCCGACTATCGGTAAAAGGTTCCATTCATCAAGGACACCAATATTAAATATCACCGACCAGAAGGAGGCAATCATGGCTGAAACCTTAAAAAGAAAAAAGACCCGGCCCCAGGTATTCGGAATCGCCAACGACCAATGTGTCTGGAGTCGTGCCGGCGTAGTAAAACCCATGAAGTGCGTGAACGCTTTTGATTGTCTCAGCTGTTCCATAGACCGTAAAATTCAGGCCGATTTCCAGGCCCGGGAGCAGGCGCAATCCCGTTCCGGTGCAGATCCAAGGCCAGTGCGACTTCGCATGTTGATGGATCAACGCAAATGTCGCCATATGCTCAGTGGGCGTGTCACTTACAAACTCTGCGGCCACAGCTACGACTGCGTCAAATGCCCCTACGACCAGATGTTGGAGGATACAGCCGTCATCCCTCAACTCAACGAACCGGCCTATGATGCCGCATCCGGATTTAATGTGGCCAGGGAGTATTACTATCACCACGGCCACACCTGGGCGCGTATTGAATATGGCGGGCGCATCCGTATCGGTATCGATGATTTTGCCCTGCGCATGCTGGGTCCCCAGGATGAAATCAAGCTGCCCAAGCTGGGGGTCACCCTCGAACAGAATCGTCCCCACGCCACGCTGCGCCGCGATCAAAACGAGGCCGACGCCCTCAGCCCGGTAGACGGCAAGGTGCTTGCGGTTAACTCTAAGGTAACCGCCAAAGCCAAGGTCGCCAACCAGTCGCCCTATGCCGAAGGTTGGCTGATGGTTCTGCAGCCGACCAATCTTCGCAAAAATCTGAAGAATCTCCTTTTTGGCACGGAAAGCCTGGCGTGGATGGAAGACGAATCTGCGCGGTTGACCGCCATGCTGAGCGAGGAGACGGACTTCCAAATGGCGGCCACCGGCGGTGAGGCCATCGGCGATATCTATGGGTCGGTGCCCGGCATCGAATGGGACCGACTGGTTAAGGAATTTCTGATCTAAAGATTGAAATTAAAGCGGAATACAGACCTGGTCCGAAGGGCCAGGTCTGTGGCATTTCAAAATGTTGAAATAAAGTATACGGCCATTTAAAATATGAATATCAGAGCGAAGCGATTCCACATATCGACATTCGAAATTCCGCTTCAATATTCTGCATTTTCAATCTTTTTGCTATCTTTTTTATGCAACATTGGGGTTTACTCTGATACCGGCGGCGGGCATATCCGCTCCAATAAACGCTTGCGCTGACGCGCTATTTCGTACTCGCAAGCCGAGCAAAAATGCAGGGGCAACTGGTCCAGTTGCTCCAGCTGCTTGCTGAAGCGCATCAGGCAGCTGGACTCCCAGCAGTGTTCCAAACCGAAGATATGCCCCATCTCATGGATGCAAATTTTGGCGATGCGAACAAAGGTCTTCTCCCGGCTCCGGTGATGGGATAGTCGATTGATGGACACCACCGCTGCCCGGCCGCCCAATTGCGATTCCCCATAGACATACGTTAAAATAGGGATGCACAAATCTTGCGCCGTGATCGCCAATTTGAGCGGCGCACCGCTCTCCTCTACGGTGAGGTTTTTTAGAATCTTAACCGCATCGTACTGGTGCCGTGACGGCAGATAAGCGTATGCCGGATCAGGGCGTGGCACGGTGATATCGGTGGGCAGGTCCAGCACGGCTTGAAGGTTGGCGCCCACGATGGAGAGCACCAATGGATCCACATGACCCAGGGGGATCAGGTCAAGAAAGGCGTGCTGGTGCTGAATGGCATCGGTTTCAACCAAGAGATCTCCTGAGCGATGGACGCCACCGGACGCTTGGCCATTTTTTCATCTTCGGTCCCTGCTGCCGATCAAGCCTTGGACAAGGCATAGCGTTTCATCTTCCGCGACAGGGTAACACGGTCGATTCCCAATTGTTTGGCCGCGCGGGTGATATTACCCCCGCAAGCTTCCAAAGTGGCTTCGATATGCCGAATCTCCATTTCCTTGAGGGTCATGGCACCAAAGTGGCAATCATCCGCTCGTTCCTGCAAAAAGCAGAGTTCATCCGCGCCAATCATACGTCCACGGGAAATTACCACCACGCGTTCAATGACATTGCGCAACTCACGGACATTTCCGGGCCAGTGGTATTCGCATAAGATCTGCAATGCCTTTTGGGTCAAACCTTCCACCGGTTTGCCCGTTTCTGCAGCAAAACACCCGGCAAAGTAGTCGGCCAAGACAGGGATATCTTCCACCCTTTCCCTGAGTGGAGGAATGTCAATAGAAAACACATTAATGCGATAGAAAAAGTCTTCGCGGAACTGATCTTCTTTGATCAATTCCATTAAATCCCGATGTGTAGCACTGATCAACCGGAAGTGGGTATCGATATATTGGTTGCCGCCAACGCGCTGGAACTTCTTCTCCTCCAGGACACGCAACAGGTTAATCTGCATTTTGGGTGAAATCTCCCCGATTTCATCTAGAAAAAGCGTACCGCTGTTGGCCATCTCCAATCGGCCGCGACGCGCTCTGACAGCGCCGGTAAAAGCCCCTTTCTCATGGCCGAAGAGCTCACTTTCCAGAAGCGTTTCCGACTGGGCCCCGCAATTGATAGCGACAAAGGGTCCGTTGGCCTGTTCACTTCGCATGTGAATCGCTCGGGCGACCAGATCCTTGCCCACCCCGGTCTCACCCGTGATCAGGATAGGCGATGGCGTTGGCGCCACCTCTTCGATGGTAGACAGAATATGGTGCATGGCGCTGGATTGGGCGACAAATCCGTCCAGGAGGGTCTCCTGTCGCTCCAGAAGCTGCTCACGCAGGGCTTCATTCTCTTCTCTGAGGGCTTTATTGGCGGCCACTCGCTCCATCAGCAAAGAGAGCTCATCCGGATCGAAGGGTTTGCACAAGTACTCTACAGCGCCGCGTTTCATGGCTTCGACCGCAGTCTGGATCGAGCCGTGGGCGGTAATCATGATCACGGTGGCGTCCGGCTGTTCTTCCATTACCTTGGCCAGAACCTCCAATCCATCCATCCCCGGCATCTTAATATCCAACAGGTACAGGTCAAAGTGATGGTCGGCCTGATAGGCCAATGCCTCGGGTCCGGAGGAGGCCGTCTCTACATGATAACCTTCCTTGGACAGCCAGGCAGATAGCGCCTGACAAATGGCGGTTTCGTCATCAACGACCAGCACTTTCATCGCGCGCACCATTTGAATCCCCCTGTGTTATATCGTTTGGAAGCGGCTTGTTGGGGAGGATTATTTTAAAAGAAGTGCCCTTCCCCGGCTCGCTGGCTACTTCGATATTCCCGTTGTGTTCTCGGATAATGCCGTACACCATGGACAGCCCCAGCCCGACACCTTTCCCGTCCCCCTTGGTGGAATAAAAGGGTTCGAATATGCGGGGAAGATGTTTTTGATCGATGCCGTGACCGGTGTCGATCAAGTCGAGCCAAACCTTGTCTTCACCTTCGACTTGGCCGCCGGCGATAATCAGCTTGCCGCCATTGGGCATGGAGTCCATGGCATTGAAGACCAGATTCATCAGGCATTGCTGGATGAGGGCATAGTCTCCCCAGGCTGTAAAAGGCGCCTCCGGCAACCGGCTTTCCCATTTGACATTGGCGGTCTTAAGGGGATGGGAGGTCAACACCTCGATGTTCTTCGCCATCTCGATAAGGTCGACATCCGAAGCGGACAAGCTTTTCTGTCGGGCAAACGTCAGCAGGTTTTTAACAATATCCCCACAACGCAAAGCCTCTTTGACACAAAGATCCAGGTAGTGCGCAAAGTCCTTAAGACCGCCCGGCGGCAGTTCTTCTTCTCGGATGTAGGACAGGATTAGCTTGTTAAAGGTGACAATACTGGAGATGGGATTATTGATTTCGTGGCAGACCGAAGCGACCAAGCGACCGATGGACGCCAGCCGGTCCTCCTGGGCCACACGCGCCAGATCGTCACGGATGGCCCGGGTTCGCTGCTCGATGCGCTCACTCAGATCCGATGTGATATCCCGCACGATTTCGACCATCTGTACGATCTCACCCAGTACATTGAACAATGGATAAGAGATGGCTTGATGGACCCGGATGTCGCCCTCCTGGGTGGTGATTTCATGAACAGCAGTGGCCGGCTTTCCAGTTCTCAAGGTTTCCTGAACCGGACAAACCCGGTTAGTGCCGGTACAGGGGTTGAGCACCCCATGGATGACTTCAAAACAATGTTTTCCCAATATTTCGTCGCGGCTTTTCCCACCGTTTATCAGATGCGAATTATTGCAGTTGACGATGCGGAAGTTGCGATCGATAACCATCACCCCGTCCGGTGAAGCTTCCAGCAAGGTAGAGGCAAAAGAGGTGGCCAGACTGATTTCTGACTCCCGCTCCTCTACGCGCTCATACTGGTGGGCGATATCAAATAAGAGCATGGAAGCCTGTGAATCAAGGATGCCCACAGCATCAGGCTTGCAGCGCTGGAGGCCAACCAGAATCTCCGGATCCTCGCTCAGATCCAGTATCAGGTCCAACGGCTCACTGGAGAGCAGTTCCTGGTAATCCGAGTAGATGGTAACCCCCATCTCGCTTGCGTATTTGTAGAAAGCGACGGAATCGGTGGTTGGCACGACCCCCTGGAGTTTCAGATGCAGCCCGTGCAGCTTGATGGAGTTCAGTATCCGAAGAATAGAAAGGCAGCGGCTGCCTTGGGCGACCACCCCAACCCGTAACAGCAGCCTGTGCCTGAATGAGGTGGCGGAAGCCATATTTGCTCCTTTGGTGGTAATTGTTTCAACGGAGCACACGCCTGAGTGAGTTGAGCACCCAAATCGGCTGGTCGAGAAACAATACGTAACCGGTTTTATTATCTATGACTATGGCAAAAAGGCGAGTGTGTGTCAATTCACATGGATGAAAGATAGGTCCGCAAATTTACCTTCTTGTGTTTCAGATTCAGTTTTTTTCGAATGCTGTTTCGATAGGCTTCGACGGTGCGGGTGGACAGATTCAGAAGTCTTGCCATCTCCTTTGTGGTTTTTCCGGATCGGATCAGATGGACGACCTGCAGCTCATTCGGAGAAAACATAAAGAATTTTGAAGAGAGGGTCGGCGTTGCTGAATTGACGACTTGTTCAAGATTCAGGCGAATCACTTCGATCAACTGCTTCTGCCGGCTGTTCAGATTGCTGTTTTCAAGCCGCTCCAGATAAGGATCAATCAGTTCTTTTAAATTCAAACGAATCAACTCCTCGGCGTGGCGGTAATCCTCATTCCGTTTGTCCAACAGCACGCGCATGGCTGTGTTAAGCTCTTCGAGACGCTCACTGTTGACCCTCAGCTTTTCTGTTGCTACCGTGCGCTGATTGATCTCATCGCGGAGCTGTTGGTTTGCTTTGGCCAACTCGCTCGTGCGGTTGTCCACAAGTTTTTTCAATTCCTGGCGGTGGTTGACCAAAGACTCCTGCACTCTCTTCTGCTCGGAAATTGAATGTACGACGACATAGGCGCTGGTTATCCTGTCGTTCTCATGAATGTGGTGAATGTAAAATTGCCCCCATTCAGTCTCCCCGCCATCGGGTTTGACGCCAGAAGTTCTGCTGCCGTATATCCAGACACCTTACAGATATATTCATTGACCATCAGAAGCCGCAGGTTGACCAGATCGATATGATAGATGCCCACCGGTACTTTTCGCAGAATCTCGTAGACGGACTCCCGGATGTTATTGCCCTCGGGCTGATTTCGGTGGTGGCTGTGGTGCTGTTTTAATCCGGGCGGCATGGCCATCTCCTTTAACACGATATCCCCACGATTTCCCAATAAATTAGGTTTAAGCTATAAAAAAGTCAACATCACGAAGGGGCCCCCGCCCCCGTAATCGACCCTTTCGGCTGGGAGCTTGACAAGTCTTCTGGAAATATGGTTGCTTTGGTGCCGCTGGTCTAAAGAAAGGTCCGGATTTTAAATGTTTCGATTAAAAATGGTCATCTTAATCCTGATCTCGCTTTTCTTCCTGGCCGTGGGGATCGATCTGTTAATTTCCGCCTATCGACTTAACGATCCGTTTTCCTTTGTTATGGTATTTTTTGCCTCCAATCTTATGATTCTCATCAGTGCGGCATTATGCCTGGGATTTGCATTGCGCCTCTATCGCAATTTTACGGTGCCGCCTCAAGGAAAGAGTCCGCCACCGAGGAACAATAATTCTGATAAAATTACTAATTAAAGATTTTTATTCTTGACATAACATCCAAATGTGCATATTCATCAGCAAAAAAGAGAATAGAAAGAATGATTGACGAAATCAGCCTAAAAATTCTGAAAATTCTCCAGAACAAGGCCCGCATTCCCAATGTCGAGGTGGCCAGAGAGGTGGGAATGGCGCCTTCTGCCGTGCTAGAGCGTATCCGAAAGCTCGAAAAACAAGGTTTTATAGACGGTTATGAAGTGCGCCTTAATGCGCAGCGGTTTCAACGCAGCCTGGTGGGGTTCATTCATATTTCTGTGGACAAGACCGCCAAAGAGGCGGATGTGGCCAAAGCGCTGGCGGCCATCGACGAGATTCAGGAGGTGCACTTTATCGCCGGTGCGGATGGCTATCTGATCAAAGCGAGGGTGGCCGGCCCGCAAGAGTTGGATCGACTGGTGCGGGACCAAATCCGGCCGATTCGAGGAGTATGCGCCACCCGTACATCGGTGGTCCTGTCCACCATAAAAGAGACGGCGCGTATCCCCATAGACCATATCGATTTATTAAACAGCCACAAGGGGTCATAATGATCAAAATCAACGAACACTTTCTAAAATTGCAGGCGAGCTATCTATTCTCCAATATCGCCAAAAGGGTGGAGGCCTTTCAGTCGGCCAATCCTGATAAAGAGATTCTTCGCCTGGGTATCGGAGATGTCACCCGCGCTTTGC
This sequence comes from Desulfobacteraceae bacterium, assembly GCA_037387725.1. Lineage (GTDB taxonomy): Bacteria > Desulfobacterota > Desulfobacteria > Desulfobacterales > Desulfosarcinaceae > JARRKU01. The sequence goes on from JARRKU010000038.1 coordinate 25,603, forward strand.
CGCCGGCCTGTATCGCGGCTTTTCACGATGCCGTTGACGAAATGGCCGGCGATGACACGTTCAAAGGATACGGGCCTGAACAGGGGTATGGATTTCTGCGAAAGAAGATCGCCCAGCACGACTTCCGCAGCCGGGGTGCCGAGGTGGCGGACGACGAAATTTTCGTCAGCGACGGGGCCAAATGTGACACTGGCAATATCCAGGAAATCTTTGCCACCGATATCCATGTGGCCATACCGGACCCCGTCTATCCGGTCTATCTCGATACCAATGTAATGGCCGGCAGAACCGGTGATTACGACGATGGCCGTTACAATGGCGTTACTTATCTGGATTGCAACCGCGAGAACGACTATGTTCCGCAACTTCCCTCCGAAGCGGTAGACCTGATATACCTCTGTTTCCCCAACAATCCCACAGGCGCCACCATCAGCCACGCCCAGCTCAAGAAATGGGTGGACTACGCGCGATCCAGCAAAGCGCTGATTCTCTACGATGCCGCCTACGAGGCCTATGTCCGGGATGAAACCTTGCCCCGGTCCATTTATGAAGTCGAAGGGGCACGGGATGTGGCCATCGAATTCCGAAGCTTTTCAAAAACAGCCGGATTCACCGGAACGCGCTGTGCCTATACGGTGGTTCCAAAATCCTGCATTGCCTTTACCGCTTCGGGAGCGCCTGTCCCGGTTTACGATTTGTGGAACCGTCGGCACACCACCAAATTCAACAGCGTCTCCTACCCGGTTCAACGTGCCGCAGAGGCGGTCTATTCACCCGAGGGTCAAGCCCAGGTCAAGGAATTGGTCGACTATTATCTGACCAACGCCGGCTATATCCGCAAGGCCATCAAAGCGCTTGGATTCGATTGTGTGGGAGGCGAAAACTCACCTTATATCTGGATTGACGGCCGCCGGGATTCCTGGGATTTTTTTGATTTGCTGCTAAACAATGCGGGTGTGGTCTGCACGCCGGGGGCCGGATTCGGCCTGTGCGGCCAGGGCTATATCCGTATCAGCGCCTTCAACAGTTTTGAAAATGTCCAAAAAGCCATGGACCGCATTCAGACCGCCCTGGGATAAGGAGACGTCATACCATGCCAATGCGACCGGAATATCGTAAACGGCTCTTTCCTGCCCTGCCTGAGATCGCCAAGACCTTTGGAACGCCTTTCCATATCTATGACGAGGCAGGTATCCGAGAAACCGGTGAACGTCTGAAACGTGCGCTCTCCGGTATCGACACCTTCAAGGAATATTATGCGGTCAAAGCCTTACCCAACCCTAGAATCTTGAGCATCATGGCTGAGATGGGATTCGGGTTTGATTGCAGTTCTATCGCGGAGTTGCTGCTTTCCCGCCAGGTCGGCGCCCGTGGTGAGGAGATTATGTTCACCTCCAATAACACGGATATAGCGGAATTCAACACAGCAGCCGATGACGGCGGCTGTATTTTGAACCTGGATGACATCACCCTTGTACCCAAGGTCCCGAAGATGCCGGAGCTGATTAGTTTCCGGTACAATCCCGGTCCGCGGAGAAGTGGCAACAGCATCATCGGCAACCCGGTTGAAGCCAAGTATGGCGTAGCACATTCCCAACTTTTGGATGCTTACCGCATGGCAGCCGAAAGAGGTGCAACACGATTCGGGTTGCATACCATGCTGGCCTCAAATGAGCTCAACCCGACCTACATGGTGCAAACGGTTCAAATGCTCCTGGATATCACGGCATGGGTATCCGATGAATTAAAGATCAAAATGGAGTTTATCAATATGGGAGGGGGATTGGGAATCCCCTACCGCCCGGAAGATCCCGAATTTGACCTGGAATGGATGGGGAGGGAAATCAGCAATCTTTTTGAAAGCTTTCGCCAGGATCATGGCTGTATACCCGCCCTTTACATGGAAAGCGGCCGCTATATGACCGGTCCCCATGGTGTCCTGGTGGTAAAGGCCATTAACCGCAAGGAGATCTATCGCACCTATATCGGTGTCGATGCCTGTATGTCCGCTCTTATGCGGCCCGCCATGTATGGCGCCTACCATCATATTGATATCCTCGGCAAATCGGACGCTGCCGGCACCGTCGATGTCGATATCGTGGGCTCTTTATGTGAGAACAACGATAAATTTGCCGTGCAGCGACCGCTGCCCCCCGTAGAAGAGGGAGACTTGCTGGTGATCGCCGATACGGGTGCCCATGGCCATGCCATGGGTTTCAATTATAACGGAAAACTCCGCCCTCAGGAGCTGCTGTTCCGGATGGACGGCAGCGTGGAGCGAATTCGGCGGGCGGAAACTGTTGAGGACTATTTTGCCACATTGACATTTGAGCCCAAGAAACTGGCGGCCCAATAACGGTGTTGACGTTTTCGCCAAAAAGGATTACGGTTAAGAACTGATACGAACAGGACCCTGGAGCGTCAATGATCGATTTATAGGGGGGTTAAACGATCAGGATTTTGGCGGAGCCAGGTGCATATGAGCCGGACCGGTGTGTCCTTCTCATGATGAATCACCTAGTGGCGATTTCCAACAACAACCGTTAAAGTAATCCATAAAACAACCGATAGCGCACTTGGTGTCGTTGATTACACCGATGCCGGGCTGCTCTCCCTCAATATTGAGCAGGCCCAAATGTGCCGATTTCATCACTGCACCCTCAGTTTGACGGTCATTCCCCCCTCGTGATTGAAAAATCCACATGCATGGAATCGGCGACCGCTGGACCAGCAGCAGGTTGGGGCTCCGGCAAAAGGCTGAACCCAAATTCGACATCAGTGTTTGCCGATAACTATAACAGTGAAGTGCGGATGTGTGACATCCGATATAGAATCCGTCAATTAAATTTTGGCCAAAATCGGGCCATCAGTCTAAGGAGACAGCTTAATGGATGATTTCCTTCATAATCTAAGAAGCGGTAAGCTGAAACAACAGGACCGAAGCCGGTCATACAACGATCCACAATATAAAAGCAGTCAGCGTCGGGGAGCAATGGATCGACGTAAAAAGGAGCTGGAAGCATTCGAGCGCTTGAATGCAGTCAAAGAAGTGCTGGAAGCCATATCCGAAACCCAAAAACGTATGGCGGAGGCGTATGAGGAGCGCACCCAGGCGGAGAATCGCAAAGCCAGAGCCATGGAGGTATTGGCTAAAAACCTCTATCAGATGCTGAATCCAAAGGCTAAGAACATAGATGCACTATTTGCACCGGAACCTATTGCTGAACCCGCCCAAAAACCCTCCAAAGCGATAGTGGCCCCATCCGACGACACCAAAACCGAAGTGACATCCGCGCCTCAGAAGCTCACCGATAAACAACGGCAGGAGCTGTTCAACCTGATCGGGGAGATGCGCGATTCCGGCTCCAAATGGGAGCAGATTGCCCGTCACATTGCATCGAAAGGCTACCCCACGGCATCCGGCAAAGGGATCTGGCGCGGGGTCACGGCAAAAAATCTTTATGAGAAGATGATTACCTCTTAGCGGTATGGGTTATAAACCTGCCGGCCAATGAGATCCATATGCCCCTCATGGGCCACCCAATGGCGTGTTTCATTGAGCCGTTAGATGGTTCCGATACCAAGCTAACGTCTGGGAAAGCCCATCGGTCAGCGGAACCGACGCTTGAAACATCAGTCGATCGTAGCCTTTTGTGACACCTGCCAGTGAGTGCATGACATCACCAGCGCGGGCTGGTTCATAAGTGGGCTTTTGTTCATCTCCGGCCATTCGGGATATGAGAGCCCACAGTGCATTCACTGATATTGCCTTTCCGGTTCCCACATTAAAGATCTCTCCAGCAGCGTTTCCGGTCGCAGCCAAAATATTCGCTTGCACCACGTCCCCCACGAAAACGAAGTCGCGCGTCTGCTCTCCATCACCGAAAATGACAGCCGTCCTACCCTCGGTGGCCAGCCGCATAAAGATGGAGATAACCCCTGAATAAGGAGAAGATGGGTCCTGACGCGGGCCAAAAACATTGAAGTAGCGCAGACAGACTGTCTCCATACCGTACAATTCATTATAGAGGTCAGCGTATAGCTCATTGGTCAGTTTCTGCACCGCATACGGACTCAACGGATTGGGCGGCATGGATTCAATTTTCGGCAGTTGTGGATCGTCGCCGTAGACAGCGCTGGAGCTGGCCAACACAACGCGCTTAACATTATTCTGCCGAGCCGCATCTAGCACGGCCAACGTACCCAGTTCGTTGACCAATGCAGAGCCCACCGGATCATCAACGGTTTTGGTCACAGATACAACCGCCGCCTGGTGAAAAACGACATCGCAATGCTGTGTTATCTTCTTCAGAAGATCTTTATCACGAATGTCACCTTCCACGAAGGTGATGTCCTTCATAAAATCTTTAATATTTTCCAGATGTCCACTGGTCAGATTATCGAGAACCGTTACCCGGCATCCTTTGGTTGCAAGCGCCTGAGCAAGATGCGATCCGATAAACCCCGCACCGCCGGTGATGAGAACACTTCCTATTCCAACGTCCATTGAACAAACTCCTTGTCTTGGTTTAGAGATGGCTTGTAATATGATGCGGCCCCGGGGTCAAATCCTTTTGGGCCGTATCGTATGAACGTCATTTTGCTCCGGCACCCTTTGACATGTATCGATTAATGCTGCGCGTTCCCCGTGTTGATGCCAGATATTGAAAATTAAGCGATGCCTTGATACCGTGCAATCGAACCAGGTTCTGATGCCAAAACAACTTGAAGTGCTCGCATGAAAGAAAATGAACGCGTCGACTGCCGCAAGTGCCGCTACTACTTTGTCACTTGGGAGCCGTCCCAACCCCATGGATGCCGCGCTATGGGGTTCAAGAGTCTGCACTTTCCCAGCACGGTGGTCCGCCACAACTCCGGAAGCCGGTGCCGGGCATTCATGCCAAAATCCCCAAAGCGGTCCGGCCGGTCATCCTCCGGGTAGACGCACTGAGGCACACCCTTGACTTTTCTTCGGGTCCTTATTAGTTTTCGTTTGCTTGAAAGATGTTTAACTTAAGAAATATGCAGGTGCAGGATGGATGCAACCATCGATTTAAAGCTATATGCCACTCTGGCCGCCCTCATGCCGGGCAATGCGTCCCGATTTCCCATCACCGACGGGATGACCGTCGGCCAATTGGTTGAATCATTGCCGATAGCGGTTACCGAAGCCAAGCTCATTTTCGTCGACGGCAAGCGTGCACAAGCAGACACGCGCCTCCATGGCGGCGAACGGGTCGGCATTTTCCCTCCGGTGGGGGGAGGGTGATACCGATGGCCGGAGACCTCTCCGCCAGAATCGCGCAAGCCGCCTTGCCGCAACAGATGGCTGACGGATCGATATCGCCGACATTGACCATTACCCAAATCGAGGAATTGGCTATTCGGTTCGGCCTCGAAGGCAAATCCGTGGAGATCGCTGCTCTGGAAAATGGAGTCTTTCCCGAACGCTATACCCGAAATCTCAAAACATATAACGCACAGTCCCGTGCAGGTGTCGGACAGATGCGATTGGTGGACGGAGATCGGTTCGAGTCCCACAACCTGAACCGCCAGCTGCTGTCCACCCAGGACCGCATCGGATCTTTCAAAGCTGAAGTTGCAGCCGAGAGGGTATGCAGTATCAACGGCTCGATTTCCGTCGAAGCCCATACCGATTTTCTGCAGCTCGACAATGCGGCCAGGTTGATCAGCGGCAGCGATGCCGTAGTGGATTGTCTCGATGATATTGAGGCGCGCTTCACACTGGAATCCGCTGCAAAGGCAGCCGGGATTCCCATGGTGTCGGCTGCGGTGGCCGGCGTATCGGGCCAGGTCACCACCATTTACCCTCAGGATGAAGGCTTAAAGCTCATTTACGGGCCTGAGAAAAGTCTGTCCTCTGCAAAAGGTGTGGAGCTGAGCCTTGGCTGTCTTCCCCAGGCCGTCGCGCTAATTGCAGCAGCTCAATGCAGTGAGATTCTTAAAATTCTATTGGGCAGAGAAGATCAACTTCTTCGCAATCAGATGCTTCTGGTGGACATGTCCGCGAACACTTTCGATACACTGACGCTGACATAGCCTTTTCCCCATGAATTCTAAGCTAACGTTTTGGTTCGCAGTCACCTGCATGATCGTTGGACTGCCGATTTTGGGCATTTCTCTCGGAGATGCAGATATCAGGACCTATCTGGCGTTCCCGCCACTGACACGATATGTGGTGCACGCACCATTCGACCCATCGGTTTTTGCCCTTATCTCAGCGGTAGATCTTCTCATGGTATGCGGTTTGGTCTATCTACTGAGGAAAGCATTTCTGCGCTCCGCTGGTGAACACTTTCTGCCTGCCATGGATCGGTTATATCCTCCTCATCAATGCCCTTTGTATCAAAAGAAGCGGTCGCAGTCTGCTGACCGAAGCCCCCGCCCGCTTCATGCTGATATGGCCGGCAAGCGCCCTCTTCTGGTGGTTTTTCGAATACCTCAACCGGTATGTTCAAAACTGGTATTATGTCGGTGTGGATAATTTCACACCCCTTCAGTATGCGCTTCATGCCTCCCTTGCCTTTGCCACTGTTCTGCCGGCCGTGCTGAGCACCCAACGGTATTTGCTGACGTACGGAACCTTCAATATCGGACTCAAATCGCTTACACCCCTTACGTTCATGGCAGAAAAGCGCACGGCGACGATTATATTGCCGTTATCAGGTATCAGCCTCATGTTGATCGGGCGATATCCGGATTTTCTCTACCCTCTGATCTGGGGTGCGCCGCTACTGGTTATCACCTCCCTTCAGGCGCTTCGCAATGAATCCACCATTTTCAGCGGGCCGTCCATCGGCGACTGGCGGGCCGTTATTGCCTCGGCCGTGGCGGCTTTGATCTGTGGCTTTATCTGGGAGCTATGGAACTACCACAGCCTGGCCCATTGGGAGTATGCCGTCCCGTATGTCGACCGGTTTCATGTTTTCCAAATGCCCCTGCTGGGATACGGCGGCTACCTTCCCTTTGGCTTGGAGTGCCTGCTGGTGGGCCAAATGGTACTCGGCAACCGGTTCATCGGAATGCCAGGCAAAGAGAATATTGCCCCATGACATCAGTGGTGCTGGCCGCTCTGTCACTTTGGTGCAGGAGCGCCGCCCTGGGGTTGCTTCTTTTGCCCCCATGGTTTCTGCCGGGAAACGCCCCCTCTGGACAAAAAGGTCAAAGCATGGCATTTTTACCATCAATCAATCACCTGATGCCAAATAAACTGTATAGGCATTTAATTGAACTGAGGAACCGATATGCACAAACTATTGGCAGATGATCCAGGCGCCCGGGTGCTTATGCTGGGCAACGAAGCCATTGCGCGGGGCGCGGTTGAAGCCGGCGTGGCGTTCGGCACCACCTATCCGGGAACGCCCTCTTCGGAGATATCCCTGAACTTGTTTCAGATCTCCAAAATGTCGGACCTTTACTTTGAATACAGCACCAATGAGAAAGTCGCATTGGAGGTGGCCGCCGGTGCCGCCAATGCGGGAATCCGAACGATCTGCATGATGAAGCATGTGGGGCTCAATGTAGCGGCCGATCCGCTGATGACGCTGGCCTATGTGGGGGTTACCGGCGGTCTTGTGATTATCTCGGCAGACGATCCATTCATGTTTTCCAGTCAGAATGAACAAGACAACCGGTATTATGCCAGGCTTTCGGGGCTTGCCATGCTGGAGCCCTCCACTGTGGCCGAAGCCAAGGAGATGACCATCTACGCCTTTGATCTTTCGCAAAAGCTTCAAAAGCCGGTCCTATTGCGCACCACTACCCGCATCAACCACTCCAATGCATTTGTAACCTTGGGCGGTATCAAGAAACCCCAGACCCGAGGGGATTTTGTCAAGAACCCCTTTCGCTACGTTACCGTTCCAGCCGTCTCCAGAAAACTGCATGGAAAATTATTGGAAGCGCTTCGGCAGGCGGAAGAAATCGCCGAAGGTTGCCCCTACAACGAGGTTTACGGAGAAGGTGATTTGGGCGTCATCTGCAACGGCGTCAGTCTGAACTACGTCCAGGACGCCGTCCAAGATCTCGGTCTGGTCGGACGTGTCAAAATACAACGCCTGGGCTTTTCCCATCCCATGCCCCAGAAGCAAATACTTCATTTTCTTCGCTCCTGTACAAAGGTCCTTATCGTGGAGGAAGGCGAACCGTTCATGGAAGAAGCCGTCAAGGCGATAGCCCAAGACGCGGGCCTGACCCAGCCCATCAAAGGCAAGGGAGAAGCGCTCTTTTCCAGGCAGGGTGAATTCAATCCGGCGCTGGTGCGCGGGATCATGGCAACCTATTTCGAAATCGCTTACCAGCCGCCGGAGCCGATTGCCCTGGATGACCTGCCGGAGATCCCGGCCCGCCCCCCGAACCTCTGTGCCGGCTGCTCTCACCGGGCCACCTTCTATGCGATCCAACAGGCCACCCAGGGACAGGAAACCATTCATCCCACTGATATCGGCTGCTATACGCTCGGATTTCTGCCACCCATGGCCATGGGCGATTTTGTGATCTGCATGGGATCATCGGTGAGCAGCAGTTGTGGATTCTCTAAGACCACGGGCAAAAAAGTCATCTCCTTTATCGGCGACTCCACCTTCTTCCACTCCGGCATGACCGGTCTTGTCAATGCGGTCTACAACAAGCACAATTTCACCCTGGTGATTCTGGATAACGGTACAACCGCCATGACAGGCCATCAGCCCCACCCCGGCGTGGACATGGACGCCCTCAATATGGATGGGTACAAACGCATCTCCATCGAAGCCGTGGTCAAAGCGATCGGTGTCGAACACGTAGCCGTCATCAAGCCCTATAAAGTGAAAAAAAGCATCGCTGCCATCAAAGAGGCGCTGGCCTTTGAAGGCGTTTCAGTGGTGATCTCACAGGAGATGTGCGTCTTATACGCCAAAGGCTTGAAAAAGCTTAAATCCCGCGCTTTTCAGGTGACAGAAAAATGTCAAAACCACCGCAATTGTCTCAACGATTTTGCCTGCCCGGCCTTTTACCTGGAAGCCGATAAGGTAAAAATCGATCCGGATGTATGTGTTGGATGCGCGGTATGCGCACAAATATGCCCCGAAAACGCCATCACCCCGGTCAAACGGGAAGAACGATAAGGAAGGATTATGGATACCATTCGATTGATTATCGTCGCCGTGGGCGGGCAGGGGAATTTGCTGGCGTCCAAGGTTCTTGGTGAGGCCGCCTTATCTGCCGGCGTGCCGATGCGCATGAGTGAGATACACGGTATGGCCCAACGGGGCGGTGTGGTGGAATCGGCCATTGTCTTCGGAGAGGCCAGGAGCATGCTGATTTCAGACGGAGAGGCCGATGTACTGCTGGGCTTCGAACCCTCGGAGACGCTGCGGGCGCTTGCCAAATGCAACAGCGACAGCGTGGTTATCACAAACACTGCCCCCATACCGCCCTTCACGGTGGCCATTGGAAAAGGCGTATACCCCGATATGGAACAGATTCGGTATCTTATCGCCAATAAGACCAGACGGATGGTGGCCTTTGACGGCCTTGCCCTGGCCAAATCGGCCGGCAACGCCATGGCCTTGAATATGGTGCTCATCGGCGCATTGATCCAGACCGGTGGGGTTCCCCTAACAGCAGACCAGGTCAAGCAGGCGATTGCCACCAGAACAAAACCAGCTTTTGTGGAGACCAACCTCAAAGCGTTCGATCTGGGCTATAGCGCTGCACAGGCAGCGGGATAGATTGGATATCGGGTGCGGCGGCAGTAATGACACCCTAAAGATCCTGCAGTCCAGACCCGATAATGATGGAAAACCGATATATAACAAAGGTTGAGACCATGCGAATACTTCGATTTGTATTGCTTCTTCTGGTACTGACAATTTTGGTGCATCCCTGTTATGGCAAGATCTATAAATACAAGAAAGATGGTGTCTGGCATTATACCGACACCCCCCCGAAAGACCAGGTCGCCCATAGCGAGCAGATGGTCGAAACCGGCCAATCAGCGCCGGCGCCGTCTCAAACCGGAACACCATTGCTCGTCAATTACGTGGCGAACAATGCCATAGAGGAGGCCGCAGCAGCCACCGTGGCCGTCAAAACAGCCCTGGGATATGGCAGCGGATTTTTCATTTCCAATAGCGGACACATCATTACCAACAAGCATGTGGTTCGAACCCTCTCCACACAAGCAAAGCAGGCCAAGGATTTTTTTAACCGAGTGGACAATCGTGTTGAAGATATCGAAAAGGGTTTTAAGAACGAGAAACTGCGGTTGAAAGCGTATGAGGAGAAACTGAAACGCCTGAAAAAGCTGGCTGAAAAAGAAAAGGATCCCTCCCGCAAGAAATCTTATGAAGATGAGTACGCGTACCGCAAGAAGGAATACGATGATTGGCGCGCACAGTACAAGAAACGCCTCAAAGAATTCAAAGCGCAGCGCAAACAATACCAGAGCGGACGTGGCGACTATGGCTACAGCAGTTCCGTCGCCAATCTACAGCAGAGCTTTACCATCATCCTGGTGGACAACACGGAGCTATACGCCCGGTTGGTGGCCACCAGTAAAAACCATGACCTCGCCCTTCTCAAGATCGACGGCTATAAAACCCCGAAGTTGACCCCAGGCGCCCCCCATCAACTGGTCCAGGGTAACCCGGTCTATGCCATCGGCAATCCCGCCAATCTGAGAAATACGGTCACATCAGGCATTATCTCCGGATTCGAAGGTAATTTCATCCAGACCAACGCCCAGATCAATCCCGGAAACAGCGGCGGGCCGCTGGTCGACCCCAAGGGGCGAGTCCTCGGTGTCAACACCAAGAAAAAGATCGGTAACGCCATCGAAGGTTTGGGGTTCGCCATCCCCATCCAGACGGTGCTGGCGGAATTCAGCAGCCATCTGCCATAGAAACGGCTAAATGGTGTCATGATCGAAAGCAGGTCGGCCCGCTCCCATCGCATCAGCAGCGCGATCAGGTGATGGATCATTTGACGACAAATTGAGGTTTGAGATACTCGCGGGTTTGCGCGGTCTCTTTTCCAAAGCTTGATCTCCCTCTATATGATACACTCTGAAGGATGAATCCGTTTTCGCCACACTCCACCAGGTTGAGGCGCAATTGCTTCAGGGAAAAGGGTTCGTCGCATTGGATCGCATATGCCGTTGTTCCCCGATAGTATTCTCCATGGAACACCACCACATTGGTATCGGTAAGGGGTGGCAGCTGCGGTGCCGGGCAGAATCTCGTCCGGATTTTTGCAGAATCAATATCAATGCGTTCGTCGTCCTGGTATAATTGAATCCCTGCCAAAAAGGCATCCAATTCGCTTCTGCGTGTCAGCACCGGGCCAAGATATCGATGGTTTCCCGTTTTCATCTGCCGGAAAGAATTGACGCCAAATACGGCTCTCATTTTTTCGGTATCGAAATACCAGATTTTCTGGAGGGAATTGCGCCAATAGAATTTACCCCAAAAGGCTGACGCCTTTTCCAGGCGGATCATTTGATCCCGGGTGATTTCGGCGATGTAGAGGTTCATCCCATCGCCCTGCTTCTCAAGGGTCACCATCCTGTTCCCCGTTACTGCTTCCGATATTTTTTCTTGTTCGAAATCCAGCCAGCTGGAATCCGTCTGGGTTTCGTCACGTCTCGACATCCCGTCCATTTATAGGGGATGCCCGCTCAGCAGGCTTAGCCCACACATTTATAGGAGACCATATCCCATCGAAACCAGCCAGGCGATTGCCGCTGATATAATGGCGCTGAGCACCATCAATTGGCACCCCATTTGGATATCATGGGTATCCACCCTTCCATAGCCCTTCCCGATGAAGGGTTTTTCAACCAATACGCCGCCGTAGAAATTGGGGCCGTTGAGCTTGACGGACAGGGCGCCGGCAAAGGCTGCTTCGGAATAACCGGCGTTTGGGCTGCTGTGTGAGGAGCCCTCTGCCACAGCTGTCATCAGGGCCTGCTTTCCCCTGCCCGGCGCTAACAGACCAGTGGCCATGGCGATGACGGGCACCGACAGCCGCGCGGGTATATAATTGGCGACATCGTCGATTCGGGCGGCCACCCGGCCAAATCGCAGATAGCGGTCATTTTTATATCCCACCATGGAGTCCAGGGTATTGACCATCTTATAGGCCACGGCCAGCGGTGCACCGCCGATAGCGGCGTAGAACAGCGGTGAGAGCACGCCATCCACAAAGTTCTCCGCCACCGTTTCCACCGTGGCCCTTGCGATCTGCTCCCCGTCGTAATGATGCACATCCCGGCCGACAATCATGGCCAGCGCAGTCCTGGCCGCATTCACGCGGCCTTCCAACAGGAGATGATAGATCTCCATTCCGGCATCGTAAAGCGATCGGACTGACAGACAGAAGAAAATCAGCACCACCTCCAACACGAACCCTGCCACTGGATGAAACCAACGCACAGCATGAAGCATCGCTGCTGTCATGCCCCACCATGCGGCAATCAGGGAAACAGCAAATACGGCGCCGGCCAGCATCTCATGCTTCAGCCATCTTCGAACGACCGGCTCATAGATCTCGATGCTTTTACCCATCCAGCGAATGGGGTGGGGCCATGCCGGCGGATCTCCTATGAGCAGATCCAGGGCGAACGCCGCTGGCATCACCAACCATAAGATCCCATCCATCATAGAAATACTTTCCGTCTCTAAATCAATCTGCAGTCGCAGCCTGATCGACAACCTCCATCAGGCGCTCCAGGGCGATGCGATTCGTCGCTCGATCTTTCAAAGCCACTCGAATATAGCCATCCGAGAGCCCATGAAAATTATGACAATTGCGGATAAGGATGCGCCTCTCGGCCATTCTGCGGCAAACCGTATGCGCCTTCAAACCTGGCGGCAACCCCAAAAGCAGAAAGGAGCTTTGGCTCGGATAGGAGACCAACAGCGGCAACGAAGCGATGGCTTCTGAAAATTCCTGCCGTTCGTCCTGCAGATAACGCTGCGTCTCATCAATAAACGCACGAATCTGTTTCCGATGGGTCCCCAGATAATCCACTGCTGCCTGGGCAAGCGCATTGAGGCTCCAAGGCTGCATCAAACGCCTGAATCGCGATAGGACTGATTCGTTGGCGATGAGAAAACCGGCCCTCACTCCCGGCAGTCCGAATATTTTGGAAAGCGACCAGAGCACTGCCACATTGTCCAATCCACAACCGGTCATGCTTCGGGACACTTCGGCAGGTGCAAAGGGTAGATAGGATTCGTCGATGATGAATCGGGTTTCGGGGTGGTTCCGGCAAAGCGTATCCAATTCGGCTTGGTGAATTAATCGGCCGGTGGGGTTATTGGGGTTACAGATAAAGACGGTATCCACACCTTCGCAGGCCTGATCCAGCAGGGCCGCATCGGCTTTAAATCCTTGATCCGCAATGGCCAGAAAATGGTGCGGCTGAACACCGTACATGTGGCATGCATCGGCATAGTCCGCATAGGTCGGGCCCACGATAAGCGCTTTTTTAACTTTCAGCGCCGGGCAAACCGTATAGATGAACTGGGTGGTGCCACAGCCGGCCAGCATGCATTGCGGATCCACTCCCAATATGCCGGCCATGTTCTGGACGGCCGCGGATGCGTCCACCTCAGGCAGCACGCCGATGCATTCCAGGTGATTGCGCAAATGGTCCAGTAATCCCGGCGGCGCCCCTATTGGATTGATATTGCTGCTCATATCAATGATCGTGTCCGGTGGGCAGCCGAGCGCCCGTGCAAGGGCATAAATATTTCCGCCGTGGCCTTGAATCATGACGCCATTCCCCCACAGCCATGATCCACGAACGCCTCAATGGCGGCCATGTCGAGGTGGCGCACCGCATGCTCGGCCAGCAGGTCGTAGGCTGCATCCCGCGCTGCCGGACCGTGGGCCTGATCCACTTTCACTTCCGCCAGGCCGATATGATGCAGCCATCGCCGGGTAACCTCCGGCGTATCAAACAGACCGTGCATATAGGTTCCCAGCACCCGGCCGTTCAAACCGATACACCCGTCGCGGCCATTGCAGGCACTCTGATTGCGGCGCTCAATATCCAACAAAGCATCACCTGCGGTCAAAAGGGTCTGGCCCATATGGATTTCATAGCCCCTGCCCTGAATGCCGTCCCAGGTAAATTCCGTCACGGTGGTGGTTTTGGGTGCCTTTAATACCGTCTCCGCCGGGAGCAGCCCCAAGCCGGGAGTGGTGCCGGGCCGGCCCTCGATCCCTTGGGGATCGCGCACCTGCTGCCCCAGCATCTGATAGCCGCCGCAGATGCCCAGGATATGGCCGCCACGGGCTGCAAAGCGTTGCAAGGTTTCTGTCCACCCGGTGCGATGCAGCCACTTCAGGTCACTGCAGGTGCTCTTGGTGCCGGGCAGGATAACCGCCTTGAACCCGTCCAGGGGTTGGCGCTCCTGGAGATAGGCCAACTGTACCCCCTCCAGGTTGTCAAGGGGATCGAAATCAGTGAAATTGGAGATATGGGGAAGTTTGATTACCGCCAGGGCCGGCTTTCCGCAACCGGCGGGCGTGAAAGTGGCCTTATTCTGTATAACCACCGCATCCTCGGCGTCTATGCGAAAATGGTCGAACCAGGGCAGCACACCGAATACCGGCTTTCCGGTCTTTTTTTCGATCCATTGCACGCCGTCCCGGAACAGATCCATATCGCCACGAAAGCGGTTCACAACGAAGCCTTTGATGCGATCCTGCTGATCGTCCTTCAAGCAGGCCAGGGTGCCCACGATCTGGGCGAACACGCCCCCCCGGTCGATATCGGCCACTAGAAGAACAGGGGCGCGGGCATATGCGGCCATCCGCAGGTTGACGATATCGTTGGCCATGAGGTTCACCTCGGCGCAGGAACCGGCGCCCTCCATCACCACAATGTCATAGGCGCTTCGCAAGCGGTCCAAGGCGCCGCAGCTTTCGGCATACAGGCGCTCCTTTTGCTGGTAAAAGGATTTGGACGATGCCTCCAGCCAGGCCGTACCGTTGAGCACCACCTGCGAGCCCACATCGCTGGTTGGCTTTAGCAGCACCGGATTCATGTCCACATGGGGTGCAATGCGGGCGGCTTCGGCCTGGGCGATCTGAGCACGTCCCATCTCCAGCCCCTCGGGGGTCACCCCGGAGTTGTTGGACATGTTCTGGGCCTTGAATGGCGCCACACGCACGCCGCGATTGGCGAAGATGCGACAAAGGGCGGTGGTGACAATACTCTTTCCCACATCGGAACCGGTGCCCAGCACGGCGATACAGGATGCTTTTTTAGTCTTCATTTTCTAACCTTATAAATCATACTTTGCTCCATATCCCCGGGGTGTTATTATAAAGTCACCATAGCGGGTGGAGGTACTGTTGCCGATGAACACCGTGCTCTGCATGTTCACATCGACCTGGTGCAGGCGTCCCAGGGTGGTGATGGCGATGCGCTGATCGCGCCGCATGGCCCCGGTCACAACCCCAACGGGCGTATTCTCATTCCGATGGCGGAGCACGATCTGCTGGGCTTTCTCCAATTGCCAGTGCCGCTTTTTGCTCTTGGGATTGTAAATCGCCATGACAAAATCAGCCCCGGCAGCGGCTTCGAGGCGCTGTTCGATCACTTCCCAGGGAGTCAGCAGGTCGCTCAGGCTGATGGCGGCAAAATCGTGCATCAGGGGCGCCCCCAACAGGGCGCCGCCGGCGCACAGGGCCGGAATGCCCGGCACCACTTCGACGGACAGCGCGTCGCCGGCGGAATCCGCCTCGTGGCTGGCCCTTCCCGCCGGAACAATGTCAAGCTTGCGAGCGGCGCACATCTCCAAGGCCAGCCCGGCCATGGCATAGATGCCCGGATCGCCGCTGGAGACCAGTGCCACGGCTCTCCTGTTCAAGGCAGCGTCAATGGCGACGGCCACCCGGTCCACCTCCTTGGTCATACCGGTGCTGATGATCTCCTTGCCCTTTATCAAGGGGCGGATCAAGTCCAGATAGGTGCTGTAGCCGACAACGGTGACCGTCCCCTCCAGTACTTCCCGGGCCCGCAGGGACAAATGGGCTAGATCGCCGGGTCCGATGCCGACGATATAGAGGCCAGGCGGGCAATAGCCACGGTCACGTTGCGGGTGCTCTTTTTGGGAATGATCAGCCGGCCGTTGCGGCTGGATAGTATTGCTGCTGCTTCGCATACGCTGGGTACTCCTACATGTTTTGACACCGTTGCCGAAGGCGTGGGAACATCTTCGACCCGGCCGAGTTCTTCTTTGCGGCACAGCCCTGGTTCGTCGGATTTAAGATCGATGGAGGCCAGACGGCAGAGACTGGCAGGGTCCAGCGCGGACTCTGCCAGAACGCGTCGCAGCAGATCATGGATCTCCTCCTTTGGGGTGTTGCGATTGCATCCGATGCCGGCCACCAGGGAGGGCGGCCGCAGCACCAGGATATGGGGCCGCGGATGGTAAACGCGGTCGTCCACCCAGACCCCGGCCGGTTCAGTCGCCCCGGAGCCGGTCGCCTGCCCGGCGGGGGTTTGGTGAAAGGGCACAGCGTTGGGCAGGGGGCGGTGCAGCCATTCGTAAGGATCGTGGACCTGGATTGGTTCCTCCCTCAGCAAGGCCATGTTCACCGCCTTGATGGCCGCAGGATTCCCGATCTTCAATCCCCGATCCGCCGCCAGCAAGTCGATGGCGGGTTTGGCATTCACGTCCGTGGCCGTGGTAATCACCGCAGCGGCGCCGATAAGGTCGGCGGCCTGACGGGCCAGTTGGTTGGCGCCGCCCAGGTGACCGGAGACCAGGCTGATAGCGAACCGGCCCCTGTCGTCCACCACCACCACCGCCGGGTCCGTGGTTTTGCTCTCCAGATGGGGCGCGACGGACCGCACCACTATACCGGCGGCCATGATAAAGATGTGGCCCTCGAAGCGGTGAAAATGCGCCTCCACGGCATCGGGCAAGACGGCAAATATCTCGGACGGCATACCGCGGCAGGTGCCCGCCAGCCGCCGTGAACAAAAGAGATCAGCATGGGGCCACATGGTCCGCAGGCGGCGGGCAAGGTCCAGGCCGTTGGGGGTGACCACCCACACGGCGACCCGGCTATTCGGTCCGATAGCCATGCAGGAATTCCTTGTCATAAAGTTTGGACCGCAGCGCGTTGAGCGCATGGGGATGATCCAGGGCCGGCCCCACCAGGATCACGGCCAGGCGGCTGATACCTTCGCGGCGCGCCGTTTCCGCCAACTGGTCCAGCCGGGTGGTGAAGATCCGCTCTTCCGGATGGCTGACGCGGTAAGCTACGGCGCATTTGGATTGGGGACCGTAAGCTTTACATAAGATGTCGGTCACCGCATCGATGAGGGCCATGCTCAGATAGATCACCATGGAAGCGCCGTGGCCGGCCAAGGCGGCAAGGGATTCGGCTTCGGGAACCGGCGTGCGCCCGGCCATGCGGGTGAGAATCAACGTCTGGGTTATTTCCGGCACGGTGTATTCGATCTTCATAGCGGCCGCGGCAGCAAAGGCGGCGGTGACGCCGGGAATCACCTGAAACGGTATGCGCCTGGCGTCCAAGGCGGCCATCTGCTCTCCGATGGCGCCGTACAGACTGGGATCGCCCGTATGCAGCCGCACCACCCGTCGGCCCTTTTCATGGGCTTGTGCCATGGTGGCGACAATCTGCTCCAGGTCCATACCCGCGCTGCTGATGCGAGGGCTTTGGTCCGGCGCCCAGGTCAGCACTGCTTCGGGCACCAGGGAGCCGGCATAAAGGACCAGATCCGCCGCTTCTAAAGCTTTCATGCCCTTGACTGTAATCAAATCAGGGTCTCCGGGACCGGCGCCGCAAAAGATGATGGGATGTTTTTGTTGGATCATGGGGCCTTGCCTTTCATGCGTCATCTTTGGTTGCAGCAATCCCCGGCAGCCGTGAACCTGCAATGACCCACACCGGATTTTGGGCTTCCAGCCGCTGGCTCCACGGCATGGTTTTGCTTCTGCTGACCTGCACCTGGATCACCTCAGTCGCCAATCCATGGCCGGTCATGGTGCTTACGGCCCGGGTGAGATTATCCAGCAGTACCGTGTTGGCCACTATCATACCATCCGGGGCAAGATACGGGATCGCAGCTTCGATGATGGCGGCCAAATTCCCACCCCCGCCGCCGATAAAAATACGATTCGGCGGCGGCAGATGCTCCAGCCCCCGGGGCAGCCTGGCCTGGATCACCTCGTGATTGTATACACCGTATCGTCGGGCGTTTTGCCGGATCTGGACGACGCGGTCGCCATCCTGTTCAACGGCTATGATCCGGCCGTGGCCAAGCAGTACCGAAGCCTCCAACCCCACTGATCCGCTGCCGGCGCCCAGATCCCATAAGGTCATTCCCCGCTTGAGCCGCAACTTGGCCAGGGCGACCGCGCGGACTTCACTCTTGGTGATCAACCCGTCCTGGTGATGGTAAGCGTCATCGGCCATGCCCAGGGTCAACGCATCCACCTTCGGCCCTTGGCCCGAAGCTTTGAGGACCACCACATTGGGTTGGGCAAAGGATCTTCCCACAGCCTGTTCCAGGGCGTACCAGCCAAAGGCCTCCTCAGGCGCCCCCAGGTTTTCAAACACGGCCATCTTTACGCCTTGCAAAGCCTTTCCCAGGAGCCAGCCGGCCAGCCATTGGGGCGATTGCCGGGCATCGGTGAGCACCGCCACCACACCGTGGCGCTTCAACGCCGCCAACAGCTTGTAACGGCCGTCGCGGCCGTGCAGGCTGATGATTTTGGCGTCGTTCCAGGGTTCCTTGATGCGGGCAAAGGCGGCGGCAATGGAGGTGACATTGGGCAGCACGGTCACCTGTTCGGGATCCAGATCGCCCACAATGCGTGCACCAATGCCGAAGAACAGGGGATCCCCCGAGGCGAGCACCACGATACGGCTCTTTTCCCTCCGATTCCGGATAAAGGCCACGACTTCATCCACCCTGCCGGTGATGACCGTTTTCTCCATGGCAAACGCCTCGAACTGTTGAAGGAGGCGGCGGCTGCCCATGAGGATATCGGCCGATCGGATGATCTTCATTTGCTCTGCCGTCAAGTCCCTGGCCGACAATCCCATACCGACGATGAAGAGATCCTTCATGGTATTACCTTTCACCAGCCGTGCGTCCGGCGTCATATTTAACCGTACCGTCAAAACCGAAAATCACTGCGCGCACGGCTACGCTGTGTTGGCAAAAGCCCTCGGCCGCTTTCACTACCTCTTCCCCCACCTTGGCGATCACCTCCGGATGATCCCCATCCAGCATTTCAAAGGCGTGGCGGGCCGTATTGGCCTCGGCTACCCGGTCTGCCAGCGCCGCATCGCCGGTCATCCCTCGGGTCCAGCGGGCCAGGGTGGCGAGGGTCATGCGGGCCGATCGGGCGTGGGTGTGGCCGATGCCCTGGGCCATTTTCACCGCCTTTCCGAAGAAGACCGCCAGGGTCGCTGCCTCGAACCGGCTTTTCGCTGCCATGGCCATTGTCTCGGCAAAGTAGTCGCCCATCTGCACGAAGCCCTCCTCCGGCAATCGGGGCCACAGTTGCTGGGCGTAGCGCTCGCTGCGGCGTCCGGTGGTCAGGACCACTTGACGCAACCCGGAGGCTTTGGCCACCGACAGCGCCGCCCGGATGGTGGCCACATAGGATTCATGGGAGAGCGGGCGTACTACGCCGGTTGTGCCCAGAATAGAGATGCCCCCCACGATTCCGAGCCGGGCGTTGAGGGTATGGCGGGCCAGCGCTTTGCCCCGGGGCACAAAAATTTCGGTAGATGCCCGCCCGTGATGGCCATAATCGGACATAGCCTCCATAAGCGATCCACGGATCATCTTTTGGGGACCGGCTGTAATGGCATACCGGCCCGGCGGCGTTTCCAAACCTGGTTTGGTCACCCGCCCCACGCCCTTTCCGCCGGTGATGAGCACTTCATCGGCCCGGCCGCCGGCATCCCAGACCACGCGGGCGCCGATTTCAGCCCCGTGGGTGACATCAGGATCGTCTCCGGCGTCCTTGATCACCGAACAGACCGCGGTGTGCTGATCCTCTAGTCGGCAGTCATGCACGTTGATCTCCAGGGTGTCGCCGGTCAACAATTGCACACGCACTTTCCGCGGCGTCCGGCCGCTGAAAATAAGCATCAATGCCGCCTTTGCGGCAGCGGCCGCTGCAGTGCCGGTGGTGAACCCGCAGCGCAGTCTTTTTCCCTTGCGGCGGGTCATTGCCCACGCCCCTCCAGGGCCAGAAGGATCAGGGCGTTGACCACGCTGGCGGCTACGTTGGAGCCGCCTTTGCGCCCCACATTGGTAATGTAGGCAATGTCCAGATCGAGCAGTTCCGCCTTGGACTCGGCCGCATTGACAAACCCCACCGGCAATCCGATCACCAGGGCCGGCGCGGCAGTGCCCCCGCGGATGAGTTCGATAAGCCGCTGCAGGGCGGTGGGGGCATTGCCCACCACATAAATGGCGCTGTCCAGCGTATCGGCCACTGCATCCACCGCGGCCTTGGCCCGGGTGATGCCCGCTTCGGCCGCCTTTCGAGCAATGCGGTCCGAGGCCATCAGGCATTGGGCCTGCGCCCCGAAACGCTCAAGATCCCGGGTGCGTATGCCGATCCGCGCCATATTGGTGTCGGTATAAATGGTGCCCCCCCGACGAATAGCCTGGATGCCGGCCGCCACCGCCTGGGGATGGATGCGCACGCTGGTCAGGTATTCGAAGTCCGCCGAGGTGTGAATCATGCGGCGCACGATGGGCCACTGCTCCGAAGAGAATCCATGGGGACCGGCCTCGGCATCGATGATGGCAAAACTCTCCTGTTCAATTTCATGGGGTTTCATGGTGTGAACTCCTTTTGGGCCTGAAAGGCGCTGCACGCCGCGCTGAAGGCCTGGGTAGATTCGGGACAGCTGCCGAAATGAAGATGCACATAGCTGCCGAGGGTGCGGTTGACCAGATACCCTTCCGGACGGGCACTATTGCCCTTTCGGGAACGCACCGCATAAACCGTATTCGCCTTCTCCCCTGCATGGGGATCGCCCAATGACGAGTAATGAAACTCGTGACCGCGCAGCAATTGGCCTTTTGCCCCCAGAAGGGTGTCGGCCTTGAGCTGTACCTGGCGGTATCCCAGGGTCCTCAACCGATCATGCATGCGGGACCGGAAGGGGAAGCAATCGCACATGGGATGGGACTGTCCGCCTAGTGTTTCCAATTCGCGGCACAAATACATGAACCCGCCGCACTCTCCATAAATGGGCATGCCCCGGCGGCTGGCCTCCCGGATATCGGTGCGCATACTGCGATTTTCGGCCAGGGTCTCGGCATGCAGTTCAGGATAGCCGCCACCCAGATAGATGCCGTCCAGATCCTCCGGTAAATGCCTGTCGGACAAAGGTGAGAAAGGCACCAGCTCGATGCCGGCCGCCGCGAGCAGCTCGAGGTTGTCCGGGTAGTAGAAACAGAACGCCTGGTCGCGGGCCACACCCACCCGGACTTTGGCTTGAGCCGATCTTCCGAGGATTGCCATAAAATTTTGCGCTGGCCGGATTTGCGTCATCCGCTCCATCACGGCTTCCAGATCCACGCCCGCTTCGATGTAATCGGCCAGCATCGCCACCTGTTCCTCGGAGAGGGGCCGGTCCTCGGCCGTGGTGAGGCCCAGATGCCGTTCCGGCATTTCCAAGGTCTGATTGCGCAGCAGACCGCCCAGCACGGGCATGCGCACATAAGCCCCCATGGCGGCTTTTAGATAATCCAAATGTCCTTGGCTGCCCAGGTTATTGAACACCACGCCGGTAAAGCGCACCTGGGGATCGAAACGTTCAAACCCCTGAACCAGGGCGGCGGCGCTGCGGGCCATGCTGGCGGCATCCACCACCAGCAGCACCGGCAGTTCCAGCCACTTGGCCATCTGGGCGGTGGAACCGGCCTCGTCGCTGCCGCTGAAGCCGTCGAACAGCCCCATCACCCCCTCCACCACGGCCGTATCGCATCCAGTGGCATGGCGATGGAAGTTATCCCGGTTGTAGGCCTGGGAGAGCATCCAGCCATCCAGGTTCCGGCTGGCGCGGCCTGCAATCAGGGTGTGATGCCCCGGGTCGATGAAGTCAGGCCCCACCTTGAAGGGCGCCACGGTCTGCCCGTTCCGCCGCAGGGCCGCCATGAGCCCAAGGGTCACCGTTGTTTTCCCGGCCCCGCTGTGTGTCCCTGCTATGACGATTCCTTTAGTAATGGAGGCTCCTTTGCTTAACACTTAACACTTGGTCTAAAATAGCTCCAACTTCATCCTTGTGGAAAACCGATTTGCATTAAAACACCACATAAAAAACCAACGCCACAGCAGCCAGACTGGTGACACGAAACCCTTGGCCGAGCAGAAGAATTTGCAGTCCGAGTTTAGGGGCGAATATCCCCATCAGGCGCGGCAGCTGGTGGCGCAAGGCGCGAACTGGAAAGGCCACAACGTTGCCGATGATCAGGGCCAACACCGCCTGTTTTACGGAGAGCACCCCCTCCTGGAGCAGCGCACCGGCTGCGGCAAACCCTGAAGTAAACTCGGCCACAAAACTGAGCACCACCAGGGAGAGGGACTCCACCGGAATGATGCTGGCCGCCACCCAATGGGCCAGCCATTGCCGCAGCCAGTTGAACATGCCGGCGCTGTTGAGCAGGAAGACGGCAATATAGATGGGTACCACATAAGTGGCCACGGACAGCAGCCGGGGGGGCAGTTTTTGCTTTATCGTGGACCAGGCGGCCCGGCGGCTTTTTTCCTGCCGCGGCGTTGTGGTCTCTTCGGTCCTTTCCATGGCATCGGACCCCGGCCGCCAATGCCCCCAAAGCAGGACCAGCAACAGTCGCGCCACGGCGGCCAGGAACGTCAGCAGAAAATAGAGCGCCCCGGCCCATCCGGTAAGGGGCAGCACAATAAAGACCGTGGTAGGCAGGTGCAGAAAAAAAGCCGGCAGCTGGTTGGCCAGGTTGGTGAGAATCAACTGGTCCCGGGCGATCTTGCCCTCCTTCCAGAAATCATAGAGCATGGCGTTGGCCGCTGTCACCGAAATAAAGGCCGTGCTGAACGCCGCGCTGCAACGGGGTCCCAACCGGGCAAACCGGAACAGGGGCGCCCCCAACCGGCCCAGCCGGCTGGTCCAGCCCGCCGCCTCGATGAATTGGCCGACGGCCAGGCCCACGGCGATCATCGCCAGCAGGCGTCCCAGGGGCAGGATCATCCGGCGACCCACCAGTCGGGCGTCCACGCCGTCGATCCAGCCGATCCCCGCCATCAGCAGGAGAACCGTAACCGCCAATGCGATCCAGGCGTGGTGTTTTCTATTTTTCTTCCGAGATCCCATTGCGCCTATTCCGGGCGATAATCAGCGTCCAGTAGTTGGGTTGCTCCTCCCGCAAAAACTCCATGTCTTTGATGATTTTTTCATCTGCCCGCGAACAGTTGACCACCGCCACACTGTCGTCGCACATGTCGGCCGATTCCAGGGCATGGCAGATGCCGTCCACATTGCGGTAGGCTTTGAGAAAAACCACATTGTCGGGTTTTTGCGCCATGCGGGCGAACCGTTCACCGCCATGCACCCCGGACATGATCAGCAACGACTCTTCACCCTCCACCAGGGGCTGGTTGGTGGACGCGGCAGCGGCCTGGTAGCTGGTGATCCCCGGAATGGTGACCACCTTGATGTCTGGCCAACCAGCCTGCAGGTGCCGCAAAATGTAGCCGTAGGTGGAGTAGGTCAACGGATCGCCCAAGGTCAAAAAAGCGGCGCATAAACCGGATTTCACTGTTTCGGCAATGCGCGCGGCGTTGTGCCGCCAGGCCTCTTCCATCCTTTCCCGTTCTTTGCACATGGGAAAACCGAGCGTCTCGATCACCATGTGATCCGGAATGTAGCTGCGGGCGATCTCAACAGCCCGGGAGTAGTCGTTTTTGGTGGACGCAGCTGTGAATACCCGATCGACGCTTCCCAGAATACGCACCGCTTTTAAGGGGATCAATTCCGGATCGCCGGGTCCCACGCCGATGCCGAATAAAGTGCCTGTGGTCATGGCTGGATTTCCTTTTCAATTGCATTACCGGCCGCAACATCGGCCGGTGCCGAACACCCCAAAGCGTCCGCTTCGGCGGAAAACAACTGAGGATAGAGAATGTCCACTATCCGGCAAATACCGCTAAGCATGCGCATCGTGGGTCTTGATACCAGTTTCTCGTCGATGAAATAGATCTGATCCTGTTGCACCGCCCGAATCAGGCCATACCCCGGCTCCGAACGTATCATATCCAGGGTGGGACGGTTCATGGGCCCCACCTGGGCCAGATAAACATCGATCTCATCGGCCCGGGAAAGAATCCGCTCCTTGCCGAAGTCCGCAATATTGGTTCCCCGGCGCGCCACGGCATCTCCGGCCGCGTTTATACCGCCGGCGGTTTCCAAAACAAAGATGGGCATGGCCGCAGCTGCGAATGTCCTCATGCGATGGTGAATGGCTTCGAAGTAAACGATCTTCTTGTCGCTTATCGAAGCGGTGTGCTGGCGAACGCTTCGTACTGTCTTTTTAAAGCGGGCCACCATGGTTTCAGCGGCCGCTTCTCGGCCGCTCAACCGCCCCAGGATCCGCCAATAGACAAACATCTGCTCCACGGTGCCGGGTTGCAGAGAGACCACCTTGATGCCCATGCGCTCCAAACGATCCATTAACTGGCGGTAACCTCGATCGATCATGGGGCGGATGAGCACCAGGTCGGGATGCGATGCCAGAAATTTTTCAAGGCCGTCGTGATAGGAAAAGGCGGGTTTTTTTCGGGCCTCCGGCGGCCAGTCCTCGTTGCGGGTCACACCGATCAGCCGGGATGCCGCGCCCAAAGCAAAAAGATTTTCCGTGTGGGCCCCATAAAGCGAAATGATCCGCTCAAAGGGTTTGGCGACCTCGATTCGCCGTCCGGCCGCATCCACGATGGCGTCGGCGTCCAAAATCAGTTCACCGGCCTGCACTGCAACCGCTGTCCAAGTGAACAGACAAAAAGCCACCATGGCATGGCAGTATCGCCGGGGAAACTTCATGGATGTGTCTCTCTTTTTTGGCATCAATAGTTTTTCCTGCGCAATAAAAAACCGGATTGATCATTGATCAATCCGGGATGTCCCCTTTTTATCCTTGTGCGAATTTCGTCCCCGATCACAGCAGCGGGCCTGTCTCCGAATTGCACGGAGTTCCCTATTAAAGCTCTGCGGAGCACCTGATGACAAGATAACAACCCATAGGATATTTCTTGTCGGGGGTCAAGAAAAAAACCAGACCGCCTGAATTCCGATTTCTTAGCTTTTATGTACTATACACTTGGCCATTCAAGATCCAGACCCGATGCGGTGATGGGCCCGACGATGCCGTCATCGGCACTGGGTCCGAAATGATCGGTTTGAAAATGTAATACCGCCCGTATGGTTTTGGGACCAAAATCACCGTCAACGATGCCTTCATAGTAATCTTTATCTATTAGTTTCGTCTGCAGTTTTTTAACGAGGGATCCTTCCGATTATCAGTATTGATGCATAGTATCTGTGACGAATGTCACAAAATAAGATCTTTTTATCCATAATAGGGAAGTTATTGCCTGAGGGCAATTTAAGCGTGGGCCTATCTTTTCAGTACTACTTGCAGTGTCCCCGCAAAGTTGTCATAGGACACCCGGGCCTGAACGTTAAAGACCGCCCGAAGGGTTTCAGCGGTGAGCACCGAAGCCAAAGGACCGTTGGCGTAGACCCTGCCTTCCTGCAAGCACACCAGCCTGTCACAATACATGGCCGCCAGGTTAATGTCCTGCATCACGGCGATCACGAGGGTGTTTGTGCTTACCCTCCGGGCCGCCAGATCCAGCAGCCCGATGGTGTGCTGCATGTCCAGATTGGCGGTGGCCTCATCCAGCAGCAGGATCGGCGTCTCCTGGGCCAGGCTGCGGGCGAACACCACCCGCTGGCGCTCGCCGCCGCTGAGTTGGTTGACGTAGCGATGGGTGAAGGCGCCCAGATCGGCCTGTTGCAACACTTTGTCCACCACTTGCCGGTCGCGGTCGCCGGGACGGGAAAACCTGGGGATGTGGGGATAGCGCCCCATCATGACGACCTCCTTGCAGGTGTAGGGAAAGTTGATGCGATAGTCCTGGGGCACCAGGGCGATGCGCCGGGCCAGGGATTTGCGACTGTAGCGCTCCAGGGGGCGGCCGCTTAAGTGAATGCTTCCGCTGTGGGGATGCTGGTGACCGGCCAGCAGGTCGATCAGGGTGGTCTTGCCGCTGCCATTGGGGCCGATGATGCCGTAAAAGTGCCCCTCTTCGAAGCTGAGCGTCAGGTCGTCAAGCGCCTTTTTAGCGCCGTGGGCATACCTGATGTTCTCCAATTCGTACATTGGCCACCCTACCCCATCTGCTGCATCTGACGCCGGCGGTAGATGTAGCAAAAGAACGGCCCGCCGATCAGGGCCGTGATCACGCCGATGGGAATCTCCTGGGGCAGGACCGCCCGTGTCACGGTATCGGCCAGCAGCAGCAGGCCACCGCCGGCCAGGGCGGATACCGGTATCAGCCGCCGGTTGTCCGGGCCGGTAACCTTGCGTACCATATGGGGCACCAGCAGCCCTACAAATCCGATAATCCCGGACACGGCCACGCACACGGACGATACCAGTGAGGCGGTTACCAGCAGCACCAGGGAGATGCGGCGCGGCGAAACGCCTAAAGAACCGGCCGTCCGGCTGCCCAGGGCCAGCAGGTTGAGATCCCGGCTGAACACCAGAAATACGATCATCCCCAGACCCGTCACACTGACCGTCACCCCCACTTCTGCCCAGGTTTTGGCGGCAAAACTGCCCATGAGCCAGAAGATGATGATGCTCACCGCATCGTCGGCCAGATACTTGATCAGGCTGACACCGGCCGAGAGGATGGCAGCCACGATGATACCCGACAGGATCAGGCTGCCCGAAGAGAGGTCGCCGCTGCTGGCCGTTAGAAAGATCACCACCATGAGGGTGGCCACTGCCCCGCAGAACGCAAAGGCCGGTACCGACCACAGACCCAACAGGGTGAAGTTCAGCAGCAGGGCCAGTGAGGCACCGAAAGCGGCCCCGGCCGAGACGCCCAGCGTATAGGGATCGGCAAGGGGGTTGAGCAGAATTCCCTGAAACACTGCACCCGATACCGCCAGCCCTGCTCCCACCAAAGTGGCTGTCAGGATGCGGGGCAGCCGCACATCCATCACCACCACCGGTATCAGATCATCGAGATGGGAGACCCACTCGTCAGCACCGGTCAAATGGGCACCGATAATACGAACCACATCGAAGAAGGCGACTTGCACAAATCCGATCCCGGTGGAGACTACGATGGCAGCCCCCACCAGGACGGTCAGCGATAGCAGAAGCAACCCCACAGGCATTTGGGTGGATCTTTTCATTTTCCCGTCTTTTTCCATCACCTCTATGGCGCAGCCGCAATTGCAGGCCTTGGTTCAGGATCGTCCTTCTTAAAAATGATTCAGTGCCCCTTGGATATGACTGACCCAGATATTGACGAAGCCGTCGAACTGGGCGGTGCCCTTAAGCACCGGAACACATTCAATGCCGGCTCCGGACAGCACCGACTTCCAGGAGTCTTCTTCATCACCGGCCATATCGTTTTTAGCATGGTCCCCGGCGACCGACATGAACGGCATCAGCCACGCTTTTTTGATCTTCTTTTTCAGGATCCAATCTGTGAGCAGCACGATTTCCGGGTACCCCTCCACTGTGCCGACGAAGATATTGGGGTCCTTGAGCTGCAGCTGGAACATCAGGGCCGCGTAAAAGGCGTTGGCCGGGTGATGGGTGCCGTGCCCCATGAGTACCACAGCTTCGCCCTTGCGGCGATCTTTTGGAATCATGGCCATCACCGCTTCAACGGTGCGCTCCATATCCTGCTGGGTGGACAGGAGGGGATAACCGAGAATGATTTTCTGGAATGCGCCCATGGATTCAAAGGCGCCCACGGTTCGTCTCAAGTCGTGATACTCTGCGCCGCCGATGGTGTGCAGGGACTGGACAGCCACATGGGTAAATTTTTCTTCCATCATCCTGGCCAACGCCATCTCGGGCGAATCGAGCTGCTTTCCCTGTTTGGCCAGCTTCTTGCGGATAATGTGCGAGGTATAGGCCCAGCGGACCGGGATACTGTCATAAGTTGCCTTCACTTTCCGGTCGATATTGTCAAAGGATACCTGCGCCGATGCCTCGCTGGACCCAAATGCCACCAGCAAAATCCCTACTTTTTTAGGCGACCTGCGGCCATGACCGGCCCAGGCCATGCTGTGAAAGGCTGTGCCCGAAACAACAGCGAGTACGACAAATCCCAACATCCATCTGATTTTCATTGGTTTTCTCCCTTCATCGGTCAAGTTTAACATTCGGTGCTGCTAACGGGAAGGACCCGACAGGGATTGCCGATGAGCGTGTACCAGGGCACATCGCCCCCACTTTCCAGCGGATGTCGCTCCAAAAGAAAAAATCCCGGATTGATCCTTCAATCCGGGATTTCCCTTTTTATCCTCAGAATCTGGTTGAGCGTTCTTCCGTCCTCGAAGGCATCGCTCTGGTCATCAGGCAGGTCTTCTGACTTCCGGATCCCCCTACTCTTCGCGCCTTCCCATTCCCCAATGACAACAGTGGCGTGTTGCGAATTTCGTCCCCGATCACAGCAGCGGGCCTGTCTCCGATTCTCACGGAGTTCCCTATCAAGCTTCTATGAGCACCTGATTACGCGTTAAACAGTTAGGATGTTTCAGACCAGGGGTCAAGGAAAAACCGGAGATTCACTGCTTAACGGCTTAGCCGCTGAAAAGGTCATGACGCGAAGCCTATGATCTCTCAGCTGCCGCAAACTCATTTTTCGATACCTTCCCTGGCCCGAACGCCTTTTTGATAGTAGTGTTTCACGGCCTTCATTTCGGTCACAAGGTCAGCCCGCTCGATAACAGCGGGCGGCGCCCCACGGCCGGTGAGCACCAGTTCCACATTCTCCGGACGGGCCGCTATCAACGCCAATAGATCATCTTCGGTGACGACGCGGCATTGGTAGGCCATGTTGGCCTCATCGGCTATCACGACTTCATACGAACCGGACCGCAAAGCGGCGCCAATGGCATCGAGCGCCTTTTTGGCCGCGTCCTTGTCCGCCTGGCAAGGGTTGCTGCGAATGAAGCATCCCCGTCCGAACTGGCGCAGGGTAATGCGGTCCGAAAAGCGCTCCAGCGCATTGATCTCGCTATATTCCATGCTTTTAATGAATTGTCCGAAAAAAACATTTAACCCGGCACCGGCCGCCCGCATGGCCAGTCCCAAAGCAGCCGTGGTCTTGCCCTTGCCGTCACCTGTGTAGACTTGCACATACCCTTGCATTCAGATGCCCTGTTCCAGCTTTGTTGTGATTATGGTTACGGCTGATGCCGTCGGATTACAGTCGCCATCCCCAATACCTTAAAAAACGGGCAAAGTACCACATATTGGAATCTTCCCGGCGCCAGGGTTTGAGGCTGGTATAAAACGGATTTCCGGTCTCGGTGGTGTCGCTGTATGCTTTGTCCGTCCCTACGAAGAGATCCAGGCTGATCAGGCTCATGAACAGCGTTTCCAATGGTTTGACCGATCCTTTGACATGACCTTTGAGGACACCTTCCTGGTGGAAGAAGCTGGTGGTGGTGCCATCGAATGGCAGCCGCTCCAATAGTGACATCGATTCCATCTTCATGGGAATCTCACGGAAACGCTCGCTGGATAAATAATGCTCCGGGCGGACTTCAAGATCCATCACCCGATGGACGCCGGGTCTCAGGTGGACCAGAATCCGAGGGGATGGGCCGCCCTCAAATTCAAGCTCAGGAGGCAGTTTCTCACCATACACCTTCAAAGGGGCCTTTTTCCAATTCACCGGCAGCGCCTCCCGGCGCAGGTATTGGGTGGGAACGATGGCTTTGTAACAACCGCAGGTATGAACGGTGGTGACCAATACCGGTCGCTTGTCGGCGTCGACGGTCACCACCACGATGATGCCCACATTTTTTCCGGCCGATAGATTGAAGGGGATTAGACTGTAGGGCGTGCCCGGGAAGTGGACCCGGTATATGAAATTGGTATAGGTCGCCTTCTCTGTTCTAAAGGTGCGTTCCAGGAAATAGACCACCGGATCTTCAGTATCGATAAATACCCTTTGTTCGCCGTTTTCCTCCGAAGCAACCGAAGGCCGACCGATCCGGTTGTACACCTGGGAATGACCGTAAACGATAAAAACAGGGGACCACTTCTCACGCGGGGACGTTTGCGCTGCATGGGTGCGGAAAGCGAGCTGATAGGGCTCGGCGGGAAGGGGCTGGTGATGGGCACACCCCCAGAACCATACAGTGATAACGACAATCCCCCACCATCGGAAAAATGGGGCGCTTGAATCCAGACGGCAACGCGTGTACAATGCGGCCCAACCATGTGGCTCACAGACGGTTTAAGGACGCCAAGACAAGATGCGCGACGTTTTTACCATTACCTATAAGTTTACCCTACCGGACCATACCGAAGAGATATTCGATCTGGCATTTGATGAACAACGCATAGAAATCATAAATAATTTTAAAGATTCCCCCCCTCCCTGGACGGAGCTGGACCATCATCAATGCCCCCATTGCCCGCTAAGTTCGAAAGAGCATCCGTATTGCCCGGTAGCGTTGAACCTGACCACAGCCATCAACCGGTTTGATCGGTTGATGTCATTTGATAAGATTTTGGTCAATGTGATCAGTTCGGAACGTCAGGTCAGCTATAAGACATCGGCACAGGAAGGCATAAGTTCGTTAATGGGACTGCTGATCGCCGGAAGCAGCTGCCCGGTGACCCACTTTTTCAAACCAATGGCCCGATTCCATTTGCCCTTTGCCAACAGGGACGAGACGCTGTGGCGTGCCGCAGCGACCTTTCTTCTGGCACGATTTTTTACTGACAGCGGTTTGCAGCCATCGGATATGGATCTCCAAGGCTTGGTTCACATCTATGATGACGTGACCATTTTAAACGACTATATGGTCGAACGGGTTCGCTCGGTGACCTCCAAGGATTCAGCGGTTAATGCGCTGGTCCACCTGGATGTTTTTGCCAAGTTCCTGACACCGCCTCTGGAAGACTCTTTGGATCAGATCAAACCGATATTTTATCCTTTTCTGGATCATTCGTGAAAATTCCAGTGTTGATACAGTGGATTCCCTTGCAAAGGTAAACCGCATGATAATTGTTATTGGAGAAATCCTGGTCGACCGCTTTCCGGACTATGAACGTATCGGGGGTGCGCCGTTCAACTTTGCGTTTCATCTGAAAAACTTAGGATGGCCTGTTCGCTTGATTACCCGTATCGGAGATGATGAGGACGGCCGCAAAATCAGTCGACTGCTGGAAAACAATGGATTCAACCTCGAAGATATTCAAGTGGACCCGGCCCTTGCCACCGGCCGGGTAGAAGTCTCTTTGGACAGCGAAGGGATTCCCCAATTTGATATTTGCAAAAATGTCGCTTACGATCATCTCGACCTCTCATCGGGAGTGAACGCAAATGCCCCCGACATCGATATGATCTATTTCGGAAGCTTGATTCAGCGCACCACCAACGGTTTTGAGCAGATGCGCCGGTTTCTGGGCAAGCACGCTGCCGCTTCGACCTGCTTTTGCGACATCAACTTGCGCCCGCCTCATATCCGGGCCGAAGCCATTGAATCATCCCTGGTGCATGCGGATCTTCTGAAATTAAACCACGAAGAGCTTGCGGCTGTCAGCCGTCTTTTCAAAGGACCGCACCAGGAAAATGAAATCGCCGAGTGGCTGTTGCAGACGTATCGTATCGACGCCATCGCCTTGACCCGGGGATCGGAAGGCAGCACCTATATCACGATAGAGCGGACGATTGATTCAGCACCGACCGCAGCCGTTGAAATCATGGATACGGTCGGGGCAGGCGATGCGTATGCATCAATTATCGCCGCCGGCACCCTTAGTCAATTGCCGATGGAACAAACCCTGCGAATCGCCACAGACTTTTCTGCACAGGTCTGTAGCTTGACCGGCGCCATACCCGACAGCCCGGCCTTCTACACCAGATTCCAAAACGATTTGGAAAGGATAGGCAATGCCCAATAGCAAGCCCTATATACAGATGTTCAGCATCCACGGATTACTACGCTCGGAGAATTTGGAATTGGGGCGCGATGCAGACACCGGGGGACAGATCAACTATGTTCTGGAACTGGCCCGGCACCTGAGTGAGCGGAAGAATATCGGTCAAGTGGATCTTTTTACACGATTGGTAGCAGATAAGCAGGTTTCTTCTGACTATGCCAAACCAGTGGAAGAGGTCAACGGAAAGTTGCGCATTGTCCGCATCCAATGCGGCGGCAGGAAATACATGCGCAAAGAAATGCTATGGCCGCATTTAGCTGAATTCGTCGACAAAACCATAAAATTCAACAAACGCGAAAATCTGATACCGGATATCGTTCACGGCCATTATCCCGATGCCGGTTATGTGGCCGCGCAGCTTTCCAGCATATTTGGTCTGCCGTTTATCTATACGGGCCATTCGCTGGGACGATCAAAACTGACCAAACTGCTCAGTGACGGTATGAGCGAGGCTGAGATCAATCGTAAATTCAAAATTGACCGGCGCATTGAAGCTGAAGAAGAGATATTGGCCGGTGCGGATCTTGTCATTGCCAGCACACGCCATGAAATCGAAGAACAATACGGGTTGTACCGAAACAAGAACGCGCCCCAATATCAGGTCATACCGCCGGGCATCGATGTAGAAAAGTTTTATCCGTTTTATTATGATATGCTGGAGGACAGCGACAAAACCGAAGACGAAAAATATGCCGAGGCATCTATCCTCAAAGAACTCAACCGCTTCTTCTCTCATCCGGACAAGCCCATGATTCTGGCCCTGTGCCGACCCGATAAGCGCAAAAACATTTCAGGACTGATTCAGGCTTTTGGCCAGGATTTGACATTGCAAAAGCTGGCCAACCTGGCCATTTTTGCCGGTATCCGCAAAGATATAGATACGATGGAAGATAATGAACGTGAAGTCCTTACCCGTATGCTGCTGCTCATGGACAAGTTCGACCTTTATGGAAAGATGGCCATCCCCAAGACCCATGATTTTGAATATGAAGTACCGGCGCTTTATCGCATCGCAGCTGAACGCAAGGGCGTATTTATAAATCCGGCGCTAACCGAACCCTTTGGTTTGACGCTGTTGGAGGCATCAGCCACGGGCCTGCCCATCGTGGCTACCAATGATGGCGGCCCAAATGACATTGTCCGCAATTGCCAGAACGGCATCCTGGTCGACGCCACCCAACCCAAAACCATCTCCGGTGCCTTGCGCAAAATCATCACCGATGATGGCATATGGGAAACCTACTCGAAAAACGGTATCATGAATGTTCAGAAACACTACACATGGAAGAGCCATGCACGGGTGTACACCGAGAGAGTGAAGAAAATTGTGGCCAATAGCAAAGCCTCGAATATGGACACCGCCAAACCCAAAGATGCCATTGGGCGTCGATTGCTCAAACTCAATTATTTTATTGTCAGCGATATCGACAACACCCTCATTGGAGAAGACAACTCAAAACTCGAAGAATTACTCAGCATCCTCAAAGAGAACCGCAACCAAATCGGTTTTGGCGTGGCGACAGGTCGGACCAGTCAATCTGCCCGGGAAATCCTAAAGCAATACAACATCCCAACCCCGGACGTTTTGATCAGCTCAGTGGGCAGCGCGATTTTTTACGGCGCCGATAAAGCCTCTGGCAGGGGTTGGGCGGCCCACATCTCTCATAAATGGAAGCGCGACAAGATCGAACAGCTGCTGCGCAAGATGCCCTTTTTGACCCTGCAGGAAAAAGAAGCCCAGCGGAAGTACAAGATCAGCTACTATATGAGCCCTGGGAAAGACCGATTGGCTCAAATCCACAACCTGCTGTTGTCCCATAAATGCCGTTATACTTTAATCTACTCCCACGACGAATTTCTCGACATTCTGCCCTACAGGGCCTCCAAAGGTAAAGCGATCCGCTATTTGAGCTATAAGTGGGAAATTCCATTAAAGAATTTTCTGGTCTGCGGCGATTCAGGCAATGATGAAGAGATGCTGCGCGGCGAACCCCGTGCCGTCGTTGTCGGCACCTACAGCCATGAGTTGAAAGAACTCAAAGGCAGCCGCAATGTTTTTTTACGCCACCGCTTCATTGAAGCCAGCAAAGGAGAATAGCGCATGGGCATCCAGAATAAGGTCAACCTGATCACCTACCCCGACAGCCTGGGAAGCAATCTGCTTGAACTTCACTATGTGCTGCGCCGCTATCTCTCCAATGCCGTGGGCGGTGTCCATCTGCTGCCGTTTTATCCCTCTTCGGCCGACCGGGGCTTCTCCCCACTCACTTACGATGAGGTTGATCCGGCCTTCGGCACCTGGGATGACATTGCAATAATCGGCCGGGATTTCGATTTGACCTATGATTTCATGGTCAATCATATCTCACGCCAGTCGGTCTACTTTCAGGATTATATCGACAAGGGAGCGGAATCGGAATTCGCGGATATGTTTCTCTCCTTCAACAAGCTCAGTCCTACGGGCGAAATCGACGAAGATCTGCTGTCCATGGTCTACACCCGCAAACCGCGACCGCCCTACACTATGATCCAGCGCGCTGACGGATCGCGTGAAAAGATCTGGTGCACCTTTGATTACGAGCAGATCGACCTCGATCTGCAGTCTCCGATCACCAAGGAAGTCATTCGGCAATTTCTCATCCGATTGGCGCGCACCAACGCCAAGATGATCCGTATGGATGCCATTGCATATACCACGCACAAATTGGGTACGAACTGCTTCTTTCTGGAACCTGAAGTCTGGGAGATTCTGGAATGGCTGAAAGAGTATATCACCCCGTTTGACACCATCATGCTCCCAGAGGTGCATGAACACTACAGCCTGCATTTGAAGATCGCCGCCAAAGGCTATTGGACTTACGATTTCGCCCTGCCCATGCTGGTGCTGCATACCCTCTATCACCATACCAGCGAGCGACTGAAAAATTGGTTCCGTATTTGCCCCCGCCACCAGCTTACAACCCTGGACACCCATGACGGTATGGGGGTGGTGGATGTGCAAGACCTGCTCACACCGGACGAAATCGAAGCCACCCTTAACGGCCTTGACGAAAAGGGCTCCAATACCCGGAAAATCTACTCAGGGGAAGAGTTTCAGAACCTGGATGTCTATCAGGTCAATTGCACCTATTATTCGGCCTTGGAGTGTAACGATGACTCCTACATCGCCGCCCGCACCATCCAGTTCTTCGCCCCCGGTATCCCCCAAGTGTATTATGTAGGGTTGCTGGCCGGAAAGAATGACATCGAATTGGTGGAGCGCACAAAAAACGGCCGGGACATCAACCGCCATAACTATTCTTTGGATGAGATCGCCACGGAAATCGAGCGGCCAGTGGTGCAGCGGCTTTTAAGGCTGATGGAATTCCGCAACGCCTACCCGGCTTTCAGCGGCCAGTTCGTAATCAAGGAAGCTCCCGATGACCAACTGGAACTGGCTTGGACCCAGGCCCCCTACCACGCCACCGCCCATGTTGACCTTAGGACCTACCGAAGCGAGATCACCTACTACGACAGCATGCAACGGAAGGATGTGACGTTTACGGTTTAAGCGTTGCTTCAGAAGAGCTTGTGATAGATATCGGAAATATAAACGACACCGATCGGCTTTTCATTTTCCAATACCGGCAGACGGCGGTATTTGTTTTTGATCATGCGGTCTAGGATCACCATCAGATGTTCGTCCATCGTTGCACCGACGACATTGGCACTCATTACCTGCTTCACCTTCTTGCTTTTCAGCTCATTGATAAATTTCTCCAGCTGCCCCTTCCAGGGCAGTTGATCGCCGTCGATGCCAAAGTTCAGAAAGGCGGGTCGGAGATGATAGAGGATATCATGCATGGTGATAACACCGACCAATGCTTCGAGATCGTTGACCACCATCAAACTGATGGTTTTATGCCCGTTCGATCTGATCTTTCCGTTTGAGATCAGCCGAATAGCCTGTTCGATGGGGGCATTTTCGTTAATTCTGGAAAAGGACCGGACCATCACGTCTTTTGCGTATAAAGTCATGACAAACCCCTTTGGATGTCAATTCATTGGGCGCCTGGTTCAAGACTTTGGACCAGGGTCGGTAACAGTGCGCTAATGGTGAACCGACTGGAACGTTCTAATTGTCCCATTAGTCATAACTGTACACTTTGTAAACCGTGGAAGCGCCCAGCAAGGCGTCCACCTGGTCTTCCACCCGCCGTCGGGTTTCGTTTCCCAACCAGCCCTGCCAGGCCTCAAGGGACTTCCAGGTGCTGATCACCAGGTATTCCTTTCTGTCATCCACATTGCGAAGGGTTTCTCCGGAGATATAACCCGGTTGCTGATTGGCCAGATTTCTCAGCTCGATCAACAGCTCCGACAATTTCGGCAAAATGGTGACGTCCATCCCGGCAGTCATTTGGGGCACTCGCCGGGTCATCAATACGCGTATGGTCATTGTGTCTCCTCTTAAAAGGACCTACAGGCGGTGGTAGGATCAGATCCGGTATCGGACCGATACGTTTCAGTTGACGGTTCTTATTTACACGACAAAATTTTTCAATGTCAAGAGAACACCGGCGGCTACGGCGGAACCGATGACACCGGCCACATTGGGTCCCATGGCATGCATCAGCAGCATGTTCTGCGGGTCGGCTTCCATGCCCAGTTTCTGACTGACGCGGGCCGCCATGGGCACTGCGGATACGCCGGCCGAACCGATCAGGGGATTGATTTTGGTTTTAGAAACCAGGTTCATCAGCTTGGCCATGATCACGCCCGATGCAGTGCCGATGGCAAAAGCGATCACACCCAAAATGAGGATGCCAATGGTGGCCACGTTCAAGAAGGTTGTCGCCGAAAGCTGAGCGCCGACGCCCAGCCCCAGCAAAATAGTGACAATATTGATCAGCGCATTCTGGGCGGTCTTTGAAAGCCGTTCCACCACACCGCATTCGCGCATCAGGTTGCCGAACATGAAAAATCCGATAAGCGGGGCCGCGGAGGGAAGCAAAAATATGCATAATCCGAACACGGAAAGCGGAAATATGATCTTCTCAGCTTTGCCCACATGCCGCATCTGTTGCATATGAATGGCGCGTTCCTCGGTCGTTGTGAGCAAGCGCATGATCGGCGGTTGAATAATCGGGACCAGCGCCATATACGAGTA
This sequence comes from Desulfobacteraceae bacterium, assembly GCA_037387725.1. Classification (GTDB taxonomy): domain Bacteria; phylum Desulfobacterota; class Desulfobacteria; order Desulfobacterales; family Desulfosarcinaceae; genus JARRKU01. The sequence continues at coordinate 63,024 of JARRKU010000038.1, forward strand.
GGCTGCCACGGCAATGGCGCCCAACAGATGCGGGGAAAGCTGGCTGGAAAGAAAAATGGCGGTTGGTCCGTCAGCGCCGCCGATGATACCGATGGATGCCGCATCGAGCAGAGTAAACTGGATGCCCGGCACAAACTCGGACAGCAACAGGGCCCCCATCAGCGTGATGAAGATGCCGAACTGCGCGGCCGCCCCAAGGAGCGCTGTCTTGGGATTGGCCAGCATGGGACCGAAATCGGTCATGGCCCCCACCCCCATGAAAATCAGCAGCGGAAAAACCCCTGTTTTGATTCCCACCGCGTAAATATAATAGAGCACGCCGCCCGACTCGCCCATCCCCGCAAGGGGAATGTTGGTCATGATGGCGCCGATGCCGATGGGCAGTAAAAGCAACGGCTCGAATTGTTTACGAATGGCCAGATATACCAGAAGAAGGCCGGTGACCAGCATGGCCAGCCGGCCGATACCAATAGGCCTGTGGCGCGAGCAAATTCGGTCAGCAAATCTTGGATGGGCGGCAGGGTTTCATATCCCGGTCGCGCCGCTGTATCTGCGCCATCCGCAGCCAGGACCACACCAGCGGCAAGGAGCAGCAGCACGGCGGTAATAAGGAGCGCGAATAATCGTCTTTTGCTTGTCATGGCATCTACTACGCCTGAATCTGAAGGGTTGCAATCAGTTGACCGGCCTTGACCGTCATACCTTTTTCGACTACCAGGCTGGCAATCGTTCCGCTGTCGGGCGCCATCACCGGTGTTTCCATTTTCATGGCCTCTAAAATTGCCACGGTATCGCCCTCTTTCACTTTATCCCCGACAGCGCACAGCACCTCATAGACGTTGCCGGGTAGCTGGGCCAGGATCTCAATCTGCGATGCAGCTTTTTGCGGCGGCGCTGCTGCCGGCGCTACGGATGCCACCGCTCCGGTCCCCTCTTCGACTTCTACTTCGTAGGTATTGCCCTCGACGGTGACCTTGTAAATGGACGGCCCCGCTGGGCCGGGTGCGGGCGCTGGATTGGCAGCGCTGCCGGCCCCTGCCGGTGCCGCTTCTGATTCGGTCTGTTCAACCTGCTTCCGGACATTGATCGGGTGGTGTCCTTTTAGAAAATCCAGCCCTTTGTTGCCGCCGGCCGTGGCCAAGGCGCCCACGATAAAGATATTTTCCTCAGTGATCGGCAATCCGTTTTCTTCCAACAGCTTGGTTGCCTTGGGAATGCCCGGTTCCAGAACTTCCAGGGGGTCCCCTTTGAAAACCGGCATACCCATTTGTTGCTCGGCGATTTGGACGATCTCCGGATCAGGCGGCACCGGGGTGCGCCCAAAATAACCCAGAATCATCTTGCCGTAGCCTTCGGTAATTTTCTTCCACGGCCCCTGGGTCACATTGGCGTAGGCCTGTTGAAAATAAAACTGGGAAACCGGCGTGACCGAAGTGCCGAAACCGCCGCGGGCGACACACTCGGACATGGCTTCGATGACTTTGGGGTAAAGATGCAGCGTACCGGTGTCGCGCATCATCATCGTATTGGCGGTCAAAGCGCCGCCCGGCATGGGCGACAGGATGACCTCAGAGGAAACCTTCTGGGCTTCCGGCGGAAAGAAATAATCCGCAAGACACTCCTCCAGCACCTGGTTGGCCTTGAGGATCTTGTTGACATCGATATCCAATGTGTAGTCGGTTCCCTTGAGTGCATGCCACATGGAAATCATATCCGGCTGGCAGGTTCCTCCGGATAAGGGCGAGCGTGCCAGACAGACCCCATCACAGCCGGCCTCGACGGCGGCTTTGTACTGGGTGATGCCCACACCGGCTGTTTCATGGGTATGGGCCCAAATGGTCGCCTCCTCACCGAGCAGCTGGCGCGCCGCTTTGATGGTATCGTACACCTTCTGCGGATTTGATGTTCCCGATGCGTCTTTAAAACAGACGGAATCAAATGGAAGTCCCGAATCCAGAATATCCCGCAGGGTCTTGAGATAAAATTCCGGATCATGAGCGCCGCTGCAGCCCGGCGGAAGTTCCATCATGGAGACGACCACCTGGTGATGCAGGCCCGCTTTTTTAATGCATTCGCCGGAATAGGTCAGGTTGCGGACATCGTTGAGCGCATCGAAATTGCGGATATGCGTGATACCGTGCTTCTTGAACATCCGGGCGTGCAGATCGATCATGTCCTTGGGCTGTGCTGAAAGCGCCACTACGTTGATCCCCCGGGCCAGGGTCTGCAGTGCGGCGTCCGGCCCGGCGGCTTGTCGGAATCGATCCATCATATCAAAAGCGGACTCACCGCAATACATGAACAGTGCCTGGAACCGCGCGCCGCCGCCGGCTTCCATATAGGAAATACCGGCATCGCGCGCCGCCTCCACGGCTGGGAGAAAATCATCCGTTAAGGCGCGAGCACCGAATACCGACTGGAATCCATCCCGCAGTGAAGTGTCCATAAACTGGATTTTTTTCATGTTTTTCACCATTCTGTTTTCATTGGAAATAATTATCGATGCGCTAATTAACGATTCGCATTTTCTTTCGATGCGCCGATACGGCTGCGGCGATGACGGCGATCAGCCGACTGTCCGCCAGAGGGGAACCGGCCGATGATTTTCTCTTGTAACGCGCCTGTTCCCTTTCTTCCTGCTGTGTATAAGATCTGAGAAGTCTGGCCGACAACTGAACGACCAGTACCAGGAGAATAAGAAAGATAAACACAATGAGCATACCGGTTACCGCCAGCTTGATCCCTTCTACAACCATGACCGCCTCACTACTATCATTAGGGCTTTCATGCCCTGCACCTTATATTTTGAAACAAAATAACCGGGGGGTGAAATTAATCACAGCCAACCCAAATAATGGCTGTTCGAATCAAAAGTAGACCATATCCTAACTGGAATCAGAAAATAAAGTCGAACCTTTTCTGATTTTATAGTAAGAAATTCTCTTACAAAATCGGCGATGCCCTATCCGTTATCGAAGGCCATCGGCAGCGCCAGCCGAAAGACGGCCCCCTGCCCAAGTTGGCTCTCCACGGTGATATCGCCGTCCATCGAGCGCGCCAAAATCCGGGATACCGCCAGCCCTAAACCGTGACCACTGCGGGCCACGCCGGGATAAGGTGTGACCTGGGTATAGCGCTCGAAGATCTTTTCGTGGTGTTCCGTGGCGATTCCAGGCCCGTCATCCCGAACGGACAATGTGATGGAATCCTTATGGCAGGTCAGATCGATGAGCAGCAGATTGCGCCGGTATGTCAGGGCATTTTTCAATAAATTGGCGACGACCTGCCGGAATTTGGTCTCGTCTTGCACCATCTGAAGATCGTGCGCAGCCTCCTGGGCCTGGAATCGAATACCGTTCGATGCCAGAAATGCCATTTGCTTATTGATCCCCTTGTGGGACCGCGCTTTTTCGTATAATTCTGCGGAATGGGACTCCATTGCCTCCATGAGCACTTGTTGTATCACCGGCACAAGACCAAAGGGTCTGCAGTTGAAGCAAACCGCTTCGGCGCGTCCGACTTCCAAGAGCTCTTCGAGCAAAGCGCGCACTCTGCGGGTGCTCCTCGAGATGCGGTTCGTGATCCGATGATACCGTTCAGAAGAGATGCCGCCATTGGGATCACAAGAATTCAGCATATGGGTGTTGGTTTCGATGACGCTCAGCGGTGCCTTCAACTCATGGATCAGAAATTCTATATTGACCTGTTGAAAGAAACGCTCAGACTCCTGCGGGTCCGGCATCTGCTCTGTCGGCCGCGGCAGTGCCGTCATCGCATCAAATGAAGCACTCTCTTTTTGTTTTAGAATGTCTTCAACGGCGTACTCCATTTCCAAAAGCCGCTCCAAGCTGCGCTGCGACCGCCCGAAAGCTTCCATCCAGGATGTGTCCTGCAGGGTGGCCAGCCGCCTCTCCAGCAATTTCAATGATGCGGACAAGACCGATAATGGGGTCTTCAATTCGTGAGACAGATGAATGATCACGCGCTCTTTGGCCTGGTTGAGCGACTTGACCCGTTCATAGGAATTGCGCAGCGCCTCGTTCACACGCGCGTTTTCAATGGGCAGGGCCACTACATCGGCGATCACGCTCAGCAGTTCGACATCTTCATCATCGAATTCGCTGTCTAACTTGTTCACCGCACACAGCACGCCGATGATACGGTCCTTGATGCGCAACGGCACATCGAGCATGTTACGGGTCTCATACTCCGCCTGCTCGTCAACCTGTTTGTAAGCGTAGGGACTTTGGGCGTAGTCCGAAACAATCATCGGCTTTCCTGTGCGATAAACCTCGCCGGCCAATCCTTTGTCGATGGGAAATCTTATAGTGGTCAACCGGCGACCGGCCGCTGAGTCGTCGTAAGCGGCAATGTGATAATAAAACTCTTCCTTCTCATGGTCCACAAAGATGACAGACGCCCCGCCCACCTGCATCAGAACCTGGATGAGACGGGTGACATAGCGTAACAAGCGGTCCAGCTTGCGATAGCGGTGCAGGGCCTTGGACATCCGCAACAGAATCTGCCGGACCCGATGAGCCCTCCTCTCACCGGAGACACCCTGAAGCACCACCGACGTACCGGAGAATTCCTGCCTGGGGTCTGACAGCGGAACGGCGTCCAGGATCACTTTCAGCCGGCGGCCCCCTTTTGTCCGACAGTAGGCCGGCATCTCCCGCACCGTCCCTGCCTTCGACATGGTTTGCCCCAAGACGCTCAATTCTTTCGGAGACGCATCGATAAGTTCGGAAAAGGGTCGGTGAAGAATCTCATCACGGGTCCAACCCAGCACCTTCTCAAGTGCAGGCGTTGCATGAACCACCCTTTGATCATGATCCAGAATCAACACCGGATCGGGCAGCACGTCGACAAATTTCAGCAATGCAAAAAAACGTGGGGTGCCGTCTTCGGTTAGAACTTGATCTCTGGAGGGGGACTGGGACATTCAATCGGCTTTCCGACAAGCATCCAGTAAAATTTGATGAACCAACTCAGTTGGCACACATTTGTATTGTCACGAACAAACTTTTGTGCGATTTACAACACAGTGTCAAGTCTAAAGCTTGGTCCCTTTCTTTGACAATGCAAGCCAGCTATCAGTTGCGGCTACGTCCACCCAAGGCCATCCCTCGGCGGACCGGCGTGCGAATCCGGCCATGTGGACGGACACCGGCTAAACCTACAATATCACGCCACCGTTTAGTTGAGGCAGTTTTGAATTTACTGGATTTGTTTAGAACAAAATGGCGGCATGGCGACAAATAAAAACGGCTTGAGGCTGTTTTAAAAATCGCACGACCCAAGACCTTGAGTAAAATCATGGCCGCCTCGGCCTCTATTGAGACGGTTCGTCTTGAAGCCAGCATTCTGATTGGCGAGCAATCCTTTCTGGCGTCCATCGCTCTGAAGGCTTGGAATATCCAGCTGGGGCGACGGGCGATCGATCATATCGAAAATGAATTGCTGTTACGCCGTGTGGCCCGTTCAGCCAAACAGGACGCCATACGATTGGCAGCAGCGCTTAAACTGGGAGACGATGATCTGCTTCGCCGGGTTGCTTCTTCCTCCAATCACATCGATGTCCATTGGCAGGTGGCCAAAAGCCTCGATGATCCGGCGCTTCTCGCCGAAATAATATTGTTTAAACCATCCAATATGCGCCTTGAACCGCTTCGCAGACAGGCCCGCAAAGCGCTCATCGATCACCTCAATCGATGCAAGGCGGTCGGGAACGACGCCGGACTCCTTAACGCCTTGAGAACCGTCCCCCATCCCATTTTCAAAATGGAATCATTTTTGCGGCTCGATCCGGTGCATGTCACCTACGGGGCGCTAAAATACCTGGCCGCACAGGATATCCGCTATCTTCCCAAAAAAATGGTGGATCATATGATTCGGCTGATCGAATCGGCCGGTTGGCAGGTGACCCGGTACCGGCAGGAATCCCCTTGCGATTATTGCCAGAGCAAGGGCCGCCTCTCCCTTAAATATCTATCAGCCAATGATACCTGGGCGGATCAGGACTATTTCCCATGTCCAGATTGCCATGGGAAAGGAGCGATTCCGGTCAGCTTGATTCGCTGCACCCGAAAAGATCGCAGTCTTCAGATTCAATTGCCAGCTTAATCCCGCGAGGGCAAAAGACAAGGATCTCAATATCTACAACGATATGGCATCAGTTCTGATAAAATGGATTTGCAAATACTGGTTTATTGCGGGCCTGATACTCTTGTCCGCAGTCACGGCGGTGGACAGCAAGGAGTGGATCGTATCCGCTGGACGTTGGCTTAAGGCCAACGGCGGTCCGGCAACCGTCATCTTTCTGATTTTCCTCTTCTCCGGAATGGCAATGGATGCGCGACTGCTGAGAAAAGGCATAAGCGACATACCGGCCACAATAGCCGCGCTGGCTGTCATTTTTATCTGCTCACCAGTGGTGGCACTGGCTTACCGCTTCCTGCCGCTGAATTTTCAGATCCTGACCGGGCTCTTTTTGGTGGCAGCGATGCCTTCGACATTGAGCAGCGGTGTGGTGATGTCCGAACGTGCCGGCGGCAACATGGCCCACGCACTTTTCGTTACTATTCTTGCCAATGCGATGGCGGTGATGACCATTCCAATGGTGCTGAGTGGGTTGCTGGCTACCCTCGGCGAAAGCCGGTCTATCGAAATCGACAAAGCCGCCATTATGCTGAAAATCGCCTTCTTGGTGATACTGCCCCTGGCCGTCGGCATGGGCATTCAATATGCGGCCCGCAATTGGATTGCGCCACTGCTGGCCAAGGTGCAAATTATTAACCAGCTTATGATTCTGTGCATCGTCTGGATGGGCATGTGCCAGAGCCGAACCGCCATTATATCCGGTGGTGGTGCGCTCATGCCGATCCTTTTGGTTACCTTCAGCTTTCATCTTCTATTGTTGTTTTGCGCCTTCGGTGTTATTAAAATTTTCGGCCTGAAGCCTGGACGTCGAGAAAGCGTCATCTTTATGGGAGGCCAGAAAACACTCCCGCTCTCCGTTATTTTGCAAGTCACCCTGTTTCCCGGATACGGCCTGGCCCTCGTTGTGTGTGTGGTGCACCACATCATCCATTTGATAATGGACGCTTATCTAGTCGAAAAAATCAAGCGCTGACATTGCGCTGGCAGCTTCAGTGCTTACCTGTTTATTCGTTGATTAACCACGAACAGGAGATTACCATGGC
>JARRKU010000039.1:0-57715 GCA_037387725.1 Desulfobacteraceae bacterium
GAATTGGCGGCACCTTCAGGAGTGGTGCGAATGGGGAACTTGAAGCGTTTGATGAGGCCGTTGCGGAACTTGCAGGTCCACATCACGTCTTCGGTACCCATCATGGGCATAATGGAGCTTCCCAGGGGGACGAAATCGGCATAGCCGCGAACTTCAATGGCTTGGGTGGGACAAATTTTTACACAGGAGAAGCATTCCCAGCACTGATCCGGCTCTTGGTTGTAAGCCTTCATCGCGTCGGGGTCGAGGACCATCAGGTCATTGGGGCAAATGTACATGCAAGCGGTCTTATCGCCACCCTTGCAACCGTCACATTTTTCCTGGATTACGAAACTTGGCATTTACTATACCTCCTAAAAGTTTTGGTTTATTTTTTTCAACCAATTGACTCTCAAATCACAACGAAATCAAGCCCTACCTACACCTCCCTTCCTATTTTTAGCGTTGGATGTCCGAAATCTTATCCGTGTCGGACTATAAATATATGAAACCTGTTCTGAAACCTGATCTGAAACTCTGAAACAACGTTTTCGTACGTACGGCCCGCGGTGGCGTGGCGCGGCCTCCTCGCCCCAAAAAACCGTTTAAATTCAACAAGATATGATTGGAACAAGGGTAAATGAATATCACTCCGCATACTCCTTGTCAATGATTTTCAGTGCTCAGAGGGCCTTATTTCTAAAAACAATTTGACCCAAGTTCCCGGCAACAATATATAGGCGCGCCCCCTTATTTTTTCACTATATATGGTGGCTGTTTTGCACCTGTTCAGGCCCCCTGGATCAGGGGCGACCGAAAAATATTTTCCCCGACCGGCGGGCCGGACAGCCGCCCTCCGGTTTGGCGAAAACGCCATCAGGTGTATCGACAGGCCGGGGATATGGTTTGTTGCTTCGCCAACGGAATCCGCCTATCCCGGGCTGTCAAAACCAGGTGCCGTCTTAGCCCTTTCATGCGAATCTTCGGGATAATCCGGACCGATAAGGTGCATCCATGCTTGCACACCGGCGGGATTTATTCTAATGGGAAAGCAGCTTTCGGATCGCCGGCCGATCAGCACCAAAAAACCAGGAGTATTTGATAAATGAAGGAACCCGGGCTGAACCCCATCAATTTGGATGACCCATTCGGCTTCGCATGCCATAAAGACGTGCGCTGCTTTAATCAATGCTGCAGGGATTTGAACCAGGCCCTGACCCCTTACGACGTCCTGCGCCTGAAAAATCATCTAAATCTGACGGCGGGCGAATTTCTGGAACGCTATGCCGTGATCTATTCCGGTCCGGCCACCGGACTGCCGGTGGCCTCCTTGCGCTTCTCCGCGAATCGGGACCACGAGTGCCCCTTTGTCACCCCGAACGGTTGCAAGGTGTATGAAGCGCGCCCCTCATCCTGCCGGATCTATCCCCTGGCGCGGGCAATCCAGCGATCCCGATCAGACGGCACCGTAACGGAACACTATGCCGTGCTCAAGGAGGACCACTGTCTCGGATTTGAAGAGGAGGGCCGCCAGACCGTACGGCAATGGATCGATGACCAGGAGCTGGAAATCTACAACAAAATGAACGACGCCATGATGGAACTCATCGCGCTGAAAAACCAGCTTCGGCCAGGCGAGCTTTCCGCCGAGCACCAGTCGATGGTCCGCATGGCCTTTTACGATCTGGACACCCTTAAGGAAAAGGCGCTGTCCGGCGAACTGGCGTCGATGGAACACCCTTATCTCATCCCCCTTCCTGAAAAGGAGGACGAACCGGGGTGGCTGATGTGGGCTTTTATCTGGATCGGGCAGGTGTTGTTCGGCAAGCGGATCTTGTCCAAGGTCTAATGCCGATGAATGCGAAAAAACGCGTAACAACCAGATTTTTAAATAGCCACGAAGGTCACGAAGAGCACGAAGCTGAAACTTTGATACATCCTTTTATTCCTTCGTGTTCTTCGTGCCCTTCGTGGTAAATATCAGAGCTATTAAGAAATTATCCATTATCATCACGAACGAGAGGGATATCCTCTATGGATTTAACCGGCAAAGTCGCACTGGTGCTGGGCAGCATCAAGGGCATCGGCAAAGCCGTGGGGTTGGATCTGGCCAATAGCGGCGCCACGGTAGTGTACACCTATCACGACTGGCCGGAAAGCCTGGCCTCCCTGCAGGAAGACGCCGCCGCCTCCGGCCGTGATCACTGGATTGCCGAGATCAACCTGGTGGAAACTGATGCCGTCGATCGGTTGGCCGATCGCATCATCGACCGTTTCGGCCGGATAGATATTCTGATCAACAACATCGAACGGGGCGGATGGCCGGTGGTGCATGGAAAGTATGTGCAGGAACAATGGGACCTTGAGCTGGCCACCACGTTACGGGCCAAGCAGTGGGCCTTCAACGCCTGTCTTCCCCACCTCAAAGCCACAGGTAACGGCGTGGTGATCAACTTCTCAAGCATCGCGGGCATCGTGGGCCGTAGCGGGCCGGCCTCCTATCTCTTCAATGAAGGATACGCGGCCGCCAACCGCGGCATTTCGCTGCTGACCGAGACCTGGGCGCGGTTGGGCGCTCCGGAGGTGCGCGTCAATGAGATCATGCTGGGGATCTTCGAAACCCGGCATGCCCAAAAGACAAGGGGGTGGAGCCTGCTCACCGAAAATCAGAAACAGGCCATCCTCGACCACACCCTGCTTGAACGGACCGGGCAGCTCGATGATGTCATTGGTGCCGTCCGATTTCTCATTCATGACGCCCCCTATATGACCGGCAGCGTATTGCGCATCGATGGCGGGTATGTATTGGGCGGTGAAAGAATTGCGCCTATGCCGGATGGGGTTGTTTAGTTCATGGTTGATGGTTCATGGTTCTTAGTTCGTAATTCGTAGTTCTTGGTTTCTGGTTTCTGGTTTCTGGTTTCTGGTTTCTGGTTTCTGGTTTCTGGTTTCTGGTTTCTGGTTTCTGGTTTCTGGTTTCTGGTTTCTGGTTTCTGGTTTCTGGTTTCTGGTTTCCATTTATATTTCCACATGTCTCCATCCATGAGCTAAGCTGCGGATAGCATTGGATGCACACTATGGCGGGCATTGCTCGCCCTATGCACTGCCATCCATAAAAAACCTATTTGGATTCCTAACCACCCTGTGCACATCCACCGCTGCCGTAAACGTGGTGGAATCGCAGACATCGACCGTCATGCCAATTTGGCCGGTAATGGCCAGGGTCTGCCCTGCCTTGGTGGCATTCATGTGAACCGGCAAGCCGATTCGCGGTGTCCTGCGGACCAATTTCCCAATCACTCCATGCTGCATTGCAGCAAAAGTGGCCACTCTTGTGCACACAAAAATGCACCAAAGTAGACCAATCAGCATAGCAAATTCATCCCGCCGGAAGCCATTCGAGACCACATCGTAACAGTTTCAGCAGGATAGATAGAAGCTCGGATTTGGTACAATAATTGCTGCTATTTGAGAAAAATTGAGATGGTTTTGGTAGCCCCGCACTTATTGGAATCACTATCGTTGGCTTGGTTGGAAGGAGAATGGTTATGAAAAAATTATGCTCAGTTGTGTTGGCAACCCTATTACTATTTACAATTTCATCCACTTCTTGGGCTGGCAGCCATCACCATAAGCACCATAAGTGGACGAAGGAAGCCAAACGGAGCTACTACCAGATGATCCGGGAGAGAATTCATCGGATTAGAATCAACTCCCAATTCCGGGCCCTCAAGCATAAGTACAACCGGTCACATAAAGATGCGCAGCAATTGTTCTTGGACTACCTCGGTGACAAGCTGCCTTCGAGTGATGAACAGCTGGAAGCGTTGCGACAGGAGTATGAACAGACCATCGCCGAAAAAGACGAAACCATCGCCGCTTTGCAGCAGCAATTGGATCAGCTGGCCGCCCAGATGAGCGCCGAATGCGACGCACGGCTGGGACAGGCGGAGGAGGCGTGGCAAGCCAACACACAGCAACAGCTGAACGAGCAGGCGGCTGCGTATCAGACGGAGATCACCAACCTGACAGCCCAAAAGGAAGCCGAGTGTACTGCGCGGATCGACCAGGCTTATGCCGATTGGCAGGCTGCGGCCGGGGATCAGTGCCAGGAGCCCGGCCCTCTGGCCCAGACCGATTTCATTGATACGGGTAGCGTTTATCCCTACGCCATCGACACAGACGCCTCAGGTCATGTTTTCGTCCTCGATCAAAAATACCAGACCATCACCGAGTTTGATGCAACCGGCGCACAGGCGGGGCAGTGGGCTCCCGGCACCTTCATCCTACCCTCTGATATCGCATTGGATTCTCAGCGAAACGTATATGTGCTGGATAAGCTGGCCGCAACGCCGCTGCAGAAATTCGCCCCGGACGGGACGCCAATGCCATTTGACACCGGTACCACCACCATCAATTATCCTTCGGGCATTTACATCGACAGCAACGATATGCTGTATGTTACGGATTACGGCGGTGCCATGGGCGGTCGGATCCTGGTTTTCGATAGCACGGGTAGCCTGCAACTGACCTTCGGGGAAGTCAACGACCTGGCCCTGGATGAGTATAACGATGTTGTTGTGGATGAGGCCAACCAGCGCATCCATGTCATCACCAACAATGCGGCAGCCAGTTTCGACATGACCGGCGCCTATCTGGGATTCTGGACAGGAGATTTCCTCCGGCCCTTAGGTATCGCCGCCGGGCCCAACGGCGATATTTTTATTGCCGATACGTATAACAATGAAATCGACCAATACGACAGCACCGGCGCGTTGAAGGCTAGCTTTGCCCAGGATACCTATCAGCCCTTCAGGATTGTCACCGATGCCAGCGGCAAACTGTATATTGCGGATCACGGCAATAGACAGATTAAAGTCTATGAATAAGGACGCCCATCCCGGCGGTGCTGGCGCAGTCTAAAGGCCCGCATCGGGCATCGCCGGGATCTCACTGATCCACATCGTTAGGTGAAAAGAATCGGCCCGGATCACACCGGGCCGATTCTGACTTTGCCCTTGGGCATCACCGCGGTGTACGGATTTTCTTGCTGGGCAGGCCCCAGACAAAGACCTTCACCCACTCAAACCCGAAGAGCAGCAAAGACTTGTCATTGGTGCGCAAACGCCGTTTGACATCCGGTTTAATGCGGTAACGCTTGAAGAAGGTGCTGTTGAAGAGAAATTCCCGAAACCGGTCCAGGTTGTAGGTGGCCATGAAGGCCATCCTGGCTTTTGCGCCGCGGGGACCTTCCGCCCCCCATGGATCGCTTTGAAACATCCGTCGGACACGGGCCCAGCGCATGGTCATTTCATGGTATTGTTCGGCCTCCTGGTCTGCAGCCCAGGTATCGGTGGTCCACTGCTTTTCTTCGTGTTGACCCAGGCAGAAATCCGGCGGACGGAAGAAATGGACGGCGGTGGTGGTATCGGTGACGGCGTCATACTGCGCCCCCTGCTCCACCGGAAAGGTGCGACAGGTATCGGGCCGATCCGGATAGACGCTGCAACCGTCTTCGGTAAGATAGGGGCAGGTCTTCTCATGGTTTTCCGCCATGCGCAGCAGCACTTCGGGGAAATAGTGCCCGTCGCGCAGCACCACATCCACATATCGCTCGATGAATTCATCCGTGGAGATCTCAAGATGTCGGCTCAGGCGCAGCACATCATAGGGGTAGAGGAACAGGTTGAGATTGCGGCAGCAGCGGTTAAAACAGGCCAGTGCCGCATGGCATTGAAAATTGAAGGTTTCCCCGGCGGGCAGCGCCTTGCCGATTATCTCGTCATGCTTTTTTTCGTCGATGTATTTCATAGCTTGTCATTTATTATCATCTCCGCGATGGTCATCCTTATTTTGCCGCTGAAATCCAGTGTCCGCCGCAGCTCTTGTTCCAATTTTGCCATGTCCGCGTAGAGCGGGGTGCGATCCAAAGGATGGCCGGCGGATGGACCGCATTGGGTGTAGAAATCGTCGCACCCGGGACCGGTTTGGATGCGGCCGTCGGGTCGGCGCAGCATATGGGCGATGCCGTGCAGGCGGCAGATCATGGGCCGATGGGCGTAAAGGATGCAGCGCCCTTCTTTGTTCAACGGGCACATGAGCCTGATGGATTGATCTTCCTTCTCCATTTCCGCTGTCTGCGCCACCACCGATTCGGCGAAGGTTCTGACGTCAGCCAATACCTCCGGCACGAGTTCGGAAAGCCCCTCTTTCAAATAGAGGTACTCTATCAGGGTGTAATGAAAAAACCGGGTCAAGCAGCAATTGTCCTTACATCCGTTGCAGACAAAGCCCGACTGCCGGGCGGCATCATCGTAGGCTGCATCCAACTGATTGAACAGCGCAAGAGCCTGTTGGCGGAGGTGGGGGGGTATCTTCATGGGGCAAGCCGGATCAGACCGTGGGCGACGGAAAGAAAATCCGCGAGTAGAGGGACAAGGCGTAGCGGTCGGTCATGCAGGCCAGAAGATCGCACACCAGCCGCTCTTTGGAGGCGCCATTGGAGCCGACGGCGGGCAGGCGCATTTTTCTAAGTTCTTCCGCCAGGAGCTGCCGGTCGTTGAGAAGATGGGTATAGAGTTCGGACATGATCTTCTTGGCCTTGACGAATTCATTGTGCACTTTGGCGGAACGGTAGACCCTCTCGTAGAGAAATTCCCTCAGCTCGGTCATGGCACCGAAAACCCGATCACTCATGTTGAGGATCAATTCACCGCTCACCGGTCGGCTGTGGTCGATCAGGTCGGTCATCATGGTGGTCACACGCTCGTCATGGGTACGTCCCAACACGGTCACACACCGCTGCGGGGTATCGGTTTCGCCGATGACACCGGAACGCACCGCATCGTCGAGGTCGTGGTTGAGATAGGCCATGATGTCGGCCACCCGCACCACCCGCCCTTCAATGGTAGAGGGCAGCTCCTTGGGATTGTCCGGCATGATCTTGCCGTACCCCTTTGAGTGTCGCAATATGCCGTCGCGCACTTCGTAGGTGAGGTTGAGGCCCTCTCCGAACTGCTCCAAAAGTTGCACCACCCGCAGACTCTGTGCCTGGTGTGAGAACCCAGTTGAAAAGATCTCCTTTAGCACCATCTCACCGCCATGGCCAAAGGGAGTGTGCCCCAAATCATGCCCCAACGCGATGGCTTCGGCCAAATCCTCGTTGAGAAACATGGCCCGGGCAATGGTTCGAGCGATCTGCGCCACTTCGAGGGTGTGGGTCAGCCGGGTGCGGTACTCGTCCCCCGACGGATTGAGAAAGACCTGTGTTTTGTGCTTGAGCCGACGAAATGCATTGCTGAAAAGGATACGGTCCTTGTCCACCTGAAAAGCCGTTCGAATGGGGCAGGGCGCTTCGGACCGGGAGCGGCCCTGGGATTCCGCGCTTCGACACCCGAAGGGCGATATGAAGTTGGCCTCGCGTTTTTCGAACTCTTCACGCAGGTTGGCGGGGGTGATGGGAATCGGTTGTTTTGCTCTCGAATTCATTGGGTTTATCACTTCGCACCGATACCTGTCGGCCGACATTCAACAACAGACGCTTGGATTTGCGTGTTAACAGCACCGGCCCTATTATGGTATAAAATCAGCGCGGCAACACGGTAACCCATTCCGTGTCCACAGGCAACCGGATTTTTACCCGACGGGACAAGATATCATGGGGGGTCACCATTTGATATTAGGGCAGCTGTCCGACTGCATCACCGGTGAAATTCTGGATGATACACTGGATGAGCGTCATAGACAACAGATCGGCCGGCGGCTGATGGACCAGATGGGATACGCCAAAGCCGATATCACGCCGCGCTACGCCCTCGAATTCAGCATCGGTGAGAAATGCGCAAAAATTCTTGTGACCTATCTGGTACGCTCAGTAGATCGCATCGCCATGTTGATCCATTACGGTCCGGGCAGCCTGGTCACCCGGCATCGCCCGGCACTGGCCATGTCGCGTCTGGCCGCCGGCTATCAGATTCCGGTGGTGGTGGCCACCAATGGCGAGCAAGCCGACATTCTAAACGGTAAGGACGGCAAGATCCTGGGGACGGGCCTGGATCAAATCCCCGATCCCACTGCGCTGACGAAGATTTGCCGACAGCATGATTGGACCCCGCTGGGAAAAGATCGCAGGGAGATGGAATCCCGCATCCTCATGGCCTACGAGGTGGATGATCGTTGCCCCTGTGACGAAAGTACCTGTAAGATAGGGTGAAGAAAGATCGTGAACGTCGAACCCCTAAACATCGAACATCGAACGCTCAACGTCCAACGTCGAACAAGGTATTCTGCCGATTTTATAAAAATGATGGAACGAAGCGACTTCCTCCATTCGATGTTCGATGTAGGACGTTCATGGGTTCTATGTTCAAACAATTAGCGCATCGTATCGCTAAATGAATCAAATCGAGGAAATTCCGTTGACGAATCACCACGAAAAATACATGGCCCAGGCTCTGGATCTAGCCCGCGCTGCCCTTGACCGGGATGAATTCCCGGTGGGTTGTGTCATGGTCCACGAAGGGCGGATCATCGCACAAGGCGAACGGACAGGCACCCGCGGTGCGGTGCCCAGCGAAATCGACCATGCCGAAATCATTGCCCTGCGCCGGCTGGAATCGCTCACCGCCCCCATCGATCGCAAGGAAATTGCCGTTTACGCCACATTGGAGCCGTGCCTGATGTGTTTCGGCGCACTGCTGATCAGCGGCATCGGCACACTGGTCTATGCCTACGAGGATGCCATGGGCGGCGGCACCGCCTGTGACCGGACCCGCCTTCCAGCCCTTTACCGTGACAATGATCTGCGCATCATACCCCACGTGGGCCGATCGGAGAGCTTGACGCTGCTTCAGGATTTTTTTACAAAACCCCACATTGATTATTGGCGAAATAGCTATCTGGAGGCGTATACACTGGCGCAATCGTGCTGAATGTGCTAATGATAAAAACTCTATATAAAGTCTATTGGGAGCATTTTTTTCTTGCAATTCAAAGCACCTTTTTATAGTGAGGTAAAGTTTAAAATCCAGGATACCTGTTAAACCGTCGAATTCAGCCGGGTAGCTGATGAATCGGATCGTACGGGTGTTCCCGTTTTAATGTTTTTCAGAGGAGGTGTTCGCATAGCTCATAACAGATTCGCAAGATATCCCCAGGAGCCGAGGACTCGAATCAACAATAACATCCGGGTACGCGAAGTTCGCGTCATTGATCCGGATGGCAATCAGATCGGCGTCGTTCCGATCCAGGAAGCACTCGCTGCTGCAGCCGAATTCGGACTTGATCTGGTGGAGGTTTCCCCCAATGCCAAACCGCCGGTATGCAAGATCATGGACTACGGCCGCTACAAATATGAGCAAACCAAGAAGCAGCATGAGGCAAAGAAGAAACAGGCCACTTTTCAGCTCAAGGAGATCAAGGTCCGCCCTAAAACGGGCGAGCACGATCTGAAAACCAAGCTGGGGCATATTCGAAAGTTTCTGGAGCGCAAAGACAAGGTCAAGGTGACTTGCATGTTCCGAGGACGAGAGATCGCCCTGTCGAATCGCGGCCATGAGCTGCTGGCACAAATTGCTGCTGAAGTAGAGGATATCGCGGCCGTGGAACAGATGCCCAAGTTTGAAGGCCGCACCATCATGATGATCCTGGCGCCGAAATAAGCCTGGATCAAGACTTTTACAGAATTAGATAGCAAATCCATCGATTGGCGTGGGCTGAATTCGGTTTAGCGCTCGCGCCAATTGTTTTTGTATGCGTCCGTACCCGAAGCCCGTATGGCTTGTAAGAGCAACGCACGTAAATAGTTCAATCAATATTAGGAGAGATGGAATGCCGAAAATCAAAACCAACCGGTCCGCCGCCAAACGATTCAGAAAAACCGGCAGCGGGAAATTCGCTTTTGCCAAATCCCATGGCAGCCACATATTGACCAAAAAGACCACCAAGCGGAAACGGAGTCTGAGACAACCGCAGATCGTCAAAAGCAGCGACATGAAAGAGATTCGACGGTTGATGCCCAACGGGTAAACGGCACTCCGGTCAGAAGGCCACGCATATGGCAGCCGGGAAGAAAAAAGGAGAAATCAATGCGTATTAAAAGAGGATATAAAGCGCGGCAACGCCGGAAAAAGGTGCTCAAGCTGGCCAAAGGATATCGCGGCGGGCGCAGCAAGCTCTATCGTACCGCCGCCGACGCTGTGGACAAAGCGCTCATGTATGCATACCGCGACAGACGCCAGCGCAAACGTGATTTTCGACGCCTGTGGATTGCGCGCATCAATGCCGCCGCCCGAATGAACGACACCACTTACAGCCGTCTCATCAACGGACTGAAAAAGGCGGAGGTTGCGTTGGATCGTAAAGTCCTGGCGGAACTCGCCATCTCAGATCCTGCCGGTTTTGCGCAGATTACCGCATTGGCCTCACAAAATTAGTCGGCCGGCGCCTGCTACCGCCCGCTAAGCGGATATGGCGTTCCAGCCGATGGCAACCAAGAAATGCACGGCTGCGCTGCACCGTTTCAGTTTCAGCCGTGTGCAGCGCGACCGGTTTGGGACATCCCATTCGCATATCGATGCGCACCAGCCTGCTTGGAGCGGCCGCTCATTGCGGCCGCCGACCATACCTGAAACCATCAGATAGAGACTGAACGTGGACTCGACCATCAATCAAATCTATGCGGAAGCCGTTCAGGAGATTGATGCGGCCGGCACGGCCGATGCCATTCAATCATTGAACACCAAGTATCTGGGGCGCAAAGGCGTCATCACCCAATTTCTGCGCAACATTTCCAATCTCCCGAAAGAGGAGCGACCGTCGGCCGGCAAGGAGGCCAACCGGGTCAAGCAGGAAATTGAAGCGGCCTGCAATGCGGCACTGACCCGACTCGCGGCAGCATCCGATGAGATGGTGACGGGGATCGATGTCTCCCTGCCCGGCCGCACGCCGGTGCGGGGCACCCTGCATCCCATCACCCAGGTTACCAACGAAATATGTGACATTTTCAGCCGTATGGGATTTTCGGTGGTCGAAGGACCCGAGGTTGAAAACGATTACTACAATTTCGAGGCCCTCAATATTCCCAAAAACCACCCGGCAAGGGACATGCAGGATACCTTCTATATCTCCGAAGATATCGTGCTGCGGACCCACACATCTCCGTCCCAGCCGCGGGTCATGGAGAAACAGCCGCCGCCGGTCCGCATCATCGCACCCGGCAAAGTCTACCGCTGCGATTCGGATCTGACCCACACCCCCATGTTTCACCAGGTGGAGGGGCTGCTGGTGGACGAAAATGTCTCGTTCGGGGACTTGAAGGGCACCCTCACCAGTTTCGTGCACCAGATGTTCGATCCCCAAACCCGGGTCAGGTTCCGCCCCAGCTTTTTCCCCTTTACCGAACCCAGCGCGGAAGTGGATATCCTGTGCGTCATCTGCCGCGGAAAGGGGTGCCGGGTCTGCTCGAAAACCGGTTGGATCGAAATCCTCGGTTCCGGTATGGTTCACCCGGCGGTTTTTGAAAATGTCGACTACGACACCACCCGCTATACCGGATTCGCTTTCGGCATGGGGGTGGAGCGGATCGCCATGCTTAAATACCGCATCGATGATATCCGCAAGTATTTTGACAACGACATTCGGTTCTTGAAACAGTTCTGATTAGAGGCGGCATCCCATGAAAGTAAGTATCTCCTGGCTTCAAACTTACGTGGATATTCAAATGGATATCGACCCGTTGGCCCAGGCCCTGACCATGGCCGGGCTGGAGGTGGACGCGGTTTACGATCGCTACGCCTATCTCCATTCCGTGATCGTGGGGCGCATAGCTGCTGTAGCGCCCCACCCCAATGCCGACAAACTCAGGCTCTGCCAGGTCGATACCGGAGATCGGCAGTATCAGGTTGTCTGCGGTGCGCCCAATGCAGCCAAGGGGATGCTGGCCCCGCTGGCCCTGCCAGGCACCGAGTTGGTCGACGGGACCCTATTGAAAACCGGCAAGATTCGGGGCGAAACGTCCGAAGGCATGCTGTGCAGCGAAAAGGAGATCGGGCTGGGAGACGATGTCGCGGGATTGATGGCGCTCGATGAAAAGCTTACCCCCGGCAGCCCCTTGAACCGCGCGCTTGGTCTGTCGGATATGGTGCTGGAAATCGATTTAACGCCCAACCGACCGGACTGCTTAAGCATCATCGGCATCGCCCGGGAAGTGGCCGCCATCCAGGGAACCGGCTTCAATCTCCCGACCATTGACCTACCCGAAGGGGTAGAGGATATCCAAAAATACACATCGGTGACCATCGACGCCCCTGATCACTGCCCGCGATACGCTGCGCGACTCATTGCCGATATTCAAGTCAAACCCTCTCCTTTCTGGCTTCAGGACCGTCTACTGTCGGTGGGACTGCGGCCCATCAACAATCTGGTGGACGTGACCAACTTCGTGATGATGGAGACCGGCCAGCCGCTGCACGCTTTTGATTTCGACCGCCTGGCCGAGCATCGCATCGTCGTGCGCACTGCCGCAGAGGGAGAAAAATTCACCACCCTGGATGAAAAAGAGCGGATTATGACCGCAGACACCCTGATGATTTGCGACGGTGAAAAACCGGTGGCCATAGGCGGTGTCATGGGCGGTATGAATTCCGAAATAGCGCCGGACACCACCC
Source organism: Desulfobacteraceae bacterium (assembly GCA_037387725.1). Lineage (GTDB taxonomy): Bacteria > Desulfobacterota > Desulfobacteria > Desulfobacterales > Desulfosarcinaceae > JARRKU01. The sequence goes on from JARRKU010000039.1 coordinate 12,645, forward strand.
GGGTGCTCATCGAAGGGGCCTATTTCAATCCCATTAGCGTGCGAGGAACCGCCAAGCGGTTGGGCCTCAATACCGACGCCTCCCACCGTTTTGAGCGGGGCGTCGATCCGCACAACACGATGACAGCCATCGATCGCGCCGCGGCGCTGATGGTGGAAACCGGTGGTGGACGACTCATTAGCGGGGCCGTGGATGTCCAGGTCGATCCGCCACAACCGGCGGTGATCGATTTGAGTGTATCGGCCACCAACCGCACCCTGGGTATCGATCTGATGCCAGAGCAGATGGCCGAACTGCTTGTGGGCATCGGATTCGAGGCTACCCGTATGGATAACGATACGCTCCGCGTTGCAGCGCCCAGCTTCCGCGTTGATGTCAGCCGGCCCCAGGACCTCATGGAAGAGGTGGCCCGCAGATGGGGATACGATAAGATCCCTACAACCTTCACCGCCATTCCCGCTGAAGCCGCTGTGGCACCCAAGCCGCTGGTTCAACGCCAACGTATCCGGGAACGCCTGGCCGGCCTGGGATTCTCCGAGGTGGTCAACTACAGTTTTATCCACGAAAAATCGTGCGATCGACTGGGGCTTGCGGAGTCCGACGTCCGTCGAAAAGTTGTGAATATCCTTAATCCGCTGACCGAAGATCAGGCGGTATTGCGCACCAGTCTTATACCAGGGCTGCTGGAAACGATGCAGCGCAATATTTCTCGACAATCCAAAACCTTGAAGCTGTTTGAAATCGGAAAGACCTTTATCAGCAAGGGAGCGGAGGTGCTGCCCGATGAGCATGATCTGCTGGCCGCCCTGTGGACCGGTGACCGGTTTATCTCCGGATGGTTCGACAAACCGGCGGCTTGCGACTTTTATGACCTGAAAGGCGGCCTCGAAAGCCTGATGGAGAACCTTCAAGTGTCGGACCTTCGCTTCACACGACTGCCGGGGGGCCATCACCCCTATATTCGTCCCGGTATGGGTGCCGATATCCGCATTGACGATCAACCGGTGGGCACCATCGGAGAAATAGATCCCCCTGTTCTCAGCACCTACGGCTTGAAGCAGACCACCTTTGTTTTCGAGCTGGATCTGATGCAGCTCATCGATCACATTCCCGATGTGGTTTACGCCCAACCCTTGCCCAGGTTTCCGTCCACATCCAGGGATGCCACCTTGATCGTGGGCCAGGAACTGGAGGCCGATACCATCCTGTCAGAGGTACGAAAGCTGGACCAACCCCTGGTGGAGGATGTTCAGCTGTTTGACGTTTTCCAGGGCAAACCGGTACCGGAAAATGCCAAAAGCATCTCCTTCCGCATCATCTATCGATCTAGCGAAAAGACACTGGAAGACGACACCATCAACCAGCTCCACAAAGAGATCACCCAATCGTTGGTCCAGAAATTCAACGCGGATCTGCCTTTATAGATCCCGATGGTGCTATTTTTTTATGCAACATTGGAGCAAACGATTGGCATTTTTGTCTCTATCTGTGCTATAGCGTTGAGAAATGCATTCCTGAAGCGACAAACCTTTTGGAACGCCTATGAACACACCAACACAGAGACCTGAGATACCTGACAAACTCTTCTACCGCATCGGAGAAGTCAGCCGTATCGCCGGAGTGCCGGCGTCGGTGCTGCGCTTTTGGGAGGGGGAGTTTCACCGAATCAGCCCGCGCCGCACCGATTCGGGGCAGCGGGTGTACCGTCGAAAGGATGTGGAACTTATTCTCGATATCAAGTGGCTGCTCTATGAAAAGAAATTCACCATAAAAGGCGCACGGCAACATCTCAAAACCAGGTCCGGCACCCCCGCTCCAAAAGCCCATCCCGAACTGATCGATGAGATCAAGAGTGAGTTGGAAGAGATCCGGAATCTGCTAGCCTAGCGCCCGTTGTTTTAGATATCTAAGCGCCAAGGCGAAACGTGTCAGGTTCCAAGGCGCCTGGGGAACTGAAAAATATCGAATATCGAACCGCAGAATGTCGAATTAAGGAATTCTGCCATTTAACCTTGTAAATAAGAATGGCAGAGCGCAGCGATACCACACTTCGACATTCCTTGTTCGATATTCTGCGGTTCCCTTAGGGCAACCTCCTGGTCTCACATCGCCACCCCTCAGACGATGCCGCTAAAACCAGTTGACATGCAATTTGGGTTGTCATATATAGGTCCATTGGCAAGCGGGCATAGCTCAGTTGGTAGAGTACAAGCTTCCCAAGCTTGGTGTCGCGAGTTCGAATCTCGTTGCCCGCTCCACCAATAAGTCCGGTGTTCATCTGAACCGTATTGGCAGATAGTGATAATTAGCGGACATGGTTTGAAGGTGTGTTTCAGATGACGGGTTCCGACTAGCGGATACTCGCATCCAGTACTTAAGATTAGTTCCATTGAGCGGACGGGCTTTAAGCCCGTTTTTGTTTTCCTGTCCATGGGGCAGGACTTTAAGGTCCGAGTTTGAATGGATGTTAAAACGCCAGAAATCGTCGGTGCTACGGCCAACCCGATCATCAACCGGGTCTGGCAACTGGCCGAACCCCTTTGCCGGGGGGAGGGGGTGGAATTGGTCCACGTGGAGTATGGCCGTGAACACGGCGGAAGGACTTTACGGATCTACCTGGATAAAGCCGGCGGCATCACATTGGATGACTGTGCCCACATCAGCCGCCAATTGAGCGACATTCTCGATGTGGGACTCGAGACTGAAGGGGCGTACCGGTTGGAAGTCTCCTCTCCGGGGATGCAAAGGCCATTGGGCAAGATGGATGATTTCGAACGCTACAAAGGCAAACAGGTCAAAATCCGGACCACCCAACCGATCAACGGGCAAAAAAACTTTACGGGAATCTTAACCGGCGTCAGCGGACCGACGGTTCATCTGGAGGTGGACAAACGCCCCGTCGCCATTGCATTTACCGACATTGCCAAAGCGCATATCACTCATATGAATGGAGATAAGGCATGTTTATAGCAGACATAAAGCGTGTCGTCGAACAAGTCAGTCGTGATAAAGGGATCGACCGACAGATCCTCATCGATGCTCTGGAAGAAGCGCTGCGATCCGCGGCCCGCAAAAAATTCGGCGCGAAAGTCGATATCGAAGCCCATTTTAACAATGAGAGTGGTGAAATCGAAGTCTTCCAGTTCAAAGAGGTGGTCTCTGAGATTGAGGACCCGGACCTGCAAATATCTATCACCGAAGGAAGGTTGCTGGATCCGGAGTGCGAAGTCGGAGACAGCCTGGGGACCAAGATGGATGCCACCAGCTTTGGCCGCATCGCCGCCCAATCTGCTAAGCAAGTCATTATCCAAAAACTGAAAGATGCTGAAAGAGACGCAGTTTACGCCAATTTCATCGATCGCAAAGGCGAAATTATCAATGGTATCGTCCAGCGGTTCGATCGCGGCGATATCATCGTCAACCTGGGCACCACCGAAGGCATTGTGCCGGTGCGGGAGCAGGTTCCCCGGGAGAGCTACCGCCGCGGAGACCGCATTCGCGCTTTGATTCTCGACGTCCTGTACGAGACCCGCGGTCCCCAAGTCATCCTGACCCGAACCCACCCCGACTTCCTGGTGATCCTTTTCAAGACAGAGGTCCCCGAGATTTCAGAGGGTATCGTGGATATCAAAGGGGCGGCCCGGGAACCGGGTATCCGCGCCAAAATCGCTGTCGCTTCCCAGGACTCGGATATCGATCCGGTGGGCGCCTGCGTCGGCATGAAAGGCAGCCGGGTTCAGAACGTGGTCCAGGAGTTGAGGGGCGAAAAAATCGATATCATTCCATGGCACGTGGACGCGGCAAAATTTGTCTGCAACGCCTTGGCGCCGGCTGAAATCTCGCGCGTGATCATCGACGAAGAGGACAAGTCCATGGAAGTGATTGTGCCCGATGAGTTTCTTTCGGTGGCCATCGGCAAGCGGGGTCAGAACGTGCGCCTGGCGTCCAAACTGACCGGATGGCATCTGGATGTCAACAGTGAAACCCAATATGACGAAACAATGAAAAAAGGCTACGACTCTCTGGTCCAGCTCAGCGGCGTGGGCGCCTCCATGGCGGATGCGCTTTTTGAAAAAGGCCTCTACTCCGCCGACGAGTTAGCCGGAGCCGGTATCGAAGACCTGGTGGAAGTCCGCGGTATCGGAGAAGAGAAAGCCAAACAGATTATCGCCAGTGCCCAGGAATGGGTCGATGCGGCCCCCGAACGTGAAGCGGCCGAAGCGGAGGCCAAAGCCAAAGCGGAAGCGGAAGCGGCCGAAGCGGAAGCCAAAGCCAGAGCCGAAGCGGAAGCGGCCGAAGCGGAAGCCAAGGCCAGAGCCGAAGCAGAGGCTGAAGCAGAAGAATCGGCCACCGATGATGAAACAGCCGGCGAAGACGTCCTACAGGATGATGCAGACGGGAATGCGCCTCAGGCCGTTTCGGAAGATGATAAAGCGGTTGATGCATCTGAAGCTGACAATGAGCCGGAAGCCGATGAGCCCGCTGCCGGTTAGACCACAAATTCCAAAACCACATTCCAACTAAGGGGGATGGATGACACAACCCAAGAAAAGAGTTTATGAGCTGGCGCGAGAGCTCAACATGACCAACAAGTCGCTGCTGGAGAGAATCAGCTCGCTCGATCTTGGTCTGAACTCCCATATGAGCACCCTGGATGAGGATACCGAACACCAAATTCGTCAGTTTATCCAGGGTGTTATGGAGCCTTCTTTGGTCGAAAAGCGTGTCAAGCCAACCGTTATTCGGCGGCGTCGTAAGAAGGTCAAGCCGGAGCCTGCAGAAGAACCAGCCGAAACCGAAGCACCAGAAGAAGATGCTGAAGCGGCCAAGACAGAAGAGGCTGCACCGGCTGCTGCTGACGACACGACCGAGACGGCACCCGAAACTGATGCAGAGCCCCAACCGGATGCTGAAACAATAGAGGCACCGGAAACGGCGGCTGAGACAGAACCCGAAGCGGATGAAGAACCGGAAGCGGAGCCCGTTGCCGAACCGCAGGAAGTCCCGGAAGAATCTGAAACGCCCGAGCCAGCTGAAGAAGAAGCGCCCCCTGCCCCAGAGCCGGCAGCACCGCAAGTGGAAGAATCCGCCGCTGCTAAGCCGGAGGCGGCAGAAGCCGTACCGGAACACAAACCGGCGCCCAAGCCCAAGAAAAAGGAGCATACGGCCAAAATTATCAAACTGCCGGACAAGCCTGTACCTCCGACGCCCAGAGCGCCGGCAGCGGCCGGACAAAGACCGGGACCCGGAGCACTACGCCAGGTGCCGACACCACCGCCCATCGTACCGGCCGGGGAGGAACGCGGAAAACGCAAAGGCAAGAAGAAGGGCGGCCGTGGTGATAGTCCGGATCAGGACCTACGGTATGGCAAGAAAAAATCGGCCTTCAAGCGCAAGTCCGTTATCGAAGGGGCCGACCTGTACTCCAGCCGACAGCGGGGACGAAAGGGCCGTAAAGGGGCCAAAGGCAAGATCGCGGCAACCGGCCAGAAGACGCAGATCACCACGGCTAAGGCCATCAAGCGCCGGATCAAAATCGATGAAACCATTGTATTGGCGGAGCTGGCCAAACGCATGGGCATTAAAGCGGCCGACATGATCGCCAAGTTGATGGGCATGGGGGTGATGGCAACGGTCAACCAGACCATCGACTTTGAAACCGCCACATTGGTGGCCGCTGAATTTGGCTACGAAATCGAAAAAGCCTCTTTTGAAGAAGAGGAAATCTTGCAGGTCACCCAGGACGAAGATCCGGATAAGTTGGCGCCGCGACCGCCGGTGGTAACCATCATGGGGCACGTCGACCACGGAAAAACCTCTCTTCTGGACGTGATTCGCAAGTCCAGCGTCACTTCAGGAGAAGCCGGCGGTATTACCCAGCACATCGGGGCCTATCTGGTAACGACGGACAAAGGCGACATCGCCTTTCTCGACACCCCCGGCCATGAGGCTTTTTCCGCCATGCGAAACCGCGGCGCCCAGGTCACCGATATCGTTATTCTCGTGGTGGCAGCGGACGACGGTGTGATGCCCCAGACGATCGAAGCCATCAATCACAGCAAAGCGGCCGAAGTGCCCATCATCGTGGCGGTCAACAAAATGGATAAGGCGGAGGCCGATCCAGATCGGGTCACCCGTCAGTTGTCGGAAATCGGCATTGTTCCGGAGGATTGGGGCGGCGAGAATATTTTCGTAAAAGTCTCCGCCAAAGCCCAAACCGGACTGGATGAACTGCTGGAGATGATTCTGCTTCAAGCGGAGATCCTGGAGTTGAAAGCCAACCCCGACAAGCTGGCCGTAGGCCACGTGGTGGAGGCAAAGCTGGATTCCGGTCGGGGTCCGGTGGCCACCGTGCTGGTCAAGGAGGGGACGCTGAGGACCGGCGATCCGGTGGTGTGCGGCGTGCACCACGGAAAAGTACGCGCCATGCTGGACGATCTGGGCCGCAACGTGGAAAAAGCCGGTCCCTCCATGCCGGTGGAGATCATTGGATTGTCCGGCGTTCCCATGGCCGGTGATGAAATGGTGGCGGTTAAAGATGAACGGGATGCCAAGCAGGTCAGCCAGCACCGCACCCAGAAGCGGCGCTCAAAGGACCTGGCCAAGACCAGCCGCCTGAGTCTCGACAAACTGTTCGAGAAAATGCAGGAAGGCGAACTGCAGGATCTCAACCTTATCATCAAGACCGATGTGGACGGCTCCATGGAGGCCATTCGGGATTCGGTGCTCAAACTCTCCAACGAAGAGGTGAACATCAACATTATCCACGCCGCAACCGGCACCATCACCGAATCGGATATCTCGCTGGCCGCTGTGTCCGACGCCATCATCATCGGATTCAATGTCCGCGCCAACGCCAAGGTGCATGAGATGGCCAATGAAGAGCATGTGGATATCCGCTATCACAATATTATCTACAATGTGATCCAGGAGATTAAAGATGCCATTGTGGGCCTGATGAAATCCACCTTTGAGGAGCGCCTGATCGGCAGGGCCGATGTGAGGGAAACCTTTCACGTACCCAAAGTGGGCACCATTGCCGGCTGTTACGTCACTGACGGCAAAATCGAACGCGGCCGTCAGACCCGGCTGCTTCGGGACGGCATTGTCATCTATGATGGAAAGAGCGTATCGCTCAGGCGTTACAAAGATGATGTGAAAGAGGTCCAGAGCGGTTATGAGTGCGGCATCGGCCTGGAAAACTATAACGATATCAAAGTGGGCGACGTGATCGAGAACTACTATATGGAAGAGATCCGCCCGGAAATGGATTGATGCCCAAACGCAACGCCTTCAGCCTCCATATGGTGGCCGGCATCGGCATAATGGTCTTCCGGTTGCACGAATGTCGCTCCCTCAAGGCCAAACGATCGGTGGTGAAATCCCTGATCAGCCAGATTCGAAACCACTTTAATGCATCGGTGGCAGAAGTTGGGGCCAACGATATCTACCAGCGGGCTGAAATCGGTTTCACAATGGCAGGTTCGGACCAAAAGGTCATCAATGCAAAAATCGATAAAATGCTTAACTTTGTAGAAGACCTCGGATTAGCGGAGATGGTGGATTCGGAGATAGAAATTTTACACATGTAAACGAAAAATTCAAAGTTCAGGGTTGAAAGTTCAAAGTTCGAAAGAACCTTGAACTGAACAGTGTTACGGAACCTTGAACTTTGAACCTTGAACTTAATGAATATGAAACCCTATACCAGAAGCGACCGTGTGGGCGGCCTGATCCAGCAGGTGCTGGCCGAACTTCTCCTGACGGAAATCAGCGATCCCAGACTATCCCAAACCACTATAACAGCCGTCAAGGTCAGTCGAGACCTGCGCTTTGCCAGAATCTACTTTGCCACGTCAGGAAGAGACGGTGCGGCAGAGGCGGCCAAAGAAGGTTTCAACCGGGCCTGCGGATTTGTTAAACGGGAGTTGGCTCAGCGCCTGGGACTTCGCTACATGCCGGATCTGAAGTTTTTCTATGACGATGCCATTGACCGCGGCGCTCGCATGGAGCAACTGATTAAATTGGTGAAAGAAAATGATAGATCGGATCATTGACCAGCTCAACAAAAGCCGAACCGTATTGGTCGCCTCCCATACCAATCCGGATGGCGACGCCATCGGCGCCCTGCTGGCCACCGGCCTGGCCCTTCGGGCCATGCAAAAAGAAGTGTGCATGTATAACGAAAGCGCTATTCCGGCTGTTTATCGCTTTCTCCCATCCGTCCGTAAGATCGGCCAGAATTTCGATGCCATCGAGCGCTACGATACCATTCTGATATTGGATTGCGGTTCCCTTGAACGGGTCGGGAAAATGGCCTCCCAATTAAAAAAAGGTCAGATCATCATCAATATCGACCACCATGTCACCAACACAAAGTTCGGGAACCTGCAATGGATCGATCCCAATGCATGTGCCACGGCCGAAATCATCTACCGTTTAATTAAAAGACTGGGGTCGACATTCGACTGTCCCATCGCCACGGCCATTTACACCGGCATATTGACCGACACCGGCTCATTCCGCTTTTCCAGCACCAATCAGCAGGCATTTGCCATCTGCGCTGAAATGATTGAAAACGGCGCCAATCCCTATGAGGTGGCCCAGCACGTCTACGGTCATTACTCCCTGGGCCGCATCAAACTGCTCAATCTCGCACTGGACTCCCTGGAAATATCCCCCAATGGAAAGGTCTCCATCATGTCGCTCACCCAGGACATGTTGGACACGACCCGGACCCAGGAAGAGGATATCGATGGTATCATCAACTACGCCAGACGCATCGAAGATGTTAAAGTGGCGGCGCTCATACACGAGGTGGCGGGATACGGAAGGGCTCGCCGCCAATATCACGTGAGCCTACGCTCGGATGGGGATGTGAATGTGGCCCTTATTGCAGCCCAATTCGGCGGCGGCGGGCATGCCAATGCCGCCGGCTTCAGTGTAGAAGCCACCCTTGATGATCTGAAGCATAAAATTGTCGAACTATCGGAATCAACACCCGGCTTATGCGAAATGAACTGAGCGGGGTGATGATATTAGATAAACCGGCGAACATGTCGTCGGCTCAAGCACTTTCCAAGGTCAAGCGACTGCTTGGGGCAAGAAAAGCCGGGCATGCCGGCACCCTGGACCCCTTCGCCACCGGGGTGTTGATATGTTGCATCAACCAGGCCACGCGCCTGGCCCGATTTTTTCTACATGGAGAGAAAACCTATGAAGCGGTATTGCGGCTGGGCATTGAAACCGATACCCAGGACGCCACCGGCCGGGTGACCCATAGACGGGAGCTGCCTGCCATCTCAAATGAGCGCCTGACCGCCATCATTGGTGGATTTCAGGGAGAGCAAATGCAGGTTCCGCCGGTCTATGCTGCGTTGAAGCATCAGGGTACCCCCTTGTACCGGCTGGCACGGCAGGGCAAACCGGTACAAAAACCGGCGCGTCCCATTACGGTGACGGCCATCGAGGTGACGCATATTTGCCTTCCGGACGTTCACTTTAAGGTGACATGCTCCAGCGGCACTTATGTGCGCACGCTATGTGCGGATTTGGGAGGCGCCATCGGTTGCGGCGGGCACCTGGCACAGTTGCGAAGAACAGCCAGCAGCAGCTTTTCCATTGCAAATGCCCTGACGCTGGAGGCGCTCCAAGCCATGTCGCCCGATATGCGGGCAGCAAAGACGCTCATTGCGCCGGCCACTGCCATCAGCCACATGCCAACCTTCATCGCGGATGAGCAGTTGTTGCAGGACGTGGCCCATGGTCGCAAATTGGACTGCGCAAGCATCCCACAGACCCTGATCCAACGATCGGCGGATCGGAGCCTGGCCGACCACCTGAAGGTGGTCGATGCCGATCTGAATTTAAAGGCCGTGCTGAAACTGTCGCCGGATGGAAAGGCCTACGATTATTGTTGTGTTTTTCATTAATCCATAGCAGAATCCCGGCAAGGTGATTATTCTAAGGAGGAAATAGAAAGTGGTATTATCGACCCAGGACAAAAAAGAGCTGATTGAAAAATATAAACTGCATGACGCCGACACAGGCAGCCCCGAAGTCCAAATCGGGCTGCTTTCCCACCGCATTCAATATCTGACAGAGCATTTGAAGGTCCATAAAAAAGACCATCATTCCCGCCGAGGGCTGCTCATGCTGGTTGGGCGGCGCAGACGCCTGCTCAACTACGTCAAGAAAAACGACGTCAAAAGATACCGCACCATCATAGAGACGCTTGGATTGCGTCGATAGATCCCAGGCTCGGGGTCTGCGGACCAATCGGGCGGCCTGCAAACCGGGCATTTTGAATAAACGTACCCGGATTTCCGCGCAGTGTTACATTCGCCGGTCCAATGATGGATGACATCAGCGGCCGGCGCATGTCATTTTTTTATTTAAGGCCGCTACCAATGAGGAGAAAAAAATGGAACAAATCGTAACTGCGGATGTGGGGGGCAAACCCCTGACAATCCGAACAGGCAAAATCGCCAAACAGGCCGGCGGCTCTGTCATCGTCCAATATGGCGATACAGTGGTGTTGGTCACGGTGGTCGCCGCCAATGAAGAACGCGCGGCCAGCTTTTTGCCTCTGTCTGTTGAATATCAGGAAAAAATCTATGCGGCCGGACGAATTCCCGGCAACTATTTTCGCCGTGAAATCGGACGCCCCAGCGAGAAGGAGACCCTGACAGCACGCCTCATCGACCGCCCCATCCGTCCGCTGTTTCCCAAGCATTGGCGTTATGAGACGCAGGTGATCGCCACGGTCCTGTCAATGGATAAAGAGAACGATCCCGATATGCTGGCCATGGTGGGCGCATCGGCGGCCCTGTCGATCTCCGACATCCATTTTACCGGCCCCATAGCCGGCGTGCGTGTGGCCCGGGTCGATGGAAAGCTGACCGCCAACCCCACCATCGCACAATCGGAATCATCCGACATCAATCTCATCGTTGCCGGTTCCAAAACCGGCGTGGTGATGGTGGAAGGAGGCGCAGGAGTGGCTTCGGAAGCGGACATGCTGGAAGCGATCTTCTTCGGGCATCAGGCCATGCAACCGCTCATCGCCATCCAGGAGGAGCTGGTGGCGCAAAACGGCAAACCCAAACGCGACTTTGCACCGCCGGCCAAGGATGAGGAACTGGCCGCCAAACTGTCGGACATGGCGGCAGAGCGGATTTCGCAAGCTTTGGTGATGCCGGATAAAATGGCGCGCTACAGTGCGCTGCGCCAGCTCAAGGCGGAAATTTTCGAATCGCTGGGCGAAGCGTTTGAAGATCGAAAAGAAGAAGTATACGACCTGCTGAGCGATATCCAGAAGAAGATATCGCGCAACATGATCCTGAACGAAGGCCGTCGCATCGACGGCCGCCGGTTCGACGAAATCCGACCCATCAGCTGTGAAGTCGGCCTTTTGCCGCGCCCCCACGGCAGCGCCCTGTTTACCCGTGGCGAAACCCAAGTTATCGGGGTGTTGACCTTGGGCTCAGGTCAGGACGAACAGCGGGTTGAAACCCTGAGCGGAGAAGAGATGCGGCCTTTTATGCTGCACTACAACTTCCCTCCCTACTCGGTGGGCGAAGTCAAGCGGGTGGGTTCACCCAGCCGGCGCGACATAGGACATGGCGGTCTATCCACTCGCGCCATAGAGCGGATACTACCTGACCGTGAAGATTTTGACTACACCATTCGACTGGTTTCCGAAGTTACGGAGTCCAATGGTTCCTCTTCCATGGGAACGGTATGTGCCGGCACCCTCTCTCTGATGGACGGCGGTGTTCCCATCAAAGCGCCGGTCTCCGGAATCGCTATGGGGTTGATTCAGGAAGGAGACCAAGTGGTGATCCTGTCGGATATTCTCGGAGACGAGGATCATTTCGGCGATATGGATTTCAAAGTCACCGGTACCCGGGACGGCGTCACCGCTCTGCAAATGGACATCAAAATCCATGAACTCTCCAAGGAGATCATGGAAAAAGCACTGGAACAGGCGCGCACCGGCCGCATCCATATCTTAAACAAGATGATGGAGGCATTGGATACCCCGCGGGAAGAGATTTCCCCCTTTGCACCCAAGATCATGACCATCAAGATCAACCCCGACAAGATCCGGGACATCATCGGCCCCGGCGGCAAGGTGATTCGCGCTATCCAGAGTGAAACGGATACCCGCATCGACATCGACGATGACGGAACGGTCAAGATCGCAGCCGCCAACCAGGAAAATGGAGAGGCAGCGCTTGAGCAGGTCAAATCGATCACCATGGAACCGGAAGAGGGCGCCATCTACGAAGGAAAGGTGGTCAAAACCACCGACTTCGGGGCGTTCGTGCAGCTGACACCGGGAACCGACGGGTTGGTTCACATCTCCCAACTGGCCAATCGGCGGGTCAACAAAGTCACCGATGTGGTGAAAGAGGGAGATATCATCAAGGTCAAGGTGCTGGAAGTCTCCAAGGACGGCCGCATTCGCTTGAGCCTCAAGGCAGCGTTGAATGATGAAAAGAACCGCGGCGATTAACAAAACCGTCCTTTCCAACGGCGTTAAGATCATCACCAAAAAGATACCCCACGTTCGATCCGTCTCCATGGGAGTCTGGGTCAACGTTGGGGCCCGCGACGAAAAAACCGACCAAAGCGGGTTGTCCCACTTTATCGAACATATGATTTTTAAGGGGACCGCCCGCCGATCCGCCTACCAGATCGCTAAAGAGTTCGACGCTATCGGCGGACATACCAATGCCTTTACCTCCATGGAGCACACCTGCTACCATGCCAAGGTGCTGGATACCCACCTCGATACCATGGTGGAGATCCTTTCGGATATCTTTCTCAACTCCGTCTTCGATCCCCAGGAAGTGGAGCGCGAACGCCCGGTGATCTATCAGGAAATCGGTATGGTGGAGGATTCGCCGGAAGAGCACCTGCACCAATTGGCCAGCCGGAACTTCTGGGGGGACCATCCGTTGGGCCGATCCATTCTGGGAACCCGTGAGAACATTCTCAATTTCAATGCCGAATCCATCAAAGCATTCTTTCATCAGTTTTACCATCCGGAGCGCATTCTCATATCGGTTGCCGGGAATATCGATCACCAACGCATTGTGGAGCGGGTGGGGCCTGCTTTTGAATCCATACACAACGGAGAAGACTTACCGGATCGGCAGATGCCGAAGATTAAACCACGGCAGCAGGCGCTGCACCGGGATCTGGAACAGGCCCACATTGCCCTCTCCACCCTGGGATTGTCTATTACAGCGCAACAGCGATTTGCCTATTCGCTGATGAATACCATCATGGGCGGTAACATGAGTTCCCGACTCTTTCAGGAAGTGCGCGAAAAGCGGGGTCTGGCCTATTCGGTTTACTCGTTCATGGCCTCCCATGTCGACACCGGCATGTTCGGCATTTACGCCGGTGTCCATCCGGATGCGGTAACCGAGACCATCGGTCTGCTGGTCCAAGCCATGCAGGACCTGAAGCGAACTCCGATCCTTGAAGCTGAATTGGAGGACGCAAAAGAGTTTACCAAGGGGAATTTGTGCCTGGCTACCGAAAGCGTCGACAATCAAATGGTGCGTCTGGCCCAAAATGAAATTCACTTTAAGGACTACGTCCCGATCCAATCGGTCATCGACCGGATTGAAGCCGTGGCGGTTGAAGAGATTCAGGATTTAGCCAATGATCTGTTCAAACCGGAGCAGGCATCTTTAACCTTGTTGGGGCCTGTGGACAAGGGGATCGATCTGGAGAAGGCCCTCTCCTTTTAATTCCATTGTTGCACAAAGCAGAGCACCCAGGTCAATGAGAGCCAACTTTGGGCAATTATGGCAAGGGATGATATTGAACCGCAGAATATCGAACAAGGAATTTTGAATGTCGAAGTTGTGGAATCGCTCCGTAGATGGCAAGGATGACCCCAGAACTGATTGTAAAATTCAAGCACTTGCATCCCGAACGCGACCAGGATATCGAACTGCCCCGCTACATGACGCCCCATGCCGCCGGTATGGATATTTGTGCCGCCGTTGAGGACACGCTGGCAATAGCGCCTGGTCGGATTGTACTGGTGCCAACCGGATTTGCCATGGCCCTTCCCCACGGATATGAAGCCCAGGTCCGACCGCGCAGCGGATTGGCTGTCAAACACGGCGTGACCGTGGTAAACGCCCCCGGTACCATCGACAGCGACTACCGCGGGGAAGTCAAAGTGGGACTGATCAACCTGGGTGGATCCGCATATACCATTCGACGGGGAGAGCGCATTGCCCAGATGATCATTCAACGGGTATACCAAGCTGAGTTGCGGGAAGTGGGGACGCTGGACGAAACCGAGCGCAATGGTGGGGGATTTGGGAGTACGGGGATTGGGTGAAGGAATTTCGAATATCGAATATCGAACCGCAGAATGTCGAAGTGAGGTATTCTGCCATTTATATTAAAAAAGAATGAGCGGAGCGAAACCACAATTCGATATTCGAAATTCCTTGTTCGGCATTCATCATTCCAAAGGTTCGAATACGATACAGAAAGGTTGTTGCTCCCGATGATCTCTTCCGACCCGACATGCAGCGCCTGCGAACTTTCCGTCTGTGTGCTGGCCAGCGGCAGTAAAGGCAATGCCATCCACATCAGTGACGGCTTGACCCATATCCTGGTTGACGCCGGGTTGTCGGGCATCGAAATCCAGCGTCGCATGGCGGCCGCCAACCTCAACATTGAACAGCTCAGTGCTATCGTGGTCTCCCACGAACACAGCGACCATGTCCGAGGGGTGGGGGTGCTGGCAAGGCGATACGACCTGCCGGTTTACATGACCCAAGGGACCGCAACAGCTGCTGCCGGCCAGCTGGGGCGCATCGACAAACTGCATCACTTCGATATTGGCCGGCCCTTTGCCGTGGACGATCTGGCTATCCACCCCTTTGCCGTTTCGCACGACGCCAGGGATCCGGCCGGATTCACCGTATCGCGCAATGACCGGAAAATCGGCATCGCCACCGACCTGGGTATCGCCACCGGCATGGTCAAACAGCATCTCAAAGCATGCGCGCTGCTGGTACTTGAAGCCAACCATGACCCGGTGATGCTCAAGGAGGGGCCCTACCCCTGGCCCCTGAAACAGCGCATTCAAAGCCGCAACGGGCATCTGTCCAACCAGGCCTCCCGGGATCTGTTAGGGGAAATCAAGCACGATGGATTGTGCCATGTCATCCTGGCCCACCTCAGCGAAACCAACAATACGCCGGAAAAGGCGCTGCAATCCGTTCAAGAAGCCGTCGGAGGGGAAGACCGTTTCGAACTTCACGTGGCCTGTCAGGAAAAGTGTAGTGATCTGGTGGTGTTGCGGTAAGCGAATCTTGCCGGAAGGTACCTTCCATCGTCCGATGGTCTAATGTTTAGCTGGGGATCAGTATTAAACCCCACGCAGATTGTTGTATGCTGAGGATTTGGAGCCCGGCTCAGACACCCGGATTGCCAGATTGGACCAAAAGACTTATTAAACAGACTTTTTGGTCCAAAATGGCGGTACTTAGGTAAAAAGGCAGGGACGGCGATTATTCCATCGCTAAAAACAGATTCAATCAAGCCCCAAACTGCAGATCAGTGAGCATCTCAGTCGAGATGTTCATTTGCTTCTTACCTACGACAGCATAATAGTAGAGAGGCGTTCCATCCTGGCAGAAGCGGTGGCGATATTTGGTGCGCTCCCGGATTTCCATTACACCATCCTCCTCAAGGCGTCCGATCAGTTTACAAAACCCCGATTGATCCTTCTCGGAGACAAAATCCTCCTTGATATTAAACGCCACCCAGCCTTGTGAAGAAACCAGGTTGTACCCACTGGCAAAAGCATCCGGCGGAATGTCGCCAAATCCCAGTGCCGCCACGACGGTCATACAATTAAAGTCGATCATTTCCAACGATTCTTCAACATCGGACGGCATATCGGTCAGGTCGGCAACGTGGTAAGCGTCATATATTCCCGGTCGATCGCGCTGAACAGCTTCGGCCGCTTCGTCGATGATGTCGACGCCGACGATGGTTTTAGCCCCGAGATCAACCAGCTGTTCTCCCACCATACCGTTGCCGGCACCGACGTCCAATGCTACAAGCTCTTTATCTCCGGGGCTGTCTTGTTCGATCTGTTTTTTCAGGAGACCGCATACAACTTCCGGAGAATTGCATTTATAGTGATCGTAAAACAGATGCTCGTATAGCCCGGGGATTTCATATATCCGGTCGTAGTCATGAAACTCGATCTTTTCTTTTCTGCCTTCTCGCTCAACAAATAGAAATTCTTTTCCTTGCTCGATACTATCGACCTCCGGAAGTTGGATATTAAAGCTGTTTAATTCCTGCATCCTTTTTCTCCTTTATTTGCTATGTTACGCCCATAGAAAGAGTTCACAGATTAATATCTGTAGTGGTCGGGCTTATAAGGGCCATCCACGGGCACGCCGATGTAATCGGCCTGCTCCGGGGACATACGGGTCAGTCTGGCGCCGAGCTTGTCCAGGTGTAGTCTGGCCACCTCCTCATCGAGCTTTTTATCCAGGCAGTAGACATCCACTTTTCTGGAATCCTTTTGCTGCCACAGGTCAATCTGAGCCAACACCTGGTTGGTGAAACTGTTGGACATCACAAAGCTCGGGTGGCCGGTGGCACATCCGAGGTTCACCAGCCTTCCTTCGGCCAACAGAAAGATGCTGTGACCGTCGGCAAAAGTGTATTTATCCACCTGAGGTTTGATTCGAACTTTTTCGACGCCCGGCCAGTCGTTGAGGGCATCCACCTGGATTTCGTTGTCAAAATGGCCGATATTGCAAACAATGGCCTGGTCCTTCATTCGGCTCATTTGCTCGGCAGTGATGATATCCTTGTTTCCGGTGGTGGTGACAAAAATATCCGCCTGGGCCAACGCATCCTCCACCGTGCACACCGTGTATCCGGCCATGCAGGCCTGCAATGCACAGATGGGATCGACCTCGGAGACCAGCACCCGGCACTTTTGCCCTGCAATGGATTCCGCCGATCCTTTGCCCACGTCGCCGAACCCGCACACCATGGCGGTCTTGCCGGCCAGCATCACATCCATGGCACGGCAGATGCCGTCCACCAGCGAGTGGCGGCAACCATAGACATTGTCGAACTTCGATTTTGTGACCGAGTCATTGACATTGATGGCCGGCACGATCAGCGAGCCTTCTTTTTGCATGTGATAAAGACGATGAACGCCGGTGGTGGTCTCTTCGGATACGCCCTTCCATGCCGCTGCCGCACGATGCCAGAAGTCGGTATCAGTCTCGTAAACGTTCTTGAGAAGTTGCTGCACGATCCGAAGTTCCTTGTTATCGGTGGGTATGCCCAAAAGCGCCGGATCATTCTCGCCGGCATACCCCTTATGGATCAGCAAGGTGGCATCACCGCCATCATCGACAATCAATTGAGGTGTTTTGCCGTCCGGCCAAGTCATGGCTTTGAAGGTGCACCACCAGTACTCTTCCAGGGTTTCACCTTTCCAGGCAAACACAGGTGTTCCGGTGGCGGCAATGGCTGCTGCCGCGTGGTCCTGGGTGGAAAAGATGTTGCAGCTGGCCCAGCGCACATCGGCGCCGAGTGCGGTGAGCGTTTCGATCAGCACCGCGGTCTGAACGGTCATGTGGAGACTGCCCATAATACGGACATCTTTTAACGGCTTTTGTGGGCCGTATTTTTCACGGGTGGCCATAAGGCCGGGCATCTCTTTTTCAGCGATCTCTATCTCCCGACGCCCCCATGCGGCCAGAGAGATATCGGCTACTTTATAATCGTTTTTAACGGAGGTGTTTCCACCGGCAATGATCTCTGAAATTTCAGTGATGACCGTGCCGTTATTGGGTGAAGCTTGTGCTGCGGTTTCCGATTGCATTTATTCTCCTTAATGGTTGATGAGCTGTACTACACCGCGTGCAAAGCACACGGTGCCCAGAAACAAACCCAATCCACCCGCTTTACAGGTGGTCGCTGACTTCCTTTTTTATCGGGCTATGCTACTCGACTTTCTTTGATACCCAGCGCACCGGCAAGGGCCTGTGCCTTGTCGGTTTGTTCCCACGGGAAAATGTCTCTTCCGAAATGGCCGGTCACTGAGCTGTCCCGATAGGACCAGCCGTCCGGTCGGGTCAGTTTCAGGTCCTGGATGATGGAAGCTGGGCGGAAGTCAAAAAGTTCACCGGATTCCAATTCGGCCTGAATATCCTTTTCATCCACCTTGCCGGTGCCGAAGGTGTCTACATTGATGCTCAGCGGTTTGGCCACACCGATCGCATAGGCGACCTGAATTTCGCATTTATCAGCCAAACCGGCGGCCACGACATTTTTGGCGGCATAGCGGGCGAAATAGGCGGCTGAGCGGTCCACTTTTGAAGGATCTTTGCCGCTGAAGGCCCCGCCGCCGTGGCAACCTACGCCGCCATAGCTGTCCACAATGATTTTTCGACCGGTCAGTCCGGCGTCCCCATGCGGGCCGCCAATGACAAACTTACCGGTGGGGTTGATGAAGTACTCTGTTTCGCTATCGAGCAATCCGCTATTGCCGAGCGCTTCCTGGGCAACCTGTATCAGGTCCTTACGGATCTGTGACAAGGAGACGTCATCGGTTTGGTGGGAAATCACCACATTCGTGATGCGGGTTGGCACCCCTGCCTCGTGGAGCACGGAAACCTGGGTTTTGGCATCGGGTCTCAGGTAGCTGATGTCACCATGCTTGCGGATGCGCTGGAGATGATCCAGCAACTGATGGCTATAGTGAATGGGGGCCGGCATAAGGGAAGGTGTCGACCGTGTGGCGTAACCGAACATCATGCCCTGGTCGCCGGCACCCTGTTCCTTGAACAACCCCTGGCCTTCGCAGACCCCCTGGGCAATATCGCAGGATTGAGGGTGGATGCGGCATTCATAGTCGAAGCTGTCACAGCAAAAGAGCAGTTCGTCACGGTCATATCCGATATCTTTGACCACCTGCCGGGCAATGGATTCAGGATCGATGGCGTCCCAGCCGCGGCAGGTGATTTCGCCGATATTGATCAGATAATTGGTGGTTACGGCTGTCTCGCAAGCCACCTTGCTGGATGGGTCTTCGGAGAGACATGCATCAAGAATCGCATCCGACACCTGGTCGCAGACCTTGTCCGGATGACCTTCACTGACAGACTCGCTGGTGAAAACATGGTTGTTTTGAAGTTTGCTCATTAAGGCCCTTTCTTTTAGTATTCATATGGTATTCATACATAGGTATGCAGCCGCCTGGTTTCCTAGATGGAAAAGCCGTCCGCACAAAAAAGGGTATCAAAAAGCAAGAGGTGTGCCGGGAATCGGGCTCAATAGCGCCAGCCCCAAACTCACCATAATCATCTGTTTTTATTTTATATATATTCTTGAGCGTGCCGGTATCAATAGCGGCATTCCGCCTAAATACCCTTGGAGCATCAAAACTGATGGGCAAAAAGGAAACACTTTTATGAGATAAATATTTCCGATGAGCAATATTTTCCCATTTGAAATATTTGGATTATGGGCCTGTTCCGGAGTGAAGTCAACGGAGCAAACCTTCAATTATAAGGTTGCACTGTTTGATGGATTCTAATATGTTGATGCCCGTATAAGGGGCGGCACCGCATCCATATGGGTAAAATTTGCTCAATTATAATTGACATACCTATTCAGGGACACGGAAAAGTGTTTGTCGTACCCAAAATTACACAGGAGTTCAAATCCAATGGGCGGTAAACGGGAGAATCAGATCAAAATCATCTGCGTGGATAAAGGCCGGGGGTTGGCTCAACAGGCAATCAATATCTTTGGAGAAGATAAAATCTCCTTGGCCTTTGAACGCAGCCTGGACGAAGTGGTGGACCGTTTCGAGCGGGAAACTTTCGATCTGATGCTTTTTTCCAGCTCGATGACGCACACAGATCCCGACAATGCCATTGAGATCCTTGACCTTATTTCAGTGAAGTGCCCAAGCACCCAAGTCCTGTTTTTTACCCATCCAGGCCGACTCAAGATTGCCCACAAAGCATTGCGGACAGGTGTTTTTCACTATTCCCTGCTGCCGGTCAGCGACGAAGAGCTCAAAATGCTCATTGAAACCGCTATAGAGACGAAACCCCAATTGGGCCTGAATCTGATGCTGCGAAGCGAAGTGGAAAAGACCACTTTTGAACGCCTGGTGGGACGTTCGCCCGCCATGCGTCAGGTTTACCGCCAGATCCGGCAGGCGGCGGCCACGGATATACCGGTTTTACTGTCCGGTGAGACCGGCACCGGCAAAGAGCTTGCTGCCCAGGCCATTCACGAATTGAGCGCTCGATCCATTGCACCCTGCGTTACGGTGCATATCGGCGCTTTGCCGCCAGATCTGGTGGCGAGCGAGCTTTTTGGTCATGAACGCGGCGCTTTTACCAATGCCACGGGACGGCGCAAGGGCTGTTTTGAAAGCGCCGATGGGGGAACGGTTTTTCTGGATGAGATTGCCACTATTGACGAAAAAATGCAGGTCAGCCTGCTCCGCCTGCTTGAAAACTGCGAATTCAACCGCATTGGCAGCCAGGAAAGCATATCCGTGGATGTTCGGGTGATTGCCGCATCCAATGTCGATCTTGCTGATGAAATCCGCAGACGAAAGTTCAGAGAAGACCTCTACTACCGACTCGATGTGTTGCACATCACCATGCCGCCTTTGAGAGCACGCCACGGGGATATCAACTTACTGGTCGATCATTTTATCAAAAATGCCAGTGACGATTTCCAAAAAACCATTCGGGGGATTTCTTCTGACTTCATCAGTTGCCTCGAAACCTATCCATGGCCGGGAAATGTGAGGGAGTTGAAAAACGTTATCCAGCGGGCGGTTATCTCTT
This sequence comes from Desulfobacteraceae bacterium, assembly GCA_037387725.1. Classification (GTDB taxonomy): domain Bacteria; phylum Desulfobacterota; class Desulfobacteria; order Desulfobacterales; family Desulfosarcinaceae; genus JARRKU01. The sequence goes on from JARRKU010000039.1 coordinate 33,548, forward strand.
GTACCGGAGACATATTGAATACCAGCCATCTGCCCCATCGCATCAGTCACTTCCGCGATGATAACCATTCCATGACCTTTCGGGTGGGCGCCAGCATTGAAAAGGTGGAAAAAGAACTTATTGCGCGCACGCTTGAACACACCGGACACAACCGTACCCGCACCAGTGAAATCCTGGGTATCTCCCGCCGCTCACTCTACAATAAAATCCATCGATACGGTATTTAAAGGGTATTTCGATCAAGCTTAGAAGAAACCATACCGACCCAAAGAATCCTTTTATCTTTTCTCGATTAACCGCTCCAATAATTCCGCAGCGGTTTTCACAAATTTAGGGCATACGGTTTGAATTAGATTCTGTTCATGCACGGCCTGAATCCCTTCCGGGGTACTGATGTCGCAGCCAAGCAGATCCGAACACTTTACCGTCCCGTGTGTTTCTATGAAATTTTCAGTAAATTCAGAAGTCGCCGCATAGACACGCTGGCGGCCATCCATCTTGCTGCAATTATGGCCGCCAAAAGCGAGACCAAGTACCATGTAAGCCCCTGTAACGGCGCCACAGGTTTTCCCCATGCGCATCCCCCCCGCAAAGCCTGAGGCCAATTTGAGCGCGGTATCTTGCTCCATACCATACAGCGCGCCATATTCCGTAAGGATGGCTTGGGAGCATGCATATTCATCGTGAAATTTATCCACCGCCATATTGATCCTGTTCATCAAGGCACCTCCTTAGCGATTGCATTGTTCGTATAATTCGATTAATACAGATATTCAATCGCGTCCAACGATATATTTCGATATACTCCATCGCTTCTGACGATAGGATAAAAAATGGAATTCCGGCATCTGAAAACCTTCCGTGCCGTCGCGGACCATTTAAGCTTTTCACGGGCCGCCGAGCAGCTTCACATGGCCCAATCCTCTGTCTCAGCTCAGATCAAATTGCTGGAAGAGGAGTTGGGGCTGAAGCTGTTCGATCGCATTGGCCGACGCGTGCTCATTACAGACGCCGGGCAAAAGCTCTATTCTTACGCCCGCCGCATAGCAGACATGACCGATGAAATACGCGCTGAAGTCGGCGGCGATAAAAATGTCGGCGGCGCATTGACCATCCGCGTGCCGGAAACCCTGGCGGCCAGATACATGCCAAAGGTTGTGGAGCACTTTCAGCGGGACAACCCCAACGTCATTCTGAATTTCATCAACTGCACCGACAGACAATTGCGCGAGGAGCTGAATTCGGGACGCATCGACCTTGCTTTTTTGATGACCGATGCCGTGACCTTGAAAGAAGTCAACGTGCGCATGTTAAAAAAGGAAAGGCTCATCCTCGTATCCGGACCGGGCCACCCCCTCTCCCGGCAGAAAAAAATCGAATTGAATGATCTTCGCGGGAGGACTGTTCTGCTTCCCAAGACGGACTGAAGTTACCGCAAACCCTTTGAGCGGTCGCTCGAAAAACAGAACATCTTCTACCGCAAGCTTGAGTTCACAAGTATCAACAGCCTGCACAATTGTCTCAAAAGGGGTGTGGGATATACCATTTGTCCGGCGGTATCGGTTCAAGAAGCACTGGTCAATGGACGGTTGTCGAAGCTCGAATTTTCGCCGGACCCGACCGACACATCCGTTATCATGATCTGGCATGCTGAAAAGTGGTGCCCGCCATTGCTCAGACACTTTATGAGCCTGTGCAAACGGTTCATCTCCGAATAACGGCTGTCAAAAGAAGAACTATTGAATGCGCCCGACCGCTTCGCCGTAGCGTACCAAGGTCTCGATATCTTGATTGGAGTGGTTCAGGATGTCGTCATCGATCTTCACCCGACCAGGTTGAATGATGATGAGTACGGTGGAGCCGCCCATCTGGAAGTAGCCTTTTTCTTCACCTCGATGGCAATAGCCGCCATCCATACGGTGTTGAATGATGGAGCCGACCACAGTGGCGCCCACCTCGATCTGAAGGATCGGCCCCATGGACCGGGTTTCAATGACGCACCAGTGGCGATGGTTCTCCGCCCATATGGCCGGTATGTGCCGCAACGCCAACGGACTCACCGAATAGAGCCGGCCGCCGACAACGCGTACCGGCGACTGAACACCGTCTTCGATGTATCCGAACCGATGGTAGTCGCGGGGAGCCAGACGGAATTGGAGACAGAGCCCGTCGGCAAATTGGTCTGGATGATTATCCGTGCATAGAAGCTGGGCCAAGGTCAAGCTTACCCCTTTGACGTGCAATAGGGTCTTGTTCTGCAGTTGGATAACTTTGAGTCGGCTGTCGGCCGGAGAAATCACCGCCGTTGGATCGCTTGCAATGGGTCGCGCCCCCGGCTTGAGCCGACGAATAAAAAAATCGTTAAAGGTTTGAAAGCCGCCTTTCGGCACATGAACCTCAGACATGTCGATCCGGCTTTGGGTCACAAAGCGGTCGATCTGCCGACGGCTGAACCGACGGTGAAAGATCCAGCCATAGAAACGCGAAAATAGAACCCGGCTCCACACCCAGCGGGCCACCAGCCGGCCCCATGGGCGACCGTAGAAAAAGGTGAGAAATCGGCCTCCGGGAACCTGTTCGCATTCAATGGCTCGGGTGCGGCGATTGTAAAGGCGAATTGCTTCACTGGTGGGTCGGTCTACGGCCATGGTCGATCAGATGTGCCCTTCAGGAAACCAATTATCGTATCCGGCAGGTTTTCGGCGATCCATCACTTTTTTTCGATTTTTACGGCCACGGCGAAGCGCCCCGGCCCGGTGATCATCAGGCCGATACAGATACAAGCCAAAGCCGCTGCATAGAGCGGCAGGGTTTTGTAACCGATGGTAAAGAAATTGACGAAATAGAGTGTATACACCATGGTCAGCAGCACTGCGCTGATGCGAAAAAGGCCCCCGGTAATCATCCCCAAACTGCCCAACACTTGAAACAACAAGAGGATCAAACCTGCTATCTGGAAGGGGAAATCAGCCTGCAGAAAACGCAAATCCTTGCCCACAGTCACCCACTGCTTTGTTCCCCCCAGCAATTTCGGCAGGGCGTGTACCAGAGAAGTGGCCGCAATCCCCAACCTCATCAGCAACAATCCCATATTCAATTGGCGTTCACCTGCTGACTGCATAGGCATCCTTAACGATATCGATGGTGGTGGCTCTGCTCAAAGCACCATATCCCCCGATCCCCGTCAGAGTCAAATTTAAAAATGAAAAATTACAACATATAGTATTTTGGCTTGACTTTAACCGCAACAGGATGTATAGCTTTTTAAAAGTTTGGCAGGCGCTTATGATCCTGCATCTCACCATCGCCCCGGTTTTTTCAGCAACATCATTGCAATCACGCTTGATCCTTCCGCACCAGCGCCATCGTAATCGCCGTAGATTTTTCGCGCATCCAGTCCATGCCGCCGCCACAATTTCCGATGGCTTGAGCGGTTTCCGGCTGCGAAGTTAAAGGGTTCAGCGTGCCGGTGGTAGGGCAAAATCGGAATCGAAGACCCCTTACACAGTCTGCAATCCCGGGCGCCTGCCAATCTCATAATCCCCACCTTGACAATCGGAAAAAGGCCCCCATTATATACGCGAAGTCTGCCACCGGGCGGATTTGATTGGGAAATATCAAGAAGCCATCTCAAAAAAGTCTTTTGGCCCAATCTGGGTGTTGGTGCCGGGTTTCAAATCCTCAACATACTGCAGTATGCCTGCGGTTTGAAACCCGGCCCCGCCTACACCTTGAGCCAAAATCCGTTTTTTTGAGATAGCTTCAAACAATAAACGGTATCCGCAACACCGGATTCGAGCGACGCAACAGTCCATGACGAAAATTCCAAGGTCATCCGACCTCATATCATATCGATAACATCTTCAGTTTCAAGGAGCGTTTATGGAAGCCAGCAAACAAACCCATCAATTCAAAACAGAAGTTCAACAAGTCCTTAATCTGATAATCAATTCGCTATATTCCAACCAGGAGATTTTCTTACGCGAATTGATCTCCAATGCATCGGATGCCATCGACAAGTTGCGGTTCAAATCCCAGACTGACACCGACATTCTGGAAAATGATGGGGCGTTCAAGATCAAAATCCGCCCGGATGGTATCGCCCAGACTTTGGAGATCTGCGACAACGGCATCGGTATGACCCATGAAGAGGTCATGGAGAACATCGGTACCATCGCCAAGAGCGGTACAGCCGGGTTTCTGGAGATGCTGGAGCAGGCCCAAAGCGCCGACATGCTCACCCCGGAACTGATCGGGCAGTTCGGCGTGGGTTTCTACAGCGCGTTTATGGTGGCCGATAAAATTACGCTGATCACACGGGCCGCGGGCGCTTCCAAAGATGAGGCGGTGCGCTGGGAGTCCAGCGGAGACGGCTCTTTTTCCATCGAACCCACCACTAAAGAGAGCCGGGGCACGACCATTACGCTCGATCTCAAAAAGAGAGGAAAAGACGATCCAGATTATACGGATCAGTGGCAGATCCGGCGGATTGTCAAACAACACTCCGACTTCGTTGCCTATCCCGTGGTGATGGATGTGGAAAAGGATGAGCCACTGCCCGACGAGGAGATCATCAAAGACCCGGACGGCAAGCCCATCGGCGAAACCACCCGCAAAGTGATCAAAGAAGAGACCCTTAACTCCATGAAAGCCATCTGGTCCAAACCAAAGGAGGAGGTCAGCGACGAGGAACACGAAGAGTTCTACAAGCATCTCGCCCATGACTGGAATCCGCCTTTGGATCGGCTGCACATGAAATTTGAAGGCACCACCGAGTACTCGGCCCTGCTCTACATTCCATCCAAAGCGCCCTTTGACCTTTTCCAACCCGAACGCAAACACGGCATTCAGCTTTATTGTAAGCGTGTGTTCATCATGGAGGACTGCAAGGAGCTGATACCGGAATATCTGAGGTTCGTTAAAGGCGTGGTGGACGCACCGGATCTCAATCTGAATGTCAGCAGAGAGATCCTGCAGCAGGACCGACTGGTGATGAACATCCGCAAGAACATCGTAAAGAAAATCCTCGATCAACTGGCCGGCATGGATCGGGAGAAATACGAACAATTCTATGAGGCGTTCGGTCAGGTGATAAAAGAGGGCATCTACACCGATCCGTCCAAGAAAGAAAAAATCGCCGCATTGGCGCGATACAAGACCACCCAATCGGAGGACAAGTGGGTCTCTCTGGATCAATATGTCAAAAACATGCCGGAAGACCAGAAAGAGATCTTCTTTATCACTGGAGACGATATCAACGCCTTGCTCAACAGCCCCCACCTTGAGCAGCTCAAAGAGAAAAACTATGAAGTCCTCCTAATGACCGACCCGGTGGACGAATGGGTGGTACAAAGCCTCACCGAATATGAAGGCAAGCCTCTGAAAAGTGCTGAAAAAGGGGATCTGGGTGTCGAAAAGAAAACAGCGGCAGACGATGAAAAAGATGCCTACAAAGCCCTTTTCGGCTTTATAAAGGGGCAGCTGGAAACCAAGGTAAAGGAGGTCAAGGCTTCAGTTCGGCTAAAAGAATCAGTTGCCTGCCTTTCCGGTGAGGATCACGACATGAGCGCATACATGGAAAAGATATTAAAAGCCTCCGGACAGGCTGCACCGCAAACCAAACGGGTGTTGGAACTCAATATGCGTCACCCCCTGATGGCCAAGATCAACACGCTGTTTGAGAATGACCGTGACAATGCCGCCCTTAAAGATTACAGCCAAATGCTCTTTGATTTGGCGGTGGTAGCAGAAGGCGGCAAGCTGGAAAACCCGGCCCGCTTTTCGCGCATGGTGGGCGAAGCGATGGCCAATGCGGCCGATTGATCCTTTTGGCCGATTGATCCTTTTGCCTTCTTTTTTATGCAACGGTAGGGTTGACCCGACCCTATCGTTGCAAAAGTCGGAGGGTTCCAGATCATAGGCGCCAAGGGCGCAGCCGTAGTCAATCTACTGCAAGTCCTTGGCAACGACGGATCTGGAATCCTCCGGCTTTCCCGAAGGGGAAAAAAGATGGCATAGAATAGACCCAATCCTCAAGTATACCGTTGGTTTATTGCTCAAACGGATCCCTAATACGCCATCCGTCAAAGGCCTGTAAGGCTTTGCAGACCTTTTGCCTTCTTTTTTATGAAACGATAGGGTTGGCCATCGACAGCGCGGGTGCTGCCGGTGGCCTGCCCTCGCTTAAGGGTCCAAAAGCGCCATACAAATAAAACCACCGATTCCCTTCTTGACAAACAGCTTCTGAAATTCATATGTATTATTAATGAGATAGTGCATTGGCCAGCGCACATTCGTTTCGATCTTGCAGTATAGGTTCGGCCACCGACAGCGTTGATCGAGATAGACGATCCCGTTTATTTGTTGTTTACACCGGCTGCTGTGCACCCGGTGCCACCTGCAACGATTGGAGCACTGACGTGCTTTTGCTTCTCCGGCCCATGGCTGGAATAATCGCCCGCCCCTGAAAGGGTGGCATTCATTTGCGGCCGTGGACCGAAAATGAATGTGGAAACGGTACGTCGACCTTCGTTTGAGTTTTTACCGTGCGCATAGCGCACGGTGTTAAAAAACAAACCCAGACCACCCGCGCCGTGGAGTGGTCGTTGACGCCGTAAAGCTGAGAAGGCCGTGCACACTTCCTGCAATCCTTCAGGTCAAATCTGTGGATCCTGGATATCGAAACCGGCCACTCTGATTGGTCTGGATTGGCGCTATCCGGTCCCGCACAACCCGAATGGCCCTCCTCAAGACCCTTACAGCATCAAAATCCCGATGATCCTAAGGTTAAAGGCGTCGGAAACGAGCGACCGCTTTTCTGGACAGTTTGGGGTGGACCACAATGGCAATAGCGGGTATGAGGGGGTTGCACAGGTACGATGATGAAAGTTGGCATCGCATACATAACCGAATCCGACGCGCATAAAAGCGGCCAATCCGTCGCACGGGCGGCCATGGCCGAGGGTGGCATTGCACAAGCGGATCTGGTGGTCGCCTTTTGTACGAGCGCCGTAAACCACCAAGCCTTTTACAAAGGTCTGCGCGAGGTTGTAGGGGATGTCCCTCCCATTATCGGCGGATCTGCCATTGGCGTGATTACCCACAACGGCCTGTCGTATGAAGGCACCTCTGCAGGTGTCATGATCATCGAATCTGAGGGTGTTGCGTTTGACGTCCAGAGTGTCGGCGATCTACAGCGTGATGCCGAAACCACAGGACGCTCCCTGGCTGAACAGCTGGACAAGGATCTGGCTGCCCGCTTGCTGCTGATTTTCTATGATTCGATCAGGAGGCCAGCCTCCAGTGACAATCCCCCCATCATGAATCCATCACCGCCACTGATTAAAGGCATCGAAAGCGCCCACCCCGAAGAGATCCCGATCTATGGGGCCGGTTTGCTGGGGGGTTTCGATTTCAGTCCCACCTATCAGTTTTGCGGGCATCATATTGCGCAGCAATCAGTGGTCGGTCTCTCAATAAGCGGCGATATCCGGCTCTATGCGCGCATCATGCACGGATGTACACCGCAAGACGGCATCTACCATACCATTACCCGATCCGAGGGTGCTGTGGTATACGAAGTAGACGAGCGGCCCATTGTCGATTGGATCGATGAGATGTACGGCCACCAGGAGTGGCAGCATCAGATGCCGGTGAAGCGGTTGACCATCGGCGTCAACCATGGCGAAAAATTCGGGGAATTCAATGAAAACAACTTCGTCAACCGACTCATCGCCGGCGTGTTGCCCAACCGTGACGGCATCATTCTGTTTGAGCCCGACTTGTCGGAGGGGACTGAGGTGCTGTTTATGCTGAGAGACGCAGATGCCATGATTCGATCAGCAAAATCGAATACCACCGAATTGATTGAAGAAATCACGGCAGACGGTGCCCATCCACTGGTTGCATTCTATATGGATTGCGCCGGAAGGGCGTCTCATTATTCTGAGACGCTCACAGAGGAGGCCGACCAGGTCATTGCCGGGCTTAACAAGCACAATATTCCCCTGTTCGGTTTTTATTCCGGCGTAGAGGTGGCACCCTTAATGGGAAAAAGCAGAGGCCTAGACTGGACCAGCGTATTGCTAATCCTGGCTGATTGAAATCACAATGGCAAAAAAAGACACACATCCGGACGCATTTTCCAATTCATCCAACCGGCAGAACGAGATCGCTTATTACAAGCGCATTGCGGCCGAATGCGGTATCAGTCGTCTTCGTGAAACCGAAGCCCTGTCCCGGTTAATCGCCCAGCGGCGACAGGCGGAAGCTGCACTTCAAAAGGCCCGCGACGAATTGGAACAGCGCGTTATTGAACGCACGGCCGCCCTTACCATGGTCAATGCCTCGCTGAAACGCGAGATCAAGAAAAATGAACGGACGACAAAGTATGAATCCAGCAAAGAAGTCATTGGTCGCGATATTATTGAAGTCATCCACCCGGATGATCGCCATATCCTTCAAAAAAGAAGAGGCGCCTGGCCGGACATCGATAAAAACGGATACCATATTAGGGACATCCGCAAAGACGGCGGTACTGTGGAGGTGGAAATTTTTGCCAGTCGCATTTCTTTCAACGGTCGAGATGCCATTCTTTCCACCATTCATGACCTGACTGAACGCAATAAATCGGAGGCGGAAAAACGAAAACTTGAAAAGCGGTTGCGGCAGTCGGAGAAGATGGAGGCTGTGGGAGCACTGGCCAGCGGTGTCGCACACGATCTGAACAATATCCTCAGCGGGTTAATCAGCTATCCAGAGCTGCTGTTGTTCGACATCCCTGACGACAGCCCCATGAAAGATCCTTTGACCACCATTAAAAAGTCGGGCGAAAAAGCCGCAGCCGTGGTGCAGGATCTGCTCACACTGGCGCGGCGCAGCGTTGCCCCCATAAAGGTCGTCAATTTCAACGACATCATCGAGGACTACCTCTCTTCTCCCGAATACGAGCGCCTGATAAGGTACCACGAAGGCGTTTCTCTGGTCAGGGATCTCGCACCGGACCTGAGCAACAACATGGGCTCCGCCGTCCATCTCTCCAAAACTCTAATGAACCTGGTTTCCAACGCGGCTGAAGCCATCCCGGAGAACGGAACGATCACCATCTCCACACGCAACTGCCCGGTGGATGATCCCGTTCGGATTAAACTTCACCTTCAGCCGTGCAACCATGTTGTGGTGGAGGTGGCCGATACCGGCTACGGTATTGATCCGTCGGATATCAATCGCATCTTCGAACCGTTTTACACAAAAAAGGTTATGGGCCGCAGTGGTACCGGTCTCGGTATGGCCGTCGTCTGGGGAACGGTAAAAGACCACTTCGGCCATATCGAAGTCGAAAGCACTGTTGGAGAAGGCACGCGGTTTTCGCTCTATTTTCCGGCCTCAGATTGCCAACTGGAAAAATTAGTGAGTCGACAATCTGCAGAAATTCCAATGGGCCATGGAGAATCAGTCCTGATCATCGACGATGTGGTCGAATTGCGAGAACTGGCTAAAAGCATGCTCAGTCGACTGGGCTACAAGGTTATAGAGGTCTCTAATGGAGAGGATGCCGTCTCCTATGCCCAGCAGCATTCCGTTGATCTGCTGGTCATCGATATGGTTATGGACCCGGGTATCGATGGCCATGACACCTATCGGCGGATCCTGGAAATCCACCCCGGCCAAAAGGCCATCATCACCAGCGGCTATTCAGAATCGGACCTGATTCATCAGACACTTGCGCTGGGGCCCTGTGCATTTGTCCGCAAACCTTACTCCCTGGAAAACATTGCCACCGCCGCGCGCAGGCTCCTGGATCAGTCGCCTGAGGATCCTTGAGAACGGAGGAGCTCCGACCGCTGTCAGGAGCGCAGCCCTGATCCATCCCGGCGACCAACCAGTCCTTGCCGCCATCAAATCACCCAGAAGCATCCGCATCTCCACCAGCCCAACAAGCACACGCCAATATTGCAGCATTGGGGTTTAGCTAAAGCACAGATCTTGTTTTATCGTCGTTCTGGTCCAGTGTGATCAGGTGCGGCAGACAGTGGCCCGAGGTGTTGTTCTCCAGTTGCATGAAAACCTGCTTTGCTTCCTCTCGGTTGACGATGAAGTGGCGCACGCCGGGAGCAAAAATGCCGTAAATGGCATAATAGGCCAGTACCCGGTTGCGGGCCAATTTCTCGTACATCTGCTTGAGGATCGCCGGATCGTCGTTGACCCCCTTAAGGATGGGCCCTTGCTGCAGCATGACAATGCCGGCGTCGGACAGCATGTTCAGCTTTTCTTCGCAGTATGGTGTAATTTCATCCGGATGGACGAACGAAAGCGTCATAAATACCGGCTTATGCTTGGCAAGCATCTTCACAAAGTCGGGTGTAATCACTTGGGGGGCATAGGCCAGGGCTCTGGTGCCGATGCGAATAATCTCGATGTGATCAATGGCCCTTAACCGGCCCAAAATATCATCCAAGGCTTCCGGGGAGAGCACCAGGGGATCACCACCGGTGACCAGAACTTCCCGTACGTCCTTGCGTTGACGGATATACTTCAAAGCCTTGTCGAGCTTGCGGCGGCTCAGGGCCTTCACCCGATGCCCGGCACGGAAGCAGAAACGGCAGTGTCCAAAGCACTCCAGGGTGGGGAAAAAAAGCAATTTGCCGGAGTAGCGGTGGACGATACCTTCTACGGGCTGGTATTGGCTCTCATCGGCATGCACATCCATGGTGGCGTCATCTTCATATTCAATCAGCTCCTGGGGTGACGGCACCACGATTTGTTGCAGCACGTCGTGATCCTTCATCAGTTCGGCATAATAACGCGGGATTTTCATGGGAAATTTAGCCGCAACCGTATGAATCTCGTCAGCCGCATCGTCGCTCAGGGCCAAAGTCTTGCAAAGCTCCGCCTCGGAGAGGCAGTCGAAAGCGCTTCTGGGATGCGGTGATAGACCCGGGGCTTGTTCTTTAAATCCATGAACACCGTCATCTTTGATGACGAGCATGCGGATCAACCCGTCTTTTTTGTCATTGGGAATGATGATCACCGATGCGTCCTGGACGCCATGGCGCATCAAGTCCTTTATGATTTCCGCGTCCTTTTCCGGGGCTGGCATGGCATGGGCAGGCCCAAAATCCATTCCGGTCCGAGCGGAACCGATCTGCCGCAAAAGATTGGAAACAGCTGGAACATTTTTTGGGTCGCCTTTCCCATCAGACTTATGTTTCGGAAGAGAGGCGGCGTGATCATTGCCTGGTTGAATAATCGTGGACAATCGACTCATGACATACTCCTTTTTTTAATTAAATGTGACGGATAAAAACTGATGCAAATGGCTTTATAGGTCGCAATGCGCGCTGAAACATGCAGAAAACGGGCATTGTAATACCCAGTAACATAACACACTCCTATTACAATGCCGCAAGTGCGCTGATCGCGATAAGATAAAAATCGGCGGCAGCATGCGGCGCAGTTCGATTTTAGCCGGCCACGCACGAGAAAACAACTCACCAAATTTAAGGTGAAAGCGGGTGGCTTGCCGTCCGCACGCCCTACCTTTCCACTCGTGACTCTAAATCCGGATATCGTCGCGGCCATGCCAAGTCATCGGTCATCGTAGTGCAGAACGAGTTCAAGATCCGTCTCAACCCCCTTCAATTATTTTTAAATTTGACAAACCCGCAATGCCCGTATAGGAATAATCCCAAGACACATACAAATTGCAGCGCCAATTGGATACGGACACTATAACGGAATAGATCTCTATGCCCGTGATCAACCAGCCCTACACCCTGCTCCTCGCCTTCTCAGCAATCCTATCAGCGGTATTGGCCGGCTTGATTTTAAAGCACCGCCCGAATCTAGGGGCCCGCTCCTTATCAGTGTTATTGGCCGCCGTATCGTTGTGGGCGTTTGTCTCGCTTTTCGAGGTCAGCTCCCTAGATCGCGGCACTAAAATCTTCAGCTATCAAGTCAAATTCCTCTTCATCGTTGCGGTGCCCTTGTCTTGGCTGGCCTTCTGCCTTTACTACTCCAACCGACTGCACAAACTCCAAATCAAATATCTTCTGCTCCTGTTGATCACACCTGGCGTCACCTTGCTGCTGGTGGCAACGAATCCTTACCATCACTTGATGTTCACCCGGTTCGAGTTCGTTGAAACATCAGGATACCGGTTGCTGTACCCTCACTTCGGCCCTTTATTCTGGCTGCACGTCTTCTACAGCTATACCCTGCTCCTCATTGGCTTTGTTTTTCTGGCCAGACATCTGATCGGCTTGCAGACCCATTATCGGCGCCAAGTCGCCTATCTGATGATCGGCGGCCTGACCCCGTGGATCACCAACATCCTGTTCCTTTTCAAGGTGGGTTCGCTGATGTATTTCGATCTAACGCCCATCGCCTTTTGCATCAGCGGCGTGGCGTTTATGTGGGGCATTTCACGGTATAAAATGTTGGATGTCGTACCCATCGCAAGGGATGTCATCGTCAAGAATATGGGCGATGGCGTGATTGTGTTCGACCAGGAAGAAAATATCATCGATCTGAACCAAAGAGCCGTAGCGCTCATTGGCGCAGGAGAACAAAACGTCATTGGCACCCATGCTGAAATGATTATTCGATGGTGGCGGGACTGGAAACGGCAGGCCGCCGGGGATCCGCACACTCCGTCCATCCTGGAGCTTGAGATGGAAGGTGAAGAGCGTCTGATCCAGCTCAACTGCTCCCCGATTATCGATGGGGATAAACCATTGGGGCATATGCTGGTATTGCAAGATGTCACTGCTGCCAAGCTGGCTGAAGAAGCCGTACGCGAAAGTGAGGAGCGCTTTAAATCCCTCAGTGAAAATGCCCCGGTCATCATCTTTTCGCTGGATGAAAGCGGCGCCCTGACTTATGTCAATCCGGCCTGGCAGAACCTGACGGGCTATACGCGAGAGGAGACGCTGGGACGGACCTTTTCTTATTTTCTCCCCGAAAACGACATCCCCATTGCCACTCTGGTCTTTGACCAATTGATCGAAGGAGAGAGGCCGACAGCCGACATCCAGTTGCACTTGATCCACAGAGACGGCACCGCGCATTTCTTCGACATCAGTGTGTCCGCCAATGCCGACCCGGAAGGAAGGGTATCAGGCATCATTGGACTGGCCAAGGATGTCACCAAAGAGAAGGGGTTGCAGCAACAATTGTTTCAATCACAGAAGATGGAGGCCATCGGTACCCTGGCTGGTGGTATCGCTCACGATTTCAATAATCTGCTGATGGGCATGCAGGCCAACCTATCCCTGATTCGACTGGATGCGGCCGGTACGCCATCGATCGAAGAAAAAATCCAGCGGGTGGAAGATCAGATCCAGAACGGTGCCTCCCTGACAAGGCAACTGCTGGGATATGCCCGCAAAGGCAAGTACGCTGTTACTGTTTTTGACTTCAATGTGTTAATCGAAGAGACGTTGAATGTGGTTAAACGGACCAAAAAACATATAACCGTCATAACCTCATTATCTGAAGAGGCGGCTTTCATCCGCGCAGATCAAGGCCAGATGGAATTGGTCTTGCTAAACCTGTTCCTCAATGCCGCAGACGCCATGCCCAATGGTGGTGAGCTGACCGTCACATCGGTTTGCGGCTGTGACAAGAAGGGCGATCAATCCTTTGTGGAGGTGGTGGTCACTGATACCGGTATCGGTATGGACCAGGACACGCTGGACCGGATCTTCGAACCTTTTTTTACCACCAAAGAGATGGGACAAGGCACCGGGCTTGGGCTGGCTTCCGTTTATGGCGTCATTAAAAATCACTCCGGTCAGATCGACGTCCAGTCGATCCCCGAAAAGGGAACCACCTTCACCCTGCATCTGCCGGCGGCAAAACGTGCGGAATGCCAGTATCCTCTCCGGCAGAATCCGGCGGAGCTTACCTTCGAAGGAGCGAAGATATTACTGGTGGACGATGAAGCACTGATCCTGAAGTACAGCCATGAAATGGCTGTCAGCTTGGGATTGGACGTCATATCAACGCATGATGCAGATGAGGCATTACGTCTTTATGAAAACCAATGGCAAGAAATCGATCTGGTCATGATAGACATGGTGATGCCCAAAATGGATGGCATCACCCTGTTTAGAGCCATGCAGGCGATCAATCCCCAGGCGCAGGCTATTGTCACCACAGGATACGCCATGGACAGCCGTATTTCGATGCTGATTTCCAGTGGAAGACATGCCTGTCTGAAAAAGCCTTATACACGAGAGGACCTGGCCAAAACCATCCGTCAGCTGCGCAGCCAAAGGTATGATCTTCCCGAGGCTATCGGATCACACGGCCGATAGTTGGTCAGCGCGGCCCCACAGCGTAATCCCCACCTTGCGCAAGCCCATTCATGGACTAAAAAAGATGGCCAAGGATGCAAATAGCCTTATATGCCTTCCACAAATAGCGTATGAGCAAATCATTCATGCGGCAGACCAACGATTGACCAAGGTTGCACCATTGGTACTGTACGCAGAAACCCTTCGGCTTTTGCAATGATTGGGTCCATTTGACAAATCCGATCCACATCGATAAAAGTAGGCATTACTCTCGCAAAAAATCGCACAATTATTGCGACAGATCTTGCTTCTACGATTGACGTCAAAAACCATATGGATATTGCTGCATCGTGCTCGCTGTTGACCACCCATATGCCATAGCATTGATTGCCTCGGTGATTATCTCCCTGAGCATGGCGGTCGCCGTGGTGATTCAAAAACGGTCGCTGGGCGTTTATGCCTTTGCATCACTCAAGGCCGCCATCGGTTTATGGGCTTTCGCATCCCTGTTTGAAGTTTGTGCGTTTAGTCTGAGTATCAAAACGTTCGCCTACAGCGCGAAATTCTTTTTTATCGTCCTGGTTCCCATCAGTTGGTTCGTATACGGCCTCTATTATTCAGACCGGCTGAGAAAGCTCACCCTTGGCCAAATCGTCATGTTGTCCGTCATACCGGCCATCACCATGCTGATGGTGGCCACCAATCGCTACCATCATTGGATGTTTACCTCGTTGGATGTGATCGAGACCGCAAGCAACCGCTTTATCATGCGCCAATTCGGTCCCTGGTTCTGGATTCACGCCAGCTACTCCTACATTCTGCTGTTCCTCCGGTATCGTGCCCTGGATCGCCAATATCGCCTTCACCCTCAACCTGACCCCCTACCCCTATCTGGACTTGACGCCATTTGCCTTCACCATCAGCGGGATCGCCTTTATGGTGGGGATGGTTCGCTTCCAATTGCTGGATGTGGTCCCCATTGCCCAAGAAGTGGTGCTCGACAACATCGATGATGCGATCATTGTCCTGGACAGCAAACAGCGTGTCCTTAACTTCAACCCGGCTGCAGAACGCCTGGCTGCATCCACCGGTTCCAAACTGATCGGCAGCCGGGCAGAAAAAGTCTTTGAATGGTGGCAGCAGTTCACATCCGGCCATCATCCGACCCCCGAAGAGGACCCGCCCATTGTCGAACACCGCATCGCCCATCGCCGTCGACTGTTTCGTCCCAAGATGCTTCCCCTGAAGTCCAATGGCCGAGAGGCCGGCCATCTCGTTACCCTCCAGGATGTTACCGAAGCAACGGTGGCAAAAGAAGCGCTGTGCCGCTCTGAAGAGCGTTTCCGATCCCTCAGCGAGAATGCGCCGGTCATTATTTTTACCTTGGACCCGCAAGGAACCATCACCTATCTGAATCCCGCTTTTGAGAAGATTCTAGGCTTCAGCCGTCAGAAATTCCTCGGCCGGCCGTTCATCGCCTGGATCGACCAGCAGGAGACCAAGGCCTGCGGTCAGGCATTTGACCAGTTGATTCGGGGTGAAACGGCTGTTGCCGAACTGAATCTCACATTTTATCAAGCATCCGGGGCCAAACGGCTGTTCAATATCAGCGTCGCAGCCAATCAGGATTCCCGAAACCAGGTGAGTGGCATCATCGGCATGGCCAAAGACATCACCGAAGAACATGAACTGCAGTATCAGTTGTTCCAAAGCCAGAAAATGGAGGCCATCGGCACATTGGCCGGCGGCATCGCACACGATTTCAACAACTTGCTGATGGGCATGCAGGCCAACCTCTCCTTGATGCATCTCCGTCATTCCGGGGATTCGAGCCTGAGAGAGAGGATCCACCGCATTGAGCATCAGATCCAAACCGGCGCGAATCTAACGCGGCAACTGCTGGGCTATGCCCGCAAGGGAAAGTATGTGGTCACCGCTGTTGACCTGAACAATCTGATCGAAGAGGCCTTATCCATTGTTGAGCGCACCAACAAAGCCATCTCCATTCGTCGCCGGCTCTCAGAAGAACCGGTGTTCATAGAAGCCGATCAGGGACAGATAGAGCTGGTCCTGCTCAATCTTTTTGTTAATGCCATGGATGCTATGCCGGAGGGCGGCCAGCTGACGGTCGCCACGCGTCCCATTTCTCTGCCGGAATATTTTAAAGAAAAAAATGACAATGGCCGATGCTGCGAGCTGTTAGTGGCGGACACCGGTATTGGAATGGATCGGGCCACGCAGAAACGCATTTTTGAACCGTTTTTTACCACCAAAGCGGTGGGGCATGGCTCGGGATTGGGATTGGCATCGGTCTATGGGGTCGTTCAAAATCATGGCGGGCGCATTCAAGTTGATTCGACGGAGGGAGAAGGGACGACCTTTACGCTTTTGCTGCCCACCACCCAAGAACCAGTTCAACAAAAAGCGGACCTGAAAGCCGATGTGATACCGGTTCGAGATATCAAGATCTTACTGGTGGATGATGAGCCGCTGATTCTGAAATATACGCGGGAAATGATTCAAAGCCTAAATTTTAACGTACTGCCCGCTCGGAATGGTAAAGAAGCCATCAATATCTACCGCCGGCAGCATACTGAAATTGATCTGGTGGTCCTGGATATGATCATGCCGGAAATGGATGGCCTTTCCGTGTACAACGCCCTTCGACAGATTAATCCCGGATTGCGGGTCCTCGTCACCAGCGGCAATACCTCCCAAAGCCGCTTGGATGAGATTCTATCCAACGGATACAACCGATGTCTCAAAAAGCCCTACACCAGGGACGAACTGGCAGAAGAAATCACCGCAATCCTGGCAAACCTTGAAGACCGCCCGGTCGTCCAACCGGCCACCCTCAACTAATAGGGTTAATCTAGCCGTATCCTCACACCCCGGAAACAGGAATTTAGCATCTCTGACTTAGTAAAGACCAGAAAGCGGAATGCGTACCCCGTTCAATAAACATTTCATTATTGATATACAAAGGGGCCGGCCCGGCTATCGTCCCATTTTGATAGCCAGCACCACCTGGTTGCGCAACATGGATAGATACCGGTGCTCCAAAGCATTAACCGGAGCGCCGGTGGATTCCATATCGGCGTAAAGTGCGCCCACACAGATCTGTTTGTAAATCACCGGGAGAAAGACAAAAGCCCTGGCATCGATGCTATTGCGGTACCAATCGGGAATGAGGGGGTAGAGCGCGGGATCGTGGGTATCTTCGACCACCAGATCCTTTCCCGCGGCAATGGCCTGACTGAACAGATCCTCGGAGGATATCAATTCGAACTCAACTTTTCCGGTGATCGCTTGGATCCCCGTTCCATAACCGAATCGCGCCTGCAGCACGTTGTTTTGGCGATCGTTGATAAACAGAATCGCCCGATTGCAATCCAGCGCCCGATAGAGCACTTCAAGACTCATCAGTGCAATATCATTGAGATCAAACCGATCCACCATGGAATTGGACAACTCCTGGATGCCTCCCATGATGATCTCCACTGCGCTTTGGCTTGACATCGGCAAAGCGGCTGCTTTCAGATCGGCCTCACCCACCAGCTGGTAGGCGGCCGCCGGGTCTTGAGAAGGAGATGCCGTCGTGCCTCTCTTTTCCACATCCGTCTCTTCACCGGTCTCCCCTCGAAATTGCGACAGAAACAAGCTCTGTTCCACATCCAATTGGAGTGCATCCGCATGGATGAAGATATTGTCCAGGCAATCGGCCATCATTGTCCTGATTTGACGAAACGACAACGAGATATAATGCTTGTACCGTTTAAGCAGTTTTTCAATGGCGGCTTTATGCCGGGCCGGTTTCACCGTCATGATGATCCGGCCGACACTGACGGAAAAAGCGGTGATCGCTTTTAACGGATCGATCCGCGAACGCGCGTCTTTTAAATCATCACGGGATACAGTGGCCAATGTGTCGCAGATACTCTCCGGAAAATTCCACTCCCTGGCCATGACCATTCCCAAGGAATGGTAGGCCATGCCGAGAATCCGTTTAGCCGCCTGGTCTTCGTTTTCGCCTTTCTGGACCACCTGGTATTGAATTTTGCGATAATCGTGATCCATGTGATAGATGGCCAGCAGTTTGCCCAGCCGGTTCAGCAAGCCGCAGATGAACGCCTCCTCAAGGTCCAGGCCGTGGCATGTCTTGGCAATCTCTTTGGCCAGAAGACCGCACCAAAAGGATCTGAGGATTTCGTCCTTCAGATCCTTTTCCGCTGTCCGGCTCTTGAAGTGCTCGAAGAGCACCAGGCTGATGGCGGCCATGCGCACATTGTCATACCCCAACAACACCACCGCCCGGGTGACGGTGGTAACCTTTCCGGCAGCAAGCCCGTAGAAAGCTGAATTTACCAATTTTAACAATTTGTTGGTCAAAGCATAATCTTTAAGAATTACATTGGCCAACTCAGTTGCAGAGCCATGCACGCTCGTATCCTGCAGCTTTTTATTGATTTCGCTAATATACTTCGAAATCGCCGGGAATTCACGCGTGCGGCGGATTTGACGCAAAACCCTTTCCCTAGGGTCCGTTTGTTTGGAAGGGCACTCACATTCGTTCCGGAATTCGGGACTGTTATTTTCAATCTCCAAGTTTCTCTCTCCAAATGGATTGGGGTTTGCCGCATATGACCATTGTGATGGCCATACCCACCCTATCGGCCATATGGTCGCACGACTTGATTAATTTAGGGGATGGATGGCTGGTCGGCAGCGGAGCGAGTCTGGCTGTAGAACTGAACATCGAACATCCAAAATCGAATGTCCAATGATGAGATTGACTTACGCTGCCAGCCGAAAAATGGAAAGGGCAACACGTTTGGCGATCGATGTTCTAACTTCGATGTTGGACATTCAAGGGGTCTCTATCCGGCCCTTGCAATGACGGCCTTGGCTGGAATCAGACCGGTCGCGGCAGCCGATACGATGTTGCCGGCAACCCCCGGCCCGTCGCCTGCGACGAACATGCCTTGAACCGCCGTCTCCAGATGGCGATCCGTATCGACCTGGGTAGCGAAAAATTTAATCTCAGGCGCATAGAGCAGGGTCTCGTCATTGGAGACGCCCTTGACCACGCGGTTGAGTTTTTCCAACCCTTCGATCAGGTTGGTTAGAATCCGCTCCGGCAGGGCCATGGCAATATCGCCGCACACCACATTGGTCAATGTCGGAGCTATATACCCTTTTTGAATCCGCCGCCAGGTTGATCGCCGTCCCCGTTTCAGATCGCCGAAGCGCTGCAAAATGGGCTTTCCGCCGCCGATAAGGGTGGCCAGTTGACCGATGGACTCCCCATAGGCCTGGTTGTCGGTAACCGGTTTGGTGAGCACCACTTTGGAAAGAAAGGCAAAATTGGTATTTTCCGATTTACGATCCAGATAGGCATGGCCATTGACACACACGAAACGGTTGTAGTTTTCCATGGCCACATACCCCCCCTGATTGGTGCAGAAGGTACGGGTCTGGTCATCGTATTTTGAGGTCTGGATAAAAAAGGTGGGGTCGTAAATCACATCACACAGATCCTGCATGATATCGTTGTGCACCTCCACCCGAATGCCGACTTCGATGCCGCGCTGGCGCACCCCCAAATCATGACTGGCCGCCACTTCGCCCATCCAATCCGCACCGGCACGCCCGGGCGCAAGGATCACGTTGCGGGCCGGATAGGTTTTGCGATTGGTGGTCACGCCGATGACACGGCCCTGTTCGACTATGATATCGCGCACCTCTTCAGAGGTGTGCATCACAACCCCGCGGGACTTGATGTGTTCCACCATGTCGCTGATGTAACTCGGAAGACGATCGCTGCCCAAATGCTTCTGGCGGATGATCAATAAATCGATGCCATAGCGTTTGGCGGTCTTGCGGATGGCCCGTGCGGCAGAAAGGTCGGTGGGATAGACCGGCCCGTCCATGCCGAAACGATTAAAGATCTCTTCGGTTTCATCGATAAGCGACTGGGCCTGGGGAACGGACATGAACTGGGAGAGATCCGTCTTTCCCAGTTTGTGAATATAGTTGAGTTTCCCGTCGGAAAAGAGTCCGGCCCCGCCCACACCGCTGAGAATGTTGCATGGTTTGCAGCGTTGACACCGCTCCTTTTCGGTCATGGGGCAATTTCGCCGCTGGGGTGCTTTGCCCTTATCTATGACCAGCACGCGCAAGTCGGAGTGCTCGCACAAAAAATAGGCCGCGAACAATCCGGCCGGACCCGCGCCAACGATAACGACATCGTAGGCATCCGCTGATGTTTTGTGTTCCTGGGGCATTGGCCATCACCTCTTTCCGTCATTCTATGGGCAAATACGTCAATGATCAAGATACCATTCTGTCTCCTGGTTCAAGATAGCCTTTGACTCAGCCCCTGTGCTGAACTTATAATGATATTAGTCTGTACTACAGCGCTGCTGCCCCATGGGCTTCAAGAACCTGATCGCCGATGCAGCTGATCGGAATTGTAGATATCGGCGGACAAAATCCGCCGCTATCAACTGAAATCAACACAAGGAGGTGGGTATGGCCGTTAAAGTTATCATCAAGCGCCACGTTCCAGAAGGCAAATCACGGGAGATGATTCCGCTTTTCAGGAAAATGCGGTCCCTGGCCATGAACCAGGAGGGATACATCGCCGGTGAGACGCTGCGCAATATGAATGACCCCGAGGATTTTATCGTCATCAGCAATTGGCAATCCTCCGAAGCATGGATCCGATGGTTGAAAAGCCCCGAAAGGAAGGAGATTCAAGGACAAATCGATACCTTGCTGGGCGGACAGACCCAATATGAAATCTACCACTATGGCTTCACCGAGTAGGCTGTCGCCGCAGAATAGATCTAAAGCAACCAAGACGGTAGATTAATTTATGCGCGCGTCCTAGTGTACCAGCTTTGCTTCGATCTGGCCGGTGGCGCTCCACAAATCATACCAGGCCTGTCGCAGGGCGACTTGGGCGGCCGCCAATCTGACCTGGGCGGCGGTGAGGTCCCGCTGGGCTTCGTTGAGACGAACCAACGAGCCGACACCGGCTTTGTACTCCTTCTCCACCAAATCACGGTTTTTGCGAACCAATTGAGCATTGTCGCGTTGAAGCAGCAACTGCTTCTGGGCCGAACGCAGGCGTTCGGTGGTCGTTCGCACTTCAGAGGTCACGTTATTCTTTAGATTCTGGCGGTTCTGCTCCACTTCATGCAGCCGCAGTTTTGCCTGCTGGTGCCGGGCGTGAATCAAACCGCCGGCGAAGATGGTATAGGACATGTTGATACCGACCCTGGAGCCGATATCCTCGCTCTCGAATCCGAAATCCTCCGTCCGCTCTCCTTCGTAAGCGGCGCCAAGGGATAAAGTGGGGAAGTAATCCCCCCGCCTGGCCTTGACGTCGGCTTCGGCCTGGCGGACCCCCCACTCGTTCTGCTCAAGATCCGGTCTGTGAAGATAAGCACTTTCGATCAACTGCTCCATTTGAGGCGCTTCGAGTTCCGCGTCATTGGCCTCTTTCAACGCCTCCAACCGCGTCTGCTCCGGCAGCCGGGCACCTTCTTCTCCCAGCAGAACGGCCAGACCGATGAGCGATGTCTCATAGGTTCTCTCGGCCACGATCCGATTGGATTGGGCGGAGTTGACCTTGACTTCGAAGTTGAGCACATCGCTCAAAGCACCGGTCCCCACATCATACCGTAGCTTCGCCTCGGTCAACTGGCGCTGATTGAAGGCTTCATCGGCCTTGGCGATGGCCACATTTTCTAGTGAGAGCTGGGCTGACAAAAAAGCACTGGAAACGGCTTGCAGCAGGAGCCGTTGGGCATCGTCGCGGGCCGCTTCACTGGATCGTTCGCCATGTTTGGCTGCCGCCAGATTGAACCAACGGGTGAATCCATCAAAAATCAACCAGCTGGCCGTTATGCCGGCTTGGTAGTAATCCTCCGGATTGGAGACCGTGGTGCCGGGCCCGAACAGGGCCTGGCTGGTCGCCAGCTGGGTTTGATAGGCATTGTCCGACAGATCGACACGGGTCTGGGAGGCGGTAAGATCGAACCGGGGCCAGTAGGAGGAACGGGCCTGCCGGACCGCTTCCCGCGCCTGCCCAACCCGCGCCTGTGCCGCGGAAAGAGAGGGATTGTCCTGAAGAGCGATCCGGGCGGCTGTTTTCAGGTCCAATTCCCCGATCTTACCCAAATCCGTATCAACCGCAGCCGGCTCCTGGGCCCCTGCCAATGCATACCAGATCAATACAAATGAGATGACGGCCAAAGGGAGAAGACGTTTTCGAAAGCGTTTATTCAGTGTGTCCATGTATCGTGACCTTTGTGAATGGGGTTAATCCTGTCTATCATCGACATAGCCTACACCCTAACGTTGGAACGATAGGGGTTCAATTATCCATTGTCTTGAACTTCCAGGGTTGAATGGCTTCCGGGTCATCTGCCATCAAATCCACATGGCGATCCCGGGCCGGCTCCACCTCGACCCGTTTCGGCCAGTACCCCTTGCGCAATCGATGGGTAACCAGCCGCAGATCGTTGAGGATGGCCAACAAACTGGGCACCAGCACCAGGGTGAGAGCGGTGGCGAAAGCCACCCCGGCCGCCAGGGAGAGCGCCATGGGTATCAGAAAGCGGGCCTGGAAGTTGGTCTCCATAATCAGAGGGGCCAATCCGCCCACGGTGCTCACCGTGGTCAGGATGATGGCCCTGAAACGCCGGGCGCCGCCGGCGATGATCGCTTCGAAAAAGGGCATGCCCTCGGCCAGGTTCTCATTGACCCGTTCGGTGAGGACGATGGCGTCGTTGACCACCACACCGGTCAGTGCCACCATGCCGAACATGCTGATCATGGAGAGATTATACCCCATCACCAGATGGCCCAGGATGGCTCCGATGATCCCGAAGGGCACCGTGAACATGATGACAAAGGGCTGGGCATAGGATCTGAATATGGTGGCGATGATGATAAAGATCCCTAATAGCGCCAAAGGGTAGCCGAATGCAAGGGGCCTGAAAGCCTCACGCATCTTTTTCTGTTCGCCCTGCTGGGCTACTTTGAGGCCCGGGTATTTGTGCATCAGTTCAGGGAAAAAGTGAGCGTTCAGCTCACCGAATATTTCGGCGGCATTGGCTTTCTGGGTGTCCACCCCGGCGCTGACCACCACCCGCCGCATACCGTCCACCCGGCCGATTTCCGCGTATCCCGGCGCGTAGGTCACGTCGGCCACAGACCGCAGCGGCACCTCGAATCCATTTGGGGTACGGATGCGCACTTGATCCAGGTCGGCGAGACGCCTGCGCTCATCGGCCGTATAGCGGACCTTGACGCGCACGTCGTCACGTCCCCGCTGCAACCGCAACGCCTCATCGCCGAAGTAGCCCGTATAGATCTGTCGGGCCAGATCCTCGACGGTCAACCCCAGGGTTCGCGCTTCTGGTTTCAGGGAGAAGCGGATTTCGTTCTTACCGGCCGAATAATCCGACCGGATCTGGTAGACCCCGTCGAACTTGTCGAGGCGCGCCATCAATTCTTTGGCGGCCGCCAGAATATCCGCCATCCGATGACCCTGCACCCAGATTTCGATGGGATCGCCCGGCGGGCCGGTATTCATGCCGGCAAAGGTCAATGATTTGACCCCCGGTATGGGCCCGATCTCCTCTTCCCAACGGGTGATCAGCTCCTTGGTGGCCACCCCGCGTTTTTCAGAGGAGAGCAAAAAAGCCTGCACCGAACCGACGTGGGGACCTCTCCGCGGCAGATCCTCCAGGGTCTGCCCGATCATCTTGACGCGGTCCTGGAGCATGGATTGACCGGAAAGGGTCCGGGTCTTCTTCTCCAATCGCAGCAATGCGGCTTCGATATAAGAGAGGGTATC
>JARRKU010000040.1:0-48425 GCA_037387725.1 Desulfobacteraceae bacterium
TTCATTCCCGCCTTCAGACAGTTCTCCTGGTCCCCTTTCATGGCATTGGCCGTCATGGCGATGATGGGGATATGCTGGTTCTCCTCCCCGCAGGCGGCCGCACGAATCCGTCGTGTCGCTTCATAGCCATCCATCTCCGGCATCTGAATATCCATCAGCACCAGATCAAATGCCTCTGTCTCCATCAACGCCAAAACCTCTTTGCCCGTCTCGGCTGTTTTGGCCCGATAGCCAAAATTTTCCAGCATCTTCAAAGCGACTTGCTGATTGATCTGGTTATCTTCTGCCAGCAGCACCTTGACCTTTCGCCGACGAACCGCGTCAATGGCGTGGCGTGGATCAGGCCCATCGGCCGTTTTAGCCTTGTCCGCGTCCGGTGCCTGGCCAAAGACCGTCACCAGGCAGTCATAGATCATGGATTGCTTGATGGGCTTTCTGAGATAGGCGTCGAATCCCACCGCCTTCATCCGCTTGGCGTCCCCTTGCATGCCGCATGAGGTCAGCAATACCAGGGCTGTATCCGAAAGATCAGGACTCGCTTTAATGGCCAGCGCCAGCGCCTTACCATCCATATCCGGCATCATCTGGTCGATGATGGCCAGATGATATCTGTCTTTTGTTTGATGGGCCTGGTGCAGCATTTGCAGCGCCTCGGGAGCCGTGGTGGCCGTAGCGTAGCGACAGCCCCAATTGCGCAGGAAAATGCCCAGGGCATCGAGATTGGTCTGGTTGTCATCCACTATGAGGATGCGCTTGTTTTTGATGTCCACCGGCAAAATAACGGGTTCATCCGCCGCCAGCTTTTGGCGCTCAAATACGGCCGTAAATGAAAATGTGGACCCCCTGCCCTCTTGACTCTCGACGTGAATTTGCCCGCCCATCATCTCCGTCAGTTTTTTGGAGATGGCCAATCCCAGACCGGTTCCGCCAAATTGCCGGGTGGTGGAAGCATCGACCTGGGAAAATGATTTGAAAAGGCGATCCATGCGATCTTCAGGAATCCCGATCCCGGTATCCTTAATATCGAATTGAATCTCGACGCGGTCATCACGCTCTTCCTTCAGAGAAACCTGTATGGTGACTTCTCCGTCACGGGTAAATTTGATGGCGTTGGTGGCCAGATTGGTCACGACCTGCCGCAGCCGGCCAGGATCCCCTTTGAGCAGGGACGGCACATCGGGATGAATCAGGCAGTTGAATTCCAGGCGCTGTTCAAACGCTTTGGGTGCCAGCAACTGGGCGATCTCTTCAATGATGTGCCGCAGGTTGAAATTGATATGCTCGAACTCCAGTTTACCGGCCTCAATTTTAGAGAAATCGAGAATATCGTTGATGATCAGGAGCAGGTTATCTGCACTGCTG
Source organism: Desulfobacteraceae bacterium (assembly GCA_037387725.1). Lineage (GTDB taxonomy): Bacteria > Desulfobacterota > Desulfobacteria > Desulfobacterales > Desulfosarcinaceae > JARRKU01. The sequence continues at coordinate 1,363 of JARRKU010000040.1, forward strand.
GCCACGATCCGAGCGTACTCCTGCTGCTCCTCCGTGAGCTCGGTATTGAGAAGAAAATTGGTCATGCCGACGATGCCGTTCATGGGTGTGCGGATTTCATGGCTCATATTGGCCACAAAAACACTTTTGGCACGATTGGCCGCTTCAGCCGCCTCCTTGGCCCGCCGGGTATCCTCTTCTGCCAGCAGACGCTTGGTGATATCCCGGCAGCCGCCGCGGAAGCCGGTCAATTGTCCATTGCGGTCGATGACCGGAACGGCATTGACTTCCAGCTGGATGATTCGGCCATCGTTATGCTGGGTGGGAACGACCTTCTCGGCAAAGGGTTCCTTTTTTCTAAAGTGATCCAGCAAAAACACGGAGAGGGGTACTCTTTTTTCCGGATCCAGGTGGTCGAAAATCAGGGTGCCGCATATTTCTTCCGGCAGAAATCCCGATATCTTTTGCACCGCAGGGCTTGAGTAAGTAAAACGGCCGTCAATATCCACTTCCCAGATCCAGTCACCGGTGTTTGTGACCACGTCCTGGAAGCGCTGTTTGGATTTCTCCAGCTCTTCGATGGAGACCATGGAGGACTCCAGGCTTTGGACCATGTGGTTGAAGGCCCCGGCGATATGGCCGAACTCATCCTCCCGCACCAACGCGATACGACGGCCGCCGCCATATCGGCCGAATTCATCAATGCCGTCGAGCAGGGTCTGCATGGGAACGGCTATCAGTTTCCGATAAAAAAAGAAGATAAATATGGCCGCGATCAGGTTAACCGCCAGGATAATGCCAAGGTTTAACAGCCCCATCCGGTGCGCCGGCCACAGCAACTCATCTTTGGAGGCTACGATTCCCACGCGCCAATTAATGGGCGAAACGGTTTCGAAGGCAATGAGCCGCTGGGCCCCCATCCAATATCCGGATTGAAGACCAAGGGGTTTATCCAGCAGGCGCTGGCCGAATGCGTATCGGGTGAGGCGCTCATTGCCGGCCAGGCTGTTGTCGGGATGCGCCAACACCAGCCCGTCGCTGTCGTAGATGATGGCAAAGCCCTCTTTTCCCATCCGCAAGGGGGCCACAAACATCTCATTTATCTTTTCAAAAACGATGGTTACGAAGAAAACGCCTTTAACGCTGAGTTCCGCGCCCCGAATAGGCAACGAGATCACGATAATCGGCCGACCGGAATTTGGGCTTTTGAAAATCCTGCTGTAGATGATGTTGCCTTCGAGGGTCTCTTTAAAAAACGATTCCTGACTGATATCAAGCCACTCATTGCTGTAGAAATCGGATGAGGCGACCACCTTGCCGCTCAAATCGGCGATGGCCAGGCTTTCATAGAAGGGATAATTGATCAATTGCCGATCCATTTCGCCGTTGGCACTGCGCCGGGCCGCCCGTCCCATGAACCCCTCCTCCAGAACAATCTGGTAGAGCTTGTGGGAGGTCCAGTTCAGCAAATCCACCTCCCGGTCGGCAAACCAGGAGGTAATGCTGCGCGTGGTGGCATCACGGACCTGCAGCAGCCGTTGGGTCGCCTCTCGTTCCACCGCGTCTCGACTATTGATATAGGAGACCAGCGTCGCAAGGCTCATGCCGACCGTAATCATAACGGTCATCGAGAGCAGAAACCGACCTTTGAGGCTCTTTATCATCGCGAATCCATCATGCTAATACTTGTCCAGGCAATTGATCGACACAACAACCGATCCGTTTGCGCCATCACTATAGGTTGGGACGGCGGCTGTTGTACAGCCTGAATTTGACCCATGCGCCAACAGTATCGCGCTGCGCTTATCGGACCACCAGATCGGCTATCTGATCGACCTGTACCGTCGCATCGAAGACAAAATGGGCATTATCCCTCAGGTTAACCATGACATAACCGTCTATATTGGTGCGCATTGGAATTTCCGCCGCTGACTTTCCGGAAAGGATCTCCTTGGTCATACGGGCCGCTTCCAGTCCGTGCTCACTCGGATCCACCGTCACGGCCAATAAAGCCCCATGTTCTATGATGCTCGGCCACAATCCCACCACCGGTTTACCGGTATGGGCTAGGGTCCAGCGCATCACATCCTTGGACGCCAGGCTGGTGTCATCTCCGTCACGACGAACCGTATGATAGAGCGGGACCAAGAAAGCATCCACCCGGGGATCCTGGTCCAGGCGGCTGATGACCTGCATCCAGTTGGAAAAGGTGTCCGGGGTTTCATATTCTACAAGGTTTATACTGGGCGCCAGCTTGCCGATGCGTTTGAGAATGCGCGGCCGCATGATCTTTGCCGTGGTGCTGTCGTCGGTCACCACGGCGATGCCGTTGATGCTCGGCATGAGGGTTTTCAGAACCTTGAGGGTTTGGGCAGGATAGGTTCGCTCCAGTATACCGGTGACGTTTGAAGCCGGATATCCGTATTTCTCCGGTTCGGCATTGACGCCACAAAACACCAATTGGATGGAAGGATGGCCCACATACGCCCTGGCGAGATAGAACTGGGCATTGTCATCCACCGCTATGATCACCCTCGGTTCGAAAGTGCGGATCAGCGCCTTGGCGTTCTGCGCCGCCTGCCGTTTCCATGACACTGTCGGATGGCGCTTGGTATCCATGTAAAACGCTTTCAGCTGAACGTCTAAACCGCCCAGCACCGCCTGGATGGAACTGTGGATATCCTGAACCCATTCATATGTTTGATGGTAGCTGTACACAACCAGAACACGGTCTGAGGCAACGCAACGGGCGCCTGTGGACAGTCCAACCAAAAGGCCGGTCCAGATGACGATGATCTTGATTTTCCGGTGGGTCTCAATGGCCATGAGTCAACCTGTGGTTTGCTGTTTTTTACAAAAGAAACACTCCCTTTGATCTGTTATCGACGGGTTGAACACCAAGTTTAAAGATTATCCTGTTGAAATCTTTATTTTTTGTACCGCCATCAGAGAGATCAGGCTCATGCCGGCACCGCACAGAAAAACGATGCGGTAGTCGACCATCCAGGCCATACCCCCCAGAACCGGAAGAACCACCGCAGCAATATGGTTTATGGTGAACCCTACGGCCATGGATGGTGCGATGTCCTTCGGGTCGCCGATCTTCTGAAAATAGGTTCGGATGGCGATGGCGAAGTTGAAGAAAAGATGGTCGAAAATATAGAGCAGGGCCACCACCCATTTTGATGCAACAAAGGCGTAACCGATGAAAATGACAATTAAACTGGTGTATTCCACGGTGAGCACCTTTCGCTCCCCATGGGCAATGATCATACGGCCGATAAGCGGGCTGGCGTAATAGTTGACCACATTATTCACCAGAAACAGGATGGCGACTTCCCGAACCGAATATTCGAACACCTTGACCATCAGAAACACTGCAAAGGTGGCGAAAATCTGTCGGCGCGCCCCGGACATGAAGGTGAGGAAATAATAGAGCCAATAGCGACGCCGGAAGATCATCTTCTTGTGTTGGGGCACAAGATCACGATCGCTTGGATCGCGGGTGAATCCCCACAGCGCCATGGCGATGATGATGCTGCCCAGGATCGCGTAGAGAGATGCATAGTTCATGATGGGGGATAAGGTAAAAATCAGGATGCCCACTGTGATATTCGCGGCGGCAGCGTAGCTGCGCTGCTTGCCAAACACCCACGGCGACGTTTGGGCATCGAAATATTGAAGGGTCAGGGATTGGTTGGTGGTCTCGAAATAGTGAAAGCCGAAACTCATCACCAGTGTGGTGAGGACCAGACCGCCGAAGGTGGGCAGGGATCCTGTTGCCGCAACCCCTATCCCCAGCAGCAATACGCTTATGGCGGAAAGCCGGTGTTCCCGGATGATCAATATGATATAGACGGCCAGCAGCGCCAGGAAACCCGGGATTTCTCGAATCGACTGCAGGATCCCCACATGGACGCCGCTCAAACCCGCGGACTCGACCGCAAAATTATTGAACAAGGTCCGCCAGATTTGCAGTCCGGCCGTAGAAGCGATGGTGAGAACCAGGAGGTACCGGTACATTCCGCGGTGTTGGATTATTTTCATGACCGAATCCTGCCCACGGCATTAGCATGCTGTAAAAAATTTCACATCGGAGATACCTTTTTCGGGATCTGGATGGGTTCAAAAAGGTGGACGGAAATAATTCTCATAATATTTCAGACCCTTAAGCAATAATTTTTACAAGGGACCAACGGGGTTCAAATTATTGAACTTTTCAACCAAAAACTTAATACACTGTTATTATTATTTATATTCTAAATTTAGCGCTATTGGGTTTAATATTTTGAACTTCGACCGCCCCTCACCGCCCCTATGTGCCGCGCTCTCTTCAGATCAAAGGCAAACCGCCCCATATTTCAAGTATTCTAAATTACAACAAAAATTATACAATAAAAAAATTATTCGCCACTTCGCAAAGTTTGGCAGGCAGATTGCATTTACCTATAATCGCCAAACCCAATAATTTTTTCATCTGTTCTCCTCCTAACGGCTATTCGAAACTTTCGATTAGCCGTTTCTCTTTTTGTGGGCCATTCATCGGCAAATACCGATTTCCAGCTGCCCTTCCAGCCACTGCTTAACCCAATGCAGGGTCGTCTCGACCTCGACCGAGGCGATGGAGGCGCTTTTCATCAATCGGGGCGTGAGTTGCTCAACCCTTTCGGGACGGTCGAGCAGCGCGAATATCTTGATACTGCGCTTATAAAAACTCGCGGCGCGATCGTGTTGCCCCAACTCGGCATGACAATCGCCCATGGTTTCAAGATCCTGAGCGATGCTGAAATAGGATTCCGATTTCCGGTCGACGGCGAGCGCTTTTTCAAGATAGGACATCGCCTCTTTCGGATTGTGACGCTGGAGCAGCATATACCCCATAGTGTATTGGGCGCTGGCGTATTGACCCGGCTCGCGTTTGGAGATCTTGCGTAAGGCGCGCTGCAAGAGCTTTTTGGCCTGGTCGATCTGACCGGTCTTGATTTTAAGAATGGCGCGCGCTTTCAGCCGTTGGCCGGAAAAGAGCGCGTCATCTCCTGCAACTGTATCGGCCTCGTTCAAAACCGACTCCGCTGCTTCTACCCTGCCGGAGGAGGTTAAGGCAGCTGATTTGTTGGATAAAGCGCGAACCAGCCCTTCTCGATCCTTAAGGAGCTGATAATATCCGACGGCCTCATCATAGACAAGAACCGCGCTGGGCATCTCGTTTAGCCGGTAATAGGCGTTGGCCATCGAGTTGAGGCTATCCGCTGCACCTTGAAGGTTGTCGGCGGCGGCAAACATCTCGTGCGCTTTTTGAAACTGATATACCGCCATCGCATAGCACCCTTTGTTATAATATTCTGTACCATTGTTGAGATAACGAATGCTCCTGCGCAAATCCTCAGGCTGGCGCTCCTTCAGGGGGACAGACCCGCCGGTGCAAGCGGTAAACACCGCGGCCGTAGTGAATAATAAAAAAATGCGCAAAAAGGTCATTGGCGCCTTTTCCTTTGGGCGTAAATTCCTGGGTCGATGGGGGAATTTATAGCCCCAAAACCCCGCTAAAGTCAAAATATCGCCTTTAAGCCTGTAAAATACAAGATATAAAGATGAACAGCGTTGCGATGGTTACGAATTGAATCTCAGGCGGCCAGGGATTAGCTGCCGAGATGATCTATGAGCCGCCCGCTGGTCTGCCGCAGATGCTGGCTCATCAGCTTGGCGATTTTCTGCACCAGCACAACCGCGACCCGTGGCCACTCATCCATCAGGCGATCGAATTTCTCCGCCGTCATCACCATCAGCGTGGACGCGACGGAGGTGACCGCCGAAGCGGAGCGGGGCTCTCCGTCGATGATGCTCATCTCTCCGATGGTCTTGCCCGGACCGAGGGTGGTGATGCGCTTGGGCGTCCGGTGTGAATCGAACTTGACCACATGAACCCCGCCTTTAACGATCAAAACCAAAAAAGCGATTTTATCCCCCTCAAAGAACAGGACCGTCTCTGCAGGCACTTGATATACATCGACAAAGGCGGCCATCTTTTTAACCTGCGCAAATGAGAAGTCGTTGGCCCACTGGGTACCGTCTATTAAATTGCTCTTTTCCAACAGGGAGAGATCGGTCTTGGACATGGCCGACAAGCCGATTGAAGGGCCGGCGGTTTTGGGGGGTGCTGACATGATGGCGGTTCTCCAGTGTTGCGCCTATCCGGATGCGACTATACTATAAGGCATAATCGGCACACGCTGGAAAAACTTGAGCGTCTGCTCCCCATGAAATACCGTCGCGCTACCGACGGACGTTGGCCGCTTTGGCCCTTACCCCCATCGCTGAAAGGAGGCGATATGCATCTGATTATTCAAACAAAAGAGGCACCGGCCGCCATCGGGCCTTACTCACAGGGCATTGTGTCCGGCGACCTGGTTTTCGTCAGCGGCCAGTTGGGACTCGATCCCCAAACCGGCGAGATGAAGGGCGCCGATCTTGAATCCCAGGCCCGTCAGGCCCTCTCCAACCTGCAGGCCGTGCTCAAAGCGGCCGAGTGCGACCTGCACCATGTCACTGCCGTGGATGTCTTTTTAACGGACATGGACGCATTCGCCCAGTTCAACGCCATCTACGAATCCTATTTCGACACCCACAAACCGGCCCGCGCCGTGGTGGGTGTAAAATCCCTGCCCAAAAACGCGCTGGTCGAAATAAAATGCATGGCCCATCGCTGAGTTAACGACCACCCGCAAAGCGGGTGGCTTGGATTTCCGGCCATAGGCCGGAAAAACATGAGCACGCCGTGCTTCTATCGTTGCAGTTATAACCAGGTGCATAGCACCTGGTTTGAAAACAACTAGAACCTATCTCAAAAAACGGATTTTGGTCCAAGGTGTAGGCGGGGTCGGGTTTCAAACCGCAGGTATACTGAAGTATGTTGAGGATTTGGAACCCGGCACCAACGCCCAGATTGGGCCAAAATACTTTTTTGAGATAGGTTCTAATCAAACGCCATGGGTAGAAATCGAATAGCCTATGACGACCCTTAATGTTGATTGTCCTTGTTAGATCCCAACCATATATCTTCAGTGAGGCTATTCTCGGCAATAAGCCTGACGCTTGCCGGATACGCCCCTTGCCTCAGGCAAATAGCCAGGATTTTGGCTTCCTGGTCAGAAAAATTTCCTGTCAGTATGGCATGGCCTCCCGTTATTGTGGTCTGGATCACCGGCGCAGAATAGACTTCACCGTCAAATATCATGGCCAGCCGTTTTTTTATATTATTCCCGGTAATGAATTTGAATAATATGGCGCCTTCCTTATCGAATTCAAATTCCACATTTGGCCTATCGGTATATTTATCAAATGTCACCTTTGCATCAATAATATAAGCACCTGTTAAAAGCGCTTTTTTATTCACAGCAAATAGTCGATGATCATTGCCTGGAGCGCTTTTGCTCGTATTTAACAGCTGAATATTTGGCGGCAGATTGCTTTTATCCAACTGTTCAACATTATAGTCTTCATTAACAATTTTAAATTCCAATTTGTACGAATTAAGTACGAGATCGTAGATTTCCTTCTGAAGTTTCGTCTTGTGAGGAAGCTGTAAAATTATTCTATCCTTTCCTTCCTTTATAGCAAATAAATCTCTTATTCCGAAGTCATGCAGTCGCTGAACCATAAGGGTATATATCTTTTGCAGGTTTGAACGGTCTACGCTTTCATCTCCGGTTTGTTCCACCTCTATAACCAGATGTTTTCCGCCTCTGTAATTGTCCCAGGTATTTTTTGACGAGCAACCCATCAATGCAAAAAATAGCGCCAGTAGAAAAACCAAGTTGCCAGGCCGCATTAAAACGATCTCCTTTTCATTAAGTTAGCGCAGCAATGTAAAAAAATGCCTCAGAGGTCATCCTCCAATATCAAACTTTGATTCGGGAATTATATCTTTTTATCAGCTATCCAGGGGTTGCCCCCAACCCAGGTTCCATTTGACCCCAGCCATGGTTAAAAATCGACACCGGTCCGCCTGACTTGGCAGCGGTGCGCTCAAGCGCGTGCCGCCAGGTGGCGCACGCGGGCCTGCAGGTTGAGAAGATAGGCGGTCAGGGGTTGCTTGGGTCCAGGCCGATCGTCATATTCGGCGGCCTTGATGCGCTGCACGACTTTGTCCACATCGCCGTGCTCTTCATCCAGGAAGCCGTCGGCGAGGTCCTTGAAGCGAAGGGCGGCCTCGATGGAGCGGCTGAAAAAGGTTTTGGCGTCCGCTCCGGTAAACAAGGCGAAATGGCCCTGGGAAACGATGTCCGGATTCAGCGATGACAGGCGCTCGAGGCTTTGCATATAGGCGTCGAAATCGGCCAGGAATTCAGTCGAAATAAATCCGGTGGGGCCGGTGACGCCTCCGGCTTCGCCGATAAAAACCCATTTTTTCTGAGGGATATAATAGCTCAGGGAGTCCCAGGTGTGCCCCGGGGTGGCCAGGACTTCTACGGTCAGGCCGTTTCCGATATCGATACGGTCCCCTTCGGCAAGAACCCGATCGACCGCAAAGGGTTCGAAAGGAATCGTCCGGGCCGAGTTGGGCGTTTCCTCTTCGCCTATCCACCCTTCGACTTCATCGTTGAGCTGTTTAATGGTCTTGACGGCATTGGGACGGCGCATGATGTCGGCGGCTTTTTGACTTGCACAGATGTTCAGGCCGGGGAACTTTTGCTTCAGAAAAGCGGCGGCCCCGCAATGGTCAAAATGGACGTGGGTGAGGAACAGATGCGTCGGCACCTGATTTTTCAATACCTTGCGAATCTCGGATTCATAGAGAGACCCCAGGCAGGCAACGCCGGCTTCGATTAGAACCGGCTCGGCGCCGATGACCAGGTGGGTGGGAAAGTGGCTGGTCCCTAAAACATATAATCCGTCGGCGGCTTTGCCTGTCTGATTGAAAATCATAGACCGTTTCCATATTCAATTGGAGGTGTCATTTGATAGCAGGGCCGGCCATCAGATTCAATTCCCTTTTTACAGCATCTATGAGATGCGACGTTTCTGCATGAGACACCTCCAGGCCTTTGATGGTTCCGGACGATTCGACTCAAAGCGGCTCGATTGGAGTAAAAGAATCTCAAAAAAGGGTTCCACCGCCGAAACAATATCTTCTGCCGACCTTTGGGGCGGGCCGGGACGTTGGCGATGCCCGTCAGCGTTGCCGACGATGGTCAGCCACAGCCCCTCCGCTTCCAAAAGTCCAGCCGCCTTTTCCGCAAAGCTTATTCGGTCATCTCCGGAATCGAAGGAGTGAAAACAACCCCTGTCAAATATAAAGCCAAAAGGCGCACCCTGAATTTCAGACCTGAGAAAATCAGCATGGAAAAAATCGCATTTCACATTGGCTTCAGCCGCTTTTGCCATGGCCATGTCTATGGCAATGTCCGAGGCATCAACACCAACCACCTTGAAACGATTTTGGGCAAGCCATATGGCATTGTCTCCGGTTCCACAGCCCACTTCCAGGACCTTGCAGGCGTGAACCGGTCTTTGGGTCACAACTTCGATGAGATTGAAATCAGGCCGGCCAACGTCCCAAGGGGTATCCCCTGACTCGTAACTTTCTCTGAAACGGTCTTCGACTTCCATCCGTTCGCACCTTTTCGAAGTTGATTATTACAGCCCATGGCCGCAGGTTGGGCTGAGCACCGCAAAGCCCAACGACAAATGACAGCTTCAAATGTAATACGCATTCACATCAACAACAACCGCCGATTCTAAAGACGGCCCAAGTGTCGGTTGGGTGGCCGGCCGTGAATGTTGGACCTGTCAGATTCAGTCCGACGGTCTTATAGAAGGCTCAGCGGCAGAAGTGGCACCTTTTATACTGAAGCGCAAAGTTCAAAAGCTGGGAGCGTCCCATAGAATTACCAGAATCCGCCCCAATCCATACGCATCTGGCAGAAATTGCGTGTTTTTTGTCATTGCAGCCAAACCTGGCACCCCCTATAGTGAGCCCATGATGAAGAGGATTGAATTTTTTCTATACTCGGGTATGACATCCTTGGATGTAACCGGTCCGCTGGACGTCTTCCATACAGCCACCGAATTGCTCTCCAGCAGCGGCAGGGATCACCAAGGCTACGAAATGGTCTTTTCGGCCTTGCAGCCGGGGCCCGTCCCGACCGCTTCCGGTCTGCGGCTGCACGCAGAGAGCCGCCCGGGAAAACAGAAGACCAACAGCCTACTGGTGCCGGGGGGATTGATCGCCGAAACCGTATCCCGAGATCCCGCGATTGTTCGGGCCGTGCGTCTGTCTGCGCAAAAAACGGAGCGAATCGTCTCCATTTGCAGCGGGGCATTCCTTTTGGCCGCCGCCGGATTCCTCGACGGCCGCCGGGTCACAACCCACTGGAAAATGTCCGACCGCCTGGCCGAGTGCTACCCGCAGGTAAGCGTTGAACCGGACGCCATCTATATACAAGACGGCCATATTGCCACCAGCGCAGGCGTTACGGCCGGTATCGACCTGGCCTTGGCTTTGGTTGAAGACGACTTCGGCCCCACATTGGCCATGGAGGTGGCCCGCATCCTCGTCCTTTACCGCAGGCGGCCCGGCCATCAGAGCCAGTTCAGCACCCCCTTGGCCGTTCAGGCAAAAGCGGGCAGGCGCTTCAAAGATCTCATGGAATGGGTTGAAACCCATCTGGACAAGAACCTCACCGTGGAACGGCTTGCCGAACAAGCCCACATGAGCCCGCGAACCTTTGCACGAATTTTTCCATCGGAATTCGGCTTGAGCCCCGGCCGGTTTATCGAACAACTGCGGATCGATCGCGCCCGGGAGTTGCTTGAATCCGGCATGGAGGGGCTTGAGCGCGTGGCTCACAAATCAGGATTTGGCCGCGAGGAGCGGCTGCGTCGCGCTTTCCAGAGAAGGCTCGGCATCAGTCCGGCCCAATACCGGGCCCATTTTAAAAAAAGCAAAGGAGAACACCATGACAAAGCAACTGACATACGGAATATTCATTTATGAACAGGTCGCAGAGCTGGACTTTGTGGGACCGCTCCAGGTTTTTTCAGCTTCAAATTTAGTGCTGGGCGGGGGGAGCGTGGTGACCATCGCCCAGAACACGGAGCCCCTCAGAGGAGCGGGAGGCCTGCAAATGATACCCGATTATCGTTTCGACAATGCGCCGGAACTGGACGTATTGCTGCTGCCCGGTACGGCAGATATACATGAATACGCCCTTGGCGATGACAACGCCATAAACTGGGTGCAGAAGCAATTCGAAAAAGTGGACTACATGACAGCAGTATGTACAGGATCTCTAATCCTCCAAAAAGCCGGCCTGCTCAAAGGCCGCAAGGCAACGACGCACTGGATGCTGATGGATTTTCTAAAAAACGACCCCGAAGTTAAGGAACGGCCGGACATGCGCTACGTTCGAGATGGAAAAGTTGTAACTTCCCAGGGGATATCGGCAGGCATCGATATGGCCCTGTGGCTGACGGGAGAGATCTACACCCCTGATCACGCCCGCCAGGTCAGAAAAATCCTTCAGTACGACCCTGCTCCGCCATATGCGGCTGACGTTTAAGCACAACGGTCTTCCGATCTGTGGCACCCAATGATGCCGGAGAAATCACAGCACCAGTGCTTCCATTTTCCAGAATAATTCTGGCTTCTTAATGCCATGTTTTTTAGGCCCAAGCAAAAAATAACGCTGGAACAGTAAAAGTAATTTTTCCCGCCATGGACTGCCAATGCGCGGCGGTGTGAGAGGAAGGAATCGCAAGGCTCCTTCCTCTCCCGTTTTTAACAACAGCCACTCCCTTCGCGCTGTTTAATCTCAAACTTGACAACGGCCATTTATTGTACTAATAAACTAATACAATATAGCTCTATAACAATGTAAGGGGCAAGTGTGAGCATCTCATTCAAATTGGATCTTAAAAGTGGCGTTCCCTTTTACCGGCAAATTATCGATCAGGTTAAAAGCGCCATTGTGACCGGGGCCATTACTCCAGGAAGTCGTTTGCCTACAGTGCGTCAACTGGCGGTGGACCTGTCCATCAATCCCAACACCGTCAGCCGGGCTTACATGGAAATGGAGTTGACCGGCCTCGTGGACACCCAGATGGGTTCAGGCACATTCATCAGCCACCAAAAGGTGGATCGTGATGACATGGAGCGGCGGCGCATCCTGGATCAAATTTGCCAGGAATTTCTGGCCCGGGCCTCCTCCCATGGGTTCAGCCTGGATGACTTGCTGGAAAACCTGAAGCAACGCAGGCATTCCTAAGTGATTGAAATGAAAGGAGGCTCAATAATGGGCAAGATAATAGGAACAAATAAAATAAAGGCGCTGGAGCAGTTCGCCACCAGCTTCCAGGCGGATTTTCGTTTCAGTCCGCTTAACATCATGGCCTTGATGGCACTTTGCCTGACCGGCTTGGGGTTGCATTTTTGTGTGTTTCCTTTTGATCTACAGGTGGTGGTCACCATCATGGCGGCGGCCCTGGGGTTATCCCTGTTGATCCGCATATCTCAGATCTGGGAGGCCGTGCTGGTTTTGACGGCGCTGGCCGCATTGGCGGTATATCTTCGTCATCGGCCTGAGAGTTGGATCCTGGTAACGTTCACCAGCCTGGCCGGCTTGGCGGCACCTTGTTTGCAGATCGCCTTTCAATGGGAAAGGGCTGTGCTGTTGCGACTGGGCAAATTCCGCGCATTGCGGGGCTCAGGCGTCTTTTTTATTATTCCGGTGTTGGACAAAGTGGCCAATTATGTCGATCAGAGAATCCGGGTGACCGATTTCCGAGCGGAGACCACTTTGACGATGGATACCGTACCGGTAAACGTGGATGCCATTGCTTTCTGGATGGTATGGGATGCGGAGAAATGCGTTTTGGAGGTATCGAATTTCGATGAAGCAGTGGCCTTCTCAGCCCAAACCGCTTTAAGGGACGCTATCGGAAAGCACGAACTGGGTGAGATGTTGTCCCAAAGGGACAAACTGGGTCGGGAAATTCAGAAAGTCCTTGAAGCCAAAACCAACTCATGGGGGATCACGGTGCAGTCCGTAGAAATTAAGGACATCATAATTCCGAAAGCCCTGGAAGATGCGATGAGCAGAAAAGCCCAAGCCGAGCGTGAGAGACAGTCGCGGATTATACTAAGCACCGCCGAAACGGAAATCGCAGAAAAGTTTTCGGACGCATCCAAACATTACAAGGACAACCCCTCGGCTTTGCATCTCAGGGCCATGAACATGATTTACGAGGGATTGAAGAAAAAGGGTTCTATGATCATCGTGCCCAGCACTGCGGTGGAAACCATGGGCCTCGGAGCCTTGGGAGGTATGACGGCCTTTGACCGCATTTTGCAGAATCAGAAAGAGCCGATCGATGGAGGTAAGCATGTCGAATAGCGAAACGCCTGTTATGTCCGTTAAATATCTTTTCCACCTCGATCAGACACACAATCGGGATAGTGAACCTCTGGGGCCGAACCTTGAATTGTGAACTATATCTCATTATTCACACTTCAAGGTTTGCCCCATCTTCCCTCGACCGAACTGTCTCATTCTCATTGACACGTTCCGATTGATGTTAAAAAATCTTGCGGGATGTCCGCATTCTTTCGGCCCGCTATGGCAAAATAATACAAAGGTTGACCTTCCATTGAAAGCCTGTGTTGATATCGTTCAAGGTAATATACATCAAGATACTCTGATAGAATCAGTTCGCGAATACCCAGAGAAAATCCGGATGTATCGCTTTTGTCGAGAAAAGTTTCCTTAATATTAAAGGCAATCCAACCCTTGCTTTGCAAAATGTTGAATGCCTCTGTAAATGCTCTTACCGGGATATCTCCGAATCCGAGTGCCGCAACAGTAGTCAAACAATTAAATGACCATTCTGCCAGGTCTTCTCTTTTTTTATCAGTTAATTTACAAAAATCTTCCACGTGGTAGGCATCGTATACAACTGGTCTATCCCGTTGGGTTGCCTCATATGCTTCAGGAATAATATCCACTCCGACTAGACGCGCAACCCCATGTTTCCTCAATTGTTCGCCCATCATCCCATTACCTGCCCCCAAATCCAGTACGCGAAGTTCCGAGAGGTTTTCAGAAACTTGATTTAGGGAATATTTTAGTGCCTCCGAGACCTTTACTGGAGAATTACATTTCAGGCGTTCATAGAATAATTGCTCATACAATCCCTTTATTTCGTAAATCTTTCCATATTCATGAAAACGGATTTTTCTTTCCCGGCCATCTGGTTCGACTAAAAAGAAAAATTCTTCATCTTGATCAAGGTCATCTGCCTTGATCTTTGGAAACTTAATCCTATGCTTTTCGATCACTTTAGTCCTCCTTGCGGATAGTTTTGTCATCTAACACTCGGCGTCTGCGGTCGAGCAAAGCGAGTCCGACAACTCGCGGTGGTTAGCGCTTTGGACGCTTATCGCGGCGCAAACGCTCGCCCTCGATCATTTCCTGCAGACGCTCTTCCAAAGAATTTAGCCCAAACTCGGCACGCCGTTCATTTACAGTGTTTGCTTCCTTAATCGGACATGGAACGGGCCACCCTTCTTCGTTCCGATCGAACTGTGTACCATAAATTTGTTCTTTACCCGACATAATCAGCACACGGTCCTCAAGAAAAGCGGCTTGCCAACCTTCGGCTGTCCCTGAAGCCACTGCTTGCTTAAGCGATGCAAGGAAATCCTTCATCATGAATAAATCAAATACAGCATGTTGGGCAATGAGCCAAGCAGACTCAGCGCCTTCTCGGCCCACAAGGTCTGAACCTGGCCAACCATGTTGTTGAATTATCTCTTTCAGACAAGCTGCATTTCTTTCATGCACTTTGCGCATTGTTGGATGGTACTCTTCAGAGGGCAACTCACCGTCCTCGAATAGCTCATTCAGCATGCGTTGGTCGTTTTGCGCCATCGAGATAAGCTTATTCGCTAATGATATATCCACGTATTTCCTTTTAGCGCTCCTAATCAGCCGCGCTGCTTTTTGCATCGGCTGAACTAGGCTTGTTATAAGACTTTTTTAATCTCTCAATAACTTCAATTATATCTGCTTGGTATTTTATATACCTTTTTCTTTTTAAAGCCGTTTGCAAATATGGTATTGCTTCTTTTCCATTAAGCACATCCATTGCACTTAACTCTGTTACAGGACTATATTCATCAGGGGTTTCAAGAAGGTGATTTCCATAATATGCGATAGGATCCTTTAAACTTTCAGAAATAGGCTCAATTTTTCCAGTTTCTACGTCCAACACAAATGATTCGGCTGAAAATAGCATGAGTGCGCCCGGCACCCGACCGTCATTAATCCTGTGAGTCAAAAGCATATCACTTTTAACATGTAGGGCATGTGCATTCCATTCAACTATAGTAACGTCTCCAGGGTATGGGTCTAAACTGTAAGAAAATGATGGCTTGAGATCACTCAAAACATCAGAAACCAAAATAATGTCAATCACTGGATGACCTTCACCTACAGACAAAATCGCAAGATATTTGTTATCGTTTGATGCATTAAGAGTTAATACATCATGCAGAGTTGGTGGTGGATTTTTTAGAACAGATATTCTCCATTTCGAAACATTAAACCATATTGGCTCAGAATTATTATCTGGACTAATAACAAGCAAATTAGAGTCCTTGATTTTTTTTTTTTATTGACACAATAGCCTGAATCGATTGTGACATTATCTGCATAGCAAGTTCCCAATGTAAAAAATACAATAAGGAAAATACTAATCAGATTTAAGTTTGTTTTTTGCATTTTATTCAGAAATCATTCTCTTATAACGCTCACCCTCACAGGTGAGCAGGGTATGCGGCCGTTTTCAAAAGCACGTTATCACCAAACCTTGCATAAGCTTCAGTGGCCCGGCCCTGCGAATCCAGTGCAGGGTGTTGCTAGGGCTGGATTGTCATTAAGGGCTCGTTCGTGTTCTGTGGATACCAACTTAGTTTTCCATTTTCGTTTATTAGATACCAGAACCATCTTTTCCCCGGTACATCGGATCTTATTGCATCCAGAATCTCATCTACCTCGACAGCAGTGAGCCAGCCAATTATGGCACCATCAAATGGCACATCACGAAAAAGTTTTTCTGCCATTTTCTTAAAGTATTGTGCAAGTTGTTCAGTCCAAACGGGATTTTTCCCATCCTCAAATGGATAAGCGCCAACGTCATAAATTTCATTCAATCCACCTAATGGGAAACCAAAATAAATCCATACTCCATCTTCATCTTTGATGGTTGTTGTGGAGCAAGCCACAGTTTTGTTTTCAATTAGACCTGTGCCATAAAGATTCCCACTCTCGATATTTACAAGGGCGTTTAGCTTCTTTTGCTTTGTAGGGATTACTTTGTTGTCTATATATGGTCCATCAAATCCCATTTCAAACCATAGCTTCTCAAGCAAATAAATTTCGTTCTTTTCCCCTAGATAAAATAGGATTTCAAAACTCCCGCCTGTCCATGTTTGTTCATTTTGAAATGGATGCATTATGCTCAAGCCCTAACGTTCACCCTCACAGGTGAGCAGGGTATGTGGCCGTTTTAAAAGCACGTTAACACCAAACCATGTTTGGGCTTCAGCGGCCCGGCCCTGCGAATCCTGTGCAGGGTGTGGTTAGTTGCATACGCTTTCAATGCGCACCATTACTATTTGTGTGCTTTGATTTTGCCAGAAAGACGAAAGGGACTGCCAACGGTCCAAATAAAGCCCCCATAAAAACCCAGTAGGGTGTGCTAAGCCCACGTTGTTTGGCAGCATAGTAGCAGATACCTACGCTTATAACTGTTAGAGCCACGACTAAATATATAGCCATATCGTCTCTCCTTTGATGATCTGATTTCGGATTAATTCTTTAGAACCTTGCTCGATTCTCAATTTTTTTACCATCAACTAACATATATTCGGCCCCAAAAACGTCGATAAATGTTCTGGAGCAAAAACCCCATTTTTGGGGCATAGATCCTTTAATCTAAATATAAACGCCTATTATTATTTACATAAAGAATAGAGCTGCGTATTTATATCCCATTATTTCTAATAAATAATCTGGGGAAATACACCTTACCCGATTGCTGTTGTCATCCTCATGTTTTGGCAAAATTCGACTCAGGTCGATCAATAGAATCGCATCTACAGCTTGCCTGGGACTTGCTTGCGGTTAAATGTATTTAAAGCACTGCATGATATAGAAACGAATATGTTCATTGGATGTTGTCAATATGATTGGGTATCCAATACATAAACAAATGGACACCCTTTGCCATCAATTGACGTAACTATCCATAATTAAAGGATATAGCCATGAATGTCAAGCTAAAACGCTTGGTGCATGTGCGACAAGACGCCAATCAAACACAGGAAAATTTCGCCATCGGCGTTACAGGCACAAGACCGGCCAAGTGGGTTCTCGCCACAATTTTAGAGCTGAAAACGGCGTTGAAAATGCCTGAGAGCCCCTGGGGCAAGGCGTAGTCCAACTACTGTAAGCCTCCGGCAACAAATCACCAGGGGCTCTCCGGCATTTTCAACCTCGATGGGATATATCTAGGAACTCTTCACGCAAATTTACGCTGGATTCTTTCCCAACGCGTTCAAAATTCGCCGCCAGCCACTGGCCGGCCATTTCTCTGCCCAGGTCGCGCAGGTAGAGCAGAAAGTGCCAGTCGGTGTTGAATTTGCTGGCCACGCTCAGGTCGCAAAGGACGGTGTCGGCGCGGATGGAGTGCATGATCACGTTTTTGAGCTTGTGCTTGTGCTCCTCTTTGATCCAGTCCTCTTCGATTAATTTGTTCACAAAGGCAATGGCGCGCATCTCTTTGAGCAATGAGGAATTGAAGGTGATTTCATTGAGACGGTTGAGGATGTCCGCCGAGTTGGAGGGCACTTCATCCCGTTCGATGGGGTTGATATGGATGACCAGCACGTCCCGGGAGTCGGTGTGGTAGAAGAGCGGGTAAAGCACCGGGTTGCCCATGTAGCCGCCGTCCCAGAAGTGGTCTTCTCCGATCCGGACGGCCTGAAAGAGCTGGGGCAGGCAGGCGGAGGCCATGACCACGTCAGCGGTGATCTCTTCGGTCCTGAAGACCCTGACTTTGCCGGTGCGCACATTGGTGGCGCTGAGAAACAGCTTGGTGCTCTGGCATTGTTTCAGCTTCTTGAAATCGACGGCTTTTTCCAGCACCTGGCGCAAGGGGTTGAAGTTGAGGGGATTGAATTGATAGGGCGAAAAGACGCGGGTCATCAGATCGAAGTAGTGGTAGGCAATGGAGCCGTCCTGGTTCCACTCCTGGTTGACATGGCTGTTGATGAACTCCCAAGGGGTCTGCCGCAATGGGCTGTAAAGCGCGCCGACCCGGCTGACCGCTTTCCAGAAATTATAGAGCGCTTCCCTTGCCCCGCCCCGGCCGTCGTTCATGTTGCCATAGGCAAAGACCACCGCGTTCATGGACCCGGCGCTGGTGCCGCACAGCCCCTCCACTTCGATTCGGCCGTCCTCCAGCAGCCGGTCGATCACGCCCCAGGCATAGGCGCCGTGGGCTCCGCCGCCCTGGAGGGCCATATTGATCACCTTTGCGCCGGGGGCGTAAGAGGATTCTGATTGGGGACAGCCGCAGTCCCGTTCTTTGTCGTCGTGATGAAATGTTTTTTTGGCCATGGAAGGTCCGCGTCTTTTGATGTTGATGCTGCTGTCTCGCTATTGGACGTCCGACATGGGGTTTCCTGTCGCTGTTGTACAAGATTGCTTTTTTTACAGGCGCTGTTTTTTCGGGCCGGACCGGCCCGATGGGTCAAACGCCTCAGGAACCGCCATAGCCGACGGTCACATCGCTGCCCTGAACGATCACCGGCACCTGCCGCGAACCTTTGCTCCACTTGAGCATGGCGTCCAAATTGTCCCTGCTCTGTTTGACATTGACGTACTCATGACCCTTATAGGCCGCCCTGGCCCGATCCGTATAGGGTCAGCCCGGCTTCCCGTAGATGATGACTTTCGTACCCATGGTTTCCCTCCCTTTTGAGTGAATAATTTCCTTCCGTGTAATCGATGGAATGTGGTGTTGAGGGGGGCTCTCGGGCTCAAGATCAAGGCGGCCGCGGGATTTCAACCGCAGGCATATTGCAATATGCCGAGGATTGAAATTCCGGGGCCAACGCGGAGATTGAGTTCGAGAGCCCCCCTCAACACCACATTTCAGGGGGTGCGCTTATCCTTGAAGATATGATTGCTGATCACCACGCGCTGGATTTCAGAGGTGCCTTCATAAATGGTGAACACCCGCGCATCCCGATAGTATCGCTCCACCGGATACTCTTTGGTATAGCCGTATCCGCCGTGGAGCTGCAGGGCCTGGGCCGTGACGCGGTTGACCATCTCCGAAGCGTACAGCTTGGCCATGGAGGCCTGCTGGGTGTGGTCTTCGCCCCGGTCCTTCATGGCTGCTGCCGAAAAGGTGAGCTGGCGTGCGGCTTCCAGTTCGGTGGCCATATCGGCGACCATCCAGCGCAGGCCCTGGAATTTGGATACCTTGCGGCCGAACTGTTCGCGTTCCTTTGTGTAGGCCACAGCGGCATCGATGGCCGCCTTTGCCACGCCGATGGATTGGGCGGCGATGCCGATGCGGCCGCCGTCCAGCCCTTTCATGGCGATGGTAAACCCCTGGCCTTCGCCGCCCAGCAGACGGTCGGCCGGAATGCGGCAGTCGTCCATCAGCACATCCGTGGTGTCCGATGCCCGCAGGCCCATTTTCTCTTCCAGGTGCCCGGTTTTAAAGCCCGGGTCGTCTGCGGTGAGGATAAAAGTCGAGATCCCCTTGTGCTTCAGCGCCGGATCGGTTTTGGCGGTGACCAGGAGGATATGGGCATTGCGGCCGGAGGTGATGAACCGCTTGGTGCCGTTGAGAATGTAGTCATCGTCGCTGCGTTTCGCCCGGGTGGTCTGGCTCACCGGATCGGAGCCGGCATCCGGTTCGGTCAGCGCAAAAGCGCCGATCTTCTCCCCGCCGGCCAGGGGGACCAGAAAACGCTGCTTCTGCTCTTCGGTTCCGAAACGAAGCAGACTTTCGCACACGATGGAGTTCTGCACCGACATCACCACGGCCGTGGAGGCGCAGGCCCCGGCGATCTCGGCCAGGGCCAATACGTAGCTGATCGTATCGGCGCCGCTGCCGCCATACTCGGGCGGAATCATCATGCCCATCAGGCCCAGCTCACCCATCTGCCGCAGGATATCGGCGGGGAAGGTCTTGGTCCGGTCGCGTTCGGCGGCGCCTGGCGCCACCACGTCGCGGGCGAACTCCCGCACCATGGTCTGGATCATCTTTTGTTCATCGGTGAGTTGAAGGGTCATATCGCCTCTCCCCGAAACAGATTTTAGGGATTGTACAGCACCACCAGCAGTTCGGCATCGGCATCCCCCACATTGCGCATATGGTGGCGGATGGCAGAGTTGAAATGCAGCGAATCTCCGGGGCCCAGCCGGTTGATGTGGTCGCCCACGGCGATCTCCACCTTGCCGTTGAGCACGTAGACGAACTCCTCGCCCTCGTGCTGGTATCCCACACCTTGGTGTTCTTTGCGGGCTTTGATGTGAATGCGAAACCCTTTCAAGTGTTTGTTTTCAGCACCCGGTGTCAGGGTCTCGTAGGCGTAGTTGTCGGTGCGTTTGGTGTAGGCTTTGGCGCGGGCCTTGCGGGTCTCTTCCTGTTCTTTGAGCAGATAGCCGGAGTCGATCTGGAGGGCGCGTGAGATTTGCAGCAGGGTTCCCACCGGAGGCATTTCCCGGCCGCTTTCGACTTGCTTGAGGTAATCGATGCTGCATCCGGTGTCATTGGCGATCTGATCCAGGGTCATCTTCTTCTTGGTTCGAACCTGCTTTATTTTCTTCCCGACCGGAGTTGGCGCCTTTTTCTTCTTTTGTGCCATTGATCCTCCTTGGTAAGGGATACGGGGCGGCCGGTTTGCCGGCGGCAAATGAACCGGCCGGCAACCGGGTGCTTTGCACCCGGTTGCAAACCACTTCTAACCAGGCGGCTGCCGGCCGGTCCGCATGGATAACGGATTCTGCAGCGTCAGCTTTTTCATATATTTCATCTCCGGGAACAACCTTTTGTCATGCTTGCGCACAAAACTTTGAAGCTTTTTCTGTCCCTCGGTGATATGAACTGAAAAGAACCATTTGTCCTTTTTCAATCGACCCTCGAGCGCGCCGTCCTTTATTGCCTTTTCGACCGCTTCGCTGTCCATCAGGGCGATGCCGAGCGCGTCCGCCCCCACCGCATATTTCACGAAGATATAACCGGTCAGTTCGTCCTGGGGCGGGTGCGCCCACTTGAGATTAAGGTACTTGTTTTCTTCCAAAAAGGATGTGTGTCCGGAATAGACCGAGGTCTCCATCGCACCATCTTCGTCAAAATCCACCATGGTCAGGGTGAGCCGCCTGGATTTTTCATCCAATCCGATGTGGATGTAACCGGTCTCGTTTTTATCCTTCCAGAACCATGTCCCCAGAATCGCAGGGTCAGCCGGTTCTTTACCGGGCGCGGTCAGCGGATGGTCTGAATCAGGAATGCAACCCAGCACCCATACCGCTAATAATGTGATAAGAAAATAACGCACTATGCTCCTCATGGATGATGCAAGCTCAAGCCGCTGGATCGATTAGTAATCGTAGAAGCCTTTCTTCGTCTTTCTTCCCAGCCATCCGGCCTCCACATATTTGCGCAGCAGCGGACAGGGCCGGTACTTGGAGTCCTTGAAGCCGTCGTAGAGGGTTTCCATGATGGCCAGGCAGGTATCCAGCCCGATCAGATCGGCCAGGGCCAGCGGTCCCATGGGATGGTTCATGCCCAGCTTCATGACGGTGTCGATGGCTTCCTTGGCGCCCACCCCATGGTAGAGGGCGAAAACCGCTTCGTTGATCATGGGCATGAGAATGCGGTTGGAGATGAATCCGGGAAAGTCGTTGGCTTCGGCCGGTACCTTGCCGAACTTCTCCGAAAGGTCCCAGGTGATCTTGAAGGTCTCATCGGATGTGGCGATGCCCCGGATCACTTCCACCAGCTTCATCAGCGGCACCGGGTTCATGAAGTGCATGCCGATCACTTTGTCGGCCCGCCCGGTCTTGGCGGCGATGCGGCCGATGGGAATGGAAGAGGTGTTGGTGCTCAGAATCACATCGGGCTTGCACACCTTGTCCAGGGTCTCGAAGATGCCGAACTTGATCTCTTCTTTTTCGCTGGCCGCTTCCACGACAAAATCGGCCTGGGCCATGTCGTTCAAATCGGTGCTGGCTTGAATGCGGCCCAGGATGGCGTCTTTATCTTCTACAGAGAGCTTGCCTTTTTCCACGCCTTTGGAAAGAAAACGATCGATGCCGCCCAGGCCGCGCTTGACGAATTCATCGTTGATATCGTTCATGATCACGTTCAGGCCGCTGGTGGCCGCCACTTGTGCAATACCGCTTCCCATCTGGCCCGCACCGACAACACCGAATGTCTTTATCTCCATGCTATGCTTCTCCTTTGTCTGCGTTCATCAATTATGTAGGGATTTCTTAACTCATCTATTACCCCGATGTTGCCTTAGCGCTTGACAACCATCGCCACGGCTTCGCCGCCGCCCAGGCAGAGGGAGGCCAGGCCTGTTTTTTTGTCTTCGCGGATCATGTTGTGGATCAGGGTCACCAGCACGCGGCAGCCGCTGGCGCCGATGGGATGGCCCAGGGCCACGCTGCCGCCGGCCACGTTGGTCTTGGCCGGGTCGAGTTTAAGCTCGTTCATCACCGCGCAGGTGGAGCCGGAAAAGGCCTCGTTGATCTCGAACAGGTCCACCTCTTCCTGGCCGATGCCCTCTTTCTTCAAAACCTTGGGAACCGCCCAGATGGGGGCCACCAGGACGTATTTCATCTCGATGCCGGACGAGGCCTGGGCACCGATGGAGGCCATGATCGTGCATCCGAGGGCTTCGGCTTTTTCCCGGGACATGACCACCACGGCAGCTGCGCCGTCGCTGATGATGGAGGCGTTGCCCGCTGTGGTAACGCCGCCTTTCTTAAAGGCCGGCCGCATCTTGGCCAGGGCGTCCAGGCTGGTGGCCCGGGGACACTCATCGGTGTCAAAGATCATGGGGTCGCCTTTGCGCTGTGGAATCTCCACCGGCATGATCTCGTCTTTGAACAGACCGTTTTCAATGGAGTTGAGGGTGCGTTCATAGGATTGGGCGGCATAGGTGTCCTGCGCTTCGCGGGAGATGTTGTATTTTTCTGAACAGAGCTCGTTGGAGATGCCCATGTGGAAGTCGTTGACGATATCCCACAGCCCGTCGTGGACCATGCTGTCCTGGATCTGGCCCGGCCCCATACGGTAGCCGAAGCGGGCTTTTTCCAGGTAGTAGGGGGCCATGGTCATGTTTTCCATGCCGCCGGCCACCACCACGTCGGCGTCCCCTACCTGTACCGCCTGGGCGGCCAGCATCACCGTTTTAAGGGCGGAGCCGCAGACCTTGTTCACGGTAAAACACTCCACCTCACTGGGCAGGCCGGCTTTGACCGCGGCCTGTTTAGCCGGATTCTGCCCATAGCCGCAGGGCAGCACCTGGCCCATGATCGCTTCGTTGACTTCGGCCGGTTCGATGCCGGCCCGTTTAACCGCCTCAGCGATGATCATGCCCCCCAGATCGGTGGCGCCGATATTGGCAAAGGACCCGTTGTAGCTTCCCAGAGGTGTCCGAACAGCACTGACGATGACAGCTTCGCGCATTTGCGTCTCTCCTTTTGCTTTGACTGATTGAATTGATATTCATCTTTTCCGGCAACCCAATGCATGGATAATGTGGATGAATCTGCTCGCAATGGCAGGTCGCCAAGTGACGTGTACCACAATTAGCGTGATCCAAACAGCCCTATTTGGCGGGAGGAAGGGGGTTTGGGAGGAAGGCAGGGCATGCGCATGCAAGGCATTGTTGCGGCGGCCCTACCCTTTAAGCGCAGTCAAACGGCGGCCCGGCTTTTATCGAACCTCGACGGCACCGATGTCGGGGGAGACGCCCCGGGTGTTTCCCAAAATGTCGTCATTCGGTGCCGGACCGGCGTTGGCCTGATCGACGATCTGAGGCGCGGCAGGAATGCCGTAGCCATCCACCAGGTTGTCGAAGGCTTCGCAAATGGTGGCCGATCCGTCTGCAAAACGTCCGCTGCCCGCATTCCATCTGGGCAATATTAGCCCGGAGAGATCCCCCAGGCCGGGATCGACGGTGATGGCGTCGGCGTCGTCCGACATGTTGATCGTTTCACCGGCATCATCGGGAATCGGTGCGCCACCGTTCCAGTAGAGGTTGTTGTCCAAGGTAAACGCCTGGACATGGCCGGCCGGGGTATCGGAAAAATCGTTGGCGCCGCCGGCCCCGGTGGCCCCCATGGTGCCGGTGGGATCGGACCAGATATTGTTGACCATCTCGATCTGGTCATTGACCGGGTTGGCCCCTTCCCGGTTGAATCGCATGGCAAAGGCCAAAGCCGGCAGGTCGCCCGAGATGGTATTGTTGTTGAACACCACGTATCGACCGCCCTTGATCCCGAATGGCGCGCGCATCACATTGGCGCTGTTGCCGAGCATAAGGTTGTTCTCGATGGTCACATATTCGGCCTCGTAGAAGCTCTGCCCGTCCTCTCCCAGCAATACGAAATTGCTGCCGGTGGAGCCCTCCCAGTTGAGAAAGACATTGCGGCGGATATAGATGTTGCGGCTGCCGGTGAACCGGTCGGTGCTTCCGTTGCTGTCCTTTACCACGATATAGGAGCTGGTGTCGTTGGCATTGGTCCGCCCGCTGCCGGCAAAATCATTCATGAAGATATTGTCCTGCACCACCACATTCATGGCGCTGTTGATATCGATGTGCTCGTCGCTGCCGGCTTGGTTGTAAAACAGGTTGCGCTCGATCACCACGCCGCTGATGCCGTTGTTGACCTTTAAAATATCATTGTTGTAGCTGTCGTGCAGGATGTTGTTGCGCAGGGTGATGTCCGCCACCGATCCGTCCCCGCCCGCGTCCAGGTGAACCACCAGGGCGCCGGCGCCCGGACCGTCATGGGCGATATCAAAGCCTTCGATGGTGATCCCCTGGCAGCCCCGGGCGTCTGAATATGCGGTGATCACGCGATCGTTGTTGCGCAGGCGTGCCAAATAGGGGATCTCCGAGCGGACGGTGACGCCAGAGGCAAAGGTGCCCCGGATTCTGATGCGACCGTGGTACGCCCCGGGCCTGACCAGAATAACGGTGCCATCCAGGGCGCGGTCCAGTGCATAGGCGATGGTGGCATAGGGCGCCCCCATGGATCCGTCCCGGGCTGGATCGTCGACGCCGGAAGTGGCGACATACACCACCGGACCGGCCGGAAGGCCGGGGTTGCAGGTCGATGGGGGCAGGTTCACGGCAGGGGGCGGGTTGTTCCCCTGACCGGCTCCGCCGATACCAACCGACCCGTTTCCGTCTGACCCGCTGCCGCCGCAGGCGGCCAGCGCCAGACAGAGCACAAAAACCCAGCCAAGGGGATACCATCGCATACCACATTGCATCGTGCGCATCTTTGCTCCTCCCGGATCAAGAAAGCCGAACATCATTTGGAGTGGTTCAACGCCATTTTTGTATACAGATACAGGCTCCCACTGGAAAGGCGAGCGTCGAAAATGATTGCAAATCAAATGCCAGAAGCTTTCGATGCACGATTCCGCCTGCGGCCGATAGCCCGGATGCATGCTGAAAACAAAGCGCTTTTCATCAATATGAATGTTTGGAGATAACGCGGGACAGGTCTGACAAAGGGGTTTGCCCGCAATACGAAAATGCACATCGATTATGCGGAATTAATCGAAAGAGCGGATAGAGTGGGTCTAACCCGGTTGGGAGGCTAAAACGGCAATGCACCATAGCAATCGCCGCGATCGCCGTTTGGGCAAATTTTGAAACCCGGCCGTAAAAAAACGGGAAGAAATCCGGTCCATACGACGATGCGTTTCTAAATTAAGCTATATGTCCGCAGCCCTTGAAACAGGCAGGCAAAGCCTGTATCGGCCGCTGTCCGAACTGTCCACGGCCCTGTATGGTCCGTCAACCAACGAAAGTTGAAACAACTGTACATTCTTTAGTTTCTTGCAATCTATCGAACATACATCTTTCGGCATATAAAGATTTTCGCAATTTTTACATGGAGATGTAATCATGGAAACCGCCTTTCATTGGAAAAAAGCCGGTCCATCCATCGGTGCGTGGACCGGTGATGGTGTTCAATACGGTCATCGGCCTTTTGCTGAAAAAACTTTAGTAAAAATACGGTTGAGAAAAAAAGGCGGGGAGAAATGCCGATTGACACACCCGCATCTGTTGGGCATACTCGGAGCCTTGGATACTTGATGCTGTCTTTCAATCGCTTGTGATGTTCAGGAGCCGATGTCCTCGAAGCTGCCCCTCATCATTATCGCCATTTTCATGTGCGTCTCATGCATGCACGCGCCGCTGCCAAATCTTCCGGACAACTGGACAGGCAGAATCGTGCCGCCGGAAGTATTGGAGGACAAACCGGATATGGCCAGCCTGCAGCTTTTTATTATGTATGGCGGCCTCGGTTGCAACCATACGGCCAGCCGATACTACTGTCCCGGTAAAGGGGCGCTATTCTGGGATCCCGGCGGCAATTACGGCCACCATGGCTTCGTGAAAGTAACCCGAAAATTCAACGTGGTGACACAAAACGTACCCACTGCGAACGACTATCTTCATTGGCGGAACCTGATTCCCACCATGGCCACTGAAATGTTCGTCTGGGAGGGAAACGATCGCATCCTGTGTGAATTATACGACCGCATCAAGACGGCCAGTACGGGTGCCTGGGTAGACGGTTTCACCACAGCTTCAGGGGGCATGTTCTGCAGCGCCGCCACTTCCAGCTTTCTGCATAGATTTGCAGGTGACCTGTTCAAGGTCGACAAATGGGGCCTGCCGCACAATCTATCCAAACAGATTCACTTGCAGGGCCATCCGGATCGGATTTACATCATCGACCATAATAAGAACACGATTCGACTTTACCATCCCGCTCCCTGAGCCGGGCGCTATCATTTTAGCAGCGATGGATCGGATTTCTGGTCAGGACCTTCTGAAGATAGCGTATTGACCTCTTTTAGATAATCGGATAGCAAAGGCTGGCTGGCGCGCTGGAACACCTTTTCAGGATAGAGATCGAGTTCAAGATTTAGGTGCTCCAGGATTCTGAACATGTCTTCCGGGTCTATAGCTCTGAACACTTGAAACTTTTCCAGTATGGCGGGTATCTTCTCGCGCCCATCGGCGAACATCACGGGTATAAGCCGCTTGTTGAAGGCTGTTGCCATTCCAATCTCCTGACTGACCCACGGCGACAACTCGTCCTGTCTTCCGGCGAGTACAACGATCATCGCGTCGCATGATGAGATTTGATCCCTGATGTCGTTCAGGTAATCATTCTTAAGGTCCGAAATCGGCTTTGTGGATGGCAGGATCACGACCACACGATCCGCGAACAGGCCGTTGAGCAGGTCGAAGAGCGCCCTTGCAAGCTCCCGTTCCCGGTATGCGTGGCTGATGTAGATTCGATATGGCGGCTTGGTGTCCGTATTGCGCATCGGTGAGGGTGCCGCCTTCCGTTCGAACTGCTCAAGGACCTTATGGCGCAAATCATTTTGCGGCGGTCGCAGCCGCATCTCGGTGCCTGCACCTGCCAGGTAGCCGGAAAGCGCTTCAATGGCGGCCAGCACGCTATCGGTTTGCATGGGCGTGTCCGCAAAGGTCGCGAGCACTTCTTCATAGGCATAGTAGACTTTGTAGGGAACTTGTACCGATCCCCAGTACCGCAGCCACTCGTCTTGCATAAGCCAACTCAGTGCGGAAGAGAACTTGTCTATTGCGAGATCGCGGGCGCGCTCCAGCTTTGTTTTCTCACCGTCCTCCACCCGCATCGGGACGGGGAAGATGCGGAATCCGCCGTCGCGTTGTCCTGCCACCGATTTTGCAACCGCTGACGCGCCTTCTATGCTTTGGGTATTCAACGTAAAGCACACGACCAACTGATCCGGCATATGCACAGTGCAGATGCCGGACGTATCGCTCACTCCGGTGCGGCTGTCGATCAGGACGTAGTCGTAGCGGCTGCGCATATCTTCGCGGACGGCCTCCAGAAACACGCCGCCTCCAAGCCGGTTGTAAAAGTTCTCCCAGTCAAACGAATTGACCCGCGAAGCGTATGAAGCGTCTTGTCTGCCGGCGGGTATGAGATCGAGCATTCCGCCATGGCGGTCAAATTTCCAGTCAAGTGATATGGTGAAGTCGCGAAGATCGGCGTATTCCCGATACCAGTCGTCACCGGAGCCCTCTTCTTCGGGGTGCGACATCACCGCATTTGAAAAGCGCCACACAAGATCCACCACACCGGCGGACGCCTCAAGCTTTTTGTCAATGAGAAATGGATGAAAGTATCGATGGAGTCCCGGCGCTTCAAGATCCCAGTCCACCATGAGCACCCGAAATCCATTGCTTGCCAGGACCCAGGCGGTGTTGGCAACCGCCATGGACCGTCCGGTGCCACCCTTGTAAGAGTAAAAAGTGATGATGCGGCCGTTGGATGAGCCCGTCATGGAACCACCCCCGAGATCTCCGGCCGCTCCGCGGGTCCCGATCCGGTAACCGGCCTAATGACATCCCGATACTGGAGAATCCGGGCCTGGAGCTTGATCAGAATGTCCGAAAGGACTTGTTCGAATTCGGCCCCCTGAACACCTTGGCGGTAAGACACGGGGTCCGGTGGGATGACCGTTTTGTTGGGGAACGATTGGGCTATGGCTTGGTCGAGCGCGGATTTCACTGTCGCATCACCAGGAGGCGGTTCTTCCTCGGGAATGATAACGGCACAGTTCACCCGCTGTACCTGATCATATGCTTTCATCTTGTGGCGGTACTTGGGCAGTCGAAGGCTCCACGCATCGACCAGCATTGCGACGAGATAGTTGGTCTGCAACGCGGATTCGACTTCGGCCATGAGATTGTCGAGATCGACAAAGTCGGACGTGAGATTCGATAGGGCCGCAACCAGTTGTGCCCTGTTCGCCAGCGATTGCTTTTGCCCTTCTGCATTGACGAAGGGCGCCCACGCTTTAGCATCCGCGCCATAGGGGTCGACGTTCTCCCGTATCGGTTCGAGCTCAGTGCGGTTTCCCGCCACAACAGCGAGCCGGACGTGATTCGGACCGTTCGGGGCCGATGCGTGATCCTGTGCGGCGACGGCTGAATCGAATGGATTCGAAAGCTGGTCGAAGCCGGGCCTTTCGGGGTCGTCGGGTAGAGGATGATGGGTGAGCGCGTCGACGAGCGCCTGCCGGAACCCCTCCCGAAACGTCTGGTATGCCGACTCGTAGTTGCTCCTGTTCTTGATGATGGTGAACAGCCCCTTCTCGGCGTATTCGGACCCGAATTGTTCGATGGTGTATTGAAGGGACGTCACCGCGGAAGGGAGGTTCTTGGTCGGCGGCACCCACAATACCGGCAATATGAGCGGCGGTGCGGATCCTGGTGCTAACCTTTCCAGCCGACGATTGAAAGCGTCCCATTCCTTCGCGCAATACTCGCTCCCCAGATAGGACGGTGAGATCACGGCAACGAATGCCTTGCAGGTATGCAACGCCTCGACAAGCGTCGGTTCCCATTTGGCCCCAAGCGGCGTGTTTTCATTGTCTCGGAAGCTCGCGTCCTGGCCAGGCAGGAATTGTCTGACATCTTCACATAGATCCTCCAGAAAGCGCTTGAGGTAGCCGCCTTCCCAGTTGCTGCGGGCGTAGCTTAAAAAGAATCGGGCCATTTGAAATTACACTCTGGAGATGGTTCCTGTTAGCGAAGCGCGAGGAGGATTTGGCTTTCCTGCAGAAAAAATATAGCGGCATCAGGTTGGTATGTCAATTGTCGGCCTGGGCCCGCCTCGCAGATCGTTGGATAGGGGTTGTGTATCCTGGATCTTTTTGTAGAAGCGATCTACATGTTCCGCCGATACTTTCCCCCGACCTCGTACAGCGCCTGGGTGATCTGTCCCAAGCTGCAGTGCCGCACGGCTGCCATCAGCTCACCGAAGATATTGCCGTTGTCCAGCACGACCTGCTTCAGGCGTTCGATGGCGGCCGGGGCATGGTCGGCATGCCGGCGCTGAAACGCCTTGAGCCGCTTCAGTTGCGACGCCTTCTCTTCTTCGGTGGAGCGGGCCAGTTCGATGGTGAAATCGTCCTTGAACATATCATCGGCGGTGTGGGGGTCCCGGAAGGTGTTGACCCCGATGATGGGCAGGTCGCCGGTGTGTTTGAGCACTTCGTAATGGATCGATTCATCCTGGATCTTTCCCCGCTGGTAGCCGGTCTCCATGGCGCCGAGCACGCCGCCGCGTTCGGAGATACGGTCGAATTCGGCCAGTACGGCCTCTTCCACCAAGTCGGTGAGCGCATCCACGATAAAGCTGCCCTGTAAAGGGTTTTCGTTCTTTGCCAGCCCCCATTCACGGTTGATAATCAGCTGAATGGCCAGGGCGCGGCGCACCGACTCTTCGGTGGGGGTGGTGACCGCCTCGTCGAAGGCATTGGTGTGCAGGCTCTGGGCATTGTCGTAGACCGCGCACAATGCCTGCAGTGTTGTCCGGATATCGTTGAATTGAATGTCCTGGCTGTGCAAAGAGCGCCCCGAGGTCTGGATATGGTACTTGAGCATCTGGCTTCTGGCGGACGCGCCGTACTTCTCTTTGAGGGCAACGGCCCAGATGCGCCGGGCAACCCGGCCGATCACCGTGTACTCCGGATCCATGCCGTTGGAGAAGAAAAAGGAGAGGTTGGGACCGAATTGATCGATATCCATGCCCCGGGCCAGGTAGTACTCCAGGTAGGTAAAGCCGTTGGCCAGGGTGAAGGCGAGCTGGGAGATGGGATTGGCGCCCGCTTCGGCGATGTGGTAGCCGGAAATGGAGACCGAGTAGAAATTGCGCACGTTGTGGTCGATGAAGTATTGTTGAATGTCGCCCATCATTTTAAGGGCGAAATCGATGGCAAAGATACAGGTGTTCTGGCCCTGGTCCTCTTTGAGGATGTCGGCCTGGACCGTCCCCCGCACCGTGGACAAGGTCCGCTCGCGCAGCCCGGCGTACTCGCTGTCATCGGGGTCGCGTCCCTTCTCTGCTTTGAATTTTTCCACCTGCTGGTCGATGGCGGTGTTGAGAAACATCGCCAGCACAATGGGAGCGGGCCCGTTGATGGTCATGGAGACCGAGGTGGTGGGGGCGCAGAGGTCAAAGCCGTCATAAAGGGTTTTGACATCGTCCAGGGTGCAGACGCTGACGCCCGCATTACCGACCTTTCCGTAGATGTCGGGCCGCTCATCCGGATCGAACCCGTACAGGGTGACTGAATCAAAGGCCGTGGAGAGCCGTTTGGCCGCGCTGTTGGCCGAGAGCAGTTTAAAGCGGCGATTGGTACGGGCCGGGTCGCCTTCTCCGGCGAACATGCGGGTGGGGTCTTCGCCCGTGCGTTTCAGGGGAAAGACCCCTGCCGTATAAGGGAAAAAGCCGGGCAGATGCTCCCGCCGCAACCATTCGTAGACCAGGGCCGGTTCGTCCACCCGGGGCAAGGCGATCTTGGGAATCTTCTGATGCGAAAGGGATTCATTGAACAGCGGGACCCGGATCTCCTCGCCGCGAACCGGATAGACCAGTTCCTCCTGACCATAGCGCGCTTTGATCTTCTCCCAATCGGAGAGCAGCCGCAGGGCCGCCGGATCCACCGCATCTGCGGCCTGCTGCGCCGCTTGTTTCAGCTGTTCGACAAGCGCGCCTTTATCTGCCCCGCCCGAATCTTTCTCCAGGGACCGGGCACTCTCTTCGAGGTGCCAGCGGCGACGCAAGGCTTGTTTTTGCTGCTGGGTATTCTGGTGATAGCGCCGGACGGTTTCAGAGATTTCCGAAAGGTAGCGGGTGCGCTGGGGAGGGATCACGATGGTCTTGGAGGTGGAGTTGGTCTCCTTGGGTCGGGATCGTCTGCTCTCCCATGGTTGACCGGTGAGTTCCCGGAGCCGGTCCAGCAGCGCATGGTAGAGCGCGCTGACACCGTCATCGTTGAATTTGGCCGCGATGGTGCCGAAAACCGGCATGGCTTCCGGCGGTCGGTCAAAGGCATTGCGGTTATGCTGCACCTGTTTGCGCACATCGCGCACCGCATCCTCGCTGCCGCGCTTTTCGAATTTGTTCACCGCCACCAGGTCGGCAAAATCGAGCATGTCGATCTTCTCCAGCTGGGAGGCGGCGCCGAATTCGCTGGTCATCACGTAGATGGCCACATCCACCAGGTCCACGATGCGCGAGTCGCCCTGGCCGATGCCGGCGGTCTCCAGGATGATCACGTCGAAACCGGCCGCCCGGGTGACGTCCGCGGCGTCGCCCAGGGCTGCGGGGATCTCCGATTGGGCGGCCCGGGTGGCCAGGGAGCGCATGTAGACGCGGGGGTTGTCGATGGCGTTCATCCGGATGCGGTCGCCCAACAATGCGCCGCCGGTCTTTCGCCGGGACGGATCGGCACTGAGAATGGCGATGGTCAGCGCATCGAAGTCGTGCAGCAGCCGCAAAACAAGCTCATCGGTGAGGGAAGACTTTCCCGATCCGCCGGTGCCGGTGATGCCGATCACAGGTGCCTTCTTCTTCTCAAGCTTTTCCGCCATGGCGCTGCGGAGGCGGTCCAGGTGCCCGTCCTCCTTTGCTTTGGCCAGCTCGATGGCCGTGATGGCGCTGGCCACATGCAGCTTGTGGCCGCTGGTCATACGATCCAGTTCCGGCTGCTTGTCTTCAGGAAGGGTGGTGTGGTCCATGGCCCTGACCATGTCGTTGATGATGCCCTGCAGGCCCATTTGGGCGCCGTCTTCGGGAGAGTAGATGCGGGCCACCCCGTAATTTTCCAATGCCTCGATCTCCTCGGGCACGATCACGCCGCCCCCGCCGCCAAAGATGCGGATGTGTTCGGCGCCGGCCTTGCGCAGCAGATCCACCATATATTTGAAAAACTCGATATGCCCGCCCTGGTAGGAGGAGACGGCAATGCCCTGGGCATCCTCCTCAATGGCCGCATTCACGATCTCCTGGACCGAACGGTTGTGGCCCAGATGGATCACTTCGGCGCCCGAAGCCTGCAGCAGGCGCCGGAAGATATTGATGGCCGCATCGTGGCCGTCGAACAGGGAGGTGGCGGTGACCACCCGCACAGGGTTACGCGGTTTGTAAATTTCGAATTGTTGTGACATACCGACCCCCCCTTGGGAATATTGAATATCGAATAAGGAACCGCAGAATTTCGAAGTATGCGAGCCGGCTGCTCGCATGCAAACCTTCTATCCTTAAAAATAATGAGCCATGGCGCAATGGCAATCATTTCTGCCGGACGTGGTCCAACGTTTGAGCTGTTGCGCCATCATCACACCGCATTCACTCACTCCGCAGCAAGGGACAGAGCTTTTCGGCCGTTTTTTTAAATGAAAGAGCGCAGCGATTCCCTCCTTCGACATTCTGCGGTTCCGCTTCTATATTCTGCGGTTCCATTGTATGTATTTCGCATAGCAGCCGGTATCGCCACCTGGCTCGACCTCGAGGTTGATATGCATTATTTCATTTTCCCCAGCACACCACCGGCAATGGTGTTCTTCTGAATTTCCTTGGTGCCTTCGTAGATCTCCGTGATCTTGGCATCGCGGTAGAAGCGTTCGACTTCATACTCGGCCATATACCCGTAGCCCCCCATCAACTGGATGGCTTCATCGCAGACTTCCACGGCGGTACGCGCTGCAAACATCTTGGCCATGGAGGTGAGTTTGGGATCGATATGGCCCTGGTCGTAATTCCATGCCGCCTTATAGGTGATCAAACGGGCCAGCTCGATCTTGGTGGCCATGTCGGCGATCTTGTGCTGGCTGGCTTGAAACTGGGCGATTTTTTTGCCGAACTGTTCTCTTTCTTTGACATAGGCCAGGGCGCGGTCAAAGGCCCCCTGGGCCGTGCCCAGGGCCTGGGCCGCCACCTGGATCCGGCTTTCGTCGAAAAAGTTGAGCACCTGGTAGAATCCGCGGTTTTCTTCGCCCACCAGATTGGAGAGGGGTACGCGCACATCTTTCAGGATCACCTCAGTGGTGGCCATCATGCGGATGCCCATCTTGTCCCCCACGTCCTGGGTGGAGAGACCGGGGCGGTCCCCCTCCACCAGTATGACGCTCATGCCGCGATAGCCCGGCTTGGCATCGGGATCGGTTTGGCACAACACGTTGTAAAAACCCGCCATGCCGCCGTTGGTGATAAAGGTCTTGGCGCCGTTGATCACCCACTCGTCGCCGTCCTTGACCGCGGTGGTATTGAGAAAGGTGATATCGGATCCGTGGTCCGGTTCGGTGAAAGCGCCGGCCGAGAGCATGCGCCCTTCGGCCACTGGGGGCAGAAAGCGCTCCTTTAATTCATCGCTGCCGTAATGCAGCAGCAACTCCGATGCAAATCCGGACAGACCGACAGCCGCCCCGATGGTGGAGTCGTTGCGGCACAGCTCTTCAACCACCAGAATGCACTCCATGCAGCCCATATCCTGACCGGAGTATTTTTCAGGAAAATGAACCCCGATCAAACCGATTTCACCGGCTTTCTGCCAGATTTTGGTGGGGTATGCATGATTGCGCTCCAGTTCAAGGGCCAGATCCTTATCGAATTCACCTTTGCAAAAATCACGAACGGCTTTTTGGATCTCTTTCTGGGTTCGGGTAAGGTTAAAATCCATGCTTATTTCCCCTCTCTTTCTGAAATGGTGTCCTTCAATGATGGTCCCTGGCTATTGGACATCAACGTTAAAATAAAGCTGGTTTGAATTTTGATGTACTCCTCTATGGTGTATCGATTGGAGAGCATCCAGCGTCGGAAGGCCCACATATGGCCGAGTACGGAAATGTTGTGGGCGGCAAGACCGACTACCCTTTTTTCCAGCTCGGGCAGGTCGTTTTTGCGCATCAACCCCTCCAGCACGTTGACGAAAAGATCGGTGATCTTCTCCTCGTTTTCCATCACCTTGCTGCGCCAGTTGGCCGGCAGCGAATGCATCTCCTGATAGATCAGCACGATATGATCGCTCATGCGGTGGCATACCAGGAAATATTCACGGATGGCCACGGCCAGGGGATGAACGCCCTGCTCGGTGCGGTCCAGCGCCTCTGTGACGGCCGCATGCATTTCGGCGTGGATGGCCTCGCAAACCAGAAAGAGGATATCATCCTTGGTGGAGATATATTCGTAGAGCAGACCGATGGATATGCCGGCAGCCGATGCAATCTGGCGAGTGGTGGTTTTGTGAAACCCCCAGGCCATGAAAAGCTCCACTGAGGCATCCACGATCTGGCGCCTGCGCCGGGCCACCAGCTTCTGGTCCTTTATCTGGGTGGGAATATCTTTGATTCGGGTCGCTTTGAAAGCCATGATCACCACTTCTGCCGGAGTTGGTTGTTGTACCAAGCATTAGCCGTTGGCCGATAAACAACCGCTCGCATCTGCAATCTGGTGCCATGGGGGCGGATACCGTCGCTGTGCTGACATCAGTCCTTATTCAATTGTCCTTCGAACTGAGCGAGCGCTCAATCATATAACAATACAGCTGTGCTCATCTGTCAAGACTTAGTTAGTACCCATCCACAAATGGCATCTTGCGGCCCAGCTCTGTGTTCTCGCTCGGTTGAAATAATGGCGCAGCCATTCAGTGTTTTTGCAGCGTAGCCAAGCTACGCCCCGCTTCGCTACGGGGCTTCGCCGTCTGGTTACAACCTCCCTGCGGCCTTGATCTGAACCACAATATACCATTTCTGGATGGGCACTAGTTGGCGAGCGCTATTTTTTCCCTTTGAGATGTAAAATTGGTTCATTCTGCTGTTTCAAAACCTGCTCTTGGATGGACGATTCTCCGATATTCGCGCACTCGCCGTTGGTTTGTCCTTTCGGCATGCCTATTGCTTCATTGTTGGCAACCTATCTTACACCATCAGAATATAAACCGCCTTTTCGGAGGAAGCCCCATGAAGCATTATCAGGATGGATCCGGCAGCAAACCTGTCTTTCCTGCTATTATAAGTTTATTAACGGCCACCCTGTTTTGTCTCTTTATTATGGGTTGCGGTGGCGGCAGCGGTGGCGGTGGCGGTTCCAGTGCCGCCGGCAGTGCGCCCATCACCACCACCAGCTTCACCGGCGGACAGACCAATCCCATTTGCACGGCCACCTCCTCCGGCCAGAATGTGCAGGCCCCCCAGTGGGTCCGTAACGTCAGGGGCCAGACCGGCTGGTACGCCTCGCCCATCGTGGTCGATCTGGACGGCAATGGCAGCCGGGAGGTGGTGGCGGCTTACTACACCCTTTATGTCTACGATGCACAGGGCAACCTGCTCGACAGCAAGGCGGGCAATGGGAGCCGCATCTACGCGCCCCATGTGGTGATGGATATTGATCAGGACGGCATCATGGAGATCGCCTGCGGGCAGCGCCATGAACTCTATGTGTACGAATGGCGCAACAACCGCCTCCAACTTAAGAGCGGCTGGCCGGCCGATACCACCACGGCCGGCCAATCCCCTGAGATCCGCGGTATGGCGGCGTCCGATCTGGACGGCAACGGAAGCATCGAACTCATCGTCACCACCACCCAGACCCAATCCACTGCCAGCGGCGGCGCACAGGTTTTCGTCTTCAACACCAACGGCGGCCGCTACCAGCCGGGCGGCACCTCGTTTCAGGCATGGCCGCGATACAACAACCGCAACGGCCTGGGGGGAGACGCCGATCGCAACGGCGCCGGCCACAGCGGGTTCGGTTGCTACGGACTGAACGTGGGTACCGGGGATATCGATAATGATCCCGAACAGGAGATCATCGTCACCTATGACAACCACCACATCCAGGCCTTTGACCACGACGGAGAGGCCATCGATGCATCGCCTTATTTTACCAATCCCCAAAATGCCTATTTCGGCATGACCATGACCTGGGGTCAGTTCATCCGCTGGGCGGATTCAGACGTGGAGGATGACTTTTATCACCAGCACATGGCTGGTTTCTGGCCCCATCCCGACAACCAGGAGTGGCTGCAGTGGACGGCATCCCCGCCCAATGTGGTGGATCTGGACGGTGACGGGCTCAATGAGGTGGTGGGCATCCCCAATATTGAAATGCATACCCCTTACGTCACCCAGGCTTACGGGGTCATGGTTCTGGAAGGCGCTCACGGCAATGGCAGCCGCAGCGCCATGCGCAAGCCGGGCTGGGAGATCCTGCCCCGCGGTGGATGGCCGGTTCAGGTGGCCGGATGGTATCCCCCCAAAGGGGTGCCGGCGCCGTTGACCATCGACATTCAGGGCAACGCCCAACCGGAAATCGTGGTCTCCCTCAATGATGGCTGCATGCATGCCTTTGACGCCCTCGGGCTTCAGTTGTGGCGGTACAACTATACCCACCAAAAACCCATCATGTTTGCCTCTGAAGCGGCGGCGGCCGATTTGAACCAGGACGGTTCGCCGGAAATCATCTTCACCACCTACGGTGATCCGGATCAGACAGACTCCGGCCGGTTGATCATCCTGGGCGCCGACGGCGGCTTGCTGCACGATCTCCCCCTTCCCAATCCGGGCCATAACGGCAACGGCAACGGAGCCCCTTCCGCCCCCACCATCGCCGATCTGGACGGTGACGGTGAGCTGGAAATCCTCGTACAGACCTTTGATCATGGTATGGATATTTTCACCGTACCCGGATCCGCCGACAACTGCCTGCTCTGGTCCACCGCACGGGGCGGACCGCTGCGCAACGGCCAGCCCAGCAGCTTCTGACGAAGTGAAGGGCGAACGCTCTGATCTGCCGGTTCCATCCTGATTTTATGACATATTCCCAATCGGGTGGATAGATCTCCCTTTCAAATCGCCTGGCGTCGATTAATTTCGTCGATGGATCTGTATTCAATGTGTATAATAGGATTTAAAGTCAGATCCAATTGGACGCAATATGAAGAAGTATCTATGCTTCATTTTAATTGTTGTCACCTTCCCGGGATGTTTAGCCTCTGAGAAGTTGGGGCGATCCGATGTTTTTTCAAGCATCCGTCGGATTCTCATAGTGCCGGTTGAACCTCCCCCGTTAACGCTGACGCCGGCCATCTTTGATGCATGGCCTGCGTCCTCAGCGGATGTTTCCATCGGCAATTTATACCCGCCTGATGCTGCCGCGGCTTTGTTCATCATTTCTGGAATTGCGGCACTCTCGCGTTTACCCGAATATCATAATATTCGTACAAAGGCGTTGACAACGCTCGATGAATGGTATGCAAGCGATCAATCTTGGATTCCAACCCGCATCCTTTGCCATGAATCCGTCGCTTTGATTTCCTCATCCCGATCCTACGAAATTATCGTCAGACAGGCGTTATATACCCCGTCCTCTCTAAAAAGCAGGGAAGTCACATTAACCATGGAGAATTGGTTAGCCCCATTAAGAGAGTGGTATAACCAGGAGAAACCCGCACTGAGCCCTGATGATTACAACCGAAACGATATAGATGCCGTGCTTGAGGTTGGAATTTTGAATTATGAAATGATTACCGGTAACATATTGTCTATTCAGGTCTTTACTAAATTAATTGATGTGACCTCCGGCAATGTTGAGGCAAGAGATCGATGCTATGCCCAGATTAACGTGGGCGCTCCATATGACCTGTTTAAGAATGGAGGCCACCGATTTAAGAAAATATTTAAAGAAGCGGGAGGACGTCTTTTAGAGTGTAGCTTAAAAGGGATTACGGACGACATCCGTTTCAGTTGTCTTTGTTCTATCAATATTACTGGCCGGCTGCACCTCTCTGGTGGAAAAGGGTGCGCTTCCTGACGTTGTATCGCGTCAACCGCCTGATGTCCAGCTTGGCACAGACTTACTCCTGTTTGATAAACCAGCGATATTGAGTTCCATTCTTATCGATAAGAAGGGAGCGGCTCATGTATTTGCAGTAGACCAGGGCAGACAACTTTATCACCTTCAGATTATCGATGATAAAATCATTACCCGAGAATTTCTGGACAAAATTGAGAACAAACATACACAATTTATTGACGCAGTCGAATATCCACCCGGAAAACTTCGTGTACTAGCTGGAGACAAGCAGTATATACAAGTTGCTCCCAATGGGGATTGGAAAGAGATTAAGCGAAACCAATGTGAACAATTTGTGCCTGTAGCTGATAAACTTCTTTGTGCGTTTGTAATTGAAGGTGAAAAAATCGAAGCGCCGGAAAGGACAGACTATACCTTTGGTTGGTTTCTCCTGGTCCCTATTGTTTACTGGTCCCATGAACATGCATCAAAGCTCGTATTGGCGGAGGAATCCCCGGAAGGCTGGATCATCCTCGCTGTCGTTGATCCAGATACCACGATGGATGCTGATAGCGATTTTTTAGTTGAAACCGATCGTATCGGCAACATCCATTTTCTCTACTCCACATCAAGAGGCGGTGGGGGATTTTTTGTTTTTGCCTATGGATATAGTGGAGGTGCAGCGGCCAGCAAGCCGAAATCTGAATTGCGATACGCTCAGTTGAGATCCGACCAACTATTAGCCCAATCTACTATCGCTCTGAATCAAGTATTAAACAGGAATGCAACGCCAACAAAGTGGATAAGCGTAAAAGGTGTCTCCTTGGAGGCAAAACCTTGCGTAAAAAAAGATTACAATTACTATAATGCTTCCATCGTGTTGAATCCATTGAAGAGAAAATTTTTGGTCAACCAAGAGACAGGGAATATAAACGGTCTGATGTTGGCGAGTCAATGCACGCTGGCCGACGATACGCGGGAGCTGCCGATGTTAGGTCCAAATCAATCTGTTGTTGAAGTAAGCCTTCGCGATGGACAATGGTCACCACATTTCAACATTGTAACCGCCAATGATTTTCCGACCTCCGGCATTCTTTGGAACCTTGATAATTTGTCCATCAAACGAGATGGTAAGGGGAAATTTCATCTGTTATTACCAAGTTTAGACCCTGGTTGGAAAAACCGTAAATACATAAACTACCTTCTTAAGGACGATACCAATTGGTCTGCGCCGTTAATCTTAGGGCGTGGTGATATAACGATCAATGTGATTTCATTTGCAGTCGACGATTCTGGCGTTGCCTTTGCCGCATGGGTCAACGCGAAAGGTGAATTTATCGGTAAATGGATCAAACCCCGCACCGGTAGATGAAAGCAGCAAACCCAAAAACGAATATAAAAACATCAGTTCGCCATACTCAGAGCCACAATAAGCAGCTTCTTATCTTTTTATCTATCAGATGACCCGATACTGGCAGATGACCCGATACTGGCAGGTGACCTGATACTGGTGCTTGACATCAGTTCCGTACCGTTCTAATATAGAGCCAACCTAACGACCGGTCGGTTGTTTAGCGTTGCAATGACCTCCGGCACCCATGGTGCTGTTGAACCAGTCCTGCCTATGATCATGCAAACCGCCGGTTCATTTAAGGGAGCATCCATGGCGCACATGAAGGAAACCCTCATCTCGGTGGCCACCGATCTCTTTTATGAAAAAGGGTATTTCGCCACCAGCATCAGCAGGATCGCCCAAGGCTGCGGCATCCAAAAAGCGAGTATCTACCACCACTTCGCCGGCAAGGAGGAGCTGCTGTTCGGCATCATGGAGACCACCATGGCTGAGCTGCTGAAGGAGCTGGACAAAAATCTGAAAGCGGCGGTTGGCGTGGAGCAGAGGATGCGGGCCGCGGTGCGCAGCCACGTGGCATTTCATCTGAGGCGCCAAAAGGAGACCTTCATCGCCAGCAGTGAGCTGCGGGGATTGTCCGAATCGAATCTTGCACGAATCGTGGCGTTGCGGGACCAATACGAAGCCGTATTCCAGAATTTGATCGCCGCCGGCATGGAAGGGGGATTGTTCGAACCGGGCGACATCAAGATTCTCTCCTATGCCATTTTGACCCTCTGCACGGCCGGCGCCACCTGGTACAAGCCCAATGGTCGCCTGTCCATCGCCGCCATTGTGGAGATTTATGAAAATTTTATCCTGAACGGACTAAGAAAGGGCCAATTGACCGGCAACCGGCCGGCTGCGCTGGCATGCGATCCGTGGCCCATATGAGTATTCCGTTCTTTCCGTTAACGGTACAAGGAGGCTGCCTTGAACTTTGACCTCACAAAAGAACAGGAGATGATCCGCAGGGAGGTGCGGCGATTCGCCGAAAAGGAGATCGCTCCACTGGCCGGCGAACTGGACAAAGAGGAAACGTTCTCGCCGGACCTGACCCGCAAGATGGGGGAGATCGGCCTCTTCGGCATGTTCGTCGGCGAAGCCTACGACGGGCAGGAGATGGATTACCTCTCCTACATCATTGCGGTGGAAGAGATTGCCCGTATCGACGGCTCCCAGGCCGCCACCATCGCTGCCGGCAACTCCCTCGGTATCGGGCCGATCTACTACTTTGGCAGCGATGACCAGAAGAAAAAATACCTTCCGCCCCTTTGCCGGGGGGAAGGCCTGTGGGGATTCGGGCTCACCGAACCCACCGCCGGATCAGATGCCGGCGGCAGCAAAACCACCGCCACCAAGGAAGGCGACAGCTGGATATTGAACGGGTCGAAGATCTTCATCACCAATGCGGCCTGCGAGATGTCCCTGGGGGTGACCGTGCAGGCGGTCACCGGGCAGCGGCCCAATGGGAAGCCCGAGTACACCTGCTTCCTGGTGGAGCACGGCACTCCGGGATTCAAGGCCATGGAGATGAAGGACAAGATGATGTGGCGGTCTTCGAATACGGCCCAACTCTACTTTGACAACGTTGTGGTCCCTAATGAAAACATGCTGGGGCAGAAGGGGGACGGGTTTCACCAGATGCTTCAAACCCTCGATGGCGGACGGCTCTCCATCGCCGCCATGGGATTGGGTGGCGCGGTGGGGGCTTTCGAACTTGCCCTCAAATACGCACGCAGCCGGGAGCAGTTCGGTCAACCCATCTCCAAGTTCCAGGCCATCGCGTTCAAGCTGGCGGACGCCGCCACCGAAATCGAATGCGGCCGCAACCTGCTGTATAAATCATGCTGGCTGCGGGACCACAACCGCCCCTTTGCCAAGGAGGCGGCCATGGCCAAACTTTACAACTCTGAGCTCATGGGCCGCGTGGCCGATCACGCCGTTCAGATTCATGGCGGGTACGGGCTGATGAAAGAGTATGCCGTGGAGCGGTTCTACCGCGATCACAAACTGCTGGAAATCGGTGAAGGCACTTCAGAAGTGCAGCGGCTGGTCATTTCACGCTACATCGGCTGTTAACATCTGCAGGGGGGATAGAACGTGAAAAGCGATACCATAGAATACAAGCTGGACGGCGGCATCGCCATCCTGACCCTGAACCGGCCAGAGGCGAGGAATGCCATCAGTCGCCGGCTGGTGGATGACCTCGGGTCGGTGCTGGAAGCGGTGGACGCGACCTCGGAAGCACGGACGCTGATCATCACCGGAGCAGGCGGCAAAGCCTTTTGCGCCGGAGCCGATCTCAAGGAACGCGCCGGCATGTCCCCTGAAGAGGTCACTGCGTTTTTAGCCACGCTCAACCGGCGCTTTACGGACATTGAAAATTTCAGATTGCCGGTGATCGCCGCAGTCAACGGGGCAGCCTTTGGCGGCGGATTGGAAATGGCCATGGCCGCTGACATTCGACTGGCCGCCGAATCGGCCGTCATGGGACTGACCGAAACTCGCTTGGCCATTATCCCCGGCGGTGGCGGCACCCAGCGCTTGCCGCGACTCGTGGGCATGGCCAAGGCCAAGGAGCTGATTCTGACCGGGCACAGGATCGACAGCCGTGAAGCGCTGAAGATCGGACTGGTCAATCGCATCTGCCCGCTGGAAGATCTGCTGGACCGGAGCCGAGAACTGGCGTCGGAGATCGGAGAGGGCGGTCCCATCGCCCTCGAGCAGGCCAAGATTGCGATCAATAAAGGGATGGCTACGGATCTGCAGAGCGGGCTGGCCATCGAGTCCGAAGCCTATGCCCGGTGTATCCCCACCGAAGACCGCCTGGAGGGTTTGAAGGCTTTCCGGGAGAAACGCAAACCCGTTTATAAGGGCAGATAACCCCGTAAGGAGCGATAGAACCATGACGGAATATGATTATTGGAAAATATTCCCCCGAATGCCGAAGAAGGTCACCATTGGCGATATTACCGTACGGGACGGGTTTCAGCACCTGGAAAAGTTTGTCTCCACCCGCGCCAAGATCTTCTACCTTGAAGAGCTGATTTTTGCCGGATGCCGCAACATCGAGGTAACCAACCTGGGCAATCCGTATCTGATGCCCCAGTTCAGCGATGCCGAAGCGCTGTTCAAGCATCTGAGAAGCGACCGCTTCAAGGAGCGCTGCAACCGCAAGGGGGTTAATTACGACGACATCGTATTGACCGCCATCACCATCCGCGAGTCGTCAGTGGACCAGGCCATCCGGCTCCAGAAGGAGGGTTTCGGTCCGGACCGGATTCTCATGATGGTCTCCACCGAAGAAGAGCATCACTTCGCCAACTCGGGCACCACTCTGCCCAATTACTGGAAAGAGGCCGAGCGGTGCATTCAAAAGTGCCATGACGCCGGCATCAGGATGTGCGGCACGGTCAGCACTATCTGGGGGAGTCCCATCGGCGGGGCCACCCGCCTGGAGGATGCGGTGGAGTTCACCAAACGCTGGCTGGAGATCGGCGCCGACGACGTGGAACACGCCGACCACGACGGCAGCGCCTCGGCGCCGGAAGTATACCGCTATTTTTCGATGATTCTGGACGCCATTCCCGACACCCGGCTGCACATCGCCCATTTTCATGAGACCAAACGGGTGGCATCGGCATCGGTGCTGGCCACCCTGCAGGCCGGTATCACCCAGTTCGAGGCGACCCTCGGGGGACTGGGGGGACAACCGGCCAATTTCCTGGATGACTGCCCGGTTAAAGGCACCGGAGAGTATTACTATGACGATCCGCGATACGTCGGCCTGGTCTGTCTGGAAGACCTCCTGGTCCAGGTGGACGAAATGGGGATCGAACACGGCTATGATGTGGACCGCATCTTGTGGCTGGGGCGGCAGCTCGAGCGAACGGTGGGGCATCGTCTCCGTTCCGAAGCCGCCATCAACGGGCGTACCCTCAAGGAGGGGCACCCCAGATTTTCACGACCGGGATTGAAGAAATTAAAGGAGAAAATGGGGGAGGCCCCCGACCAAAATCTACCGGATGATTGGGAACCGGAAGCCAAGCTTCCCGAGCATCTGCTCTCTTAATGCAAACCGGAGATCACGGGGTTTTATCGACTGCCGCCGTCATCACCGGCAGCAACCCCGCCAAACCAAGGAGAAGACCATGGCTGACG
The DNA here is from genome assembly GCA_037387725.1 of Desulfobacteraceae bacterium. Lineage (GTDB taxonomy): Bacteria > Desulfobacterota > Desulfobacteria > Desulfobacterales > Desulfosarcinaceae > JARRKU01. Next base: position 45,880 of record JARRKU010000040.1, read on the forward strand.
AGCGCACCACACCGCCCATCAACGTCGATTATTTCGAAGACCTTACCGGTCAAATCGACGGCGGCTCGGAAATTCAATGTGAGAGAATCGGTGGACGGCTCAAAAAGATCAGAGAAGAAAAGGGGCTCACCATCGATCAATTGTCCCAACTCACCGGTTTTGACCAGGAAATGCTGACCCGGATAGAAAGCGGAGCGGACTGCCCTCAACTGGGCACGGTGATCAAGCTCAGCAAGGCGCTGGACAGCGCCCTGCAGCGGCTGATCAGCGACGAGGGGGAACATCTTTACGTGGTCACCCGCCAAAATGAGCGCAAGGAGATCACCCGATCGACCACCAAGCGGGGACAAAGGGCGGCCTACACTTACATGAGCCTGGCACCGGAAGTCAAAGGACGCCACATGGAGCCCCTCATCGTCGAACTCGAAGCCATGCCGGACGAAGAGCGCTCCATCCATCAAGGGGATGAATTCATTTACGTATTGCAGGGCGAAGTGACGCTGGACATCGGCGATGACCATTTTGAGCTCCGCCCCGGAGACAGCGCCTATTACCTGTCCACCACCCCCCATCTGCTGGCGGCCAAGGAGGGGAAGGCGAAGGTCCTGGCCGTCATCTACAGCAGCTAAGTTTCAGTGAACGGAGAGCTCCATATCCTGCGTTGCCGGAGGTTCGCAGTAGATAGACTACGGCTTCACCTCCGGTCGCCTTGGCTCTGGAGCTCTCCGTTCACTGAAACTGTGGTCTTTCCCATTTGGCCTTCCCACCGGCTTGATTGTTCCATATCCTGTGTTGCCGGAGGTTCGTAGTAGATAGACTACGATGGCGTACCTCCGGTCGCCTTGGCTCTGGAGCTCTCCGTTCACTGAAACTGTGGTCTTTCCCATTTGGCCTTCCCACCGGCTTGATTGTTCCATATCCTGTGTTGCCGGAGGTTCGTAGTAGCCACCGGCTTGATTGTTCCATATCCTGCGTTGCCGCAGGTTAGCAGTAGGTGGACTATTGATGAAGTCGCTTCGCAATATTATGATATAAATCGGCAGAATACCTTGTTCAGCGTTGGATGTTGGGCGTTCGATGTTCATTCCCCCCACTATCCGTCTATTTCAATTACAATTGGCCGCCGATCCCTCTGGACCCTGAATCCCTATTCGGATATACTCTGAAAAACATCGCCATCGCCAAATGGACAGGCAACGACGCCATCCCGGTGTTGCGCCCATAGATTTCATATTTCAACTGGATGCTTTGAAAACATCATGGACGACCCAATAGACTGGATGCAATTGCGGACCTGTGTGGCCCCGGACGGGAAATTTGTCTGGGGGTTGCACCAGCCCCGTTTTTCAACCGCCAATCTTAGAGAAGAAGACGTTATCCTTGCCCTGGGTGAAACCGACGGCGGAGCCCCGGTTCACAACCAGGCCAATTTCCCTTCCGGCGATGTGGACGAGCCCTCCGCCGAACCCATATTCGAAGTGGCCAACCCCTTTCCCTTTCGCGGCACCACCTACATCGGCAAGACATGGGCCGATGCTGCGGCGGCGGACCCCACCCGCATCGCCATTGCCTCTCCGATGAAAGTCTCATTTATCCAGGCCGCCCGCAAAGTCGCCGGCGCAAATCCTGAAAGCCTGGAGCGCCTCTTTGCCATACTTCCCGAACCGATCCGGTTGGCCCTGGCCACCACCTCCACTGATCCCGATGATTTGCAGCACCTGGCCGAGACCACTTGCCAGTTCGTAAGGGACAAGCGTACCGGCCGCCCTAGAGGCGTGGTCTTTGCCGAAGATGAAAAGGGGCGCATGCGGCCCAAAATATTCAACCAACGCCTCTATGAGGCGGTGGCCAACAACCCGCATCTAGGCAGCGATTATCGGGAAGCGATGGTGCTGCGGCCCGGTATCCAGGGCACCAGCGAGATTGTGGGAGAGTGGCGGCGACCGGACAGCCATATCTTTGAATACCTGCGCCGCAACAGCTACATTCCCTGGGGCCACTTTGCCGCCAATATGGCCCATGACAGCGTGCGGTACTGCGTGGGTGATCTGACCAGGGAAGATGTGCGGGGAATGCGCCATCTCTACTACCAGCGCACTTATGTCCGGATGGCCCAAACCCTTGGGCTCGATCCACCGCCCGCCCGCAGCACCCTTTCCACCGCCGCCATGGAAACCCTGCGGCAGCAAGTCCAGAAAGTCCTTCCGAAAAGTGTAAGGCTGCAATTTTCGGCAACATTGTGGGGATGGAACTACGGCTTCGATTATGCCCCCACCGGCTACCGGCTGCACGCATCCCATCAGCAAATCCATTCCCAATTCGCATTGATCCCCGACCAGGTGGCGGCCGCCGGTGACAATACCATGGGGCCCCTGCCCGCCTATGCCTGCGGCGATCAAATCTACACCTTTGCCTCCCAGTTTCGCACTCGCACCGGTCGATCCTTTTTCGATTGCTATCATGAGGCCATTGAGGGGAACGAACGCATGGATGGCCGTAAAAGAGGACCTTCGAGCCTAGTGGTCTATCAGGACGACAACGTCATG
>JARRKU010000041.1:0-26013 GCA_037387725.1 Desulfobacteraceae bacterium
AGCCATGAATAAATTCATCCCAGCGCGCATTGGATCGACAGTATCCGCTAAAAAAATTAATCAGGGCACTGACCATTAACGCATGGGGTTCGAGTTCCATTGCTATGTATGCAGGTGCAAAGGCATCTGCCCCATACACAATCCGCCACTTTTATGGACCCAATAATTTTGTAAATCGTAAATGTACTCAATTCTTTAATCCCTAATTTCTTATCGAGATTTGCCTCCTTAACCAGGGCGGCAAAAGCCTTTAAATCCTTAGGGGTTACTAAGCGTCCATCTGCATCGCTGATAAACAGCCTTTTCCCGTCATAATTCAAACTCAGTACTGCGCTTTTTTCGTCATCCTTGACTTCCCCCTTGTAGCATTGAAACCCTTCATTACACAACCACACGCTATTGTCATATTTTACCTGGTAGAGTTTAAAAGAGCCGAGTACGGTTAGCCAATCCGACCTTGTCATATCAGAAGATTTTAAAAGGACGGACAATGGAATTTTTTCGGCTGGCAATGATTCGCCTTTTCGATCTGCAATGAAAAACTCTCCTCTTGCGTTATAAGCAACTGAATATTTGGATGTTTCTGGTATTTTGGCGGGAAAGGGTTTGGAAGGCTTATATGGTTTTTGGAACAAATAGCTACATCCTCCCAACACAAATATCCCTAATGTGATACAAGCAACAGCAAAAGCCTTATTGAAGAAACAAAAACCTTTCATCTCCAACCTCCTTTCTAAAATCGATTAAGAGCGGTATATTGGTCACAACGACCATGGTGTCGGATCTTCTACGAGTAAAAGTGATCTTTTCAAAAGCCCAGGCCTCAGAATGAAAAGGTGATTTTACCATATCCTAAAAATCCGGGTGCTGCCGTCGGATTGGACGGATCGGTGTCCTGATAGCTAAATTCTTCATCTAATAGATTCTTTATTCCAATGCTCAAAATGCCCCATCGTTTGGGCAAGCGGTAGGAGACCTCGGCATCAATAATCCAGAAGTTGTCATTATCAGAAAAATTGCTTCCAGATCCTGTCGATGAGAATTCTCCTTCCTGGAAAAAATATGTTGCCCCAAGCTTTAAGGTGACGCCGTGCGGATGAAAATAATGGATACTGAGTGGAATTCGGTGGGTGTCGATATCAACGATACTGCTTTCGATCGGGTTCTCTCTGCGGTTAAAGTGCTCATATTGATATTCCACTCGAAAAGATAGTACATTGAACGGAGCCCAATAGATATATGTGGAGCCCGTCACTTCGCTCCAATCAAAAAAATCGGCTTTCGCATTTGATGCAATATTAAATTGAGGTACTTTAAGATCCCTTTTTAGTAGTTCCAAGCCGCAATACAATTGGTTCGTAAATTTCTGATCAATCGCCATGCCATATGCTTTTACATCGGATGCATCAAGATCGTCGAAAAATTGGTTGAACCCGCTGACTTGTGTGGGTTCGATGGTTTGGAAAAGCTCGTATCTGCTGCTCAGCACCCGGAATCCAGCCAGCCTCAAAGTCGTATTCGACAAAGGCCGCAAGGTTAGACCCAACTTAGGATTCCATTGTTTTTTCTCAATTTGCGAGCCGACTTTCAAAGCGTCTGCACTTAATCCAATTAATACATTGGCGCTCTCCGAAATCTCCAGATTCGTATAAGCATAAGCACCTTGTTTGAGAAAGTTTTCCTCTTCATTGTCGATGATCGGTATTTGAGATCCGAAAAAGCTAACAAAAAAATCCTCAAGAAGGGTACCTTCCATGTGGATGAACCCGGTAATTAAACCTAATCTATTTCGGCGGAAATCTGTTCGAACCTCGTATAATCTGCTGTCTATTATGTCTTTCCTGGTACCAGGTAGGGTGGAGAACGTGCTGTTCCTTTCAAATCTCCTGTCTAAATGAATTGCCGATGCGACCAGTTCAAACTGAGAAGAAAAGTTATGGTGCAGACCGATTCGTTTTTTAATAAGATCATCTGTGTCTCGCTGATCGGTTGAAAACACATCGTCGAAATTCTGCGAAAGGTCTCCAGATTCCCTTTGGCTGTTTCGGTACTCCACCTGCATACCCGTATTTTGTGATAGGCTGCCTTGAATGAATAGATCAAAAATGTCTTGATAATCATCATTGTTCTCCCGGAAACCGTCGGTTTGATAATGAAAATCACTGATACTTAATGAAAGTTGGTCAAATATCCCTGAACCCGTAAGTTCGTTTCCCCACGTCTTATTGCTTCCATTGAAGCCGCTGGCTTGTATGGACACCCGGTTACGGGTAAAGAGCGGATTAAATTCGTTAAAGGATAGTGTCCCGGGCCCTGCTCCTTCAAAAAAAGAGGTCTTTGTCTCAGCCAAGTGCGCCTGGATCGGTGTTAGGTTTAAAGGCTGAAAAAGTTGTGCCTGGAGCAATTCGCTCACCCTTGCGATTTGGTGCCGAGGTTTGGACGCGTAAGTGTCGGCCAACAATCGGTGTGCTGAGTGATTCGAGGAATCGGCGTTTATAGAATTATACCCTTCCACAAGTGCAATGTGTTGGAATTCAAAATCATTATATATCCTCCCAAGGCTTGCGCTGCGTGTCGAAAGATCCTCATCGAGCAGAAGCCGGGATCTATAGATAGCACGGTTGTCGTTGAGTTGAATAGATGTTTGAAGATCCTTTAGGGCTTCCACTGGTCGATTGATGCTTTGCTTGCGAATAGCGTCATATAGCCATGGGGTGGGATCCCTGGGATCCAGGGCTTTGGCAATTTCAAGCTGCATTTCATCCATGGTTCCACGTTTTTCATCGAAATAGGCTTTCCCAAGGTAGCTACGAATTGCGGCATTGACCGGGTCCAACGCTGCTGCGATCTCAATCTCTCTGCGGCCCTCTGCCAGTTGTCCGTGCCGAATTTTAGCCAAACCGAGGCCCAATCGTGGCAACGGTGCTGTGGAATCCAGAACGATGGCTTTTTTGAAAGCCTCACGGGCCATGGCGATTTTAAAAGGGCGTGGGCGTGGCTTATGTTAGGATTGAGTTTCACGGCTTTATGGGCGGTCTGTTCACCCGAGTCCAATCTCCCTATGGAAAGGTACAATTCGGCAAGACGAGCATATGCCGTGCTGTTGTCCGGGGACTGTATTAAAGCCCGTTGGGCGCTTTCCAATGCATTGGGCAGATCGAATGCTGCCTGGTAGGCGTAGGACAGGGCCAATTGGGCGGCTGCGGATCCCGGATCGAGTTCTACCGCTTTTTGGGCGAGCCTCATGGCCTCTGCTTTACGATTTTGAACGACGGAAATAATCGACTGAAGGGCGAAAGCCTCACTGTTGTCAGGGTTTGCTATCAGCGATTGGGAAATATCCTCCTGGGCTTGTGAAATGTTGCCGTTGTGAAGCCGCAATGCAGCGCGCAATACATAGTACTTATTATTTCTAAGGCCCTCATCAATTCTTTCCATATCCGTCAGCGCCTGCAGCACTTGGCCTTTGGAATAAGCTTCCAGGATCATTTGGAACGATTTTGGCACATCCCTTTCTCCCAATACCAGCACGGGTGGATAATACAGCGCCCATTGGACACTGTCACGCGGCTGGGCGAGAAGGCGGCGCTTGGGGGCTTTGCCGGCCACCGCCGTCGCACCTTGGCCCGGCGTCAGTTGTACCTCACCCTGGGCATTAAACGCTAACAGGCGTCCTTCGAATAGGTCGATGCGGGTTCGGTCCTCGTCCACCTGGACCAGGAACTCCGTCCCCTCAACGACGCCATTGACAAAGGGGGTCAGGATTTTAAGGCTGCGGGGGCGCCGGCTGAAAAAGTTGGCGGCGCCTTTGAGCAGTCTGAAGATAAAGGTGGTCTCTTCTTCGATCTCGGTAAAGGTCAAGATGGTGTTCTGGTCCAGGCGAAGGACGGCATCATTGCGCAGCACGATTCCCGCCCGGCTGTTGGCGTCGACGCGAATCTGATCACCTGCAAAAAGGGTGTCATCGAGTCGAACCGGTCGCCAGTCATTGTCGCCGGGGCGTTTGACGGCCACGCGTCCTTGGATGGAAACGATTTTGCTCACCCAGGGTTGATCGCTTTCTGCTGCCCGGGCATGGTTCATCTTCCCGAAAGTCCCTGTGGAACCGAGAAGGATGGTCAATACAATTAAACTCCAGCACAACTTCATCGGCTCAATTCTCCTGTATTCGTTCGATCGCACAATTAATATTGATAAGGTCTACTTCCTCTCCAAGTGGACAGCGCCGTTCCAATCGCTGTTCGGTGGAACTTGGCGCAGCTCATCGCAAAGTTTCCGGTAAAACTTAGACGGTCCGTCGCCGGCATTAATTTTTAGCACTTTTTCGAAAAGCCGATCGGCATCTTCCCAACGTTGTTCTTCGAAGGCCTCGAGCGCCAAGGAAAAGAGTCGATGGGTGTCAGTCTCTGATTCAGATAACCGTGCATGTTCCCTGAGAATCTCGAACACTTGAACCGGATGAGATTTTCCTTTGAAGACAAATTTTCCCATGGGGCGAGTGACGTTTCCGTTCTCCTTGCCCAAGGCTTCCTTTGACATGAGCATCCATGTGCCCAGGTATTTGTTCAATCCTTCCAGACGCGAAGCGGTATTGACGATATCGCCCACCGGCCGGTATTCAAAATGATCAATGGCACCGATGTTCCCCAGCAGAATATCACCGGCATGGATACCGATACGGGTGGGCAGGGGGTCGTCCACTTTTGAGTTAAACTCCTGCACGGCCTTTTGTATCGCAACGGCAGCTTTGCGAGCCGCTGTTTTTAATCGGTCATCGGGTTGGGGAGCGGACCAGATGGCCAGAACCGAATCTCCGACGACTTGGAGGATAAGGCCTTTATTCGCTTTTATGGGTTTGAAGATCGCCTCGTAATAATCGTTCATCAGCCGGGTGAGATGCTCCGGATCCAGTTTCTCGGACAAGGGGGTATAGCTTTCCGCGTCGGTAAAAAGGCAGATGCCGTAAAGCACTTTTCCGCCGCCGCGCAGGGCCTTGACATTGGCGGCCAGGCGGTTGACGACGTCATCGGGGAGGTAGTAACCGAACGCTTCGCGGATGTTCTTACGCTCCATGTTGGCGTTCCGATACTTCCACCCCAAACCGGCGATAAATGCGGCCGGGGTCTGCACCAGCACGGGGACCACCAAGGGATACCAGATACCGTATGATTTGAATTGTACATGCGCCAGCCCCAGGTAGAGACCGTTGAGCAGCAGCAGACCGCCTGCAGACGCCAGGGTGGGGATATGAATGGCAATCAGAGCGCAAAGCCCTCCCCAGGCGAGTAAGAGGCCCAGATGCGTCGCCGGTTCCAGGGGGTGCACCCCTTTCATCTCCATCAGGTTGGCAAAAGCCGTGGCCGCAACCTCTACGCCGCTGATATCCACGCCGGTTTTTTCCGTGAAAGCCGTATAGAACCCATCGTTGGCCTTAAACCAGTCGCTCTCCGTCTGCCCCACAAAGATGGTTTTGCCGCTCAGGGACGAAAATCCGTTGGCGCGTGAACTTGCGGCCGGTTTGGAAACCAGTTCATGGTAAGAGAGAGTTTTTACTGTTCCGGGCGGCCCGTAGAAGTTCAAGTAGCTGCTGCTGCCGGCGCCATATAATTCGATGAAAGCGCTGATCTGGCGCTCCCGGGTCGACTTGGGCCTTCCTCGACGACCTTGATGGATGGCGGTCCTTAAGCGGTCCGCCAATGCGTCGTCTTTATTAAAAAGTTGATAGACGGGTTGGATGGCCGCAATGACATCCCGCATCCCACTGGTGTTGCGATTCAAATCGGGGAGCGCGGACGACGCCTGTGGGTCGGTCTTTTTCAACAGTCCGATGAAATCATGAAACGCATCTTTTGCAAAAGCATGCATCACAACCACCGGCAGCGTGGGCATATCTTCCAATCCAGGACCAAATCGCCAGTACTGATTCAGTTTGATGGGCACTTTGGGCAGCGGAAAAGGTGCCTGGGCGACGGCTGCAGCAGCCAGAGCCGGAACGGCTGAAACCTGTTTTTCGATGGTCATGCGACTGATCGGCATACCCTTGTCGTCCAGCAGGGGGAACGTCTCCCTGTCGATGGGTTGGGTTAGAATCACATTTCCGGCTTTGCGAATGGCTTCCGCAAACGCCTGGTCGCTGATAGGGGATTGGGGGTCATGGAAAATGAGATCAAATGCCACAACTGCCGGTTTGTAGGCGGCCAGCGCTTCCAGAAACTGTGCATGCAGGGATCGCGGCCATTTATGTGGTGCGGCGGGAAGGTTCAATGCCTTGGCCGACTTGCGGTCAATGGCCACGACCATTACTTCCGTCTTTGGTTTTTCCACCCCGCGCAACCAATAGAGAAGATCCAGACCTAAGTTCTCTTCCGCTGTCGACAGCACCGGCAGCACACTGCCCAAGATGCCCAGAAGTCCGACACCCAAACAGATGGCGCACAATATGGCAGGCATGCGACGAACCATCGGGCCCCCTCATGGGGAATGCTGAAGGCCTCTATCCCAACTTGTTTTGACGAATATGGCAGGGACAACATCCACTGCATACAATCCAGGCGCCAAAGGCCGGTGGCGTTTCTGGTGACCATGCATACTTGGAAATGGTTGTATCCTGAACTTTTAAGATCTGAAGCCCTGCGCGGTTTAGTTACCTTATGTATCGCAATATACGACAGGGATGTCAATAAAAGAGCCCCGCATCACGTCAGGGTCGAGCAGGATTTCTCTTTATCCCATGGTACGTTATGTGGCGGCATCTGTGTGAAGTTTGTGACGTGCGACGCTTAAGAAGTATCGCCATTCTAAGGATGTTTTCCATAGAAAAATAAACATGCAAGTGTGACTTTGATCACTGAAATTTTTCATTGATTGTGTAAGGGTCCAATCATACCGAACTGGCTGCTATGTGCCGGCGGCCGGCCGGTGGTTTCATTCGTTAGACGTGTCGAGAGCTGATCATTGGATGACCCTGTTTTCAAATACCGTGATGGGAATTTACCTCCGCCATCCCGAGCTGTGCATGTCTCCTCCAGACACCTGCTATATCAAACGTCATCATGAAATAAAGTTCATATGACTGCTATGGCGGATGCTTTAACCCGAGAGTCCGGGAAGCATCACGAAAGGGGGTATCATGAAAGACTTGAAACCAATGTTTTTATCCTTCAGCATGATTCTTCCACTGTTACTGATATGGGCGAGTATGGTCTCTGGTTCCGAGAATCGGCCCATCACCATCGGCATTTTGGAAAACCGGAATTATGCTTACGCTGACATGATGAGGAAATCTTTTGACTTGGCGCAGGACGCCGTCAATCGACAGGGGGGGATCAACGGCCGCATCCTGATTTTGGCCTATGCCGATGGCGGAGGAGAAAAACGACAGGGGGTTCAGGCGGTGGAGCACCTTGTCCGCAGCAAAAAAGTCGTCATGTTGGCGGGTGGCTATTCCAGTACCAACGCACTGGCAATGGCCCAAAGGGCCGATGATCTGGACATCCCTTTCCTGGTGTCTACCGCCGCGGATGATCGCATTACCCGGCGGCATAGAAAAAACATCTTCCGGCTCAATCCGCCGGCCGGCGAATACGCACGGGGACTTGAGGGCTTGCTTAAACAAAAATTGCGTCCCAGGACCATGGCCATCATCTACGAGAACAGCCCCTTTGGTACCGGCGGCGCTATGCGGATGATGTGGTTCTGCCGGGAAAACGGTATCGAGACGACCGCCATCATACCCTATCATAAAGAGCGCGCCTCGGCAGACTACTTTGACCGCATCCTTGCCCCATTGACCCACAAACCGACGGAGATGATCTATCTGATCTCCTACATGCGCGACGGCGTTCAAATGGTTCAACGCATAAGGGCCGCTGGGATTTCCGCCCATCTGCTGGGCGGCGCCGGCGGCTTTACCCATCCGGAATTTATCAAAGCAGCCGGACCGGCTTCGGGATTTATGATGACAGCCGCGCTGTGGTGGGCGGACCAACCGTATCCTTTGTCTGGGCGATACGCGAAAATGTACCGGGATGCGTACAGCGGTCAAGCACCGGACTATCACGGAGCCGAAGCCTATTCCGCATTGTTGGTGGCGGCCGATGCGCTGCGGCGTGCCAAATCGATGCAGGCCGCTGATCTTCGCGCTGCCTTGGAGCAGACGCGGATCAGCACCCCTTTCGGTCATGTTGTTTTTGAGGCGTATAATGGTTTCGAACGTCAAAACCGCCAGCCCACGCTGGTGCTGCAAGCGCTCAGGGGCCGATATGAATGCATTTGGCCGCCGGATATCGCCATGGCCCGATTTGTGCTGCCGGCTCCCGACCGGTTCCGGCAAAAGGGAATTCGGGACGCATCCCGATGAGACAGATCAGTAATGAGGGATCACATTGAATTCCACCTGGTCGGTATTGCCGGCTTCATCCACCACCGCCAGCTGATAGCGGCCGGCCCGGGAAAGGGCGTGATGGGCGGTTTGATCGCTTTGGGTGGCTGCAATGGGATGGCCGTTGAGATACCAGAATCGCCGCCCCATGCCGCCGAGGGCGTCGAGCATCAGCGTCGGCAGGCGGGTGCTGTCCGACGTGGACGAAAGAACTGCTTCCGGTTGAACACCGGTGATGACGATTTCCGTTCCGGCCATCACCGGCATATGGGTGCATCCCTGGTCCGGTTGCGGGATAAGGTGATCCCGGCGCCATTTGGCCGGCAGCCAGGGCTCCAGGCTCTTGGGCCAAAGGGCCAATAAGACCGGCCGGGCATTGCCTTCGCTACAGGTGGGATCTACCCGGCGCCCGGTCTTTGGATCGATTGTCACCGTTTGAACCACCCCGGACAAGGGTGAGTGCGGATCTCTCAGCGTGGGCGGCACTTGATCGTTGAGCACCCAGGCGGTTTTTTCCTGATGGCAGGCCAGCCCCGCTTGTTCGCAACGGGCTTTGGTCCACCCAGTGGGCCAGCAGACGGTCGCTTCAGTCACTTCCGCCGGCCTGGGGAGCTGGTCTGCCGGCATCTCCAGGATTTCCAGTACCTGGGTGAGCAAGGGTGCGGCAGTGGCCGATCCATACTGGCCCGGGGAGGGTGTCCCATCCGGGCGACCGACCCAAACCCCGGCGGTAACCGCATTACCGACGGCCATGGCCCAGGCATCCCTGAAACCGTAACTGGTGCCGGTCTTCCAGGCGTAGGCGGGGCGGTTTTGCACCATGTGCAGCATGCCCTGACCTGGAAACGGGTGGCGCAGCATATCGCGGACGATCCAGGCGGCGCCAGGGGAGATCAAATATCTTTCTTTGACCGGATCATCTTCAAAATAGCGCAACTGACCGGCCAGGCCGTTGCGTGCCAGGGCCGTGTATCCCACGGTCAGAGACTCCAGGCTGATTCCCACGCCCCCCAATATCATGGATAGGTTGGCACGGCCCCCATCCGGGAAGCGAAGCAACATGCCGGCATTGCGCAGCCGGTCAGCCAGCGATTGGGGGCCGTACACTTCCAGCAATTGCACCGCCGGAACATTCAAGGAGCGCTGAAGGGCTGTGGTAGCGGATACCGGGCCTGAGAAGCCACCGGTGAAATTGCCCGGCCGGTAAGGCCCTGATAAGCGCGGCGCGTCGGTGAGCAGGCTTTGGGAGTGGATCAGGCCGCTATCCAAGCTGGCGCCGTACAAAAACGGTTTCAAGGTGGAACCCGGCGAGCGGATGGCGGTGATCATGTCCACGTGGCCGAATCGCGACGGGTTGTAGAAATCGGCGGAACCCACGTAGGCTTTGACTCCCATGGTCTGATTGTCCACCACCAGGATGGCGACGGAATTGGTGGGCGGCAGGCGAAAAGCATACTGCCCGGCCAATGCTTCCAGCTGGAGCTGAAGGGTCGCATCGATATGGGTTTTTATCACCTCGCGCCCGGGACGGGCGCTGCGCAACCGACGGGCCAGCAGAGGGCAGCGCTTCGGGGCCGTATACCGGTCGGCGAATACCGTCTCCAGGCGGGCGTCCTTCACCACTTCCGCCGGCCAGATGCCCAGCTTTTCCAGTCGCGCCAATACCTTGTCTCTGGCCATCCGGGCTTTCTCCGGGGCGCGGTCCGGGCGCAACCGGCTCGGTGCCTGGGGCAAAACCGCCAAAAGGGCAGCCTCGGCATGGCTTAGCTCCCCGGCGGATTTTCCCAGGTAGGTCAGGGCCGCAGCTTGCACCCCTTCGATGGTGCCGCCAAACGGGGCGTGGTTCATGTAATAGGTCAGGATGTCGTCCTTGCTCCAGTGCCACTCCAATTGCAGGGCGCGAAGTAGTTGTTTAAGCTTGCCGGCGATGGTGCGGTCGTGAGGATCGATCAGCCGGGCCACCTGCATGGTGAGGGTCGAACCGCCGGATACGATGCGGCCGGCCTGCAGGTTCTGCCACATGGCGCGCACCATGGCCAGCGGATTGACCCCCGGATGGCGATGGAACCAGCGGTCTTCGTATCCGATAAGGGCCTGGCGATAGAGAGGGGAGACCCGGGATGGCTTGACAGGATAGCGCCAGATGCCGTTTTTGTCGGCAAAGGTGCGCAAGGGCGTCCCGTCGGCAGCGGTGACCACCGTGGCAAAGGGCCGGTTTTCCATGGGCAGGGGGAACAATCGATCAGCGGCCCATATCGCCCCGGCCAGGGCGAGCAGGGCAAAGAGGAAAATTTTCGCAGCCGTAGAATGTCGAACACGGAAGATCGATTGCCGAAGGCGGGTTGCCCCCGTATTCTTTTTTTGGGAGCCGGCGGTGGCCGGTATTTTCCCGGCGTCCCGATTTATGTTTTGAAGTCTTGTCACTATTTCTTTTCGTTCGGTTGGGTAATCGTGATCGGGGGGGCGGGAGCGCCCACCGCGCGAATATAGGGCCGGTACATATCTTCCACGTAGGAATTGGGTACCTGGAATACACCCGGCGAGACCACCCGGGCCAGGTAGAAGAGCGTGGCCGTGCGCCATTGATCCACATCGATGGCGGCCACGTAGCGGTCGTCCCGGAACTCTTCATGGGCCAGCCGCAGGTTTTCCCGCCATTGGGCGATGGTTTTATCTTCCACTTTCACTTCATCGATGTTGAAACCCGTGGCGAGGTTCTGGTTTTCGAGTTCCAGACCGGCCGGCAGCAGCTCCACCACCAGGCCCTCGGAGACCCGCTTCTCCGTCTGAATATCCAATCGTACCAGCATCAGATCTCCGGTTTCGAGTCCTTTGAGAGAGATCTCCTTACCATTGAGATCGTAGAAGCTGCGGTTGATTTCCAGGATGTTGCTTTCCGCTGCGGGGGCGGATTTGCTGTAGCCGTTGAGCAAAAAGCTGACATAGACCGGCTGTTGCCCCGCGGCCTCTATGCGCAGCCCTTTGCTCAGTGCGGCATGATCGTATGCGATGCGCACTTGCTTTTCCGCGGTGATGTTTTCCTCCCGGCGGCCGCTGGAAACCTTTGCGACCCAGGTTTTGCCGCTGCCTTTATACAACTGCATTCCGGCCAGCACCAGTGCGTTGCGTTCCTGAGTGCTCATCCAGCGCCGATCGTGCAGGGCTTCGTCCAGTCTGACCAGCCAACCGTTGGCGTGCAGGTTCCGGCGCGAATGGGCTGTGAGGAGATAGTAGCACATGGCGGCATCCCGAACCGGGCTGCCGTAGTCCCCGTAGTAATGGTGCGCATCCCGGCTGACGCTGAAGGCGCGTTCAAAGGCTTGGCGGGCCCGGTTGTCATCGCCCTGCAGCTCCAGCGCCAGTCCGAGGTGTACCAAGGGAAGTCCGGAGCGGCTCTTCTTTGCGTGAAGATCGAATAGGGTGCGCAGGGTTCCCAGAGAGGCCCGATTCAGCCGGGCCAGGACAAATCCGCTATAGGCCTGCACAGCCAGACGGGTATGGGCCTTGTCGGCCGTGTACCGGGTCTGGATCACCTGCGGGCGGCGCAGATACTGATTGAGCCGTTTGACGGCCCTCTTCAGTTCGGTTTCAGGCACTTCGTATCCGCGCTCCCGGGCCGTGATGAGAAAGTCGCAGACATAGGCGGTCAGCCAGCACTCTTCCGGGCTGTTGGCCGACCAGAGGCCGAAACCGCCGTTGGGTTTCTGCAAGGTCATCAGCCGGTCGATGCCCTGCTGCACTTTTTTCTGCCGCAGCTTGGCCGACTGGGTTTTGATCTTCATTTCCTTAAGCAGCTGGTTGGTGATCAGCACCTGGGGGTAGATCCCGGAAGTGGTCTGTTCCAGGCAGCCGTAAGGGTAGGCGTAAAGGGCCTTGATGTGCTCGGCCACGTTGATGGGCGGCTGATCGGTGAGGGTCAGCTCCCCGGCGACCGTGGCGGGTATCAGGTGCATGGTAGCATCGGCCGGAATCATCAGGTGTTGCCCCGGCCCAAGGCTCTGACGCCATTGTCGCGTGACAGCCGGAAAGGCGGGCCGAGTCCCCAGTTGCCAGGAGCGCACCATGGATGCTGCAGCTTGCCCGTCCTCCAGCCGGATGCCGTCCACTTTCAATTCGATGGCGCCGACGCCCACCTTGTCGCCGGCCTGAATGGGAAACCGCAGGGTGGTTTTGGCCTTGTCGCCAAGCCGCAGGGTCCGCACGCCTTCGGAAAGCAGTGTGATGGGCGCCGACACCCTTAAATCGAGATCCAGGTTCTGGTCTCTGCCACTGAGGTTTTGTACATCCAGCGCCAATTCAGCCCGGTCGCCCAATGCCAGAAACCGCGGCATGGCAATCTGGGTGACCACCGGGGCCGCCACCGTTACTTCCCGGTCCGATGCGCCATAGCGGCTGGCGCTGTATGCCACGGCCATGAGCCTCAGGCGGCCATTGAAGTCCGGCAGATCCAAGGCGATCTTTGCTTTTCCCGTGGGATCGACCTTGATGCGGCCTTGATAGAGAGAGACAATGCGGACATCGGTCACCGGTTTGTCGCCGCCCCGGGTCAGCTTGGCCAAGTCGCCGCCGAACCGCCGGCGGGCCATGGCGCCCTCCCGGGTTTCAATGATCTTCTGGTAGAGATCGTAGCAATCGACACCGTAGCGGCGCCGGTTAAAGTAATAGCGCCCCGGATCGGGCGTTTCATATCGGGTAATGGAGAGCACCCCCACATCCACGGCCGCAAGCGTGACATAGGCGGCCTCCTGGGGGAGCAGATTGGCGACGTTCACCTCCACATTCATCGTTGTATTGGGAAGAAATTTATCTCTGGCCGCTATGGAGACGGACAGCTGACGGTCCTCCCGTGCCATGGGCAGGTGAAGGATGCCCAGGGCGCGCTTGGGGGCGATCTTTTGGCGCCGGTCGCCGGGGCGGATCACCATGGCGGTGATGTACAGATCGTGCCGATCCCAATCAGCACCGATGGGGATGGCCACCTCGGTGCCCTTTGCCGATACATCGATCACCTTCCGCCATACGGGGTGGTCCCCTTCCACCATCACCACCGCGGTACCGGATTCCGGCGGCTTGATCATCACCTTGGCTGTTTCACCCGGGCGAAAGGCTTTGCGATCCAGTGTCAGCACCACCTGGTCGGGCCGGTTGCCTTGCCGGTCGGCGCTCCGGCCCCACCAGCTCCATCCGGCGGAAAAGCGGTGGGAGGTCTTCAGGCCGGTGTCGGGGTCGACAATTTCCAACCGATAGGGACCCCATTCCACAGGGAACTGAATCTTTCCCTTATGGCCGTCCTTTATGTCGAGTTTGAATTCGGCCACTGGATAGTGCTGGTAATTAACGAGTCGCTCCCATCCCGAAGAAGCGCTGAACTCCCAATAGTAATCCGGGTATTCCCGGATCAGTGAGACCGCAAGGGATTTGGCCTGCAGCAGAGCGCCATCGGCATTGGTTTTGACCACTTCGAATTCCACCAGCCCATTGCCGGACGGTCGTTTGCCCTCCCACAGCGGCCTTACGCCTACCAGCGCTTCCGCCGGCCATATTAGATAGATCTTATCCCGGCTCACCGGACGCCCGCCGGACTCATAGAGGCTGGTATGCAGGCGGACCTTGAGGGGTGACTTGACATTGGCGTATGGGTGGTCCACGGCAATGGTTCCCCGCCCCTGTTCATCCAGGGTCACGTCATCTGTTTTAAACTCGCTTCGGAATTTCTCATCCACATCTCCGAATTCAAACCCCTCCAGCGCCACTATCAGCTTTCGGTGCGGTACAATGCTGACATCGCACCCCACCCGGTTCCCGGCGGCCGGCGCACCGTAGAGATAGTCACCCTGGACGGCCATGGCAATCGGATCTGCGGCGAGGATGCGGGAAGGGTCGGTGTCGCCCTTGTCCAGGGTTAGTTTCATGCGCTCGGGGATGAAATCTTCCACTTTGAACTTGTAGAGCTGGATCAGCTTGCCGGCCAGTTCGAACGCCACTGTCCAGGTGCCGGTCTGAGCCCCCGATGGCAAATCGACCTCGGCATGGTAGGCGTTTAATGATTCCCCCCGCCATTTAAAGGATTTGGCTCTCCGGCCATCAGGCTGTTTGACGGTGACCGCAATGGGCGGGGTATGGTCCACCGGGCGGCCGTCGTAGTCGCGGAGCAGGGCATCCATGATCAAGGTTTCGCCCGGACGGTAGAGGTCCCTTGGGCCGTATACAAACAGCTCCAGATCGCGGAAGGGCTGTTCACCCAGATCAAAGGCCGACAGGTCCAGGGCCGGCCCTCTCAGCGGCAAAATGGAGGTGTGGCTCCCTTTACTGGCCACCAGCAGGACGGCTTTCTTCTTCAGCCGCGGGAAGGCAGCGGTACCACTGCCGTCGGTGCGTCCTTGCTCCAGAATGTCTCCGCGACTGTCTAAGAATGTCAGCCTGACCGCTTCAAACACTTTTCCGGAAGCGAGATGCTGGGTTTGTATGAAGGTGCTTTCGGGATAGACGCGCATATGGAGACCGATGTCGCTGACGGCAAAGTAGGTGGCCGGATAGTCGTGAAGAAAGGCGCCGGCTTGCCGCATGACGGCCAGGTAAAGGCCGGGCTCGGTCAGCGCTTTGATGCCCGATATGGGCAGTGTCGCTTTGGTCAGCACGTTGCGGGATACCTCCAGATCGAATCGGGCGCTGTAGACCAGGTCTGCATACCGCCGGATCTCCCTGGATTGATAGGCGCTCAACCTGCCGCGGTTTCCGAAGAGGGTGATGAAATCGACCAGGTGCTTCTCCTTGATCCGAAAGAAATCCACATCGGCCTTTTGAACGTTCATGGTGCTCACCGGAAGGCCGCCGGTCAGCTCCGAGGGCAGAATATATCCTTTGCTGGCGAAGGAGATATGGGCCTGGGCGACCCGGGTGTGCACCTTGACGGTTTTATTTTCCACAATCTTCCGGCCGGAGACGGATGCCAGGCCTCTGCGGATCTGCACTTCATAGCGGGTATCGGCTTCAATGTGGGTGAAATAGGCCACGTCCCCTTTTTCGGAGAGCACCCAGGCGCCGTCCACCGCGCCGCTCTCTTCGGAGAACAAAGTTAGAAATCGGTTGAAATCCTTGGTGGCATCCACTGGGGCGGAGAAGGTCACCGCGATGCTGTTCCGGTTTTTAATGGTGCGCTGGCCGACGAATAATACTTTGAAATCGGCTCCGACCGCTGCGGCCGGTAAGGCCGTCCAGATTGTCGCCAGAATGAGTAGCATACTGAGCATCGATGCTTTTTTAGCCATGGGGCAACGCTCCTTTGGTATGAAAGGGGGTTAAGGCGTCTTGCGTCAACAACCACCAGCATGGCAGGCGGCTTGGATGTCCGGCCAGGGGCCGGAAAAACAAGCGCACGCCGGCACTTCGATCGTTGCAGCTGCAACCCGGTGCATAGCGCCCGGTTTGAAGACAATGCATCATGCGCGCTATCCGGCAAATGATCTCATGTATGGGCGGGTGGTGCGTTTGGTGAACGTCCATGGATGCTTATTATGGCACAGCCGTATGAATTTCGTATGAAAAAGTTATGAAAAAATATTGAAATTGCATTCCCGGATTTAATTCGGTAGGTGAAAGTCATGAAAAATATTCTGGCCATTGATATCGGTGCCGGCACCATGGACGTGCTCTGCTATGTGCCGGATGAGAAGATGCATTACAAGGCGGTGGTCAAGTCACCGGTGCGGACCATGGCGGCTGCAATTAACGCCACAGAGGGCAGTTTGCTGGTGACTGGCGTTGAAATGGGCGGCGGGCCGGTGACAGCCGCATTGAAGGCCCGTGCCGAAACAGCCCGTGTGCGCATTTCGGATGCGGCCGCCGCCACGGTCCACCACGATCCGTCCCGGGTGGCGGCTATGGGCCTGGAGATCGTTCCTGATGATGCGGTGGACAAAATCGCAGAGGATGACGGGGTCACCCGGATCGAACTTCAGGATATCGATCCGATGCGACTTCAAAGAATGGTAGAGGGGTTCGGCCTGCCCTTTGATTTTGATACCGTGGTCGTCTGCGCCCAGGATCACGGTGCTGCCCCGCCGGGCGTTTCCCACCTGGAGTTTCGCCATAATCTGTTCAAGGCGCGACTGGACCGGCACCCCTATCCCCACACCCTGCTCTTTACCCCCGGGACGTTGCCCAAAGCGTTCAATCGGCTATCCGCCATAGCCCGCAGTGTCAGCCGTTTTCCCACCGGGAAGGTCTATGTGATGGACAGCGGCATGGCCGCCATCCTGGGCGCCTCCCTGGATCCCACCCTGCGACAGAAACATACTGTCATGGTGTTGGATATCGCCACTTCGCATACCGTGGGTGCGGTGCTGACCGATGGTGAGCTGCAAGGCAGCTTCGAGTATCATACCCATGATATCACCCTGGATCGCCTGGAGCAGCTGCTTAGAGACCTGCCCCGTGGCAGACTCTCCCACGATCAGATTTTAGCTGAAGGAGGACACGGCGCCTACCTTCACGGAGCGCCGGGATATGAAGCGGTGGAGGCGATCGTGGCCACCGGTCCCAAGCGGCGGCTCATGGCCCCCTCCGAACTGCCCATTACCTGGGGAGCCCCCTGGGGGGACAACATGATGACAGGCTGTGTGGGATTACTGGAATCGGTCATGCGAAAGGACGGCGACGGCGGTCTGGACCTTTTTTAATAATTAAGAAAGGTTGGGGCACAAGGCGGCTGCCTTCCGCCGGGATGGAGGGCAGAACTTTGCTGGTCGGTTCCGGCGTCGAAAATCTGCCAGCGCCCGATCCCCCATCGAACCAGGATCAGCGACAGGTACCGGGATATAAGAGATATCTCAAATACCCGATAAGCCTGCCGGATGGTCTGTTTCCACGCCTCATTCAATGGCGGGAATTCCGATTCGAACAGTTGATTATCCTGTTTCTAAGCCATGCGATACGCCTTTCGGAAATGAAAAAACCTGCTCTTGCAATGAAATCCCTGCATTGTGGTGGAGGATGCGCATCCAGGACACTGCGATCCTTGTTCGGGCCGCCAAAGTGTCCTTATGTCATGTAGACAGTTGGAGCGTTTGAACCGTCCAAATATTAGCATATGATCATCAGGC
Source organism: Desulfobacteraceae bacterium (assembly GCA_037387725.1). Taxonomy (GTDB): domain Bacteria; phylum Desulfobacterota; class Desulfobacteria; order Desulfobacterales; family Desulfosarcinaceae; genus JARRKU01. The sequence goes on from JARRKU010000041.1 coordinate 17,482, forward strand.
CATTATTTATTTGTAAGCAAGAGAGCCTCGACTTAAAATGCCTCCCATGACCTCGAAACTTGCCAAATGGCTGCTTTGGACCGGTATCATTGCCGTTTTGCTGGTTTCGGCGGTGTCGATCGTGACCGCTTTCGTACTTCCCGCCTACGTAGAAAATCATCTGCTGCCCGGACTGGGAAAGGAGTTTGGGTTGAGCCCCGGCGAGATTCGCGTCAGGCGGATCGGGCTATGGGGAAGCGACCTGGGCCCCATCCATTTGATGTCGAATGGCGCATCTGCCGTCCATATCGCCGCCGTTCAAATTGATTACTCCCCATGGGGACTTGTGCAAGGAAATATCAATGGCCTCACGGTGGTCGGATTAGGGATTCCCATCTTGTGGACTCCCGATGGCGTGTCCATTGCTGGGGTTCGCCTGCCGAAGGCTTCTGCAACATCAGAGGATGGCGCTGCAGCCCTTGATCTGAGGACCCTTTTGCCCATTCAATTGAAGCGGATGGCCATTGTGCAATCGCATCTGACCCTAGAGGTTTCCGGCCGTCGGTACCTGATCCCCTTTGATATCGAGCTGGCGACCCATCGACTGGCGGCCGGCCACCTGAAAGGGCGGGCCGACCTCTCCATATTGGGCAATGCAGTCATACTGCAAGCTTCGCTGGACCAAAAAGCCGATGCGGTTCACGTGGAGATGAATTCCACCGGCTTTCAGATGGCTGCTATCGAGCCATTTGTCCCTTCAACCCTGCCGGTTCAATTGAAAGGGCGCATGGACATTGAGGGTCGGGTGCAGCTGGGATTACGGTCCTTTGATCTTAAGGGGCTGGTGCTATCCGCCCAGTTTATCGATATTCAATTCGCGACGCCCCATGGGGTCGTTAGGCCTGTGACGGATGGGAACGGCCACCCACAACCGATTTCAGCCTCATTAACGGGTGATGGGCTTTCCGAAATCAGGTGGCGCTTTTCACCATTTCAGATCACGGGACCGGCTGTCGTGGCTGTTGACGAATTGTCCGGCATCCTGGCCCACAAACTGGGAAACTGGACGCTGAACGGGGAGGTGAGGACCGTTGTGGCGGAGCAGTTGCTCGCGGAAGGTGTGCGGATACCGTCAAAATTTGGCACAACGTGGGGATTGACATGTCGTCGGATGGGTGCAGGCGGACCGTTGATGTTTGATCTGACCGACCGGGAGAGTAGCGCGCCGCTGGCGATGGAAGCCAACGACATACAGTTGACGGCCAAACATCACACGGTTCGTATCGCCGGCAGCTTGAATGGTGGCCTGTTCAATGCTGAAAGCACTATTTCGGCCCAGGGGATTCAGATCGCGTCACCTGCTGGAAAGATGATGGTTCCCGAGATGACCATCAGCAGCCGGTTGGCGGTTCCGGCAACGGCTTCAGACGAATCTGCTACGGTAGAGATCCAGGCCACTGCGCCGGGGATTAGGGCCGCCACGGGAACGACGGCGGTTCATTTGCCGGAAACAACGCTCAAGGCAATCGGTAGGGCAATACCGCGACAACCCTGGCATTTCGATGCCAGGATTCATCTTTCAAAAGGCCGGATTACCGATAAAGCACGGCAGTTGCAGGTTCGGAACCTTTCTGTCGAGTTGCCGCTGAAATGGCCGGAAACAGGTGGCGTCCCCCCAGGCCGTTTAAACGCTGCAGCTGTCGAGTGGAATAAACGATCAGTGGGCGGCGTGAAGGGGACGATACAACAGAAGCGCTATGGCCTGGATGCGGTTTTAAGACACAGCAGTAAACTATTTCCCGGGATGCGCGTCTTATTCAATGGGAGGATTGAACGGACAGGCGTTGCAACCGTGGCAGCCGAGGTTCCGCGCTACCATCTGACGGATAAGGTCAATCTGGGTCGGATCCTCCCCGCGATATCCGGCGTGCGGGTCAGCGGTCAAATCGAGGCGGCCGGTGACTGGATATATGACAATGGCGCTCTTACAGGTGATGCCCGATTTCAATTCAACCAGGGCCGCTTGCACCTGCCCGAACAGAACCTGTTGCTGGAAGGTATCGATGTGGCCATGAAGATCGACGATTTTGAAAAAATTCAAAGCGCTCCTCGGCAAAAACTGAGGGTGAAGCAATTGAGCTTCGGCAAGTTGAATGCGCAGAATTTAAGCGTCGACTTTCAGTTGGAACACCCATCGACCGTCTTCATTGAAAAAGCGCAGGTGGATTGGAGCGAGGGAAAGATAAATACTGCGGCTTTGCGTGTCATCCCAGGTGTCGACGAATATGATGTGATCCTGTTTTGCGACCGATTGAATCTGGCCATGGTATTGGAACAACTCGGTGCGGCCCAGGCCGACGGAGACGGCACGGTCAACGGACGAATCCCCATCCATTGGGCCAACGGCCGCTTGCATTTCGACAACGGTTTTCTCTACTCGAGCCCGGGGCAGACCGGCGCCATTCAAATTACAGGAACCGAAGTGCTTCTGTCCGGGCTTCCGCCGGGAACGCCCCAGTATGCCCAATTGGATATTGCCACGGAAGCATTAAAAGACTATACCTACAAGTGGGCCAAGATGAACGTGCAAACCGAAGACGATATATTGCTTCTCAAGCTTCAATTTGACGGTAAGCCCAATCGCTTGCTGCCGTTCGCCTATGATCAAAGTATAGGGCAGTTCAAACGCATTGTCGGAGAGGGCCAGGCTGACTTCAAAGGGATCAGCATTGATTTGAACCTCAGAAGTCCGCTCAATGAGATATTGAATTATAAAGAGATACTCAAATAGCAGCAAAGGAGCGTCATATGAAAACAACTGCCGTGCATGTGCTGGTGACCAGCGCACTTCTCCTGTTCGCGATGGGGTGCCAAACCCAGCACAAGATAGAAACGGTGCATAAGGTGGAGGTCGCACCGATGCACATTACCATTGACGTAAACGTCAAGGTCGATAAAGCACTGGATGATTTTTTCGGAGATCTGGACGCTGCGGAAGATGAACTCCAATCTTCCCCCCAGAAGAATTAAAATTTATAGGATTTCTGCCAGAGGAAAAGGAGTACCTGTTATGAGTGCTATTGGAAGAAAAAAAGTCGCCCTGCTGGTCGCCGGCTTGGTTTTCATATTCGTCGCCTCGGCCTACGCCCAGGACATCAAATCTCGCATGAGGGCCCGCTTGCCGGTCATCGTCAGCTTAAAAGCCCAGGGGATCGTTGGGGAAAATAACCAAGGCTACCTGGCTATCCTGAAAAATGCCGGCGACAAAGAAGAGGTGGTGGCTGCGGAGAATCAGGATCGGCGCAGGATTTATACTGCTATTGCAAAAAAACAGGGGACAACGCCGGCCCTGGTAGGGAAACGACGTGCGATCCAGATTGCCGAGAAAGCGGACCCCGGTACCATGATTCAGGATGAATCCGGACAGTGGCGGAGAAAGTGATCGGTACGGATGTTTCTCTTATGGCGTGGTGATCCTTTAAGGCAGTAAAGGAGCAGGGCGCCTGGTAAAAAAGGCAGGGCCTAAGGCGGCCCTGCCTGGTGAAGCGATGGTTGTTGGTAGAAGAAATTCTACTTCACCGCCTCCTTCAGGGCCTTGCCGGCAACGAACTTGGGAACCTTTCCGGCAGGGATCTGAATGGGATCGCCCGTTTGGGGATTTCGGCCGGTCCGCGCTTTGCGATCACTGACTTTGAAACTGCCGAACCCTGAGATCTGCACGCTTTCATTCTTCGCCAGGGCGTCGGTGATGCAGTTCAGTACGCAATCCACTGTCTCTTTGGCTTGTTTCTGGGTGCCGACAATGGACGCAACTTGATTAATCAAATCGGTCTTGTTCATTGAAGCCTCCTTTAATCAACCTGACAGATATGTTGTGCGTAGATGGGTGCCGCCGAACATATCTTCGACCGGTGAAATGTACAAGACAAAACATGATATTCCGCTGAGAAGCATGATTTTTTAGCCCGAAGACCGTTCCCGGAGTCTGTGTCATGTACGCTTAACCGACTATTACCAATGCAAATAAAGCCATGACCGCCCAATTCCGAACCCTTAAAAATAAATTAAGCCAAATCAGCCGGCAATGGATATCGGCCGGCCTGCCATCCCATGGTGAGTTGGAGAGTACCGCCGATGCGCTGACGCAATGGAAACTCGATAGAGCGATCTCCGGAATCTGGCCGTACGCTCCGCTGATGCTCACCGCCACTCTGGATGATGGTATCGGACAGGGCATTTCCATCATCGAACGCTATGCCGGTGTGGCCGGGCTCGAGGTGCAACGGATTGGATTGCTTCAATATCCCGGTTTCATAGTAGAAAAATGCCACATCCTTAAACCGGCGCTTCTGGGGCTGACCGTATTGCAGTTGGATTCCGACGACAGCCTGGCCGAGGTGGGACGGAACCGTCCTCCCCATACAGCTATCGTTGCCGGTGGACCGGCGTTTACCTTCGACCCGGATATGGGCGAGCGGTGTCAGGTGGATTATGTTGCGCCTAATGTGGCGTATTTTTTGGGTTATCTCTTGAGTTGGGAGCCTGCTGGCTGCTAAACCCGGTTCTCGCGCTCATGGGAGAGGCAAATCGATCTCATTTCCTGATGTTGGCGGTGGGGGCGAACCGGTATTTGGTTTGGCGACTTTATAATTTGCGATTTTAAACCAATGGTGCTATAAGTCCTGGGTTACGATCGATATCCCGGGCCGGAATGCGCCCTGTCAATATAGATTCCGAAAACGATTCATACAGCGAACCCTCAGAAGCGACCAGTATTCGATTGCAGAGATGGACACGCGGCCCCATACGGCACCGGACGAATCAGGAAATTCAGCCCGCCGGAATGCACATATTCAGGCCGAGCTGATCCATTTAACCTATAAACAATCTCCCATCGGCATCACCATTACCACCATCAACGGGGCCGCCCTGACCCTGTTGCTGTGGAACCATATTGCTCACATCATACTGGTGGCCTGGTTTGCCGCCCTGATTGTGGTGGTGGGCATGCGGGCCGTTCTGGTCTATTCCTATCGTCGTCAAAAAGTGCCTTCCGGCCAGTCCAGGCAATGGGGCCGGCTGAACATCATCGGTTTGACGGTAACCGGTGTGCTCTGGGGCGCCACCATGGTGCTGATCTTTCCAACCGACTCGCTGACCCACCAGCTTTGCATTGCCCTGCTGCTGTGCGGTATCATCGCCACCGGGATCAGCCTCTATGGGGTGGTTCCCAGCGCGGTTATCGGTTTCTCCTTGCCCGTGTTTGTCGCTTGGATTGTTCGTTTTCTTACCTTTAACGATCCCATTCATATCGTGATCGCCGGAATGGCCTTTCTTTACCTGGGGATCATGCTATTTACCTCTCAGCATATCGCCCGGGTTCGCCGCCAACTCCTCGTTACGAGATTTAATCTTGCCAATCGTGTGACTGAAAAGACCCAGGAGCTGAAAGAGACCAACGCCTACCTGCAGACCGAAATCAAAGAACGAAAAAAGATCGAAGAACGGCTGCGCCAGGAGAGGGATCGGCTGGAAACCATAACCACCACCATCGGCGCCGGACTGGCGGTGATTTCCAAAAGACATCGCATTTTATGGAGCAATCGAATCTTCAAGGATATTTTCGGAAGTGATTCAGCCAAACCTTGCTATCACCAGCTCTACCAGCGGGACAGCTTGTGCAAGTCTTGCGGTGCCAACCAGATCTTTAATCAAGAATGCGTTAAAGTGGTTCAGGAGAGAAAATTCACAGACGCCAACGGCAGGATCCTGTGGTTCCAGATTATTACAACCCCCATTCGCAACGCCGATGGACGAATTCGAGCCGCTTTGGAAATGGTCATTCCCATAACTGAACGAAAAGAGGCGGAAGCCGCCCAGAACCGTATGAGTGAAAAACTGGAAGAAGCCCGGAAAACAGAGGCGATCGCCACTTTGGCCGGCGGTATCGCCCATCAGTTTAACAACGCTCTGGCGGTCATTGCCGGGAACGTGGAATTACTGGAGTATGACTATCCACAGGACCAGCATATCAACGCGTACGCCAAACCGATCATCAATGCTTCGAAGAAGATGACCGAATTGACCAGCCAGCTGCTGGCGTATGCCAGCGGTGGAAAGTACAAAGATACCCCAAGCGATCTCGGGGAAGTCGTTGAAACCACCATCGGCTATATTCAGCATACTTTTCCAAAACAGACATCTTTGGAAATGAAGTTGTCACCGCAGCTGCCGAAGGTGAGAATCGATACCACCCAAATCCAGATGGTGGTGACATCCATTGTCTCCAATGCTATGGAGGCAACCGAGCAAAAAGGGTGCATCCATCTGTCCTGTGACGCCGCTACAGTGACTTCCGCCAATCAGGAAAGATACCATAACATACCGCCTGGACGTTATGTGGCGCTGACCATTGCCGACGACGGCGTGGGGATGGACGAGGAGACGTTGAAGCGGATTTTCGAACCTTTTTTCACAACCAAGTTCGAAGGGCGAGGACTGGGTATGGCTGCGGTCTACGGGATCATAAAAAACCATAATGGCTATATCTTCGTAGGATCTCGTCTGAAAGAGGGCACCCGCGTTGCGATCTATCTTCCAGCATTGGGGGAAGTTCTCGAACCGGCCGCCGATACGGATACCCTTCCGGTTCAGGGCCGTGGAACAGTGTTGATGGTGGAGGATGACGCCGATCTTATCGATGTCACGTACGCCCTGCTCAGGCGAATCGGGTACAATGTGATCATTGCCACTACTGCCCATGAAGCCATTGAAATCATCGACCATACCACGCTTCAGTTTGATGTGGTGCTATTGGATATTGTTCTGCCCGATATGGATGGCGCGGCTGTCTACCCCTATATCCGGAAAAGTCGCCCCCAGGCCAAGGTGATCATTTGCTCCGGTTACGGCCAGGATGGGTCGACCCGGGAGCTTCTGGACGCCGGGGCTGATGATTTTCTTCAAAAACCGTTCACCTTGAATCAGATCAGCAAGAAATTGAGCCATGTTCTCGCCTTAGACCCAATAATCGAATCGACTGATCAAACCCGCCTGGTCAACTAGTCGCGATTTATATTCCTGCATTGGAACGCCTATAAATCTTTATAGAAGATCGCCACGCCCGGCGATTGCCTCTGGCGGTCCGGGTACTGGTCCCTTCGGCAGGGGACAAATCCCATCTTTTCGTATAGTTTGATCAGGGCGGGATTGTTTGTCAGTGAGATCACCCGAATATATCCCATCGCTTTTACCGAATCCATAAAAGATTTCACCGTGAAAACGCCGACGCGTTGGTTTCTGAACTTAGTGGAGATGGCCAAGGCGGCGATTTCTGCCGTCTTCTCGTCGATCACCTTTTTCTCCACGCAGCCGACCACGATACCATCGATTCGGCTGACGAAGAAATTCTGCCAGTATGCCGCCAGATAGGCATCGGAACGGGGTTTGATATAGCCCAGATGACGATACCGCTTTAAAATGCCTTTGACGAGCCGAATCTCTTCTTCTGCGCCGATGGGTTCGAATTGCTCCACAAAGTTGTTGGCGATGAGCGTGCCGTGGCCTTCGATGGTGAAGAGCTCGTGCTTGATCGTGTTCTTGCCGGCCGGCAGAATGTGGACGCGGTCATATAGCCCGTGGTCGATTTGGATGCAGATGCGCTCCAGTACATGCTTGAAGTTGACATTTGAAATGCCTTCTCCCCAATCGGCAAAACTTTGCCGGACGCCGGGTGTGGTCAGGGCATTGATCACCTGGCCCTCCTGGTCCAATAGCGGCTTGCGTTCCAGGAAGATCAGTTTATGGGCATGGTCGGCCTGATCCAGGACCTGATCGTAGAAATCGACAGCAGACGCAAGCCTTACGATGCGTGTTCCCGGCAGGCGGTCTTCCAGATCCTTAAAATGTTTTTGATTGGCAAATCGATTGGGGACGTTGTGATAGAGCTGCGTGGTGATCCCCTGTCGATCGAGGAATTTGATGTCCGCAATGATTGCGTTGAAGTGATCCCGAAGGATGCCTTCCCGGCAGGCGACGCAGACGGTCTTACCGGACAGGGCCTGGGTGTATTCCTCGATATAAAGCTGGGGCATGTTTGCCTTCATGAATAGGGGGTAGCTCAAATAGCCGTCAAGCGAAATACCGACGGCCATGCGGAAATGGTAGCAAAAAGGTCTGCGAACGGCAAGGTTGGCCGCCCGGAAGATTGAAACACAGGTGGATATGCGTTGGGCGCCCGCCAAAGGGGCGCTATAGACTATTTAGGTGGTTCAGCAATCGGGTCATCATCCGGTGAGACGCTTCATATGGGGCATCCGGTGACAGGATCTCATCCGATGTGGCGACAAATTCATCGCTTTTCAGGTCGGCACTGCAATTTTCCACTAATCTGGCCGCACCGGTGCGGGTGACCTCCATGTGAAATTGCAGGGCCACGACCCGGTCGCCGTAGACGAAACCCTGATTATGACATGCGCTGCTGGTGGCCAGCAGACGGGCGCCATCCGGTATGTCGAAGGTGTCGCCGTGCCAGTGGAATGCGTTCCATTGGGA
>JARRKU010000042.1:0-57680 GCA_037387725.1 Desulfobacteraceae bacterium
GGTTCGGGATTAACGGCCGGCAATAACCGCAAAATGAATCCATGATCCAATTATTGTATTAAATTGCAGGCCATTAAGTTGTAGGTAGATGTAATTGGCAAAATGCGAATAATTTGCCAATTTTTTTACATTTTTTGCTAAGTAATCGATATAAAATAATATATTGCAAAACAAGCCCTTTAGATTAGCGGTGATTAAAGTGCTAAGCAATGCGCCCCACCGCCCCACCATATCGAACCAAGGCCTCAATATCTTTGCTCGAATTGCCGAGAATGTCGTCGGTACCAGGCGATAGCGACTTTGTTCTAAGCGTGCTGTCAAAGTGCAAAAAAGCAATATGAACGAAGCTACCAAGGCTCACTAGGGACATCCATAAACATATAAATATCTATAGAAGCTCCTCGATATCCAAATTGTTTTCCATAGCGATTTGTTCGCCGCGCTTTACGGAAATGCTGACGGCAGGTTGGGTCATGCCTGTGGCTTTTGCCAATTCTGTGGCCGTCATACCCAACTCCCTCACTGCCCAGAAAAACAGTAAACTTCTGGCTTTGACCCTTGTGGGATAGCGTCCAGGGGCAAGCAGCTGTTCAGGTGCCAGGTCAAATATTTTGGCTACATGACCGACCAGGGTTTTTAAATCGACGCCCTTGGCAGCTATACGGTACCTTCGTTCATATTGCTCATTGCTCTTTGACAGCACGTTTAGAACAAAGTCACTATCGCCCAGTATGCGTTCATCGCCTTTAACACGCACCCCGCCTTTGACAAGCGTCCTGGCAGCTTTCCAGCCGCCGATGCTGCGTATCAAGCCACCGCCGACAAGGTCCGGTCGACGGCCGGCTTCTATGCCTTGCTTGACAAAGTTTCGATAGCGACGCCTTGCAGTGGACCTTTGATCGGAAAACATGGCCAGGACGTATTGGGTATCCTGCCATTCGACATCTCTACGACCCAACAATGCCGCATGTCCGGTATAAGAATGGGTATCCAGCGCTTTCAAATTCGAAACGATGCCGGCACGAAGCGGATTGAGATGGATATAGCGGGTCAATTCGAGCAGGTAAGCATCTTCTTGGCAAAGAATTGATTTGTAGCGGTTTTGAAACAACTGGCCGTGTCTCCGGTGCCTGCGGTTAAATGCCATTGCATAACCGGTCAGCAGCCGACGCATAAGGGTGGACAAGGGGACGATGGCCGTACGGATTAGCAGATGCACATGATTGGTCATCAACGCCCAGGCAAAGCATGGCGTTTCTGATGCAACAAGTATCGAACCAACTCGCTGCAACAAGTATCGAACCAACTCGCTCTAAAAACGCACTGCGGTCAACATCGTCCTTAAAAATGGCCTTGCGCTCGATACCGCGCACAATCACATGATGCAAGGCTCCAGGGGCATCTATTCTGGCTTTACGTGGCATATCGACCACCTACCACGACATGTTAGTTTGTTCAAGGTTATTTATATATTTATGGACGTCCCCGGGCTACGCGCCGTTTGTAGTGAACACGTCCCTAGTGAACATATCCGGCCGGCACGGAGACCGGCCCTACGAAGACAAATTGCTCCAGTTGTGTAGGGCCGGGTTCCGCGCCGGCCGATCGAACCATATTGTATCTGCTGAAAAATGGAAGATGCGGTTCCCCTTTGGTTGTAAACCGCATCTAATAGGTTTTTCGCTTGGAAAAGCCCCTGCCGATGACTTTCAACGTGTTCTCCAGGATGACGAAGGCCTGGTTGTCGATACTGAAGACCAGCTCCTCCAATCGCTTGAGTTGAAAATTGTTGATCACCGTCAACAGCACCTCTTTTTTGTTGCCGGTGTAAGCACCCCGGCCCTCGAGCAGGGTGGCCCCCCGTCCCAGCCGGGAGAGGATCTCCGGCGCGATGCGGTCGGAGTGATCCGACACGATCAGGGCCATCTTGCGCTGGTTGGAAAAGTTCAGCACATATTCGATCACCTCGCTGGTCACGTAGCTCATGGCCAGGGAGAAGAGCACCAGGTCCATGGGCAGCCGTCCCAAGCTCAAGGCGAAGAGCCCGATGTTGAAGGCAAAGAAAAACCGGCCGATGCGCACGTTGAACCGCTGGTTCAGGATCACTGCGATGACGTCATTGCCGCCGGCCGATCCCAGGGAGTGCAAGATGATGCCGGATCCGGCGCCGATCAGGCAGCCGCCCGCCAATGCGGCCAGCATGGGATCTTTGACGGCGATCTCGATGGAGATCAGATCCATGGCCGCTGTCAGGGCCGCCATCCCGTAAAGGCTGTAAAGGAAAAACCGGCGGCTCACATAGCGCCAGCCCAACAGGAAAATGGGAATATTGATCATGAAGTACAGCACGCCGGGTGTAAAAAGGCCGGTCCAATAGTAGATGAGCAGGGCCAATCCCGAGAAGCCGCCGGAAATGAAGTTGTGCGGCACGGCAATACCTTTCAGGCCGATGCCGAATATCAAACTTCCCACCGTTATCAGCACCAGATTGTACGGTATGCTGAAGGTATAGTGTCGTTCCTTGAATCCCATTATTTTTCTCCTAATTTCAGATCATCAAGTTGCTTTCGCGTTGAAATTGGCCGGATGCGGTTTTCCCGGTGTTCCGATTATCCATCAATTGGCCAACGCCGGCTAATTCAGCCGGCTGCCGGGAAAGCAGCGTCCGGCAACATTAGGAGCCGTTCTTACAAATAGATCGTTGGATTATCAATATATAAAACCGGGTAATGCATCGAAAACCAGAGGAGGGGTTTACAACCTCCCTTCAAACCCAACCTGAAGTATTGATTGCCTTTACTGCAAAGGAGGCCATCGGGCATGCATGCCCATTGCTCGCCGCCTAAAGATACGGGGAGAATGTGGCTAACAGATTTGGACGAGTTCAGCTAAAAATCTGGAAAACGGTTCAATATTTCGTTTTACGCTCGCTTCTTCAAGGGAGGCCATGTAGTCATTCCGGGTTTCAAGCGGAATAATTGTCCATGGATAGCCGCCACCGGCTAGCATAACATTCATCAGAAATCTACCCATGCGGCCATTTCCATCAATATAGGGATGGATATATACAAAGAAAAAATGGCCTAACACAACCCTTACCGCAGGCTCTTTTTCATCCTCTAAAAGAGAGAAGAATGCTGGCATAAGGTCACGTACGGCTTCGTAGCGGGGTGGTACATGCATTGATTTTCGTATATAGACAGGCTGGTTGCGGTAGCCGGCAAGATCGGATGCCGTTATGAGACCTGCACTTACACTCGGGGCAAACAGCTCTCTATACCATGTGGAATGATCTTGGCTTGCAACTGTTCCTTCAGATTTTCCATTAAAAACTTTTGTCAAACTTTTCTTCACGGCTTGAAAAGCCTGCCAGTAACCACGCGCCGCTAAAGCATCTGCATGCGCTTTATCTTTGCGGCTTGTTTCCGGGTCCCAATTCCCTGAGCGGACACGTTCAATAAGCGCCTCACTAACGCGATATCCTTCAATAGAAAGTGAATGATAGGCATCTCTCAGATATATATCATCGACTTTTTTAAGATATTCATCGGTGTTTGGGTATCGTACGGGGGCCGGTGGGAAGCTTTGAAGGACAACATCGCGCATCTGCGCCCAGTCCATCCGTATTCGGTTGACGTATGGAGAAAGTTCGCGCTCACTAAAAATAATGGTGGGTTTTTCCTCAAAGGGATCATTTTCTGTAATGCCATATCCAGCAGCTCTCATTGTCTCAATAATATTGTCGGCGACAACATTTTTCCTAATATTTCGGAAAGCGCCTGCAAGCCTTCCGGCTACTGTGCTATGACCACCCTCAAGAAGCTTGCGTAAAATCTCAGAAGCATCAGAAATCGTGGAAAGCGCAGCTCTGGCCTCTATTGCATTATTTGAATAATAGCCGGGAGCGCATGCAATCAAGGCAGCGGGCAGGGTCATAATCCGTAAGTTTTCCTTTATTTCCATATCCTGCCGGTCCGGCAATTTCAGGCGCGTGTCCATTATTGAAGTTTCATGGAGAAGGGATATCGGTTTATTGCCGCCTTTTGGGGTGCGGACAACAAGCTGTCCGGGGACATTCCAGTTCCCGCTATGAATGCTCAATGAATGCTCAGGAGCAAGACACCATTGATTGCCAAATCTTGATTTAAGATAATCAGCGCAAAAACTCCAAAATGAAGCATACCAGGCCGTACTCTCTCCGGCTGGTTCTTCCGGGTGTGCTGGAATATACCATCCCTTCATCACTTCCTTGATGAATCCGTTCTTGAGGAGACGTTCCCGGTGTGTGCGCGTCATATTTCTGGCAGGAATCGCAACAATTCCCTGGTCCTGAAGGTTTTTCAGAACAGCGAGGGATTGTGCAAGCTTATCTTTTGGTGTTGGCATTGTCTGACCTAATGTAGATAGATATAAACGTGCTTTCTATGTTTAGGTTATCAAGCCTTATTGTTTTTAGGTTATTATGTCAAATTGTTTTTAGGTTATTAAGCTCTGTCATTTTTAGGTTTTTCGGCTTTTTTTAGGAGTTTGTGTTTTAGCTTATGCCCCGCGCGGTTTTGAGGGCAGCGGCAGATCAAATTCCCCATAATGGTCAGGCCGGTAGTGCGCTTGTAGACTGACAGGTGGCAGGATTTGTATCTAACGTCCCGATATCCAACTGCAGGGCATGCGTTGGTGGGTTCCGTTATCGCAAAAAATGGACCGGCTCTGACGCCCAATTAGCGGGAGCAGCAACAGTTCCACTGCTTCAAGCACCAGGGCACGGTATACGGTGACCACCCGGGGCATATCGGTATCGAACACCTGGCAGGGCTCGTGGTCCACTCCATGATACCGGCCAGAGGACAACGTGCGGCGGTCGGTCGGGATCGGTTCTATTTCATCCGGCTCAAGCTGGAGATATCGGCCGGATGCGACGTTCGTATAACGCACGGTAATAGGGCAGTTGATCTTCGTAGTAAGCCTTGAGGTGATCGCTGTTTTCCACCGTTACATCGAAGGTTTCCATGTTTTTGACGATGCCGGTGCTTTTGGCGGCATCCTGGTGCCAATCCTTCCAGATCTCCCATTCCTGCTTCTGTTCGGACGCCCAGGTCATGGCCTCGGGGATAAACTTGAGCCCAAGGGCCTGGCAGTAGGCATTGATGGTGCCGTCGGGATCATCTTCCAGGTCGTCGGCATCAACGACTACGGGATTTTCGTCCAGGGCGGCGACGCAGTTGTGGATTTCGCTCAGTTGCCGGAGCCCGATCTCTTCCACTGTGACCTGCGGGTTCATGGCATAGTAGGAGGCGATGGCCTTGGCAGGATCGCGGATCAGGAAGGTGTTGGTCAGCCGGCGCAGGAAGCGGTCGTCCCCGCGCAGGTCATCATAACAGTGCGAGCACATGTCCTTGAAGAATACCGGACCGTCGGTTGCGGCCTGTTCGATGTGGGTTTTGATACCGGCAAAGTCGGTTGGATGGTCCGGATCGACATACTGCTGGCTGATGGTGGCGCCCTCTTGATGGACGTAGTAGAGATAGGAGAACGGTTCGTGCAGGATGTTAAGATCACGGCGTTCCATCATGACGCGCTCAAAGGCCGTGGATATTGACCTGGGGTGTGTCCAAAGGGCGATAATCGGGTGCATTGTGCTTCTTCCTTTCGTCATTTTTAGCAGGCTGGTAAGTTCAGCCGTTGTCTTGTTTGATATGCCACAGGCGGGGGATGGCCGCCCCTACCAGAGCGAACCGCCTGAAACGGTCAGGTCCTGTCCGGTTATGCCCGGGGCCGCTTCCGAACATAGGAACGCCGCCAGGGCGCCGATTTCCTCGGGGGTGATCATGCGTTTCTGCGGGTTTTCAGCGACAGCGTTCTCCGCATAGGCGGCCCCATCCGCCATGTTCTCATCGGAGGCGATGCGTTCCATCCATTTTTTCTGGAAATCGGTGGCCACCCATCCGGGGCTGATGGCGTTGCAGGTGACGCCATGGGGGGCGCCTTCCTGGGCGACGCAGCGCGTCAGACCGAGGACGGCGGCTTTGGAGGCGCAATAGGCGGAAGATGTGGCCGCCCCCACACTGGCAGCCGTGGAAGCGATGTTGATGATGCGGCCCCACTTGCGGTTGATCATGTCCGGCAAGGCAAGGCGCGTCATTCGGAACGGCCCGTTTGCATTGACGTTCATGACTTTGAGCCAGAGCGCCTCACTGTGATTGCAGATGGTTTCCTCCGCCGTGATGCCGGCTGCGTTCACCAGGATATCCACCCGGCCCAGGATGCGCAGGGTTTCATCGAAGAACGACTGGCACGATTCGGGTGAACTCACATCCAGGTCACCGGCGTGTGCCTTGACGCCGTGGGATTCAATTTCGCTGCAGGTCAGATCCATTTGTTCGTCCGATGGGCGATGGACGACCTCGCCATCCACTGCGGACTTGTTTGAATTTCGATCCATCAGAGAACCGATGGCCACGTCGGCCCCCTTTGCAGCCAAGGCCAGGGCAATGGCGCGCCCCATGCCCGATGCGCCGCCGGTTACCAGCGCGACTTTTTTGTGCAGTTCTTGTTCTTTCATTTTATCTTCCTGTTTCTCTATCATTTTTTTAGAACCATGTCGGCCGAGATCCAATCAGTGCTAGGCTGCCAAATTAGCGAAGAGTTTTTCGAAATACCCCTCATCGACAGTGGGTCGTTGCAGATCTTGGGCATCAACCACCGAATAGAAGCGCCGGCAGTCGTAGTCGCTTTCATCTTCCAGGTAAAGGGTCAGGTCGGAAAGGGATTCGGCCATCAACTGCAGGGCTGGATCGTTCGTTTGGACCGCATGATCGGACAGCTTGGCCCGCCAGGCCTCCATGGGCACCAGGTCGTCCACAAGCCCATTGGACTGCATCTGGCTGAAAACCGCCTCGGCTGGTATGCGGTCACCGCCCACTACGTTATAGGCGAGATTGAAATGATCCTGGCCGCTGGCCAGATGGACAATGGCCTGGCTGAGGTAGTCCACCGGCGTCATTTCGAAGTGCCAGCCATCCGCCTTCGGCGCCAGCCTGGTCTTGGCGCAGGCATTCATGATCATCACTTGAAAATCGTTGGGATTGGCGGCCCCGGTGGCGCTGTGATGACCGATGTTGCCGGGACGCAGCACGCATGCGGGCAGTCCGTGCTCGACGGCTTCCCAAACCATCTTTTCGGCGACCCACTTGGCTTGGGCATATCCGGTGGTCAACTGATCGGCATAGGTGTCGATTGAAGGGGCTTCAGGAAACGTTCCATGCTGCTCTGTGGGAAAGATGCCGTTTGTGGAAACATACAGCACTGGCTTGACCCGTTCCAGGCTGGCCAGTCGCAGGATCTCCTGGGTCCCGTCCACCGTGTGCGGCTTGATCATTTCATAGGGATAGACGTAGTTGACCAGCGACGCACAGTGAAAAATCAGGGTGGCCGATGCGGCCAGGTCCTGCCATGTCTGGTCCGGCAGTCCCAGTTGCGGCTGGGTCAGGTCGCCTTCCAGGGCCGTTACCCTTTCGGTTACGTCGCTCCCCCATAGTCCGTAATATTTCAGGTTTTCTCGAAGGCGGTCCATTGGCGGGGTATTGTCTTTCGACCGCACGAGGCAGAACAATTTTACATCGGCTGGGGTCGTATCGAGGAGTTGGCGCAATAAAAAGGCCCCTAAAAAGCCGGTCGCGCCGGTGATGAAAACGGTTTGGGCATCGGGTAGAACCGCCAGGTCGTCCGCCTGAGCCCCTTCGACCTGATCGACGATCCGGGTGTCCAGACGCGCTTCATCGGTGAGCGACGGCAGTGCAGGGGCAATCGACCCGTTGCCGGACATGAACGCCAATAAAGAGGTCGTCGTGGGAAAGGAATAAACCTCCTTGGCGTTGATGGACTGGCCGAAAACGCTTTCGATGGCCACGGTCAGTTCCACTGCCAGAAGGGAGTGGCCGCCGAAGTCGAAGAAATTATCGTCCGGCCCCAGGGTGCCCTGGGGCAAGCCCAGCAGCTGGTGCCAGATGGTCAGCATGACATCCTGGCGCTGTCCATCGTCCGCCCCGGCCGGCAGGGCCGGCAATTGTCGTGCTGTGTCTGATTTTCGCGGCGGCTCCGGCAGCGCTTTACGATTGGCTTTGCCGGTGACCGGATTCAAGGGAATGGCGTCCAGGGAGATGTAAACGCCGGGGATCGCATAGCCCGGCAATTCGCTGGCCAGTGCTTCGCGCAGGGCCGGGCAGGCGCCGGATGCGGAATTGATCGTCCAGTCCGCCTTTTCGGACGGCACCACATAGGCCACGAGCCGCTTGTCCTGCCCCTCCTTGCCGTCGACGATGACGGCACAGCTGTGGACCGACGGTAGCTGCAACAACGCCGATTCCACCGCACCCAAATTGATGCTGTAACCGCGGATTTTGACCATGCTGTCGCAGCGCCCCAGAATTTCGATGCGGCCGTCGGGCAGAAATTGGGCCATGTCGCCGGTGCGGTAATAGCGTCTGCCGTCGATAGTGACGAATCGTTCGGCGGTAAGGGGCGGGTTTTTCAGGTAGCCTCTGGCCAGGCAGGGACCGCCGATGAGCAGTTCACCCGGTCGCTCCGTCACCGGTTTCAAATCCTCGTCGAACAAGCGGGCCTCCACATCCTGGTTTGCGAATCCCACTGGACAGAATTCAGCATCCACATCCGCCATTTCACGCAGATCGAGGGAAGCGACGTCGTGGCATTCCGAAATGCTGTAGGTGTTGAGCAGGCGCGTGCTTTCCGGCAGCGCCGCCAATGCCCGCTCGCGCAGGTTCAGCGTCACGACCTCGCCGTTGAGCCACAGAACCCGCAGATTGACCAAATCCCGCCGAAGGCGTTCCGCGGATACGGAATTGATCACCGTTTCCATCAGTGACGGCGTCATCAGCGTTTCCGTAATGTCATGTTCGGCCAGGAAGTTGACCAGCAGCTTGGGATCGTAAATGGTGTCATCCGGGATGACATAGACGGTACCGCCTCTGAGCAACGGTCGCATCAATTCCCAGACATAAAAAATATTGCAGGCCACGCGATCGCCCACCCGGTAGTCGCTGATTTCGTAGCGACGCATGTAGGAGTGGACTGCACCGCGATGGGGGGCCTGGATGCCCTTGGGTTCGCCGGTCGTTCCGGACGAATAGGCAACGAAAGCCAGGTGGTCCAGGTGCTGGTCCGCCACCTTTTCTGGATCATATTCCCCTAGCATCCAGATCGGATCGTCATCCACGCACAACACCACGGCGCCGTGATCGAAATCCAGACGATCGCGGTAGGCTTTTTTGGTGACCACCACCTTGGGCTCGGCTTCCTTAAGGATTTTTTTCAAAAGCGACTGGGGGTAGGCCAGGTCCAAAGGCATATAGGCCCCGCCGGCCTTGAGCGTTGCAATGTAGGGCAAAACATATTCCGCGCAGGTATCCATCAGAATGCCCACCGGGGTGTCGAAGTGCACGCCGAGGGATTGGAAATAGCCGGCCATGGCATCGGTGGCCTGGTCGAGGTGCCCATACGTGTAGGTATGGTTTTCATCCACAACGGCCATGGCATCAGGCGTACGGGCCGCCTGCTGGTGAAAGAGCTGATGAAGGGGTGTCGACAATTCCATGGGGTGCGTCTCCTTGTGTTTTGGATCCGGTTTTAGCAAGTTGGGCCGGCACCGATATCGATGGATCCATCTGAACGCTCAGTACAGCCTGGTTCTAAAGGTCGTCGCAGCATAACTGCGCTTTCGGCGGATGGCATGGGCCGCTCCGCTGCATCCATTGGAGCAACGTCCTTAGCGAACGCTTAGCGCCGCAGGCGGCGCCGTAACCTAAATTTTTAGCCAACCATGGGAAGATTTGGTATCGGCTGGGCAATGAATGCCGATGTGGGAGTAGAAGCGGGCCGGTCCTGTGAAAGAACCCGCCGCTAATGGGAAACCATCGACGACGCGATGGTTATTTGGCATCTGGAGCCAGTCCAGAAAATGGTGAAATTACCGCACTGCCGAAACGGCCCCCAATGTAATAATTAGGGGCTCGAAAAACCCATATCCTTCAGAAGAGTGCACGCGAAAAATGACGCCCACGACAACCGATGAAAGCGTTTACCTAATTTTAGAATCCTATAACACATGACACCTTTAGATTCAAATCCAGCCCCCGGGAGAATTTTGGGGACGACGATATTTCAGTCGATATTTCAATAGACGGGAAATCGGGGGGCGCCTTACCGAATTATTGTAAAACCCGAAATTCCACATGATTTTCTGATCAACACCGGGCATAAAAATGGCTTGGATTATGGGACCGGCGACCATCTCTCGCCTGTCGAAGCCCACACCATATTCCACTGAAAAATTCCCGGTATCCCATTTATGTCCCGGCATGTGACCGGATCTGTCACACCTCGCTGGTAGGATGGGCTCAAAAGCTGAATAACACCTTCAAAGGAGAAAATCATGACAGCCACCATCACATCGCATGACGTTCAGGAAACTTTCGAATACCACGGCAACACCGCCATCGAACACACCCGACTGAAAAACGGAATCGTGGAACGCGAGTGGATCTATTTCGACACCACCGAAGCGGCTGTGGCCTTTTTCAACGAGGTCAGTGCATGATGGCCGGCTCTTCCACCTTGCGGCGGCTGCTAAGCGGCGTCATTGAATAGAATCCTGATGCGCCTCTTCACCCGCCTTTCGCGCCGGCGCCATCTGGATTCCGGGTGCTTAATCGGATTACCGCCAGGGGGAGGTACCAACATCACAAATCCCCTTGGACTTCAGACATTTCGTACGTAGCCATGGAAGGTTGCCTTTTCCGTTAGCCCAACACTCTCCTCTGATACAATTTTTCCAAAATTGTCAGAAACAATCCTCGCTTCATTCAGCAATAAATGTATGCAAATGAAGTTAATTGAATATATTGCTATAAAATTTATGATAGTGTGAATCTTGGGCTATGGGTTTTTTGAGGCAGCAAGGATGGTTGAATGCCGGTTGGAATTTCGGCCGGCTTGAAAAATGAATCCGCCACATTACTTTTAGGGTGAAGTTATTATTCGAAATTAATGCGATGAAAAGGTGCCGAGTTGAACGAGACCAAAGAAAATCAGGCCACCTGTGGGGCTTTGGCGCTGCGGTTCGGCTGACCGATGATACGGAGGTATTGCAACGCCTGGCCGCTTCCCATGACTATATTTTAAAAGCCGTACATTCCGGACGGAAGGTGTATGGCGTCACCACCGGCTTCGGCGGCATGGCCAACACGATCATATCACCAGAAGAAGCCGCCGAGCTACAGGAAAACCTGATCGGGTTCATGAATACGGGTTCGGGACGGCGTTTGTCCAGAGAGGATGTGCGCGCGGCCATGGTCATTCGAGCCAACACGCATTTGATGGGTTTCTCCGGTTTGCGGCTGGAACTTGTACAGCGCATGGCAACGTTTCTCAATGCCAATATCACCCCGCATGTGCGGGAGTTCGGCTCCATCGGCGCCAGCGGAGACCTGACGCCGCTGGCCTGTATCACCGGCTCCCTCATTGGTCTGGACAAAAGCTTCAAGGTCGATTTTGACGGCCGGGAGATGGATGCGTTCACCGCCCTCGAGCGGATCAAGCTGCCGCGCATAAAGCTCAATCCAAAAGAGGGGTTGGCCATGATCAATGGCACCTCCGTCATGTCCGGTATTGCCGCCAACTGTATTTACGATGCCAGGATGCTGCTGGCCCTGTCCATGGGCGCCCATGCTTTGATGATTCAGGGATTGCAAGGCAGCAATCAATCCTTTCACCCCTTTATCCATCAGCACAAACCCCATCCCGGGCAGCTATGGGCGGGCAGCCAGATGCTCCGCCTGTTGTCCGGTTCCGACCTCATTCGGGATGAACTGGAAAAACGTCAGGAAAGGCAGAGCGGCGACCTGATCCAGGACCGTTATTCGCTGCGTTGTTTGGCCCAATTCTTGGGTCCCATCGTGGACGGCCTGGCGCAGATTTTCCGGCAGGTGGGCGTTGAAATCAACTCTGCCACCGATAATCCGCTGGTCGACCCCCTCAATCACCGGGATTTTCACGGCGGCAATTTTCTCGGCCAGTATGTGGGGGTGGGCATGGATCAGCTGCGCTATTTTCTGGGGTTGATGGCAAAGCATCTCGATGTTCAGATTTCCCAACTGGTTTCGCCGGCCTTCAACAATGGTCTGCCGGCTTCACTGGTCGGCAACCAGGGGCGCAAGGTCAACATGGGACTCAAGGGGCTGCAAATCAACGGCAATTCGATCATGCCCCTGCTCTCTTTCTTAGGCAATTCGCTGGTGGATCGATTTCCAACCCATGCCGAGCAGTTCAATCAGAACATCAACAGCCTGGGCCTCGGCTCAGCCCTTCTGGCGAGACAAGCCATCGAGGCGTTTTACCAGTACATGGCCGTGGCCCTCATGTTTGGGGTGCAGGCGGCTGATCTTCGGACTCGGCGTGTGGCAGGACACTATGATGCCCGTCAATGTTTGTCGTCTGCCACGCTGCCACTTTATGAAGCCGTGCGTGAAGTGGTTGCCGTAGATTCGTCCGAAGTGCGACCTTACATCCGCGATGACAACGAGCAGGCCCTAAGCGTCCATATCCGGCGGGTCGCGGATGACATTGCCGGCTTGGGACGCATCCCCCGCTCGATTGAAAACGTGCTGACCACCTGGATCAGCCAATTTGAGATGCAAAAATAGAGACGGCGCCCACCCTTCTACCCGCTTGTGGAGGGGATCCAATCGTTTGCGTATTTAACCCCTTGCCATTTCATAGGATTTAAGGATAATTGTTCTATGCCGGTGGAGATGGCTCCTCCTTATCCAACCGCTTAAGCAAATGACATGATGGAGCGCGACATGGTGAAAAATCCCGTTGCATGTGCGACGTTGATCCTTTGCTGCATCATCGGCGCCACTTGCTGCCTCAGCGGCGATCTCTTTGCTGCATCCCCCCCGTCCGCCGGGGATAAGGCGTTTCCCCGCGGCCTGGAAAGCTATGACGACGGACATATTGAAAGCATCGGATCCATCCTGATGCACCGCATCCGGCAGGAACCCTTCAACCTGTTCGCGTCACTGATTTTCCTCATGGCCATCGTTCATACCTTTCTTACCGCAAGGTTCATGGCGGTGGCCCATCGATGGGAGCACGCCCATGAGGAGAAGATTCGCAAAGGCGAGGCCGACCGGGAGTCGGTCAGCCACGGCGCCGAGTTGTTCCACTTTCTCGGAGAAGTGGAGGCGGTGTTCGGTATCTGGGCCGCTGCACTGGTGCTGGCCATTGTCTTCTTTTATGACTGGGGAACAGCCGTGAACTACATCAGCTACGGCGTCAACTTCACCGAAGCCCTCTTCGTGGTGGTGATCATGACCCTGGCCGCAACCCGGCCCATTTTGAGACTTTCCGACCGCATTATCCGAAAAATAGCCCACTGGATGGGGGGCAGCTTGACGGCGCGCTGGCTGACCACCCTGACCATCGGCCCCATTCTGGGATCGTTCATTACCGAGCCGGCGGCCATGACCATCTCCGCCCTTGTCCTGGCCAAAAATCTATACGAGCTCGAACCCAGCCTGAAGTTCAAATATGCCACCCTGGGGCTCTTGTTCGTCAATATCTCCGTGGGCGGCACGCTGACCCATTTTGCCGCGCCGCCGGTGCTCATGGTGGCCGCCCAGTGGAAATGGACCACGCTGCATATGCTGACCCACTTCGGCTGGAAGGCTGTGGTCGGTATTCTGCTGTCCAACGGCCTGTACCTGCTCTTTTTCCGAAAAGAGATCAAGTCGCTCGAAGAGAAGTTTTCCCTGGTTTCCCTGAAGGAGGAAATTCAGGAAAACTATGTGCGGCGCAGCGACATGGATGCCATGTTCGACCGGATGGCCAAAGAATCGAGTCAGAAGGCCGGCACCCGCCAGTCCATGGAGTCCGCCCTTGCAAAAGTAGAGGCGGAAGTCGAAAGCCAGCTCAAGGAGCACTATTTCCCGAAGCTGTTGGAAAAAGGCGTGGCCCCGGACCTGATCCAGCAAGCCTTCAAAAAGCGCTTTGAGGAGGTCAAGCTGCGACAGATGCGGCGCGCCTTCCCCGCCCTGCTGCCGTCAAAACTCAGGGGCCCTTTTGTCGATCCAGACTGGGACAAACGGGACGATAATGTACCGGCTTGGGTCACCGTGGTGCATGTCCTGTTCATGGCCTGGACGATTCTCAATGCCCATCATCCCGAACTGTTCATTCCCGGCATTCTCTTCTTTATCGGGTTTGCCCAGGTGACAGAGCCTTTCCAGAACCGTATCAACCTCAAGGCGCCCATCCTGGTCGGTTTTTTTCTGGGGGGGCTGGTTATCCACGGCGGCGTTCAAGGCTGGTGGATCGCCCCGATTCTGGGCAATCTGGCGGAGCTGCCCCTGATGCTGGGGGCCACCGTTCTGACCGCCTTCAATGACAATGCCGCCATCACCTTTCTGAGCACCCTGGTGCCCGGTTTTACCGACAGCCTCAAGTATGCTGTCGTGGCCGGCGCCGTGGCCGGTGGCGGGTTAACCATCATCGCCAACGCACCGAATCCGGCCGGCGTTTCCATACTCAAAACCTTTTTCAATGATGAGATCTCCCCTCTGGGCATCCTTGCCGGCGCCCTGGTCCCCACCATGATTATGCTGCTGATGTTTTTGTTTCTGTAAGGTTGGTATTTTACTTCATACATGTCTTTGGGGCTATAACATCTCCTTCCCAAATCCACTTCGGTGCTGTCCAACGACTTTGTTAGTAGTTGAAATAATACCATATAATATTTCGATGAATTGGCAAGGATATTGCTCTTAATTAAATTTCAGATCGTTGCCCCATCTTGGATCATCATTCTGCATTCGGGTAAAGGGGCGCCGCCCAAGGCTAAAGGAAGACGGTTCAGGCATGCTTGCCATGCCGCGATAGTTGATACGAGGAGGGTTAAATGCTGATCGCATCAAAAAACTGGGTAAATCATTCGCACGCATTCAGGCGTCGCTATGAGCGCAAGTACTATGGGATTGATATTGTATTTGGTTTCGATGGTCAGATTTTTCAAGGCAAACTCAGGGACATCGGTCTCGGTGGCGCCTATATTCACACCGGTCAGATCAGCCGGTTTTGGGTGGGCGACAAGGTGACCGTCAGCATCCCTTTCACCAACGGCCAAAAACATGTCAGGCGCACCGGCCGCATCGCATGGAAGGACAACTTGGGATTTGCCATCTCCTTCTATGAATGATCTGCGGTTCATACACGGCGCCGATCCGCCTGTAGACGATGTTTCTCTGGTTTCTCAGCCGCGTTCTGCCGCGTCTGCCCATCTTCGACGGGTAGCGCCGCTGATCAGGCCGGTCGGCCCACCGGCCTAGTGGGATGGGGCGCTGCCACACCTGCCATCCGGCGCCCCGCACTTTCGGTCTGCACGACAATTCCTTGTCAAATCAATAAAAACATGGCATGGGATGCGGTTTACAAGAACCGTTTTCTTTAAGAGCACCAATGGACCTGCATCTGGCAGGTCCCTTTGATCGTTTATATGCCAGGAACCACCGCACGCGATATCCCCTATAATTACACGTCCGCAGACGACCGGCGGGTATTTGCCTTGCTGTTGGGAGCCGATGTCCCCCCCGCCCTCGAACGGTTGGTCTTCAAACGCCGTACCGGCCGATCATGGCGCCTGTTGATGCGCTTTATCGGGGATCTGTTCATTCTTCATCGCAATCCCTTTCTATTTCAGGAATTGATCGACAACAGGAGACGGCGCCGCGGGTTTTTAAGCGCTGCCCGGCGGGATTTAACGCTTATTTCCGAAAGGGGGCAGCAGGATCAGGACCTGGCGCTGGTACTGGATCGGTGCCACCACCGGCTTGAACGGATGGCATCGGAACTGGATACCGCAATGCACTTGCGCAAGCGCATCCGCAAACAGCTGGGCGTCATTGTCGGTCCAGCCAATGTGCTGTTCGATCCGTTTACCCTCATGGCCCACGCCACCGATGCAACGGACTGGCGAATGCATCTGCCCGTCGCCGTGGTCTGCCCGGATGCCGAAAACCAGGTGCCGCAGCTGCTGGGCGCCATCGAAGCATTGGCGTTGAAAGCGATTCCCAGGGGTGCGGGAACCGGACTGACAGGCGGCGCCGTTCCCGTGGTATCGGATTGCGTGGTTATTAATACTGAAAAACTCAACCGTATGGGGCCTATTCGAAAAGAGGCGTTCGAAACCTCGGACGGCGGGGTCATCGAACTGAATACCATGTCCCTTGAGGCCGGGGTGATCACCGATGCGGCCATGCAGGCCGCAAGCCGCGCCAATCTGGTCTTTGCCACAGACCCGACGTCTGCTTGGGCTTGCACCATTGGCGGTAATGTGGCGGAAAATGCCGGGGGCAAGCGGGCTGTCCTTTGGGGAACCGCCATCGACAACCTGCTGCGGTTTCGCATCGCCGTGCCCGGGGGGCGGATGCTGGAGGTAAGGCGGGTCCATCCCACCGGCCGGCGCATCGGTGCCGATGAGACCATCTGTTTTTCAGTGACCGATCCAGCCCGGGGCGACCACCTCAAAACCATTCGCCTCAACGGGGATCAGCTCCGCCGCCCAGGGCTGGGCAAGGATATCACCAACAAGGCGTTAGGGGGCCTTCCGGGGGTTCAGAAAGAGGGGACCGACGGCATCATTACCTCAGCCGTGTTCGTGCTGCATCCGGCCTATCCCCACCAAGGGACGGCGTGCCTGGAGTTTTTCGGAGAGGATATGGACGAAGCCGGGCAGGTCATCGCCATGATTTCCAATGCCTTTGTCAACCGGGGACAAGAGGCGTTGATGGCCCTCGAGCATTTTGATGAAGAGTATGTCCAGGCCATCGACTACAAGGCCAAAGCCCCCCGCAGCCAGCGGCCCAAGGCGGTATTGCTCATCGATATCGTGGGGCACACGACCGGGGAAGTGGAAGCGGGGATGGGGCGCCTCAGGGACTTGTTGGCCGACTTTCCCAACACCTTCATGGCGGTGGCCAAAGACCGTCCGGAAGCCCGGCGCTTCTGGAGGGACCGCAAACGCCTGGGGGCCATTGCCGCCCGCACCAATGCCTTCAAGCTCAACGAGGATATCGTACTGCCGATCAAGGCGCTGGCCGAGTTTGCCGCTTATGTGGACGATCTCAATATCGAAGAGGAGCGCTGCAACCAGGTGGAGGTGATCTGGCATCTGAACACCTATCTTGAAAAGGCCGAACCCCTGGAAGATCCTGAGTGGCTGTCGGCCAAGCTGCCCAAGGCGCGCCAATTGCTCAAAGCGGCACTGGAGCATATCGAACTGGCGGGACGGGCGCATCTTAGAGCAGAGACCCACCTGAACCGCGTGCGGCAGTCCATGGCAGAGCTGTTGCGCGGTTTCAGCAAAGTCCAGGCCGACATGGAACGGGATATGGCCGATATTCGCAGCCGTCGTATTGTGGTGGCGACCCATATGCATGCCGGTGACGGGAATGTACATGTCAATATACCGGTTTTTTCCAATGACCGGGAGATGATGCGCCGTGCGACAGAGGTGGCGGATGATATCATGGAAAAAGCCGTGGACCTGGAAGGGGTGGTCAGCGGAGAACACGGCATCGGATTTACCAAGATCAAACATCTGGATACCGAGCGGTTGGCGGCATTCAAGGCCTATAAAAAGATCGCCGACCCCGGCGGCCTGATCAATCCGGGAAAGCTGACCGATCCGGCCGTGGCGGACCAGGTGTTTACCCCCTCGTTCAACCTGATCGAGTCGGAAGCGCGCATCCTGCGGTATGGCCGGCTGGAGCGGCTGGCGGAAAGGATTTCCAGATGCGTTCGCTGCGGTCGCTGCAAGACGGATTGCTGTGTCTTTTTCCCGGGGGGCAACCTTTTCTTTCACCCGCGCAATAAGAATCTGGCATTGATGGCCATCATCGAAGCCCTGCTTTACGATGCCCAGCGCTCCCACACCGTGGCCATGCGACCGCTGCGGTGGCTTGGAGAAATCGCCGACCACTGCACCCTTTGTCACAAATGCCTCTCCCCCTGCCCGGTGAACATCGATACCGGAGAGGTCTCCATTCTGGAAAGGGAGGTGCTGGCCTCCCGCAGGTCCAAGCGTATGGCCTTGCCCACGCGCATTGTGCTGGATTATCTCGCATCGCGCTCGGCGCTGAAGAACAGTGTGGTGCGCCGCACTGTGCTGCAGTGGGGCGGGGCGGTTCAGCGAATGGGCGCCCGAACGCTTGGCGCTCCGAGGCCGGGAAGGGGCAGCGCCTCCCTGCGGGCATCTTTTTATGCCCCGGCACCGCCCATCGCCGCCAGGCCGATGAATGCCGCCCTTCCACCGCATGACGCCAACCATGCCCTGGTGGCGCATCCGGAAGGGGAATGCCGGGGAACCGTCTTCTATTTTCCCGGCTGCGGCAGCGAACGGCTCCATGCGGATATCGGTCTGTCCACCGTTTACCTGCTGCTCAGCAGCGGTATCCGCGTGGTTCTGCCGCCCCAATATCTTTGCTGCGGCTACCCGGCGCGCGCCAACGCCAAGACCGATCTGAGCATCCGGCAGGAGCTGCGCAACACGTTTATCTTTACGCAAATGCGTTCCATGCTCGGGTATTTCGACTTTTCCGGTTGTATCGTCAGTTGCGGCACCTGCCGTGAGGCGCTCATGCGGATCAATACCCAGGAGATCTTTGATGCCCCGCTGATGGATATCGCGGCCTTTCTGGATTCCCAAGACTTCGTTGTTCGGCTTGCCGGGGCGTATCTCTACCATCAGCCCTGCCATGATTCACTGGAAGGCAGCGGCTTGGCGCTGTTGGAGAAAATAGCAGACCGGGTGGCGGTCGTGCCCCATTGCTGCTCGGAGGCGGGAACCCTGGCCCTGAGCCGGCCCGATATTGCCGCCGCCATGCTGGTGCGCAAACAGAAGCGTTTGAAGGATCTGGCGGATAGGTCCCACCCCGCAGCGCAATGGATTACCAATTGCCCCGCCTGTTTGAACGGTCTGGGACGTCAGCGGAATGGGGATTGCGTCCACCTGGCTGTCGCCATGGCAAACGCTGCGGCAGAAGATAATTGGCGCCGGTGGGTTGTAAAGCGATTGGCCGGCGCCGAGGTGGTTCGCTTCTAGAAGCGGTTTTCAACCTTCCTTGGAACCCAATCTCTGTTTTCGCATCTGAGATTGCGGACAGGAGCCCACCATGAAGAGCATGAAGGGCATGAAGCGTTTCGTTTTCTGATCCTTCATGTTCTTCATGCTCTTCATGGTGAACAAATATGCGAACCATTGCCGCCAGCGGAGCGCGAGGACCTGGCGACCGCTGAGGCGGGGAGTTGAAGGCGTCAGACTTAAATCTTCGAAATATCCGCCCCGTTTCCCACTACGGCGGGCTTTAAATCAGTCGCCCGCCGTATCTTGAACTCGAGGGAAGGATGTAAACCGCTTCTTTTTATGCCGCCTGGCTATCCAGGACATCCCGGATATGGGCGGCCAGCCGGTTCAGGCGTATGGGTTTTGTCACATACCGGCGAATCCCCAATTTCTTCGCTTCCTCTTCGTCGATGGCGCTGTGGTAGCCCGAACAAAGGATGACGGGCAATCCGGGGTGGAAATGACGTATTTTTTCGGCAAGCTGGACACCGGTGATTTGGGGCATGGTCATATCGGTGATGACCAGATCGAATTGGTGGGGCTTTGCTTCAAACAGGTCCAATGCCACCGCTGGGTCTGTAAACGCTTTAACGCGATAGCCAATACTGTCGAGAAATTTTTCGACCGGCTTCAACAGCGATGCTTCATCGTCGATAAGAAGGATGCGCTCACTCCCGCCTACCATGGGGATGGGAGGGGTGGCCACAGTTATACCGTCGCTTTCCACCGTTGGGAAAAGGATTTTAAAGGTGCTTCCCCTTTGGGGCGCACTTTCAATCCGTATCACGCCATGGTGGTTTTTAACGATTCCGTGCACTACCGCCAGCCCCATGCCGGAGCCTTTGCCCACCTCCTTTGTGGTGAAATAGGGATCGAAGATGCGATGTTGAATAGACGGCGACATACCGCTGCCGGTGTCGCTCACCGCTAGCTCCAGGTAGGTTCCCGGTTCGATCTCCGTGGATGCGGCGGCCTCTGTCTCATCGATGTGGACCATGGCTGCGCTAATGCCAAGCGTGCCGCCCCCAGGCTCCATGGCATGGGCGGCATTGGTGCAAAGATTGATCAATATCTGATGAATCTGGGTCTGATCGGCCACGATGGCGCTGCATGATTTGGATAGATTCTGCTCGATTTTGATATTGGCGGGAATCGAGGCCCTCAGCAGGGAGAGCGATTCCTCGATTACCGTAATCATCATGATCGGCTCCATTTTTTGCTCTGTTTTGCGGCTGAAGCTCAGAAGTTGGCGGATGACCTCCTTGGCCCTCATGCTGGCCGTACGGATCTCCTTGAGATGCTCAGCTACCGGATTCCGTGGCGGGATTTCATCGATGGCCAGCTCTGCATTCCCTAGAATGATCCCAAGGATATTGTTGAAATCATGGGCGATACCGCCGGCCAGAACACCTATGGCCTCCAGCTTACGCGCTTGGTGAAGCTGGCGCTCCATGGCCGCTTTTTCCAGCTCAGCTCTTTTTTCAGCCGTTCGATCTTCATAAATGGCCACGATTTCACCGGAGGGCAGTCGATAGACCGCGTTTTCCCGCCAACCGGTCATCCGACCGTCCAAGTACAGGCTCACCGGATGGTGGGCGGCTTGACCGGTTTTCGCCACCCGGCGAAGTACGTCCAGCAGACCGAACTCCTTTACGGCCGGAAATACTTCGGTCAGCCGTTTGCCGATGATCTCCTCTCTTTTTACCTGGTCTATGGATTCAGCCGCTTTGTTGAAATTCTGGAAAATGAAGTCGCGTCCTTCGTCGATCGGTCGGTAAACAGCCACACCGCTGGTGGAGTGTTCAAACAGATCCCTGTAGCGGCCTTCGCTGGCGGCCAACTCCACTGTTTGCTGCTCCACCTCATTCTCCAGGTGGTTGACCAGGCTCCGGATGCGGGTGGCCATCATATTAAATGTACTGGCCAATTCGGTGAGCTCGTCCTGGCCCGATTCCTCGGCCAACACGGTCAGATTGCCCGTTCTGAGTTCGCCTGCGGTGGCGGTCAGACGGACCACCCGTTGGGTGATGCTGTGATTCAGAACCCGGGCGATATACGTTGCCAGAACCAGTCCCATCAGGGTGATGGCCGCCATGATGATAATCGCGGTAATGTTGGCCCGGGCGATTCTGGCTTGGGATCGTTGGACCTCTGCGTTGGCCAGCCCGATGAGGGCTGCAGAAATAGGGGCCACGACCTGTTCCTGGATGGCAAAGTCGTTGAATTTGGATTTGATGGCCACGTCCACGGCCATGATTCGTTCCGCCGTGGGTTTGAAGCGATCCAGCAACGTATGGATGGCTTGCTTTTGGTCCACTGCAATGCCGGGGGCGCTGTTTAGGACTTTACGAATATCAAAGAGTGAATTGAAAGCCTGCTGCATAAGATATCGTTTGCGGCTGATCTGGTAAGCCTGCACGTGGGCATATAACTGGTTATACAAATCGGCAAGATGAAGATCTGACGTGATCAGGGGGCGCAGGTCGTCCAAATTGCGCTTCAACTGAGCTTCCAGGCCCCTGTCCGGAGCGGCCAGCTCCGTGACCAGCTCAACCGATTGGATGGAGGTATCGGCAAAGCGCTTTGCCGAAGAGAGATAGAGATTGAGATCCACCTGACTTTCATGGAGGGTGGCCCTGACCCTTGATTGCTTTATCCGTGATTTCAACTCACGGCTGATGGTGATCACTTGTGCGATCTGACGAACCGATGGTTGTGCATATTGTTCATGGGCCGCTGCCAGACCGATTGTGGTGTATTGCAAGTGAAAATCGGCGAGCAGACGGCGCGCCCGCTCCATGCCGCGGTCCATGGCCAGCACCATGCCTTGTATCTCCGTGCTGAGATTGATGTCTCTGTCTGCATTGCGGACATAGAATATGGAGAGGTAGCCGGTCAGCGAAACGGTGACGATCAGCGTCAGCAACAGCCCGATACCCAGGGCGTAGCGCGTCGTGATGCTCATGGGATTCAAATATGCCGATAGTCTCTGTCGCAACCGCATTATTTCGACGCTTTTTTGGGTGCGTAGGTAAATAGCACATTGGCAAGCAGCCCTTGGACGCCTTTATTGGGATCTTGCAGCTGCAGCACATTGAAAGCCGGGGCGGCGCAATCTCCAAATGGGTCGCATGTCAGAACTCCGGTCACTCCCGCGTATTGGCGGGTGGCGTATAGCGCGTCTCGCAAGGCTTGGCGGCCGATATGCAATGTGCCGTCGGCAGACCGTACCGCCACCCTTTCCAGGGCTGCCAGCAGCAGCCCGGCCGCATCATAAGCGCTCAGATAATAACTGGTCGCCGGCGGTGTTTCGAATTTTGCCGTGTAAGCATTCGCCACGGCGCTTACAGTCGGGCCCTCCGGATTGGCTGGGCCGACGAAATACATGCCGGTTGCGGCGGATTGGACATCCTTGATAAAGGAACTTTCGATCAGGGCGCCGTCGCTCATCAGGTGGATGGCGTCAAATGCCGTAATCTTTCTGGCTTCAATGAGCAGCAGGTTACCTTCGGGCTGAAAAAGTGGAAAGAAGAGCAACTCCGCCTTTGCATTGAGCACCGCGTCCAGCACGGGCCGCATTTCCTTGTCTCCTTTGTGCACCGCCGATGATAGTACTATTTTTCCACCCAGCGCAGTAAAGACTTTTTCGAAGCCTTCGGTCAACCCTCTCGTATAAATATCGCCGTCGTTGATGGTGGCGACCCTTTGAACGCCAAGCTCATTGAAGGCATACAAGGCGGCTGTCTTGCCGGAATGCTCCTCGTTGGGGGCTGTCCTGAAATAGCCGGCATGCCAGTCCGGCGCATGCTCACCGGCGATGGCGGTCAAAAAGGGGGCGCTGTTGTTTCCAGATATCATGACCATTCCGGCTTCCGACATGGCCTGGGACGCCGAGGCGGCGGCCACGGAGCAGGTCGTCCCTAAGATTGCCGTCGTCTGCGGGTCAGCAATGAGTTTCAAGGCAGCGTTGGCTCCCCCTTCCGCCGTGCAGCCCGTATCCTCTGTCTGCAGGGCGATGGGGTGGTCCAACAATCGGCCGCCATGTTTTTCGACGGATAGCTCGATACCTCGGATTTGATCCTCTCCTAACGGCGCCACCTTACCGGAGAGGGCTTGAAGTACGCCGATTTTAATCGGTTGTCCTGCAGAAATCTGAATGCAGCCGATCCTGTCTCGGCACTCGAAAGGTGGAGGGGATGAATCGCAGGCCGTTGTCAGCGCGGTCAGCAAGACGACGGCTGCCACTTTACGAAGGATGGGCGTTACTTCTTTCAAGCATTACTCCTTTTTTAGGTGCGAGAAAAGTGATCCCTGGCTAAGCCGTCCCTATGATGCGCGAATCGTATCTGAATAACAGGGATGGAGATTACCATCCGCGTCAAAATCAACGCTCCTGCCGCTAAATCTGATCCAACCCGATGCCGATGCGGTAGGCCCAATTTATCGCCAATACCAATACTGCAGCGGTGATGCCAGCGGTGCGGTATTTTGAATTCGGGCGTAGCAGCGGCCCCCTCGAAAGAATCACACCGGATGCCAGCGCTGCGGCGTGCCAGAAGAAAAATCCGGCAACCATCATAAATACGGCAAATGCGAGGGGGCAGTTGACCCAGGCTTCGCTCCAATGGCCGTGGGCAATGGCCCAGAAGGAACGTGTCACGCCGCAAAACGGGCATGGGAAAGTTGTCAGCCGGCGAAATGTACACGGGATCCGGGGCAGCTGTTCTATGGGCAGAATATAGGGCAGCAGTAAAGCGATACCGCAGATCATCGCCAAAGGAAGATGATGGACGGTGACATCCCAATAAGACGGGGGGCGCAGCCAAGCGGCAATGCTTCCGGCCGTCGTCCTATGCGTTTTGCAGGCGTCCATAGCGTCAAGCGTCATACAGCCTCGATTTACTTCTTTTCTTCTTCCGTACCTTCTGGTTCCTCCGGCGTGTCAGGCGAGGCTGCCGATCTGTCCGATGATGGTGGCGACGATGGCAAGTTGGTCGAACACGTCGCGGTATGTGGCGGCCAGGATAGCAAAATAGATCGGCATGGTGGCGAATACGAGGATGCCGCAGGCGAGGCTGCCGATCTGTCCGATGATGGTGGCGACGATGGCAAGACCAAGATAAGGGAAAAAATCGGTTTTGACCTTCTCAATGCTGGCCATGGAGGCGGGCCAGAAATCCATCGACTGGTCCACGATCAGATAGAGTCCGAACATCAGAAAAGTCATGCCGGCCAAGCCCAATGCCATGGCGAGCAATGTGCCGATGCAGGGCAGCACCATCAGAATACACGCGCCCACCCCTATGATCAGCGTCCAGACCAGTGTAAAAAGAAACGAGGGCAGGAAGTATTGAAATCCTTGAAACAGGTCGCCCACGACCGGTGGCGGCTGCTCCTTGTCATGCAGCCTGAGAACAATCTTGATCAGTCCGGCGAACATGGGGCCGCCCAAAATGCCGAGGGTCACAATGGTGAGAAGATAGGCGATCAGCGATGATAAGATCAATACGGACAGGTTCTCTTTGTATAGATCGAATCCCTCCTTAATCCAGTCTCCGAACTTGCTTCCGACGTCTTCCATTGTACGCGTCCCTCCCTTTTTAGTGGTTGGCCGATAGCCGCTGTATTCAACATCCTACAAAATAAGCCGGCGTCTCGCAAACCCTATTTTTGGACAATGCTTTTGCTATCTTTTTTATGCGACATTGGGGTAGACGAACCCTTTGCAGGCGATATTAATAAATGTCCGCAGAGAACCGGCAACACCTCCAATGTCAATGCTGTGGAAAACAGCAACCCAAAAATGATGGCTGCGAGGATAATGATAGTGCGGCGGATGGCAATGACTTAGAGGACCACCAGCGGATGGTTGGACGCGAGCAATTAGCCGGTATAGCAGCGCGGCGCAGCGCTATATCGCGTTGGTAAACAGGTTATCCCATTTCGCGATGGGTGCAGGCCGGTCCCTTGCGGGTGATCACGAACATGCCGATGCCGGCCAGCAGATTGGCGGCCTTCTTCCAGATCGCCGCGCCTACCCAGCGGCCGCCGATCAGATAGCGCTGGTGGACGATCTCGATGCCTTCCCTGCTGCAGTAGTCGAAAAAATCTTTGATGGAGAGCACCCGGATATTGGGGGTGTTGTACCATTCAAAAGGAAGGGCCGGCGACTTGGGCGCCCGTCCGCCGAAGAAAAGCCCGCGACGCAACGGCCACTGGGCGAAGTTGGGAAAGCCGAGAATCCCGTAGCACCCGATTCGCAGGACTTCTTCGACCACCAGTATGGGATTCTTCACTACCTGAAGGGTCTGGTTCAGAATTACGTAGTCGTAGGATTGATCAGGGAATTCGGCCAGGCCTTCGTCCAGATCCCCCTGGAACACATTCAGCCCGCTGGCCAGCCCGTTGATCAGCTGCATGCCGTCGATATCCAGTCCGGTGCCGCGAATCTTCTTCTTTTGCACCAGCTCGTTGAGCAGGCTGCAGTCCCCGCATCCCAGATCCAGCACCCGCGCCCCTTCAGGGACCAGGGTGAGGATCATGTCCCGATCGGTGCGGCTGAGGCGGTCGACGTACTGGGAAGTCATGCCGGCACCTCCTTGGCCACACCGGTCAGGAAACCGGAGATGATGCGGGTCAGTTTTTCTTCTTCCAAGAGGAAGGCATCGTGTCCATAGGGGGACTCGATATCGATGAAGGAGACCTCCTTGCCGTTGCTGAGCAGGGCCTGGACCATCTCTTTGCTCTGGTCGGTCGGGAAGAGCCAGTCGGTCGAGTAGGAGACAAAGAGATACCGGGCCGCCACTTGGGCAAAAGCCTCTTTGAGCGGGCCGTACGACCTGGAAATATCGAAGTAATCCATTGCCTTGGTGATATAGAGGTAGCAGTTGGCATCGAACCGGTCGGTAAAGGCGCTGCCCTTGTGATCCAGATAGGATTCGATGGCAAATTCCGTGTCGAAGTTATAGCTCAGGCGATTGGCCGATTGCAACCGGCGCCCGAACTTCCTGTCGAGCAGCAGTTCGGAGAGGTAGGTGATATGGCCCACCATTCGGGCGATGGCCAATCCCTTTTCCGGGCCTTTACCGTTGTATTGGCCGCCTCTCCATTCCGGATCGCGGGTAATGGCGCTTCGCCCCACCGCGTTGAAGGCAATGGCCTGGGTGGAAAGCTTCGCGGCCGAGGCGATGCAGATGGCTGATCGGACCATCTCCGGATACCGCAGGCTCCACTCAAGCACCTGGAATCCGCCCATGGAGCCCCCGGCAATGGCGTAGAGTTGCTGGATCTGCAGGTGGTCGGTGAGGTGCTTTTGGGCTACTACCATGTCTCCGATGGTCACCACCGGGAAGTCCAATCCAAAAGGCTCCCCGGAGGTGGGGTTGATGCTGCCCGGACCGGTGGAGCCTTTGCAGCCGCCGAGAATATTGGAGCAGATCACCCAATACCGGTCCGTGTCAAAGGCCTTGCCCGGTCCGATCATGTTGTCCCACCAGCCGGTATACCGGTCATGGGGGGTATGAACCCCGGCGGCGTGATGGTCGCCGGAGAGGGCGTGGCAGATCAATATGGCGTTGGAGCGATCCTCGTTGGGTTGTCCGTAGGTCTCATAGACGACTTCCACCGGTCCCAGTTTGTAACCTGACTCCAGTACCAAAGGGTTTTCCTGGCTTCCGAATGCCAACGTTTGCGGCGTAACCTGTCCAACTGAATTTCTGTCCATGGTCTGCTTTCGTTCTAAACGGCGCAATTGCTGCAGGCATTCAATGCCTGTTCCAGATCTGCAAGAATGTCTTCTATATCTTCGATTCCGATGCTCAACCGGACAAAGTCCGGCGTAACGCCTGAAGCCAATTGCTCTTCCGGGGTCAATTGCTCGTGGGTGGTTGAGGCCGGGTGGATTACCAGGCTTTTGGCATCGCCGATATTGGCCAAATGACTGAACAATTTGCAGTTTTCAATAAATTGAACCGCGGCTTCCTTGCCGCCCCGGATGCCGAATCCCAACAGCGCGCCTTGGCCTTTCGGCAGATATTTTTCCTTCAGATGGTGAGTGGGAGAAGTGGTCAGTCCAGGATAGCGGACCCACTCCACGCACGGGTGCTCCTCCAGGTATTTGGCCACTTTCAGGGCATTCTCGCTATGGCGTTCCATCCTCAGGGAGAGAGTTTCCAATCCTTGCAAAAACGTCCAGGCATTGAAGGGGCTCAAGGCCGCGCCCATGTCGCGTAATCCCAGAACCCGCGCCCTGAGGATAAAGGTGAGGTTGCCGAAGGCCTCATGAAATTTCAGTCCATGGTATGCGGGATCGGGATCCAGGAAGCTCTGAAAGCGGCCTGATCCGGCCCAGTCAAATTGCCCTGAATCCACAATGATGCCACCGATGGAGGTACCGTGGCCGCCGATAAACTTCGTGGCCGAGTGGACGACGATGGCAGCGCCGTGGGCGATGGGATTGAGCAGATACGGCGTGGTGACCGTATTGTCCACGACCAGCGGTATGCCGTGTTTTTTCCCGACATCGGCAATTTTTTCAATGTCCAGAATCTCAAGCTTGGGGTTTCCGATGCTTTCGACGAAAAAGGCCTTGGTCTTGTCGGTCACCGCGGATTCCCAGGCGGACAAATCATCCGGGGGCACAAATTGAACCTTTATGCCGAGCTTGGGCAGGGTGTGGGCGAACAGGCTGACGGTCCCGCCGTAGAGATCGGTGGACGCCACAATTTCATCGCCGGCCTGGGCCAGGGTCAGAATTGTCAGGGTTTCGGCTGCCTGGCCGGATGCCACGGCCAGCGCTGCCACGCCGCCTTCCAGGGCGGCCACGCGCTGTTCCAGGACGTCCGTGGTTGGGTTCATGATGCGGGTATAGATGTTGCCGAACTGGCGCAACCCGAAGAGATCGGCGGCATGAGCGGTGTCGTCAAACGTATAGGAGGTGGTCTGGTAAAGGGGTACGGCACGGGATTTGGTATCTTGATCCGGCGAGTGGCCCGTGTGAATAGCTTTCGTTGAAAATCCATTAAATGTCTCGGTCATCGGTTCATCTCCTTATCGGCTACACGAAGGGTGGATATCTGTTTGGTCCATGGGGAAAGTAAACATTATCCGCCATGCCCCAACTGCTCAAAACAAAAAAACCTCTCGCCGCATCGACGGGAGAGGTCTGTAACACCATTTTGTCAATGGAGACCTCATGTTTCCCATCCCTTGGGCTGGATTTGGCACCTTTATGGTCAGGTTGCCGGGCGGTCATCGGGCCAGATCCCTCGCGCCTCTCCACATGGTCTGCAAATTTTGGAACAATAGTTAAGACGATAGTTGTCGTTTGTCAACCCAAGTCCGTAGAAAAAACCTGATAACGGGGCGATTTGCCGGTCAAGTTTTTCTGCCGGACACCGATATTAGCATGGGAAAGATGACAAAGCGATCAACAGACTCAGATTTGGGAAAGTCCAATCAATGACGCCTCCCCGCAGCGGATACCATCAAACCACATCGTGCCGGATCATTGCCGTTGGCGGCGCCAAAGGGGGTATCGGAAAATCCATACTGGCCGCCAATCTTGGCGTGTATCTGGCCAGGAAAGGGTTTCGGACCGTACTGGTGGACCTGGACTTGGGAGCAGCGAACCTCCATCTTTACATGGGCGTATGGGGGCTAAAGCATCGCATCGATGACTATCTCGACAAACAATCGGAATGCCTGGATGCCATCGCGGTGGAGACCGATCATGGCCCTTTGCTCATCGGTGGCGGCAGCGGCCGTCTCGGTTCGGCCAATTTGCCCTTTACCCGCAAGCTGAAGCTCATGCGGGCCATCCGTAAGCTGGATGCCGACGTTGCTGTGTTGGATCTGGGGGCCAGCACCCATTACAACATCCTCGATTTTTTTCTATTGGCCGACACCCAGCTGGTGATGACCACCTGCGACCCGGCAGCTTATCTGGATGCCTATACTTTCGTCAAGATGGCCCTCTATCGGAGGCTGGCCCGGCTGTTTGGATCGGAATCTAAATACCGGAAATTCAAGGACGAGGCGCTGCAGGAGG
This sequence comes from Desulfobacteraceae bacterium, assembly GCA_037387725.1. Lineage (GTDB taxonomy): Bacteria > Desulfobacterota > Desulfobacteria > Desulfobacterales > Desulfosarcinaceae > JARRKU01. The sequence continues at coordinate 29,241 of JARRKU010000042.1, forward strand.
TGATTCAAAGCTTTGTCGCGCCAGACCGACGCCATCTTCCCGACAAAGTTTGCGATCTGATGAACCGCATCCAGGCCCGGTTCCCCCGCCACCATTACCTGGTTGCTGATGCGCTGCATCATTTTCAGCCCAAGCTTGTGGTGAATCTGGCCGATATTCAGGAAGAGGTCCGGCAAGTTGTAACGCGCTTGCAGAAGGTGGCGGATCGAATGCTCTCCACCCGAATCCAATTGGCCGGCACGATCTTCAGCGACCGAAACATCGCCCGCAGCACCCGCGACCTCAAGCCGGAGGTCGACCGCCATCCCAACGGCTTGCTTGCCCGCGCCATTGGTCAAATCGTCCGGCAGGCGCGTGTGGCTTCCTGATGGAAAGCTGACCGATTCGGGAGCTCACAAAGAGGTGTCCATGTTGTTCTTGATGAAGTTTTGAAGCGCTTTCTTGTTTTGGCTGTTCAGGCGGTCGAATTGAATGCAGCGGCGCTTAATTGTCTTTTTCTCAAAAATCAGTTCGCCCGTTTCACTTTCTGCCACGACTTTGCCGACAATGTTCACGGTTTGGGATTGGTTGGCCGCAATAATTCTCATATCCTGGTGGGTAGGGTAAGGCTTAAGTCCATTGTCGACACAGTGAAAGGATAGTCCCCCAAAGCCGATGTCATCAATTTGATATTTGCCCGGGATATTGCTGAGCATCACATAGGCGCCGTGTTTAACACGATACCGTCGTCGCCGCCTTAATTTGAAGGTGAGAATGCGCTTCAGATATCTATTCATCGGCAACCTCGTCTCCCTGCCAATTCTCAGACCCATAGCGGTTTGGTTGGATTGGTTGAATCAAACCATGAAACGTCGGTTCGATTCTGCGTTGGATCTTTCTGTATCGCGGTCTGGTGATCTGCAGACAATACCAACAGGTAGAAGAATAACCATAAAAAAGAGCGCCGTCAATCACCAATGCACGCCGGCACTTTTGACTTTTTTTAGTATCGACTAAAAGTGCCGCCGAAGCCCAGCAAAGCGGTTGTGACCGGCTTCATAAAGGGAAAGAGCGAAGTGCTGATGCATCTCGCGGTGTTCAAAGAGAAATAGGTTACCATTTTACATTTCACAAAGCGTTTGAAGACCATTCGGAGTGGACTGTATCCTCCTTGTTGCTTCATATGATTGACAAAACGGCTGTGTCCGATATAGCATCGTTGCAATTTATGGCCACAAAAAAATTCAACACCTCAATTGCTATAGGTTTAAATCAGCCTTACTTGCCGGCCTTTGCCGAGAAATCGATACATTGCTGCTGTAGATGATGGATGATGTTGGACGATAACCCGCGCTCCGGGGCGGCAAGCCTGCCTGAATTAAACAGAACGGTTCCGGGTTTTGGCGATCATTACAGACCTTGAAACGCATGGAGGAATACATGAAAGCGAATCGGTTCAACGGGCTCTGTGTTTATGGTGTTTATATGTTGTTGATTTTGGCTTTTGCATGGCGCCCGCTCGCTGCCGCACAATCGCCCCCATTGGCCACCCAGATCAAAACAGGTGTCCGTAATATAGCTTCCGCCAAAACTATCCGCGTTCCCCTGATTACCTGGGGAGGCGACATTGCCACCATTCTGGCCAACGGCAACGCTGCCAAAACTTCCAGCGGCAGCATATTCGCGCAAAAGGGGCTTTCCATCCAACTGTTTCGTCAGGATGACTTTAAAAAACAGGTCGAAGCCTATCTTCGCGGCGATACCCCTTTTTTGAGGGGTACCATGGGGATGATCAACATGGCGGCGGATGTTTTGAACAAAGACCCGCGCACCAAGCCGGTGGTCATTTACCAGATGACCTGGAGCAACGGCGGCGACTGCCTGGTGGTTAAGCCGGGCATCAACTCCGCCAAGGATTTGAAGGGCAAAACCATTGCCCTGCAGGCCTATGGCCCCCACGTGGATTACCTGTCCAAAATCCTCAAGGACGCCGGTCTCTCCCCCAACGATGTCCATATTCGCTGGACCGGCGACCTCACCGGAACCGACGATACCCCCACCGATCTCCTGTCGAAAAAAGACGTGGACGCAGCGTTCGTGATTATACCGGACGGCCTCATGCTTACATCCAACGGGACAGTGGGCACCGGTGCCGAAGGATCGGTGCGGGGTGCCCGTATCATGCTGTCTACCAAAACCGCCAACCGGATCATTGCCGATGTCTATGCCGTGCGCAGCGACTATTTTAAGCAGCACCGAGACCAGGTTCAGGCTTTTGTACACAGTCTGCTGCTGGCCACCCAGGAGCTTAAGTCGCTTTTCAAAAACAAGGAAAAAAGGTTGACCGAGTACCGCGCGTTGCTGTCCGCTTCGGCCGCCATCCTGCTGGACAGCGCCCAGGCGACAGCCGATGCCGAAGCGCTTTACGGCGACTGTGAATTTGTGGAATTCAGGGGCAATGTCAAGTTCTTCGGAGACGAAAAATGGCCGCGCAGCATGAACCGGCTGGTGGATGAAATCCAGTCGGCATTTATCACTATCGGCCTCCTGGGGCGCAAGTCTACACTCGACCAGGCCCGGTGGGATTATAATTCGCTGCGTTCGGGGTTGATCGGCGTGGATGACGTTGAGGCGCCTCGCTTTAAATCCGATGCCGTCGCCCAGGTGGTGGCCCGCAAACAGGCCATGGGGACATTGGGTGAAGGTGAGCTGTTCAGCCTGGAGATCAATTTCAAGCCTAACCAGAACAGTTTTCCCGAAGATCTCTATGCCGGCGGCTTTAAAAAGATCGTTGAATTGGCTTCCACTTATGGCGGGGCTGTCATCACTGTGGAAGGCCACAGCGATCCGCATAAGTATAATCGGCTGGAGAGAAAAGGTGTTACCCAGATCGAACTGAAGCGTACCAAGCAGGCCGCCAAAAACCTGAGCATCAATCGCGCCATCGCCGTGAGGGACAGCATCATCCGGTTTGCACGAAATTCAGGTGTGCCACTGGATCAGAGCCAATTTACAGTGGTCGGCCATGGCATCAGCCAGCCAAAATATTCAAACCCCAAAACCAAGGAGCAGTGGCTGAGCAATATGCGGGTGGTGTTTCGAATCATCCAGATCGAGGCCGAAGACGAAGCGTTTACACCCTTGAATTAAGCGGAGGCTGATATGACACCCAAGCCAGTGGTATTCGCCCTGATACTGTTCTTAACCTTGGTGACCGGTTGCGGGGAAGACCCGCCAACTGCTCAAAAACAGGGTACCCAACCCGCAGCAGCCCCGCCGGATGCAGAATCGGTGCAGAACCAGGCCGCAGATCCATCGACGGTTTGGCCTTTTGTGGCCGATGATACATCTTCGCCCAGCCTGGCCGACAGCCTGACCGCCAGAAATTTTCTGCTGATTTTCGATGGCTCCGGCAGCATGCAGAAAAACGATTGCGCCGGGAACAGCAGCAAAATCAATATTGCCAAAGAGGCAGTGGTGGCCTGGTCGAAGAGCGTGCCGGCGGATGCCAATTTAGGGCTATACGCTTTCCATTCCAACGAGGTAACGGCATTGCCCCTTTCATCGGGCAACCGTGTCGCGTTCATGGACAATGTGATGCATATCGCGGCCGGGGGAAGGACGCCGTTGTCCCAGGCCATGCTGCAATCCTATAAGGCGCTTACGGCCCAGGGACGGCGGCAACTGGGGTATGGCGAATATACCATTGTGGTGGTCACCGACGGGATTGCCGACAGTCCTGATCAGCTCCGGAAGGTCGTGTCCATGATTTTGGAACAGAGCCCCATCAATATTTACAGTATCGGATTCTGCATCGGTTCGCAGCATTCCCTCAACCAGCCAGGGCGAACCTTGTATAAATCGGCCAACAACCCTGATGAGCTCAATAAGGGGCTGCAAGAGGTTCTGGCGGAATCGGAGATCTTTGATGAGAGTGCATTTTCCCAATAAAGATCCGCTGCTGCCCGGAAGCTTTAGCCTTTTTTAGAGATTTCCGGCGGATTTGATTAGTTGTTTTCAAACCGGGTGCTATGCACCCGGTTACAACTGCAACGATCGAAGCACTAACGTGCTTTTGTTTTTCCGGCCTATGGCCGGAAATCCAAGCCACCCGCTACGCGGGAGGCCCCTACATGAACCGCAGCCTAATCGGCGCATTGCTTATCGTCATCGTCGTGGTTATTGGCGCCGTGGGCGTGAAGCTCATCCTCCCCTATTTCGAAAGCAGCCGGCAGCGGGCCACCTCCGATGCGACCAAGACCAAAGGCAAAATCATCGTGGCGCTGGACAACTGGGTGGGTTACTTCATCCTGCGATCGCCGGAAATGGAGAGCGCCATGCGCCGAGCGGGTTATATCCTGCGTAGCGAAGACGATCAGGCGGATTATGGGCGCAGAATGGAACGGCTTAAAGGTGGTGAAATCGACTTTGCCGTGGCAACGGTTGATTCTTTTATCCTCAACGCCGCACCTCGAAATTATCCCGGTGCCATCATCATGGTTGTTGACGAATCCAAAGGCGGCGATGCCATTCTGGCCAGAAAAGAACGGGTCGCCAGCTTGGACGCCCTCAAGGGCCTTACGGATGTGCGCGTGGCGTTCACACCCGCCAGCCCCAGCCACCATCTGGCCAAAGCCGCTGCCGACCATTTCAGTGTGCCAGAACTGCTGCCCAGCGGGAAGCTGCGGATTGAAACCAATGGATCGCAAGAGGCCATGAAGAAGCTCCTTGCCGGCCAGACAGATGTGGCCATCTGCTGGGAACCCGATGTGTCCCGTGCATTGGCAGACAAGGGAATTGTCAAATTGCTGGGCACGGAAGACACCGAGCGGCTCATCGTGGATATCCTGATAGCGAGCCGCCGGACGTTGCAGAAAAAACCCGAGGTGGTTCAACTGCTCATTAACACCTATTTCCGGGTATTGAAAAAATACAGACAGGATAGCAAGTTGCTCAATCAACACCTTAAGCAGGAGACCGGCCTGCCGGCCGATGCGGTGGACACCATGCTCAAAGGCGTTCATTGGGTGAATTTTAACGAAAATTGCGAAAAGTGGTACGGCATAGCGGCACCGGGTCAATTTGCCGACCAGGGTTTGGTTGATACCATCGTGGCCAGTGCGCGGATTCTTCAAAATGCGGGCGATTTCACCAATACGCCGATTCCGGACGACGATCCCTACCGCCTGACCAACAGTAGTTTTCTGGAAACCCTTTTCACCAAAGGATTGAGTGGGACCTTTACCGTCTCGCCGGGCGGCGCCGGCAGCGCAGGTGCTGTGAACTCCCTGGAAACCCCTTTCAGCCCCTTGAGCCCGAAGCAGTGGGATGCGCTAAAGGAAGTCGGAACCCTTAAGGTGGATCCCATTGTGTTTCAACAAGGCGCCACAGAACTGGATATGATTGCCAAGAAGGTCATCGATCAGGCTGTGGAGCGATTGCGGCACTATCCCAATTTCCGCATCGTTATTAAAGGTCACACCGACGTTAGGGGAGATAATCAGCAGAATATTCTCCTTTCCAAAGACCGCGCCGATGCTGTTGCGCGATACTTGCAGGTCGTTTATAATATCGACTCCAATCGATTGCGGGTCCTTGGATTCGGCGGCAGCCATCCGTTGCCCCAGGCGGCCGGCGAAACCCGGCGCGCCTGGATGTATCGGCTTCCCCGGGTGGAACTTGTGCTGGTTCGGGAAGATTACTGAATTGAAGCTTGACCACGCTTTGGAAACAGACGTTCCATGAGCAAATCGGATGAAACACAAGTGCACGCCATGCCGCCTCAAACGGAAGAATATCTTCCTGCGGCCATCCAAAGGGCTGTAGTGCAGACCGGCTTAAAGCATCCGATCACTGTTTACCCCGTGGCGCTGGGCATCAGTTCGGCCGTTGTGGGCATGCTTTTCAACATGCCGGCGCTTCTGGGCGGGGCCGTAGCGCTGGGGCTGGCGGGGCCGATATGGGCCATCGCGCAGATTTTCTTTCGGCACGACCAATTGGGAAGCCAATACCTTAAATCGCTTCACCAAAAGCAAAAGCGATATGAGCACTATCTGATTCAAAAAATAGGACTGGAACTGAAGGGATGCGCCGAAACGGAGCAGCTTGAAGACCATTGCGCCACGGGCATTGCCCAGCTTGAAAGCATCCAGGTGAAACTGGCCAATGTTCAGGAACTTCTGGAAATGAAACTGCGACCCAATGAAATCACATATGGTCGTTTTCTAGGTGCTGCCGAACAAGTCTCACTGAGTGTGCTTGATAACTTAAACGCCGCGGCCAGCCTGCTTAAAAGCGCCGGCTCCATCGACCCGGCGTATATTCAGTCGCGGTTGAAAGATATCGCTGGCAAACCCGTGCCCGGAAAGGAGGATGAAGCGCAACGCAAGTCCCTGCAGGAACGCTTGGCGTTATGGAATGACCAATTGCAGCAAGTGGACCAGCTTATGGCCGGTAATGAAAAAGCCATGACCGAACTGGAGCGCATATCCGCGGCTGTAGCCCAGTGGCAGAGCGATCGCAAGTTCGCCGACCAGGATTTCGAATCCGCCATCAAACAGCTGCACGCCCTGGCTGACCAGGCGCATGAATACGACCAGCTGCAATGAGCCGACGCCATCACCGTTCCCGAAGCGCCGGACCCGCAGCTGGATCAGCAGGCCACCGCTTTTGTTCAGGCTATTCTGGGCCTGGATCCCGAAGACCCCGGGGCCATGACGGCACGCCAGCAGAATGCAGCCGCAGTGGAATCCCTGGGCTCCAAAAGCCAGAAAGAGGCAGCCCACCGGTCGGCCATGCTCAAGGAGCCCATCCGCAAGCTGGCCGCAAGGGGCGAAGACGGCGGCGAGGTGGCCAACGCTCTGGTGAACCTCAAAGTCAAGGTGGAGGAACTTGATCCCGGACGGTTCGATTTCCAGGCCGGCTGGTTTTCCCGAACCCTTGGTTTTCTGCCCGGTATCGGCACACCGCTCAAACGGTTTTTCACGCGCTACGAGTCCGCCCAGACTGTGATCGACGCGATTATGCGATCCCTGGAAGAAGGCAAGAATGTGCTTCAGCGGGACAATGTCACCCTGTCCCAGGATCAGACCGCCATGCGCGAACTCACGCTGCGCCTTCAGAAAACCATAGAGCTGGGAATGCTTATAGACCAGAAATTCTCATATGCCCTGGAGCGCGAGGTGGCCGCCGAAGATCCGCGACGGCGCTTCATCGAAGATGAAATCCTGTTCCCCCTGCGCCAGCGCATCCAGGATTTGCAACAGCAACTGGCCGTCAACCAGCAAGGGGTGCTGGCCATAGAGATCATCGTCCGCAATAACAAGGAGCTGATCAAAGGGGTTGACCGCGGCATCAACGTTACCGTAAACGCCTTGAATGTGGCGGTTACCGTGGCCCTGGCCCTGGCCAACCAGAAAATCGTGCTCGATAAGATCGACGCCGTGAACAAAACCACCAATCGTCTGATCGCCCAGACGGCAGCCCAACTGCGCACCCAGGGAGCGGAAATCCATAAACAGGCCAGCAGTACCCAACTGGACATGGAGACCCTGAAAAAAGCCTTTGTGGACATTAACGCCGCCTTGGACGATATATCCAGTTTTCGCCAGCAGGCCCTGCCGCAAATGGCGAGCGCGATATTGGAGATGGATAACCTGACCAAAGCCACTGAAGCCGCCATTCAAAGAATGGAAAAGGGAACCGAAGTTGAACCGGTGGTGTCCCTGGACGTCGAGTAGGATAAGCGGCTTGTCGCTGTCTGGCGCGGAGGTATCTTAAAATATCAAGAAGGGATGTGCCGTCATGATTAAAAAAATCGTTTATCTGATCTTATTTATGGGATTGTTTTCAGTGCTCGTGCCGGGGACTGCCCCGGCGGTTGAAACCTACCGCATCGCCTGGTCCCACTACACCGGCTGGGAGCCGTGGGAGTTGGCCCGCAACAGCGGCATCCTGGAAAAATGGGGCGCCAAATACGGAATTAAAATCCAGTTGGATCTGATCAATGACTACATTGAAAGCATCAACCTTTACACCGGCGGCACCTACCAGGGTTGCGTGATGACCAACATGGACGCCCTGACCATACCCGCCGTGGGCGGTATCGATTCCACAGCCCTGATCATCGGGGACTTTTCCAACGGCAACGATGGCATCGTTATCAAGAACGGCAACAAGGTGGCGGATCTGAAGGGTCGCCAGGTCAAGCTGGTCGAGCTGTCCGTTAGCCACTACTTACTGGCCAGGGCCTTGTCCATGAATGGTATGCAGGAAAAAGATCTCAAACTGATCAACACATCCGATGCCGATATCGCTGCCGTGTTTGCCGCTGACAAAAACGGTGCCGTGGTGACCTGGAACCCGCCCCTGATGCAGGCCCGCAATGTCAAAGGGGCCAAGATGGTATTTGATTCAAGCAAGATTCCGGGGGAAATCATTGATATGATGGTGGTGCGCAGCGATGCCCCGGACAAGTTGAAAAAAGCCCTGGTGGGCGCCTGGTACGAGACGATGCAGGTGATGTCAGCCAAGAACAAGGCGGCCATGGATGCTGTCGCTTATATGGCCAACTTCGCTGGGGGCACGGTGGCCGAGTTCAGGGCCCAGTTGCGGACCACGGCGATGTTCTACAATGCCAAGGATGCCGTGGCTTTTGCCACAGGCGAGAAGCTTAAAAAGACCATGGAATATGTCCGCGGATTCTCTTTTGACCATGGTCTGTTTGGCGATGCGGAGAACAAGGATGTGGTGGGGATCTCTTTTCCGGACGGGACGGTAATGGGGGATAAGGCCAATGTTCGCCTGCGCTTTGACGCCACTTTTATGAAGATGGCTGCAGACGGCAAATTGTAGGGGTCCTGCCATGCGGAACAAGCTCCCCAGGTTCTTTGGCCTGCATGCCAATCCGCCCGGAGGACTGCGCATTTTCCTTGCGGTTCTGCCCTTTGTGATCTTGTTTGCGGTCTACCTGATTGCTTCGGACATCCGCAACACGGCTAATCCTCAGGACAAGCTGCTGCCGACGGTTTCGAAAATTGCCAAATCGTTTCAAAAGTCTGCATTGGAAACCAATAAGCGCAGTGGCACTATCCTGCTGTGGAGCGATACGCTCGCCAGTCTGAAGCGACTGCTCATCGGCATGAGCGCCGCAGCCGCCATCGGTCTTATTCTGGGACTGAACATGGGGCTGCTGCCGGGGGTGCAGTGCGTTGGTCTTTCTTTTGTCACCTTTATCGCCAATATACCGCCCCTGGCCATTCTGCCCATTTTGTTCATCACCTTTGGAGTGGATGAGCTGGGAAAGACCATGCTGATTTTTCTGGGCACCTTCCCGCTGATTGCAAGGGATATCTACCTGGCCACTCGGAAAATCCCCCGTGAAAACATCGTAAAAGCGTTGACCCTGGGGGCTTCACATGCCGGGGTCGTCTATCGTGTGGTTTATCCGCAGATCATCCCGCGCCTGATCGATACCGTACGACTCTCTTTGGGCGCCGCGTGGCTGTTTCTCATCGCCTCGGAAGCCATCGCCTCCCAGGACGGCCTCGGGTACCGCATCTTTCTTGTGCGGCGCTATCTGTCCATGGATGTGATCATTATCTACGTAGCCTGGATCACCGGTCTTGCCTTTTGCTTCGATTTTGGACTGCGCCGTTGGGTTGCGCTGCGCTACCCGTGGTATAATCCCAAAGCCGATGGATAAACCACAATGTTGCATAAAAAAGATGGCAAAAGGTGCTAAATGATGCAGAACCAAAATGAGCACCTGCTCTACCTGGAGAATGTGTCCAAGTCGTACGGTCCCAAAATGGTACTCAATGATATCGATCTGGCCGTCAGCCCGCGGGAATTCTGCACGGTGGTGGGACCCAGCGGGTGCGGCAAATCAACCCTGCTGCGTCTCATTCTTGGGCAGGAGCAGGTCACCGGCGGTCGTTTGCTGATGGAGGGGCAACCCATCGGTTTTCCCGGACCGGACCGGGGCATTGTCTACCAGCGTTATTCACTTTTTCCCCATCTGACCATCCTGGAAAACATCCTGCTGGGCAAACTGCTCTCCCGGCCATGGCTCAAATCCTTTAAGGGCAGAAAAGGCTATCGAGACCAAGCGCTGCACTATCTGGAGAGTGTCCAGCTCGCGGACCACGCTCACAAGTACCCGCACCAGCTTTCAGGCGGCATGCAGCAGCGGGTAGCGATCGCCCAGGCTTTGATCATGCAGCCGCGTATCCTCATGATGGACGAGCCATTCGGCGCCCTGGACCCCGGTACACGTGAATTGATGCAGATGTTGATCCTGGAATTGTGGGAGACGCACCCGCAAAGGGGCCCGCATCGTGGCCGATTATCCGTTAAAGCGCAGAACAGCCCCCTCAACGGACGTAAAAGCCACCAAAGCCTTCGGCCAGCTGATTCAGAGAATCCGCAATGAAGGCTTTGATCCGCAATACCAGCAGCATGCCCGGGAATTCAACCTCGAGCACCCGGATTCCTTTATAACCCTGGCAGGTGAAGACCGCCCCGATGTCGACACCGGGCAGCCCCCCTCGGGACCGCCTAAGGAAAAATAATGAGCACTTCCGAAACAGTAAAAAGACAAATTCAGCTTGGAAATAAGAAAGCGGGAAAAACCTACGGGTTTGATTCGGCCCACGACCCTTCCAAACCGGCGCAGATGTGGTTCCAGGAATCCAGCGAAGGACTGGTGCTATTTGTTGTCTTTTACACCCAGGCATGCCGATGGTCCCGCTGCCTGGGCTGTAATTTGCCTTCAAAAGTATCCCAGGAGCATGTCTCGTTCAAAGATCTGATTCAGCAGGTGAACAACTTGTTTGCAGATCCTCTGGTACGGAAACGTTGTCGTGAGATTAAAAAGGTCATTGTCAGCAATAACGGCTCGGTTCTCGATGAGGACACTTTTTCTTCCACAGCACTGATGTATCTGATTGCATATCTGAATCTGCATATGCCCAATCTATCCATGCTGAGCATGGAGTCCCGACCGGAATACGTGGATTCGCCCGAACTGGAATTTATAGCCCGGGCCCTGGCCGAAGGTGACACGCCCACAGGACTGGAGATCGCCATCGGATTCGAAGCCTTTGACGATTATGTTCGCAATGACATCTTCGACAAGGGCCTCACATTAGCCGCTTTTGAGTCGCTGGTGAAAAAACTGGCCCGCTATCAATTCAACTTGAAGTGCTATTTCATGCAAAAACCCGTGCCCGGGATGAGCGATGAGGACGCCGTGAAAGATATCCACAAGGCGATCAGCTACCTAAGCCGTGTCAGCGACAACTTCGGCACCGACATCAACATGCATTTAAACCCCACCTATGTGGCAACGGGCACAGCTCTTGAGAAAGAATATCGGTCGGGGGCATACAGCCCGCCGCGACTGGAGGATGTCGCCCGGGCAGCCATGGCCGCCCGGAACAAAAACCTCTCTGTTTTTATCGGCTTGTCCGACGAGGGCCTGGCGGTTCCCGGCGGCTCCTTTTTGCGGTCCGAAAACCGGTGGATGATCAAGCCACTTGAGCTGTTCAACCGCACTCAGGATTTCAGTTTGCTCCAGGGATTGGGTTCCGGAAATCAGAACCTTTAGCGAGCCGCGGTGCAGGAAAAACCCGGTAAATCGATTGTGGGAGCGGCGGCCAATCACAAAACGGCAGTATGTTTTTATGCCGCCGGCTATAAGGTCAATCCGGTCTGACCTTGGGCCACAATGGCCGATATGTGAATTTCAGTCGTGGTGATGCAGTCGGTCTGGACATCGACTTTGTGGGGGGTATTGGATGCGATGGCGCCGATTTCAGCAGCGCACATCGATCCGCGATGATATTGGCCATCCCATCCCAGTCTCCCGCCGCTATCCATGTCGTAATGGTTTTGAGATCGAGGCGATTGATGCCGATTTCCGGATAGCCATGGGTTTCATAGGAGGGCGTGAATGCACTGATGATGCCCCTGTAATAATCCATAGCCGATGCCGGTCACAGGCCTCCGACGATACCAAATTTTTCATATGATCTCCTGATAGAGTTTTTTAGCGCACTCTTCACAGCAGCCATGGGAAAATTGTGCATCCGAACGGTTGCTGATGTACGATTCGATCTGCTCCCAATATCCTTCGTCATTTCGAATTTTTTTGCATGATGCGCAAATGGGGATAAACCCCCGCAGGGTTTTGATTTCTGCGAGGGCTTTCTGCAGTTCGGCGTGTTTTTTCTCCATTTCGATCTGGAGAAAACGCAATGTCAAATGGGTTTTTACACGGGCGATAACCTCTTCCGATTTGAAAGGCTTTGTAATGTAGTCGACCCCGCCCAGGGAGAAGGCTTTCACTTTATCGATGGTTTCGTGAAGGGCGCTGATAAAAATGATCGGAATACCGGCGGTTGCGTTTTCCGCTTTTAATTGCCTGCAGACTTCAAATCCATCCATCACCGGCATCATGATGTCCAGCAGGATAAGGCCGGGGGCTTCTTTGCGAATGGTCGCCAAAGCCCGTTCACCATTGGGTACCAGTCTGACTCTATAACCGTGCTCTTGTAGAATTCCTGATAGGAGCCGCAGATTATCGGGATTGTCGTCAACAACTAGAATCGTTAGCCCCGCGCTTTGAGATATGGTCACTTTTCCCCCTCAAATGGTCTGCTCGTGACGGCTGTCGATGATCGCCAGGATTTTGTCATAAGAAAAATTTTGTGCCAGTTTGAACAATATGTCGGCCAATATTCTGTCATTAATCGATATTTCTTTTATCACCCCGTCGATAAGATCGGCATCACTTAATTCCGTGGCCTCCCGGAGACGACCGAGCAAATCCTCTGGCAAATTTTTGATCGATGCGGCCAGCCCGGTGTTGCCGGGCCGCGTAAACTTGGAGACGGACATCGGGTGCGCCTCTTCCTCATAAACATAGCGAACCCTCAGGTGCTTTTGTATCATTTCAAAAATCTCCGACGCCCTGAAGGGCTTGCGGACAAAATCGCTGCCGCCATGCGCGATCACTTTGAGACGGTCTTCTTCAAATGCGCTTGCCGTGATCGCGATAATCTTGGTGTCCGGTCCGGTATACGGTCGCTGCATTTCGGATCTGATGGCGGCAATGGCTTCGAAACCGTCCATTACCGGCATGCGGATATCCATCCAGATTAGATGGGGCTGCCATCGCCGCCATTCCGCTACGGCCTCCCGACCATTGACAACTTCACGGACATCAAAACCCACCGACTTCAGCAACGAAACCAGCAGGTTTCGGTTGTTATCGTTATCTTCGGCCACCAGCAGCCGGAATGCGGGTTGGCCTTGGGCCAGAGCGATGACCCTGCTGCGGACCTGGTAGGCCGCTGCATGGGGACGACTGGCAGGTTCCAACTGGATTTCGAAGGTGAAACAGGTTCCCCTGCCCAACTCGCTCTCCACCGCCAGGACGCCGCCCATGAGTTCTGCGAATTTCCGGCTGATGGGAAGCCCTAGACCGGTGCCCTGCTGGGGTAAGGTCTGGGCGTCGGATTGAAAAAAAGCATCGAATATTTTTTCCTGTTCCTGTTTGGATATTCCGGACCCGGTGTCGGTCACCTCAAAATGAAGGGTGGCGCTGTCGGGTTCGTCTCCTTGGCCCGCCTTGCGCTTTACCGATAGTCCTACGCCACCGGTTTCGGTGAATTTTACGGCATTGCCGAGCAGGTTGATCAGGACCTGGCGCAGCATTTTCTGGTCCGCCCGAATATATTGCGGTACATCAGGATCACAGGTCAAATCCAGGGAAAGGCCTTTCTGCCGGGCGCGAAGTCCGAACATCTCCTCGAGACCCCGCAGAAGCCGGTGCAGATCGAAATCTTTTTTGTTCAGAACGGTTCGCCCGGCCTCGATCTTCGAAAACTCCAGGACATCATTAATCAGCGAGAGCAAATGCTCGCCGCTGCGGCCAATTGTTTCGAGGTTCTGTTGGTGCCCTTTAGGGATATCAGTGGCACGGCGCAATAAATCTGAGAACCCCAGAATGGCATTCAGCGGGGTGCGCAGCTCATGACTCATATTGGCAAGAAAAGCACTTTTAGCGCGGTTGGCGGCTTCAGCCGATTCCTTGGCTCTTTGCAACTCGTCGTAAGCGCGTTTGCGTTTCGTGATATCCACGAAAACTGTGACAAACTGCTTCTCTAACGGAGAAAAGACGGAGATGTGAAAGTACTTTTCCATGGGTTCGAAAAAGACTTCCATTTCTTTCGGCCGCCGGGTCAGCGCGGCTTCGCAGTAAATTTCGAAAAAGGGAGGCCGGCCTGTGCTATACAGGTCCGAGGCCCTCTGCCCTACCGCGGTTTCGCGGCTCAACCCGGTATGAACTTCATACATCGGGTTCACGTCCAGAATCCGGTAATCCTCCGGTTTGCCCTGTTCATCGTAGATGAGCTCGTGGACGGCCACGCCTTCGATCATGTGCTCGAACAGGCTGCGATAGCGCTCCTCGCTCTGCCGAAGCCGTTCTTCGGTATTCTTCAGGTCCGTTATATCATGGCTCATCACCACTATGGCACGGACATTCCCGTGACGGTCGAAATCCGGCACATAGTTGACCTGGATCCATCGCCGGCCCTGGGCGACCGGAAATACGTTTTCATAGGAGACGGCCTGACCGGATCTGACCTTTTCTATGGCGGGCAGGGCAAAACGATAGTTCTCATCGCTGATGATCTCCTTGATGTGGCGCCCGATGATTTGATCCCGCGGTCTGCTGTAGGACTCCTCGAACCGTTGATTGACAAATCGGTATCGCAAGTCGTCGGCGCCCACATAAGCGATATGCGCCGGTGTATTGTCGGTGATCATGCGGATCTGGTGCTCACTTGCGAGCAGCTCCTGCTGCGCCCTTTCACGCTCGGCGATCTCCTGGTGCAGCTGCCGGTTGGCCAGTTCCGATCTTTCTTTTTCCCGGCGCAGGGTCTCTTCGGCAATCAGATTGCTCGATTGGAAATACCAGGTCAGCAGCAGGAGCATAAGGATGGTCAATACAGTGGTGGAAACCCGGACGACATCCATGTTGAGCGACCGGGTCGCCGGCAGCGGGTGTACATATTGTAATGTGATCAAGAGAACGAAGCATAGGAAAAGCCCTGCGAGCAGCGCTGCTACGGTTGCCCTGTTGTCCGTCATCTCGAAAAGCATAAATGGCCATGGTACGGCTGAAAAGAGAACCACAAAGGCGCCGCCGTTAAATCCTCCCAGGTGAAAATATGTAAAGTAGGTGACACCCGTCACCCAGGTGGCGAACGTGACAATTTTCGCCGTCCGGTGATGATGGTAGTAATTTAAAGCCAACACGGAAACCACAAAAAAATTCATGCTGAACAATTTAATCCCGTAGACGAAATTAGGAAGGCTGAGCAGGATCCGTATCGACAGATAGAATGCCGTCAGCAAGACAATGTAGTTGACATAGGAAATCCGCCGGGCTTCCCGTGAATCGAGTTTATCGCTGATACCGATATGCGTTAAGGTTCGCCATAACTTCTTCATTCTATTTCTTTCTTCTGGCTCAGTATCCTGTCAGCAGGAGCGTTTGCTTTTATGATCAAATCGTTGATGTGGATTAATGGCCTCCCATCGGGCCCTATCTCGGTGTTGGGACATTGGTCTTTAACCCGCCAAAACCACCTGGTTCCGTCCCTTATTTTTCCCTTTATAAAGCGCATTGTCGGCGCTGCGAATGCAAGCCTCAATATCGCATGAACCGTCATAGACGCTCGCGCCTAAGGTCACCGTTACAGCATCATCTCCATCAATGCAATCGCAGATCAGGCATTCCACATCGGTCCTTATTTTCTCGGCGGCGTATCCGACCCCCTCCCCACCCGTATCCGGCAGCAGGCAGATAAATTCTTCGCCCCCCCAGCGCGCCAGGATATCCTGGGCACGAAGCGCCTTTTCTAATGCCCTGGAGACCCGGATAAGGACCTGGTCGCCGCAATCGTGCCCATAGGTATCGTTTATCCGTTTGAAGTGATCGATATCCAGCAGGATGAAGGAAAAGGGCCTGTGGGTTCTTTTAAAGCGCTTTTCTTCCTGGCCTGCCCGGTTAAGAAAATCCCTTCGATTGGAAAGCCCGGTGAGAAAATCCCGTGTGGCCAGCAGTTCGAGCTTTCGGGCCTGTTCGGTAATATGCGCGTTTTTCTTCAACAGTGCTTCATTCTGCAAGGCTAGCGCCTTTTGCTGGGCCTGGAGGGTGAGGTGTGTTTTGACGCGTGCCAGAACCTCTTCCACCTGAAATGGCTTGGTGATAAAATCAACCCCGCCGGCTTTAAACGCCTTCACTTTGTCGAATACTTCATTGAGAGCGGAAAGGAAGATAATTGGAATATCCTTGGTACTTTCGTCGGCCTTCAATTGCCTACAGACTTCGTAACCATCCATTTCCGGCATCATGATATCCAACAGAACAAGCTCAGGCGGCTCCTTGCGGATCGTTGCCAAAGCCCGTGCCCCGTTTGGCGCCGGCCTGACCTTGTAGCGCTGGTCCTTGAGAATAGTGGTCAACAGGCGAAGATTTTCAGGCATATCGTCCACAATGACAACCGATTGTGCTTCGCTATGGGTGGGCAGCGGTCCTGGCGTTCCGCTCATAATTTATCTCCCGTGTTTTACCTTGACCCGTTCTCGGTTCCCTCAAGGAAGGCGAGAATGCGGTCATATTGAAAAGTATCGATGAGTTCCTTCAGTCGGTCGGCCAATGGGCCATGATGGAGTCCTATCTTTGCAACCACTTGCTCCATGCGTTCCATGTCGCTGAGTTCGATGGCGGATCTCAGTTCATTGACGGCACTTTTATTCAGTTCGGTGAGGGCGGATTTGAATGATGCATCGGATAAGCCGCCGATGGAAGATTTCCCGGGGGTGGCTGGATCGTGGGGTTCGTAGGTATATTCCACCCCAAGATGCTCTTGCATTTTATTGAAAATTTCAGACTCTCGAAACGGTCGACGGACAAAGTCGTCGCACCCGGCGGCAAATACGGCGTCGCGGTCCTCTTTGAAGGCACTAGCGGTCAGGGCGATGATAACCGGCACGGTCGCCTGCCGATGCATTGCGGCCCGACGGATCCGTTTCGTCGCTTCGTAGCCGTCCAGCTCCGGCATCCGCATGTCCATCCAGATCAATTGGGGCTGCCATGTCTCGCAAAGATCCACCGCCTGGCGCCCGTTTTCGGCGGTTTGGCAGGTAAAGCCGACCCGCTCGAGAAGAAGCCGCAAAAGCGCCCTGTTTTCCATGTTATCGTCCACAACCAGAATGCGATAAGGTCGCCGACGGCCGCTGTCCTTGTCGGCTTTGATACCGGTCACCCTGGGTGCCGGCTGATGGGATTCTATTTCTGATATCGATGCAGGCTTGGCCAGAATGGTGAGTTCGAAAACCGCTCCCCTTCCCTCGATGCCACTGGCCCGGATGTCCCCTCCGAGGTGACGGGCAAATTGACGGCTGATGGCCAAACCCAACCCGGTGCCTTCTTTTTTGTCATATCCGCTTTGGGTCTGGGTGAATGCCTCGAATATCCTGGCCATATCCTCCGGGGCAATCCCCGGACCGCTGTCTTCCACCTCGAAACGCAGCAGAAGCGAATCGCTTTCATCCGGCGGGATTCCCTCTCCATTCTCACTCCTTACGCGGAGCGTCACGCCGCCCTCCCGGGTGAATTTAACGGCGTTGCCCAAAAGGTTCAGCAGGATCTGGCGCAGCTTGCGTTCGTCCGTCCTGATGAAGCGGGGCACATCATCGGTGCGCTCGAAGACGAGTTGCAGATTTTTCTTTTCAGCACGCAGGCGGATCATTTCCGTTACCTTGTCCAATGCGCCATAGAGATCGAAGACGGTCTCTGTCATCGTATCACCCGCTGCTTCGATCTTAGACAATTCCAGTACGTCGTTGATGAGTTCCAGCAAGTACTCTCCGCTCCGATGAATGATGGCAAGGTTTTTCCTGTGCTTTTCCGAAATATCGGTATCGAAACCCATCAGTTCGGAAAAACCGATGATGGCGTTCAATGGGGTCCGGAGTTCGTGGCTCATGTTGGCCAGAAAAGCGCTTTTGGCCCGGTTGGCGGCTTCGGCATGCTGGCGGGAGTTGTTGATCTCCCGGACTAGAACCATCACCACCACCCAGACCGCCAACAGCAGCAATGTGCCCAGGCGGGACTGGGTGAAAAGTGTTTTGCGTACGTCCCTGCTCAAATCCCTGAACAGACGGTCGCTGACACGGAACCTCGCAATACCGATCAATTCGTCGGAGCGTGGCGAGTAAAGACCGACTTCGGTGAGAAAACAACTTGGGCAGTTTACAATGCCATACTTAAAATCCAGACTGCCGCGGGCAGCGGCGACCACATCATAATCGATCTCCAGATCGAGTCCGAGGAAAAGGGGTTCATCGGAAGCCGGCCCTGTAAACAAAAGGATTTCGCCGGTGGTCTCCTGGAGCAACTGACGTCGTTGATCCTTCTTTGCCAGTATCGCATTCACCAGGCTGACCTCCTGGGAATGGGCCAGTACATCGGCTTGGGAGGCCGCCTCCCGCCGCAGCCTGGGCTCCAGTATTTTATTCCAATAGAGCCATACAAGCACATGGAAGCTGGCCGCCAGCGCCAGGAACGCCAGACTGACATATATGGTGGTCCGGCGGGCCCGGATATTTGCATCCGTCTTATTCTTCATACGTTTTGGCCACCTTCAGAAAAAAAGATTTTAACCGTATGCGGGCATTGCGCATGGCATGGGTATTCAGGTAGGGACGAACGCGCGCTTCCACCGCAATGCCGCTTTGCACCCCTCGCTCTACGTCGCCCTCGAAGGGAGAGAAGACCACCAGATGCCGTGCGTCGGCGAATGCCGACAGGGTTTGGAGCTGTTCGGCCGTCACCCTCTGGGTCAGAAAGATACCGGCCAGGCGCCCTTTGTTATCGGCGATGCATTCGGTAAAGGAGAGCATGTCAATGTGGACCTTCATTTTTCGAATGCGGGGATCGTCCCGGTTGACGAGGGTCGCCGCCGCTAGTTCGGCGTTACCGGTGTCGTCGAGATAAAGCAGGCCCAACCGGAGCTTACCGCCGGCGTCGGTCTTACGGGGGATATCGATATCCGCCGCCAACAGGGCGCGAAATATCTTGGCGCCGGCTGTAATCCGGCGCTCGGTAAAATCGTCCGAAACCGATGGCGTGGCCGCGTACACGATGGCGACCAGCAGAACCAAAACAAACACCGCCTTTCGGAGGCCGTTTATGAAGCGCAAGGTCATCAATTAAATCACCGGTTAAAA
The DNA here is from genome assembly GCA_037387725.1 of Desulfobacteraceae bacterium. Lineage (GTDB taxonomy): Bacteria > Desulfobacterota > Desulfobacteria > Desulfobacterales > Desulfosarcinaceae > JARRKU01. The sequence continues at coordinate 48,528 of JARRKU010000042.1, forward strand.
ATCGTATGACAACTGCAGCCACCAGGTGCGACCGGGAAATTGGTCTTCAACCAGACCGCTGATCCGATCCGTCAAATAGACAATCTCGTCGTCCAGCAGATTTTTCACACCGAGCCGCAGGGTCAGCCCTTCGCTCCAGAGATCCGTTCGGGAAACGGTGAGATCGACCGTGTCATACCCCCCGACCCGACCGTCGGGAGTGTAGCGTTCGCCCACATGGAGCCAGCGTGCGGTCAGCATGAGTTTGGCTGCGGGCTGCACAAAGACAGCCAGGTTGCCGAGCCAGGCGGCGATGCCCGCAGGCTCATGGCCGTCGGCCGAGGAGCGGCCGTCCCAGGTATCGTTGCAGGAGAGGTTGGCCTGCCAACGGAACTTCTCGCCGAGCTGCTGTTCCCACTCCACTTCCACTCCCTTTGACTCGATTTCGATAATATTGCCGAATCCGTCGGTGGGATCCTGGTAGATGCCGTCGTCGATTTTTGAAGAGTAGAGTGTTAGCCGGCCGACAGATCCCGGGCGGCGATAGATGTAGGAGAGTTCGGTCGTGCTCATGATTTCGAAATCCAGGTTTTCGTTCGCACGGCCGGTTTCGTAAAGTTCCCAGAAGGTCGGGGTGCGAAACCCTTGGGCGTACTGCGCCTTGACGACGTGGTGCTCGCCCAGGCGGTATACGGCCGCAATCCTCGGGGTGACCAGGCTGCCCACGTCGTCGTAGTCGTCATACCGAAAACCGAGGGTAATTGAAAAACGCGCGTTCAACGCCACCTGATCCTGGAGGCCCAGGGAGAAATTGTTGCGGTCCATGCCGGAGACTTGAACGGTGGTGCCGATTCCCGGCGGTCCTTCCTGAGACGCTTCATCGATGTCCGAATCCGCATACGAGACGCTGAAGAGCACCTGATGCCCGTGCCAGGGCGACCAGGCCAGATCGAGCCCGGTTTCCACCCGGTCCCCGTTGAATACAAACGCCGGCTCGTTCCCCTCGAAGCGGTTCTTCAAATAGCTTAGATGGGCATCGAGGGTGGCGCTGGTTCCCAGTGCAATGGTCTGCCGCCCCTCCATGGCCCACGATTCTTCTTCCCGAAAAGCATACGGCAGTCCGGTATTGGAGGGTGGTGGAGGGCCTCCGGCGGAAAGGGCTCTATTGCGGTATTCGACTCTCCTTCGTACCCCTTCGGCCGTGAAGGAAAAATTTTTATAATCGAGATTGAAGACGCCCGTGTATCGTTCTTCATCGGGATTTCTGCCCAGATCCGTGGCATTTTCGCCATCGTCCGCCGCCGAAATATTGACACCGAGTCCGAAATCGAGCGTATCGTCGCGGTAATTGTATTGACCGCCGCCGCTGCGGGACAGGTCGTCGCCGCCGCGGCCGAAGAGACGGCTGCCGCTGTTTTTAGTGATGATGTTCACCACACCCGCCATGGCAAAATCGCCGTAGATGCTCGAGCCCGGACCGCGGATCACTTCGATTCGGTCCACCTGTGCCAGGGGCGTCAGCAGAACCGAAGAGTTGATTCCCGAGCTCTCGCGGCTCAGGGCGATGGAATTGAGCATGACTTTGACATTGCCGGCATTGAATGGAAAGGCGACGCCGCGAACTTTAAGGGTCGGCTCACCTGTGGAAAGCCGTGCAACCTGGATGCCCGGTACCATGGCCAAAGCCTCGGCCACGGTATATGCGCCCAAGGCCTCAAGCTGGTCTCCGTGCAGCACCGTGACCATGCCGGGCACATAGTCGTTGTTCATTCTCGTCTTTGTGGCGACCTCCGTTTCCTCGTCAAGAACCGCGAGCAGTTCCTGGAGCTGCTGCCGGTCCTCTTCACCGGCATCGTTCATGGCCAGTTCAAGGGAATCGTGATCGGTATCTGTTTGCCAGGGAGGAACGGTGTTGGATTCGGTTTGGAGTTGTACCGCCCGGTCCGCATCGGACGACCGTGACCCGCTTTCTCCGGTTTCGGCCAGCCCCACGACCAAGGCCAGTATCAGCATTATATTGTTGATCTTAAATAGCTTTTTGCAGTCGATCATCCTCCCTCCGGAATAGACGCCATGTTGGGCAAAGAATTTGTCAATAATTGATTTCACCTTATTCTGCTGATTTTTTTCAAGATATATGCCACACAGGCGAGTATTTGCATAATATTATGATATTTATTGGTTTTTATCATTTTTGCCATCTGACGGTCAGGTTCCGGGTCAATAAAATCGGCCAACCTGCCCCGCCTTAAACTGGCGAACTTGTATAATATATTAATTTTATGTATAAAAAAACATATCGGACAAATTGTCCGAAGCGTGTGACAAATTGGCCCGGGAGAGGCGAAATATGCTATGCCGTGGTCAATACAGAATGGAGGTGGGACCAGATGACAGCGCATTCGTCCGCCAAGGCGAACATCCTCATTGTCGACGACACACCGGACAATCTACGATTGTTGTCCGGTATGCTGGTAAAACAGGGCCACAAGGTCAGACCGGCACCGTCGGGCGCCCATGCCCTTGCGACATCCCAAAAGGAAGTCCCAGACCTGATACTGCTCGATGTCATCATGCCCGAGATGGACGGGTATGAAGTTTGCCGGATCCTGAAGGCCGACGAGCGAACAAAAGATATTCCGGTCATTTTCCTGAGCGCTTTGAACGAGGTGGAAGACAAGGTCAGGGGCTTCGAAGCCGGGGGGGTGGATTTCATCACCAAACCGTTTCATGTCAAAGAGGTCATGGTACGGGTCGAGACCCATTTGAAGATATCTGCCCTCCAGAAAGAACTGCGCAATGAGACAGCCCGCTTTAAAACCCTGGCCGACGCGGCATTCGAGGCGATCTTAATCCATTCGGAAGGTGTCATCATCGACGCAAATCCTGCGGCCGCCCGGTTGTTTCAATGCAGTGCGGCGGCTCTGAAGGGCGTGGACATCGGGAAGCTGCTCCCTCCCGAACTCCAGGGCGGCATCCTGTCCGACCGGCCTGCGCCCTTTGAGGGTGACGTCATCGGTAAGGACAGCCACCGCATTCCGGTTGAATTTCGCACAAAGAACCTGCCCCTCAGGGGACAGCTGGTGAGTGTTACGGCAATCCGCGATCTATCCCGCCAGAAGCGAATGGAGCGGGAAAGAGAGCAGCTGCGACAGGAGAACAGTGTTCTGAGAATGACCATGCAGGGTCGGTACAGGTTCGGCGACATCATCGGCCGCAGCCCGGCCATGCAAATGGTTTACGAATTGATCTCCAAGGCCGCCGCATCCAAATACCCTGTGGTGGTCTATGGCGAATCCGGAACCGGAAAGGAGCTGGCCGCGAAAACGATTCACGCCCTGCGTTTTACCGATAACGAACCATTTGTCCCGGTGAATTGCGGGGCCATCACCGAATCACTTTTTGAAAGGGAATTCTTCGGCCACCGAAAAGGGGCCTTTACCGATGCAATCCGTGATGAACCGGGATTTCTGGATGCCGCCCATGGCGGCACCCTGTTTCTCGATGAAATCGGTGATCTGCCATTGGCCATGCAGGTGAAACTGCTGCGGGTGATCGAGAGCGGTGAATATACACCTGTGGGAGATGTCACGCCTAAGAAGGCGGATATCCTTGTTGTCGCGGCAACCAACAAGGAGTTGGCCGACCTTGTACAGATCGGAAAATTCAGAGAAGACCTGTTCTATCGCTTACAGGTGATTGAAATTACCCTGCCCCCGCTGAGAGAGCGCCGTGAAGACATCCCGCTGCTGGTGGAACATATCCTGGCCCGGCATCAGGTAGAAGATTCGATGGCCGACGTTCCGGAGAAGCTGCGGCAAATGCTCTACCACTATGATTGGCCCGGTAATGTGCGGGAGCTGACCAATACCATTCAGCGCTACCTGGCCACGGATCGGGTCACTCTGCCGAACCGACCGCAAGGCGGCGACGACGCATTCGAGTCGGCCGCCGCAGGATTGCATGATGCCGTTGAATCGCTGGAGCGCGAGATGATTCAAAAGGCGTTGCAGCAAACCCAGTGGCACCGCGGTGCCACGGCCAGGCTATTGAAAATTCCCCGCCGTTCTCTGCAGCGCAAGATGCAAAAATACAAATTAAGGGATCCGGGAGCGAGTCAATGACCCCCTGCATAGTGGTGTGTCGTTATTTGTGAACCTGTGAGATTGACGATTTCGCATTTGGTCCTACATTCAGTGGTATCGAGACTTTTCAACCCGGAATGTATGTCGCAATAGGGTGCTACACAAAAGAGTGCTAAAATGATCGACAACTATGAAACGGGGCGATTGATCCGGATAAACGGTGAGACCTTTCGTCAGGACGTTAAAATTATCGGCGATGTCGTGAAAGGAAACTGGTGGCGACGACAGGGCCACCGTCTGGATGCCGCCGATATTGAAGATATCCTGGACTTCCATCCTGAAGTGCTGGTGATCGGCACCGGCTATGCCGGTCAAATGAAAGTGCCGTCCGCCACCCGAACTGTTCTGGAGGATGCCAAGATTCGCATTGAGGCGGACGAAACCGGTCGGGCTGTCCATGTTTTCAATCGCCTGCACAAGGCCGGCCGCAAGCTGGCCGGCGCATTCCATCTCACCTGTTGAACCGGAATGAAAGGCGTCTGCCATGGATCCATCCACTGCCACGGTCACCCGCTGGCCGCATGCGCGACCCTTTACTTCCCAAGCGGCTGAGGAGCGCATGAAGTCTGAACGATTGTCCTACTACCGCTGGTCCAACCGCCCGGGCGATGTCTATCCAGCCCACGACCACCCTTACCACAAGGTCATCTTCGTGTTGAAAGGGAGCATTATCTTCGGCCTGCCGGCTACGGATGAGCAGATAACCCTCAATGCCGGTGATCGGTTGGACCTGCCGGCCGGTATCGCCCACAACGCCGTTGTGGGACGACGCGGGGTTGTCTGCCTGGAAGGCCACCGCAGGAGCCACCGATGACCCCATCGTCTTTTCATCCTTTTTGCCAATCTTTTAATACGGTATTGGGGTGACCTTAAGGCTGGGTGGCCGCTTTTGCAAAATTCCCAAGCGCTTTAGAAACCTTGTCAAATACTTTACCGCACCCATCCACCTGATGCCGGCTTTGAAGATAAGCCGGGCTGTTGTAGGATAGCCATGTCTGGCCGGTTTCATCCTGCCAGATCAGTGCTTTTTGGGGGAGATCGATACCCACGGTCTGCCGGCATGCCATCAGGGGCGATCCCACTTTGGGATTGCCGAAGATCATCAGTTCTGTGGGACGCAGTTGCCGACCCACCTTTTTAGCCCCCGCCGCATGATCGATGCGATTAAACAGGGTCATGCCCTTGGCTTTGAGAACCTTCTCAAGTCTATCCGCAGTGCTTTTGACATCGTGGGCGCTTTTGACATGAACCAGGCCATCCTCCGCCAAGACGGTATGGGCCGAGACAGCCGTGCACAGCAGCAAAATGATGAGATATTTCATGGTGTACCTCCAAGAGGTTAGGAATTGGAACGCATCCGTACGGGTGGATTCGTTATCGGGGACGTAAGCGCCATGCCTGCATCCATGGGCGATTACAAGGATTTAGGACAACTCTATGCACTGCCTGAATCAAGTCAACGATGGGATCGATACGGGTTGTGAAATCCCTTGCCCGACCATTGGGTTCTATTTTTACTAGGGTGGCTTTGCAGGTGATGGTTTCGCCGATCATGACAGGCCGTATGAATTTGAAGTTCATGCCGCTGGCCAGCCATCCGATCTGGCCTCCGATTTCGCATATCATGGATCCCACCAGAAGACCGTGGCAGATCAGATCGTCCAATCCCTTTGCGTTTGCCCAACGAACGTCATAATGCACCGGATTATAATCCCGCGTCAGCTCTCCGAATTGATGGGTTTCCTCCTGGGTAAATCTGCGCGAAAAAGTGATGACGTCACCCACCTTGAGACCGTCTATGGCACGTTGGCGCATGGGGTTGATCATATTCCGTCCTTATTCTGATGGGAGCGTGGCCGAGGACAGCCTGCCGCGGTTCAGAGTTCCGCTGCCAGCCGCGCCCCCTGGTCAATGGCCCTTTTGGCGTCGAGTTCGGCGGCGACATCGGCACCGCCGATCACGTAGATCGACGGACCGCAATCCGCCAGGGTATCCGCCAATTTTCGCTCGGGTTTTTGTCCGGCACAGACGACCACATTGTCGACGGAGAGCACCATCTTTTTCTCCCGACGCGTAATATGCAGGCCCTGGTCGTCAATATACTCGTAGGTAACGGCATTGAGCATGGTCACCGACTTCTGTTTGAGCTGGGCACGGTGAATCCAACCGGTGGTTTTGCTCAATCCGGCGCCTATTTTACTGCCCTTCCGTTGCATGAGGTAGATGTCCCGCTGGGTTTTCACAAGGCTGGGACCTTTCGGATCCAATCCGCCGGGGTGAAGCAGCTGGCGATCAATACCCCACTCTTTTAAAAATGTTCTGCGGTCGGTCGCTGAACGGCCATGATCGTGGGCAAGATAGATGGCTGTATCAAATCCAATACCGCCTGCACCGATAATGGCCACTTTTCGACCCACCGGTTTTTTATGCAACAGCACGTCGATGTAGGACAACACCTTGGGATGGTCGATGCCGGGTATCTCCGGCTGCCGGGGAGTGATGCCGCTGGCCACCACCACAGCGTCGAACCGGTTTCCCGTCAGCTGTTCAGCTACGGCCTCAGAATTAAGGCGCAGTTCCACTCCCAGGAGTGAAATCTGATGGCGAAAATAGCGCAGGGTCTCTTCAAACTCTTCCTTTCCTGGGATCTGGACAGCGATGTTGAGCTGGCCGCCAATTCGATGGCTTCTTTCATATAGAACCACCTGGTGGCCGCGCTGGGCGGCCGTGATGGCACAGGAGAGACCGGCCGGCCCGGCTCCCACAACGGCGATCCTCCGGGGTTGGTCGGTGGGGGGGTAATTGAGGTCGGTCTCATGTCCGGCCCTGGGATTGACCAGGCAGGTGGCGGTCTGGCCGGTGAAAATATGGTCGAGGCACGCCTGATTACAGGCGATGCAGGTGTTGATCAGGTGGGCGCGGCCGGTGGCCGCTTTGCTGACGAATTCGGGGTCCGCCAGCAGCGGTCTCGCCATGGAGACCATGTCCGCTTCATTATCCGCCAGTACTTTTTCAGCCACTTCCGGTGTGTTGATGCGATTGCTGGTGATGACAGGAACCGCCACCTCTTTTTTGAGCTTTGCCGTGGTCCAGGAAAATGCGGCGCGAGGCACCATGGCTGCGATGGTGGGGATGCGGGCTTCGTGCCAGCCGATGCCGCTGTTGATCAGCGTGACACCGGCCGATTCCAGCTTCTGGGCCAGCAGGACAATCTCATCCCAAGTCGACCCGTTTTCGACGAGATCCAGCAAGGAGAGCCGAAAGATGATGATGAACGAAGAACCCGTGGCCTGGCGGATCCGTTCCACAATTTCGAGGGCGAATCGAATCCGGTTCTCATAGGCACCGCCCCATTGGTCATCGCGATGGTTGGTATGGCGGACGATGAATTGATTGATCAAATATCCTTCGGACCCCATTATTTCAACGCCGTCATATCCTGCGCTTTGTGCCAGACGGGCACAGCCTGCAAAATCTTCGATCTGCTGTTCGATCTCTTCGGCGCTGAGCATGCTGGGCTTGAAGATGTTGATGGGGGCCTGGATGGGTGAGGGCGCCACCAACTTTTTATGAAACGCGTAACGGCCGGTATGCAGGATTTGAAGGCAAATCTTGCCGCCTTTCGCGTGAACGGCTTCGGTGATGGCCTGGTGCGGTTTCGCTTCCTCCATCGTGGTAAGCTGGGCGCTGCTGTGATCGGCCACGCGTCCAGAAGGATTGGGCGCAATACCACCGGTGACAATCAGGCCCGCTCCGCCGTTGGCCCGTTCGGCGTAAAAGGCGGCCAAACGATGGTGGCCGTTGGGCAGCTCTTCCAGTCCGGTATGCATGGAGCCCATCAATACTCGGTTCTTCAATGTGGTAAAGCCAAGGTCCAAAGGGGTCAACAGATGGGAATAGAGTGGATGGGGCATCGATACTCCTTGGTCTATTAGCATTGACCCCAATGCTGCAAAAGTCGGGGTGCTTCAGAACTTTAGCCATCTTTTTTTACGCAACATTGGGGTTGAGTGTTGCTGGGGGAGGCTTTTCTGGAATTCTAACGCCATACCCTGAAATGAATCAACGATTATTGAGCGGATGCATGAAAAAGCATTGACGGATCGGTTGGAACCCCCTATTGGCAGTTTCTACGATGGCAAACATTTATTATATAGATGGACAATTTTTACCGGCCGATCAGGCGGTGATCCCCGTGGATGATCTGGCTGTCGTCCGCGGTATCGGTGCTTTTGACCTGGTGCGAATTCGCAACGGCCGCCCCTTGTTTCTGAATGAGCACATCGAGCGGCTCTATCGGTCTGCTGCCAAAATCGGTTTGGATATGATCTGGTCGCGCGAACGGATACGGCGGGTAGTGCTCGAGACGCTCAGTCGCAACACTGTAGGTGAGGCCAACATCCGCATCATTGTCACCGGCGGGTCCAGCCCTGATTTTATCACCCCCAAAGGCAACCCCCGACTTCTCGTGCTGGTGACGCCGCTGCCCGCACAACCGTATTGGTGGCGGACCAAAGGGGTAAAGGTCATCACCCTCAACGTTCAGCGCAGTTTCCCGGGCGCGAAGAGCATCGATTATTTGCCGGCGGCGATCGCGCTGCGCCGGGCCAGGTCGGTGGATGCCATTGAGGCTATTTATCTCGATGATCAGGACAATGCCCAGGAGGGGACCACCAGTAATCTTTTTATTGTCAGCGGCGGCACCCTGGTTACCCCTGGGCGGGACGTGCTTTCGGGGATCACCCGCCGAACTGTGCTGGACATCGCCAAGGCGCATTACCCTGTTGAAATTCGCGATCTCCCCAAAGGTGAACTGTTGGCGGCGCAAGAGGTGTTTATCACTGGAACCAACAAGGGGCTGGTTCCGGTGGTGCAGGTCGATGATCAAGTCATCGGCAGCGGTCGACCCGGACCCGTGACCCGAGACCTCATCAGATTGCTCGACCAGTATGATGCATCGCCAAAGTGACGGTCCCGGGACGGACCAGAGGAGAGTGATCAGATATTATAAAGGGAGGACAGGAAAAAA
>JARRKU010000042.1:57730-80506 GCA_037387725.1 Desulfobacteraceae bacterium
AATATCTTTTGGGGCTCATTATTATAAGTAAACTATTCTTTGTGGCCTGTTCTAACAAAAGACGTGTCCATTTTCGGTTGAAACGGGTGGGGGCGTATATGACAAGTCCTGGTGGGCAACGGCGCTTGAGTTAGAACCGATGAATTGGGTCTAGTTTTAACCGTTACAACTGAATATACTATTAGCGCTGCATATGTGGATCGTCTGATACCGAGGCTTTTGTGTCATGCCTCGCCGCCCGTTGATGTTGCAGGAAGATGGGCGTCATTGTACTTCTCGAGCTGGATTGCGTGCCGAGGAATCGGCCACTGATCTGGCTGTATCTCTTGTTCTTCTTCACCGACGCCTGCGCCAGGTATGATCATTAACCCAAACCTAACCTCAGCCGAATGACGGCTGAACAATTTGTTAACGTTTATGCTTTATTGCGGCGTGGTAAATCGCGACGCGCCACAAAAGTATTCTTTATGGTGTCTTTGGCGCCGTCCGGTACGGCCCATAGGACGACCAGGGAGGAGACGTATGAGAAATGCTGTGATCGTATCAGGCGCCAGAACGGCCGTGGGCGCTTTTGGGGGGAGCTTGAAGTCCATCCCCGTCGTCGAACTCGGTGCGGCGGTGCTGAAGGCATCCTTGAAAAAAATCGGGCTTCGACCTGAAGCCGGAGAGTTGGCTGGAAAATTTGAGGCCACCGCCCTGGCGGGACAAGGCATGATCGAACTGGAGCAGTCGTTCCATGATTATGAGGACGACCTGCAGCCGGTGGCCATCGATGAGGTCATCATGGGCAATGTGGTGGGGGCCGGGCAAGGCCAGAACGTGGCCCGCCAAGCCACGATTCGAGCCGGTATTGCCAAAGAGACCCCCGCCTTTACCGTCAACAAGGTCTGTGCTTCGGGCATGAAAGCGGTCACTCTGGCGGCCCAATCCATCGGGCATGGAGAAGCCGACGTGGTTTTGGCCGGCGGTATGGAGAACATGAGCTTGATTCCCTATGCCATACCAGCGGCCAGATGGGGGGCCAGAATGGGCAATAACGAGATCACCGACCTTTTGGTGTCCGACGGTTTGTTCGAGATCTTCTATGGGTACCACATGGGGCTGACAGCCGAGAACATCGCGGAAAAATTCGGCATCAGCCGGCAGGAACAAGACGAGCTCGGAGCGCTGAGCCACCAGCGCGCAATGGCGGCCATAGCAGATGGGCGTTTCAAGGATGAAATTGTCCCCATCTCTGTGCCCCAGCGGAAAGGCGATCCCATCGCCTTTGATGTGGATGAACGCCCCATGGAAACCAGTGTCGAAAAGATGGGGCGCCTGCGGCCCGCCTTCAAGAAGGATGGTACGGTAACGGCCGGAAATGCCTCAGGGATTAACGATGCAGCGGCTGCATTGCTGCTGATGTCTGAAGAAAAGGCGTCCCAACTGGGGGTTAAGCCGCTGGTGAGGGTCAAGGCGTGGTCCTCGGGTGGATTGGATCCTGCTTATATGGGCTTGGGCCCCGTACCGGCAGTGCGTAAGCTGTTTCATCGGCATTCATTGTCCATGGCCGACATCGGGGTGGTTGAACTCAATGAAGCCTTTGCCGTCCAGGCCCTGGCTTGTATGCGTGAGCTCGAATGCGGTCCTGAAAAGACCAATGTCATGGGCAGCGGGATCTCTATCGGCCATCCCATCGGATGCACCGGCGCGCGCATCATCCTGACGCTGATGGGGGAGATGCTTCGGCAGGGGCACGACCTCGGCCTGGCCAGTCTCTGCATTGGCGGCGGGCAAGGAATGGCAACGGTGTTGGAGCAAATTTAAAACAAGGAGGAACCTATGCTGGAAATAAAGGATGCGGTGGCGGTGATCACCGGAGGGGCAAGCGGCATCGGCCTGGAGATGGCAAAGTATTGGCTGAAAAATGGTGGAAAGGTCGTCATCGGCGACGTGGTTGAGGACGCACTGGAAAAAGTCTCCCAGGAATTGCAGGGCGATGTGGCCACTGTGCTTTGCAACGTGACACAGGAAGAAGACTGCGCCAAACTGGCCGATACGGCCATCGAAAAGTTCGGTAAGATCAATCTGGTGGCCCCCTTCGCCGGCATTATCAAGGACGGCCTGATGGTCTCCACCGACCGGAATACGGGAAAAGTCAACCGCAAGATGGCACTGGACCAGTTCCGGATGGTGATCGATATCAATTTGACCGGCGTCTTCCTCACGGTCCGCGAGTGTGCCGAACGCATGATCAACAACGATTGCAAAGGCCTGATTTGCCTGGTCTCTTCCACCGGCTCCCTGGGGACGGCCGGCCAGATCAACTACTCCTCCACCAAGGCCGCCATGTCGGTGATGCCCAAAGTTATCACCGCAGAGTTTTTCAGGCGCGGCTTGGCCGACAAGATCCGATGCGTGGCCGTGGCGCCTGGATACGTGGGAACGCCTATGGTGAAGGGCATGCCCCAAAAGGTTCTGGATAAAATTGTCGATCAGGTTCCCATCGGTCGGTTGGTCGAGCCGGAAGAAGTCGCCACCTTTGTGGGTGACATCTATCGCAATGAAGCCCTTGCCGGCGATGTCTTCTTTATTCACGGCGGCCTCCGGCTGGGTTCAAGAGGGTAATGAATCTCCAATGGCGCGAATATCCATTTAAGAGGTGACCGATGACGGAAAAGCGCGATACGGAAAATCCATTTATGGAATGGGGAAATATATTCTCCGGCATGATCAACCCCATGATGAACAATTGGGGGGAAATGTTCAAGCCGAACGATCACCAGCAGGAGCCGGAATTCAAAGGGCGGGTCGGTGAGGCGTTTCAGGCCACGACCAAAATGTGGAAGGCGATGTCCGGTGCCATGAGTGGGCCGGAAACCCTGAAAGCCTTTCAAAAGGCCACAGAAATGACCCCGGATGTTGCACTGGGGTTTGCCCAAAGCTGCATGAATGGATTCGTCAATTTCCAGGGGCAGGTGCGGGAGTGGCTGCAAAAAAGAGCAGACGTCAAAGACCCCTTCGACGCCCAGGCCTTGGACAAGGAATTCATCCGGCAATGGACCGAGACGTATGAAGATGAGCTCAGCCACTATTTCAAGGTTCCTCAGATCGGATTGGGGCGTTTCTACCAGGAAAGGGCCATGCACGCGGCCGACAGGCTCAATGTGCTTCAAAGCGCCCTGTCGGAGTTCCTGCACATGCTTTATCTTCCCATGGAGAAGTCATTTAAGAGTCTGCAGGAGAAGATGGCTGAAATGACGCTGGCTGATGAGCCGCTGGATGAAAAATCCAAGACCTATTACAATCTCTGGATCAGGCTCCTGGAAGGCCACTATATGGAGCTTTTCAAAAATCCGGACTTTATCAACAGCCTGCTCAAGACCCTCAGCGCACTGGAAGAGTACTCTTCCGCCCGGCAGGCCGTGGTCAATGATGTTCTGAAAATGTACTCCATTCCGAGTCACCGCGAGATGGACGATCTTTATAAGGAAATTTACCTGCTGAAAAAGCGGGTGCGGGAACTCGAGAAAAAGAAATAAGTCGTGACCGGCGTGCCGGTCCTTCAGGCGCTTGGGTCATAGACCGAAGGGAGATAAGAGATGTCACAGGCCAAAATACCCGTAGATTTGATTCTGAAGAATCTGGCTGAAGAGGCCGGGATGGCCCAACAGCGAATGGGTAAGGCAGCGGATGTTCTGTTGGGAGATATTAAAGCCGATATTGCCACTACGCCTTATGACGTTGTCTACGAACAGGACCGTGTCAAATTGAAGCACTACCGACCCGTGGTGGACCAACAACTTAAGACGCCGTTGCTGCTCATCTATGCCTTGATCAACCGGGAAACCATGCTGGACCTCCAACCCGGCAGGAGCGTGGTGCAAAACTTTCTTTCCCAAGGGGTAGATGTCTACATGATCGATTGGGGCTATCCTTCGCGCAAGGACCGCTATCTCGGCATCGATGACCATGTCAATGTCTACATCAACGACATCGTCGACTTTATTCGCAAGAAGAACAATGTGCCGAAAATAAACCTCATGGGCATTTGCATGGGCGGGGCGTTCAGCGTGATGTTTTCAGCCCTGCACCCTGAAAAGGTCCAGAATCTGATTACCACGGTGACCCCTACCCATTTTGATGTGGATACCGGCCTGCTCAATATCTGGATGAGAAACGTTCCGGTTGACCGTATCACGGACACCTACGGCAATATTCCCGGTGATTTTCTCAACTTTGGCTTCCTGCTGCTCAATCCGGCCCGTCTGATGATCGACAAGTATGTCGGGTTTTTCGAAAATGCGGCAGACAGGAAGTTCGTGGAAAACTTTATCCGCATGGAAAAGTGGATTTTTGACAGCCCGGATCTGCCCGGTGAAACCTTCCGCGAGTTTATTCGGGACTGCTACCAGAAAAACCTGCTGATCCAGAGCAAGATGAAGGTGGGCGGAAAGCGTGTGGACCTGAAGAAGGTGACCATGCCGCTGCTTAATATTTACGGTAAATACGACCATCTGGTGCCGCCGGAGGCGTGTGAGGTGCTGACGAGCAAGGTGGGCAGCAAAGACACCGAGGATATTTGCCTCAATACAGGGCATATCGGCATCTATGTCAGTTCCAAATGCCAGGCTGAGCTGACACCCAAAATCTTTTCCTGGCTCAAGGAGCGGGACAAGCCACCGGTCAAGGAAAGAAAAAAGACGGCCGCCGGGTCCAAAGCTGCCAAGCCGAAAACCAGTGCGAAATAAAAGGTCTCCACGCCAAAGGCGAGGCGACAGTAGCCTAAGACCGATCGCGCTGAACTGTGAACGATACAGGTTGGCAACCTGAAGAGAAACGGAGAAGGAGACGGCTGATGACAAAGGAGAAGGATTATTTCCAAACATTTTGCAAGCTCAGCCAGGCTTTTGGCACAGCTGCATCTGTGGACGCGTTGTTGGAGTTGATTGTCGAGAGCGCTAAGGACGTCATGAAGGGCAAGGCGTCGTGTTTGTTTCTCGCCGATCAGAAAAAAGACCTGTTCGTCCCCAAGGCCCAGGTCGGGCTTTCCGATAATTACCTGCACGCCAATCCCATCAAGGCACGAAAAATTGTCGGCGCCCTCAAGGACAAAGGGGCCCTGGTGTTCGAGGATGCCACCACCGACCCCCGCCTCGAGCATCATGAGGCCAAAAAAGCCGAAGGCATCGCATCACTCCTGACGGTGCCGGTGATGGTCGAGGACCATTGTATCGGCGTGCTCTCCCTGTATACGGCAGAAATGCGGTCGTTTTCCGATGATGATATCTTCTTTCTCAAATCACTGGCCAACAGTGGCGGCGTCGCCCTTAAAAAAGCGCGCTTGCTGGAGCGGATTGAGAAGAACTCCATCCTCTTTCTGGAGCTGGCTTCGGCCATTAATTCAAGCCTGGACATCAAGGAGGTATTGCGCAACCTGGGTGAGAAGACCTGCAAGGCTTTGGGAATGAAAGGGGTGACGATACGGCTGCTGAATGAAGACAGCCAGACGCTAGACCTCGTCTCAAGCTATGGCTTGAGCCAAGCCTTCCTCAATAAGGGGCCTGTTTCGGCTGAAATAGGGGCCGCCGAAACCCTTCGCGGAGAGACGGTCGTGATCGAAGACACCACCAACGATGACCGTCTGCAATATCCTAAGGAGATCAAGGCAGAGGGCATCAATTCCATGGTCTGCGTGCCCATTCGCTCGAGGGACAGCATTATCGGCGTGATGCGGCTCTTTTCGGAGTGCCCCCGAAAATACGCCCAGGACTTTGTTATCATCGTCGAAGCATTGGCGCACACCGGCGCGCTGGCCATTCAAAATGCTTCGATGTACCTGACCCTGAAGGAGGACAAGAAAAACCTGGAGGAAGAGATCTGGAGTCACCGATCCTATTTTTAACCCCATCGTTGCAACGATAGGGTTAATTTTGATCCCCGAAAGGAGAGCGATCAATGGAGCAGTTGCAGATGCTAAAACAGATGGCCCAAATGAACAAGATGACCTTTGACAACAGTTTCAACATGATGATGAGCGCTTTTGAGCAAAACAAGCTCATGCTCAACACCTTTCTCAGTCAGCCCTCTTCCCTGCCGGAGGAAGGCAAAAAGGCCATCGAGGAATGGCTGAAAAGTTACCGCGAGGGCTGCGAAGGATTGAAAAAGCTGGCCGACGACGGTTATGCCATGATCGAAAGGTATATGGCCGAAGCTGTCAAATGACGGCTATGCGGCAATACGGGCAAGTGCTTTTACATGCCCGGCGGCGATCATCGTCCCGCTGCCGGCAAGACAGTCGGACGGGTCGGCCTCGGCGCCGACCAGATCGGGCAACCCACGCGTCGTTTTAAGTTTTTGTATTGGTCTGAACAAAATCATCCTGGTTTTTAACTGCAAACCGCTGGCAAAGCTTTTACAATCCCCCCTCCGGCTTTTGCGCCGCCATGGCCAGGATACGATCGACTTGGAGCGCAATATCCCGGGACGCCGCTGCCGGGCGCTGGCGTGCCGCTTTTTCCATAGCGTGAAAGGCGCGGCGCTGGATACGATCTTTTCCGGCAACCAACCGGACGGTCGCCTGGAGCAGAAAAAAGCTGAACAGCAGGACAATGACGATGGTGAGCAGGGCGTGAAGGAAGAAATCCGATGATAGATAATGCCGGGTAAAGAATCCGGAAGCGGTCAGCCATCCCACATAGCCCAGAATGGCTACCCCCGGCAGATTGAAAATCAATTGCAGCAGGAGGTGGCTCAGTCCGTTGGCATAACGCTGGATCTGTTGATCCAGTGCATCAGACCACAGACGGTCCAGCGCCTGTCCCACTGCCGCATCTCCGGTGACCGAAGTCAACTCCCGGATCTCCGGATGAAACCCACCCTTAATCAGCGATTCGGCGATGTCGGGCCATCGCATCAGCAGGGTCCGGCGGAAGCTGTCCAAGGCCGTATCCACGCGGTCGCTGTCCTGCAGCATATCCAGCGCGGTCCGGCTCTCTTTGAAGCGGCGCCAGGAGGAGACAGCGCCCCAGATCTGGCGCAACGGATTGCCAAATCGCACCAGGGCGGCCAATCCTCCGCCGAAGACCATCAGGCGGGACCAGACCGCCACCAGCCATCCCACCGGGCCCACCCAGCGCTGGGCCAGCGATTGGTAGAGCCTTACGTTGATGCCGAAGATCTGGCGGCGATCATCGGCCCGTAACAGGGAGATGGCGGTTTGCAGGCCCTCTTGTTCGGCAGCCAGCATTGTTTTTGCCGCCGCTTCCAGATGGGATTGGGATCGGGCGGCTGTTTGGCGGGCCTCTGCCATAACATAGTCCCGAATTTCGGCGGCGTTGGCAATGCGGCGATCTGACCCCACATCGGGTCGGTTCATGGCGTCCAAGATCAGGTGACGAAGTTGATTGAATTGATCCAGCGAATGCCTCGGCTGCACTCCGACATCCCATTGCGGGTCCTTGAGATGGCTGCGGGCGGAGATCATCAGCATCGATTGGGGGCTGGTTTGCCAGGCCTTCTGCAGGTAGGCATCAAAGTCGGGACCGATAATCTCGCTGAGCTCCCCGGCGTTGTGGCGATCGCATTTATTCACCACTGCTATCAGGGATCCGCCGTTGAACTTTCTCACCAATGGCGCCATGAAATCCGCATGATCGCGGCGTTTGGGATTCTGAGCGTCAAATACGCACACCAGCACATCGGATTGGGAGACGATCTGCTTGAGCAAGTCGAGATGCGCCGTGCTTTGAACACTGTCGGTATCAGGGGTGTCCACCAGTATCAGATGATCCAGGTCACCGGCCGCTGAAGCCGGTTGAAGGGTGACCCGGCCTTCGTCTAGGGGACCGAGCAGGCGTTTTGCAGCTTGGGGATCGTCGGTCAATACCACCAACTCCCGGGTCGTGGGACGTTGTATTCCGGTGGGAGAGAGGTTGTCTCTGCCGGATAACGCGTTGAAAAGTGTTGACTTGCCGGCGCCTGACGGTCCGATCAGGGTGACGACCAGGCGTCCATCCAGCCGTTCCCTGATTCCATGGATCATGCGTTTTGCCTCAACAGCTTGCCGGATCAGGGACTTCGCTGGCTGCCACATTGGCATTTGTGTCAATCGGCGTTCCAGATCCGCAATATCGCTTTCACAAGAGCCGATACGGCCAACGGCGTCCAGGGTCTTGATTCGGGGGTTGCCCATCCAGTTTCTCCTTTGCTCATGCGGCCGTGAAATTTATTTGCCATCTTTTTTATGCATTAATAGGGTATACCCTATTGATGCAAAAGCCGGAGGGTGGAAAAGATGGCATAAAATCGACTCGATCTTCCAGTGCACCATTGGTTTAATGCTCTAACTGATGCCAAATATGCCATCTGTTCAATGTTCATACGGCTGTGACACCTTTTTGCCATCTTTTTTATGCATCAATAGGGTTGGTTTGCACCGCTGCTATAGCAAGATCGATCTCCTGGATCAGGGCCTCGGTCTGGTGCAGGGTCTCTTGGATAATTCCCATTATCTCCCCGCTGATCTCAGTTTCGAAGATTTCCTGAACTTTATGAAGCTTGTGGGCCAGCCAGGTCTGCGCCAGAGGGCTGAGCATTTGGTCCAATTGCTTGCGATCGGCCTTGGAGATACCGGCCGTGGCCGGTATGGCGATCAATGCGTAAAGATCGTGGAGGCCGAACATTCCCGTTAATTTGACCTTGATACCGGCAGCACCCACTGGATCGCCGGTATGCAGGATGTAAGTGATGGCGGCGGTGGCCGGAATGACGTTGAGCATGGCGGCAAATGTTTGGCGGATTTGGTCCATCATGCCCATTCGGCTGCGCAGGTTGTCGGCCAGGGTTTTCAGTTCGGCGTCCAACTGTATCGACCAGCTCAGGACATCTTCCTTTTGGGCGGATATCGATTCCAGTGTCGTCTGCCAGTGCTTTTGGGATAAGCGCGCCTGGGCCGAACGGACCACTGCCGGAGTTGTAATAGCCTGATCCTCTGTGGCGATTTCGGCGTCCAGTAGGATTTTGTGGAGCTGGTTGGCGGCGGACAGCAGATTCAATTCCAGTTGCCGTGATTGGCGTTCAACAGAGGAGGGGGCGTCTGTGATGCGATCCGATTTACGGAAGCGCCGGATGGTGTTGATCGCCGTCTTCAACGGCCACTCAAGCACCACGCCCGTCCCCCGCATCCATTTGATGTGTGCCGGGTCGCTCTCCCGCCAGATGTGGGCAAAGCGACGCAGAACGCGATCCAGGGGAAATTCCGAGAGGGCGCTTCGAACACAACGGCTTTGTGCCGATGCAATTGCCTGGCCGTAACGCTGCACCTTTGATACGGCGCTGTGGATCTCATTGGCCATCTCTTGGGCATGGGCCAGGATATCGGATACGACGGTTGCCAGCACCTGGCTGCGGATGGCCGAGGGATTCAGGCTGGCCAATGCAGCGCGCAGTTCTATGGGCGGGTCATCCACTGCCCGAGCGGACATGGCTTCGTCTCCGGCTGCCACGGCATTGCTCTCATCGGCCCTGAAGAGTCCCAGCACATTATCATCGGCCGCGGCGCCGTAGATGTTTTGCGCCACAATGCGGGCATGTTCCCGGACTTCATCGTTGGTAAAGCTGGGATAGACCCGGTAAACCAGAAAGCAGGGCCGTGTTCCCATACCGGTTAGCATCCTGGCGATAAAGTCTGTATTGTCCAGGTTGTTGTAGGTGGCGTTGGTAAAGATATAGATAAAAAGATCGGCAACTTCCAGGCTTTGGCGGGCTACATCCCGGTTAGTGTATTGCCCGTGGGCGCCGGTATCGATATCCGGCGTATCAAGCAGCACCATCAGGTCCGGCAGACGATCGCTTTCACAATATAGCGGACCGCCTGGTGTGCCAAGCTGTTCGGCTTCTTCAACGGGATCGGGGGCCGTCCCGAAAGTTTGGCGTAAATGGTCAAAAACACGCTCGCCATCGTCCAGGCGTTTTGGCAACCCCACCAATACCCTTCGGTTAAGGCCGGCCCGCCCCCCGGTGGGTGAGACCGACCGGCCGATCAGGGTATTGAAGAGGGTCGATTTGCCGGTGGATCCGCCGCCGCAGATGGCTGCGACCAGCGGAACCCCATCACCGAGCCGCGGCATCAGCTTATGGTCCAATGTCTGGGCCCAGTGATCGAAGGTTTCGCCAAAGTCGAGATGCAGGGCTTCTGCCGCACGGGGCAGGCCGTTGCGCAGGACTTTGAGCGCATCGCGGGTATTCGATGTTAGCGGCATGGGTTATTAATTACCATGATGGCGACGCTTTTCAACCCCAATGACATGATGCTGCGCCTCGGATCTGCTTCCGGCCATATTGACAACTTTCGGTAATCAGGTTAGGAAGATGCGTGCCAGAAACTGGTCTGACCAAAAGATGGGGTCCTGTACAAACGCGAATCCGGTGAATCATGAATTACCCTTTTTCGGCTATCCGCCAATCCAAAGTATCTGAGGACATCGTCGAGCAAATCAAAACGCTGATCAGGGAGGGGCAGCTCAAGCCGGGCGAACGCCTGCCCTCGGAAAGGCAATTGGCGCAGATTCTTGAAGTCGGACGCTCCTCCTTGCGGGAGGCCATCAACTCTCTTGCCATGATGGGGTTGGTCGAAGTACGGCAACGCAAAGGCATCTATGTCGGCAGTGTCAGCGCCTCGCTGATTTCTGATCCCCTTCGTCAACTCATGGCCTCTGACCGGGATATGTTCACCCACCTTTACGATATTCGCATTGATATCGAAGTTGCTTCGGCAACGGCGGCCGCTGAAAATCGAAGTACCGAACAGCTGGGGGTGATTGCTTCCTATCTGGCATCCATGCAGGATACCGGTCACGACCACTCTTACAACCCGGTAAGCGACCTTCAGTTTCATCTGGCCATCGCCGAAGCCACCGGTAATTTCCTGCGCGTCCACATCATCAAAGAGATCTTTGATATCGCCCGCAGCCAACTCCACACCGCCATTGAGACCATCACCACCCTGCAGGGGAACATCGATGCGATCTTTCGTCAGCATTCGGATATTTATAAAGCGATTGCCGATAAGGATCCGTCAGGCGCGGGCGCTGCCATGGGCATCCACCTCCAGTGGGTCAAATCGGAGGTCAACACTTTCCTGTAGGACATCACCACATTTTCATCAAAATGGATCAATGGAGCTCCCTGGTTTTATGGAATGCGATGTCAGGCCATTGTTCCATGCAGTAGTTGAGCTGCCACTGACTGGTGGTTAGGTAGGTAAGGCTCCCTTCGGCGTCTCTGGCCAGATTGGCCATATTGCTTTTTTCAAACGCATTGAGCCTTTTGGCATCGTCGCACCCCACCCAACGGGCCACATTGTAATCCACCGGTTCGTATACGGCATCCACACCGTATTCCGATTTGAGCCGCGCCATGGTCACGTCAAACTGCAGGACACCCACCGCCCCCAGGATGTAATCACTGCCCATCAGGGGGCGGAAGACCTGGACGGCTCCCTCCTCGGAGAGTTGGATCAAGCCTTTATTGAGCTGTTTGGCTTTTAGCGGGCTTTTCAGGCGCACCCGTTTGAAATGTTCCGGGGCGAAGTTGGGAATGCCGCTGAATTTGAGCGCCTCTTTATCGGTGAAGGTATCTCCGATTTTTATGGTGCCATGGTTGTAAATACCTATGATATCACCAGGGTAGGCCTCGAATACATTCTCGCGGTCCTGGGCTTTGAACACTGTGGCGTTGGCAATGGTGATCTCTTTGCCGATGCGGTGATGGCGCACCTTCATGCCCCGGGTGTATCTGCCCGAGCAGATCCGAACAAAAGCGATGCGGTCCCGGTGGGCGGGATTCATGTTCGCCTGGATCTTGAAGGTGAAGCCGGAAAAGGATTTCTCATAGGGCGATACCTCCCGAGAGACGGCAGCCCTGGGACCTGGGTGGGGCGCCATCTCCACGAAGGCGTCCAGCATCTCCTTGACCCCGAAATTGTTGATGGCGCTGCCAAAGAAGACGGGTGTCTGGCTCCCCACTAGAAAGTGGGTCATATCAAGGGGGTCGGTGGCGCCTTCGATCAGTGCCACATCCTCCCGGAGATCGTCGGCCTGACGGCCGACAAGTTCATCCAGCCGGCGATCTGTAAGATCGTGGATGACGATGCCCTCTCCCCCCAAAGTGTCCCGGCCGGCCTCGAAAAGGTGGAGCTGTTTGCGGTAAAGGTTATAAACTCCCTTGAATCGGCTGCCCATTCCGATGGGCCACGAAAGCGGCGTGCACTCGACTTGCAGCTTGTTTTCGATCTCGTCGAGGATATCAAAGGGGGCCAGGCCGTCCCGGTCCAGCTTGTTGATGAAGGTGATGATGGGGGTGTTGCGCATGCGGCAGACCTCCATCAGTTTTTCGGTCTGGGGTTCCACCCCTTTGGCGCTGTCGATGACCATCAAAGCGCTGTCCACGGCGGTGAGCACGCGGTAGGTGTCCTCGGAAAAATCCTGGTGGCCGGGGGTATCGAGAAGATTGATTTCGTATCCGTGGTATTTGAATTTCATCACAGAGGTGGTGACCGAGATGCCCCGCTCCTGTTCAATAGCCAGCCAGTCGCTGGTGGCGTGACGTTGCGCTTTTTTGGCTTTGACGGCGCCGGCTACCTGGATGGCGCCGCCAAAGAGCAGGAGCTTTTCCGTCAAGGTTGTCTTACCGGCGTCCGGATGGCTGATGATGCCAAAGGTCCGCCTCCGGTCGATCTCATTTTTGTGATACAGGGTCATGGTTGATCTAAATTGAACTCCTCAATGGACCTCTATTGCGGGATGTTCTTAATGGAACGGTTCCCCATGGACGAACAAAACCCCGCAGCACTGTTGATATCTCTACCCCACCGCCTGTTTGGCGGAGGGCTTCCGACTCAGGGGGCGCACCCTATCAATCTCTGACGGGAATGTAAACACGAACCCATTATGACAGCAATTCTAACTGAACACGATTCAGCAAGGAAAAAAATCGATCCCGATCCCGATAGCGACCCCGACCCCGAGGTCGCGGTAAATCGGGGTCGGGGTCGCTATCGGGATCGGAATCGAAAAGATAGACAGATAGCGTATGAAACGCGAAAAATAAGTCTTAGCATATCCGTAACCTGAGTCTGCTACGGTGAATGATATTCAGTTAGAATCGCTTCATTATGGACTGCGACTCCAATAGAACGCTCATGGGACGGAGGCCCTGTTAGCGACCGTTGACAGGGGGGTGCAGATGTCTAACGATAAGTCTGTCATTCATACCCTATAACAGGATCGGTGCCCTATGCCATGGCGGACGATTCCAGGCGTAACTGGAAAAGTTTTCGTGCCCGATGAAAGCGGAAAGCCCAAAAAGCATCCCTGCAAAGATTGCTTTGCTTGTCAGAATTGCAGCCAGGAGCGTTGCGATGTCTGTCGAGGGGAGAAAGCCAGGGCTTGTCGCGCCAGCATCACACCCACCCGCGCCAAAAAGCAATGAACATCATCGCGGATATATGATATACCGTTCCTGACCCGTGTCGGTTCCCTTAACCCCATCAAAGGACCAGCCATGCATCGATTGACGATTACATTGAAATGGGCCCTCCTTCTCCTTGTACTATTGTCGGCCGGTTCAGGGGGCGCCTACGGGGATAATGGCGCCGGGGCTCCCATTGACGATCCCCCTCCGCTTTGGGAGTTAGGTGTCATGGCCGCCGCAGCGCGGTTGCCCCATTATATCGGGTCGGATGAATATGAGAACTACCTCTATCCCCTACCCTATGTGATCTATCGTGGTGAGTTTCTGAGGGCCGACCGTGACGGCGTCAGGGGCATATTTTACCGTGGAGAGAAATTCGAAACCAATCTCTCTTTCTGGGGAAATCCACCTGTCCCCGACGACAACGAAGCCCGCCAGGGAATGCCCGAGCTGGACGCCATCGGAGAGGCCGGCCCTGCCCTGCGATATTATTTCTATCGTCGCTCCTGGAAGGATCACCTCTTCGTGCAGGCTGCCTGGCGGGCGGCTGTCTCCTTTGACTTTGACAGTGGCGTCGATGCTGATTATCAGGGCTGGAACGGCGGTTTCCACATGAATTATCAGAATAAATCTTCCTTCGAAGATCAAAACCTCAGTCTCTACTTCAAGGCCGGCGTTAACTTTGCCGACAGTCTATACCACAACTATTTTTATGGGGTACCCGCGCGGTTCGCCACCCCCACCAGGACCGCCTATCAGTCCGATGGCGGATATTCCGGACTATCGGTTTCCACCAGCTTGTACAAGGAATTGACGCCTGTGTTTTCCGTTGGGTTCTATGCCCGTTGGAACAACGTGAGTGGGGCCGTATTCGAAGAGAGTCCGTTGGTCAGGGATACCAACAACTATGCGGTGGGTTGCCTGGCGGTGTGGAAGCTGGCCAAGTCGTCGAAGCCGGCGCGGTGAAGAGATTGATCGATATTTTTATTACCCCATCCGAGAAAATTAAATCTTATTGAGCAAGTGATGTTGATTACCGCCTTGACCTCCTCTGGCGGAGCTGTCGACGCACCTTGCGGCGTTCTTCGGGCGAAAGCTGTTTCCATTTCCGATAGCGCTCCTGCAGCTGTTCCTGCTGCTCCGGGGAGAGGTTTTGATATCTGCGGTACATCTTTCGGATGCGCTGTATTTTTTCTGGAGAGAGTTTGCGCCAGCGCTGATACCGCTTGCGCAGTTTGGCTTTTTGTTCCGGCGACAGCGACTCAAAGCGCGCAAAGTTCTTGCGAATGCGCTGCCGTTCTTCGGGTGGCAGCGCCTTAAACGTCCGGATCCTCTGGCGCACGACCTGCTTCTCCTCTTTGGAGAGGGATTGCCACGCCTTGAAGCGCTGGCGCAATTCGGTCTTCTCCGATTCGCTGAGTTGCTGCCATTTTTTGATGGCCTCCGGTGAAGGCGTCTGGGCCATTCCTGCCGAGACCCCCAGCAAGATGAAGAGTAAGGCCAGTAGAATAATCCTTTTAATCTGTGGTACGTTCATTTTGGTTTTCCTCGACCAGATATTCCATCTCTTTGACCATGTCCATCTCTCTTGTCAGGTCCATGAGTTTAAGGACCTCCATGATGGCGATGATTTCCAGATCCTCCGGAGAGGGTTTGGGCGGCTGGGGCGGCACTGCCTTGTCTTGGGCATGAACCGACCCCATGGCCATCATCAATACCAAGAAGATTTGGGCCAGGATTCTGCGCATTACGACAAGTCTTTCATCATTTCCGTGGCATCCAGTTGCTCCAGCATCTCCAACTGACCGATCATATCGTAGTCCTCCAGCAATTCCATGTGTTCGGCGATAAAGACGTCTTCGGGGCTCAATGGATCATTACGGCCGGAATAGACCAGCACCGCAACCACTATTGCCATGATCGCACCGGCCCATATCGGGCGCCATCCAGTGAAGATATGACGGGCCCACAGGCGATATCGGCTTTCCCTCTCCAATGTTTCGATTTTTTCCCAGAAGGTGCGGTCAAATGCGGCCGAAGGTGACAGCGGCGGCAAGTCCCGGATCAAGGTATCGGCATGCCCCAAGCTTTCAAGGACCCGGCGGCATCCAGGACAATCGGCCAGATGTTTTCTTAATTCATCGGCTTGGGTGTCGGTCAGTTCGCTGTCCAGATAAGCGCTTAGCAGTGGCTCTTTTGGGCAGGGATTACTCATGATTTACTCCGAAATAGGCACCCAGCATCTTCTTCAGCTGCTGGCGCCCCCTGTAAATAAGGGTTTTTACATGTCCTTCCGGCCGGTTGATCTGACGGCCGATCTCCCGGTAGGAGAACTCTTCGTTGACCCTGAGGAGCAGGGCCTCCCGCTGCTGCTCCGGCAGCCGCTGGATGGCCGCTCGCACGAGGGCGTGCCTTTCGCTCTCCTCAAAAAGAGCGTCGGGTTGTCCGCAGCCTGATCCTGTAGGCCCATTGTCCGACGGCAGTTCAGGTACTGTATTACCATTCAGGGACTCCACTTGGGCGCGGTAGGCCGGTTTGCGGATTTCGTTGCGGCAGACATTGGCCGCAATTTTAAAGAGCCATGTGGTAAACCGGGCCTTGGGCCGGTAACGTCGTGCCGCTTTGTACACTCGCAAAAACGTCTCCTGAGCCATTTCTTCAGCCATAGCCGCGTTGCCGCAATACCGAAAACAATAATTGATCACCCGTTTCTTGTGTTTATCAAACAGGTGTTGAAAGGCGCGCTGATCCCCCGCCTTGAACTGCAGCATCAATTGCGTATCCGGATCCGTATGCATTTAATCTTTTAAACCCAGGATTATACAGAAAGTTACACACCTGAACAAGATGCCGTCATTTTGCTTGTTCCTCTCCGCTTTGTACAGAGGATTCCATGCGCTGCCGAACAAGAATCAGAAATGTCGAATATCCGACTAGGAACCGCAGAATGTCGAAGTGAGGCATTCTGCCGAATTTATATTCGCCTAGCGCCGAGGCTGCGGCGTTTAATTGGACAACGTCCGAGAGGCGCCATCGCAGGATACAATGGGATCAACTACTCGGACATCCTGTCCCAGAAGTTCCGGCCTCGGTCGGAGGCCGTTGTGTGTCTCGATCCTGGAGGGGCCGGCGGCGGTGGAGGAGCAGTAGCATCTGGTCGGTATCCTCTCAGGCGGGCAATGCGTTCCTCCATGGGAGGATGGGTGGAAAAGAGATTCATCAGGCTGCGGCCCGTCAGTGGGTTGACGATGAACATGTGGGCTGTGGATGGATGGGCATCCATGGGCAGCCGCTTGGAATAGGCGCCCAGCTTCTCCAGGGCGTTGGCCAGGCCTTTGCTGCTACCGGCCAGCTTTGCGCCGGTGGCATCGGCCAGGTACTCCCTGGATCTCGAAATCGCCATCTGGACGATCATGGCACCGATGGGTGCGATGATGGACATGACGATCAGTCCCAGGCCGCCCAGACCGCCCTCATCGTCATCGCCGCGGCCGCCGCCGAAGATAGCGGCCCAGCGGGCCATGGAAGCCAGCATCATGATGGCGCCGGCCATGGTGGCGGCGATGGATCCGATAAGAATGTCCCGGTTGTTTACGTGGGCCATCTCATGGGCCAGGACCCCCATGATCTCGTTTCGATTCATCAGCCTGAGCAGTCCCTGGGTGACGGCCACCACCGCGTGTTGGGGATTGCGGCCAGTGGCAAAGGCATTGGGCGTATCCTTGGGAATGATATATACTTTGGGCATGGGCAATCCGGCCCGTTGGGCCAGGGTGGCCACCATTTCATAAAGCTCGGGGGCCTGCTGCCGGGTAACCTCCTGGGCGCGGTACATGCGCAGCACGATCTTGTCCGAGAACCAGTAGCTGAAAAAATTCATGCCGATGGCCAGGACAAAGGCGAATACCATCCCCGACGGTCCTCCGATCAAACGACCGACCAGGATCACCATCACCGTCATGACCGTCAGCAACAAAGCGGTTCGAATCTGATTGCCCATTGATTTATCGCTCCTCTCCCATGTGGTGGCGCCCGGTTGAGGCGTTTTGGATTTCGCTCCCACCGGCCCCGAAAAATATAGGAATGATCTTTTGATTTGCAAGCCATTCTTCCTTTGACATCTTTTTAATGCAACGATAGGCTTTGCACTTCCCGTGGGGGGGAATCTTACTTGAAAACGAGAAGGAAGATCAATGGACGAAGACCATCCCAACAACCCGGACGATCCATCCGGGGAGGAGCCCGAAGAGAGCTTTGCCGAATTGTTTGAATCTTATTCCTCCGGCATGAATGAAGACATCCGGGTGGGGGACAAGATTCAAGGTAAAATCATCGCCATCAGTGATAATGCTGTTTTCGTGGACACCGGTACCAAGGCCGATGGCATCGTTGAATTGGAAGAGTTGAAAGACGAAGACGGCAATTTGCCATATTCGGCGGGCGACACCCTGGAGCTCTTTGTCGTGGCGGCCAATGAGAGTGAAATCCGGCTCTCCAAGGCCATCGCCGGCATTGGCGGGCTCACCATGCTCAGGGATGCGTATGCCAATGCCATACCGGTTGAAGGCAAGGTGGTTCAGACCATCAAGGGCGGATTCCAGGTGGAGGTGCTCAAACGACGCGCCTTTTGCCCCATCAGCCAAATCGACACCCTATTTGTGGAAGATGCCGAAGTATACGTCGGCCAGGTTTTTCAATTCCGCATCACCAAACTGGCCGAAGGCGGCCGCAATATTGTGCTGTCCCGGCGGGACCTGCTCGAAGCCGAACTACAAAAACAGCGCAAAGCCTTCATGCAGGATTTATCGGTGGATCAGTTGTACACAGGCCGTGTCACCCGGTTGATGCCCTATGGCGCATTTGTGGAGTTAACCCCGGGGGTGGAGGGGATGGTCCATATCTCCGAGCTGAGCTGGTCCCGGGTTGAAAA
Source organism: Desulfobacteraceae bacterium (assembly GCA_037387725.1). Taxonomy (GTDB): domain Bacteria; phylum Desulfobacterota; class Desulfobacteria; order Desulfobacterales; family Desulfosarcinaceae; genus JARRKU01. The sequence goes on from JARRKU010000042.1 coordinate 76,113, forward strand.
ACCAGAGGACGTGGTCAATCCTGGAGATAAGATCGATGTCAAAGTCCTGCGCATCGAACCCGGGGATAAACAAATGAAAATCGCCCTGTCCGCAAAACAGGTCACCGGCAACCCCTGGGATCGCGTGGACGAGGAGGTGGTGGCAGGCGAAAAAATGACCGGCACTGTTACCCGCTGCGCGCCCTTTGGCGCTTTTGTGGAGTTGAAGCCCGGCATCGAGGGATTGGTTCATATCAGCGAGATGAGTTATACCCGCAGGGTCGTCCAGCCTGAGGATATCGTAACGCCGGGACAATCCGTTTCGGTGCTGGTCAAGGAGGTGGATCCTGTCAAGCGGCGCATCGGCCTGAGCATCCGGGATGCCGAAGGCGACCCCTGGCTGGACGTAGGCGAAAAGTTCACCGTTGGCCAACGCATCAAGGGCAAAGTCGAAAAGCGGGAAAAGTTCGGCATCTTCATCGCATTGGCGCCTGGCATTGTGGGGCTCTTACCCAGGTCGGTGATTCAGGATTCGCCGGCGGCATCGCAGATGGAAAGCCTGAAGCCGGGGGATGGTGTCAAGGTGGTCATCTCCGGCATCCAGGCGGCCGAGCGAAGAATCTCCTTGGGGCTCGGAGAGGGTGATGACCAGATCGACTGGCGCCAATTCTCCCAAAACACACGGGACAGCGGGCAATCCGGGCTGGGCTCCCTTGGGGATAAGCTGGCGGAAGCTTTGAAGAAAAAGCAGTAATCAAGATAAAGGAGTGACAGCATGGCCAACGACCAAATCTATGACCTGATTATCGTGGGCGGAGGGCCCGGAGGCATGTCCGCCGGCATCTATGCCATGCGTGCGGCATTGAAAACCGTGTTGGTGGAGAAAGGCGCGCCCGGCGGCCAGGTGAACTTGTCGGACGAAGTGGAAAACTACCCAGGCTTCGAGCATATCAGCGGGGCCGAACTCTCTATGAAGCTTGCTGAACACGCCCGCAGTTATGGCATTGATGAGCGGTCTGAGGAGGTTACAGCCATCGAGCCGGGCTTGGAACACCACACGGTTAAGCTATCGAGCAGCGAACAACTCAAAGCCCATGCCGTGATTATCGCCACCGGAGGCTCGCCACGGAAGCTTGATATACCGGGCGAAGAAGCGCTTTACGGCAAGGGGGTATCCTACTGCGCCGTTTGCGACGGTTTCTTTTTCAGAGGCAAAGAGGTGATCGTTGTGGGCGGCGGTGACAGCGCCTGCGAGGAGGCCCTCTACCTGGCCAAGCTGGCCTCGAAAGTCTATCTCGTGCATCGCCGGGACGCCCTTCGTGCCAGCATGATCCTGCAACAGCGGGTAAAAGAGGATTGCAACATCGAGATTCTCTGGAACACGGTGGTCACTGAAATCGAGGGTGGTGATGATGGCGTCAGGGGAGTGCAGCTTCAGGATACCCAAAACCAGGAACTCCGCAGAATGCCCGTTGACGGGGTCTTTATTTTCATCGGCTTTGTGCCCAATAATCAGCTGGTCCCGGCCGGCACGCGCATGAACGCCGACGGCTTTGTGGTCACCGATGACAAATGCGAAACCAATACCCCGGGGGTATACGCCGTGGGCGACCTGCGCGAGCGCTACGCGCGGCAGATCGTTCTTGCGGCAGGAGACGGTTGCCTCGCGGCGTTGGCGGCCGCCCACTATGTCGAGGTTCGCAAATCCCAGCGGACGCCGGAGGCGTGCGAAGCGCCGGCACGGCTGTTTGAAACCAATTAAATTCGGGCCATACCATCCCTTGTCGGAGATGCGGAAATGGCAACGCCTCCCAATGCTGCAGGATGGTAATCTATCTGCCGATGGTTCCCTGGGTTGCATTACTAATGTGTTGATACTATGTTGATAATGCAAATGGTTTGTAATCTGTGGGACGGTGCATATGGCTGATAAAAACGGTTCTGACTTCTTCAACACCTCCGGAATCTCCGGTTCGACCTTCGATGAACTGCGGGGGCGCCAATCGGTGCGCGCCACCTTTAAACTCACCAGCGACTGCATCGAAGCCATCTCCATCGTGGCGACCCAGATGGGGATAAAGCAGAAGTCTCTATTCGACCATCTGTTTCAAGACATCGATACCCTGAGCACCATTGCGCAAAAATACCGGAATGCCCGGCTGCAGAGCGCCAACCGGGTTCAAAAAACTTATGTGCTCAGTCGTAATTCGCTGCTCTCACTGGAAGATGTGGCCAAACATTTCAATGCTCCCAGGGACGTATTAATAGAAATTTCAGTCCAGCGCCTGCTGCCCATCATTACCACCGAACGCCAGCGTTATGCCAAACGCAAGACGGTTTTCGCCAAAATCCTGCGACACTTTGAAGACGGACGCAAATTGCTCAACGCTGCTTACACCGAGTTGGGCGAAGAGGATCCCATCACCGAACGGCTGACGGCTGTTATGGGTGTTTATGAAAGCGCCTTCAAACAGATGTCCGGGATTATGGAGCGGGGCAAAGGAATCGAAGATTTCGAGCCCGGTGCCTTCCAATCGGTCGAAGTAGTGATCGATGAAGATTAAAGGATGACATTGGTGTTGCGGCGTATCGATCGGCGACATTAGGCGTTGACAATGACTAACCGGTCCGGTAAAACGCCCGCTGAGTAATTTTCTATATCAATAATATAAGTAACTTATGCAAATATACACAGAATCCTGAGAAAAACGGCTAGTTAAAGCCGCCAAATCGGGCATTATTTGTATGGGTTTACTACCCGGGAAGGCCAAAATGTGGTCGTCATCCCTGCGGGAACCCGAGAACGCAAAGGAGGAAGCGCACAGTGGAGATATTGGTTTTACTCAAACAAGTGCCAGCCACGGAGTCAATGATCGCAATTGCCGATGACGGCGTCTCCATCAAAACCGATGGCTTGAAGTACGTCATCAACCCCTACGACGAAATTGCCGTCGAAGAGGCCCTGAAAATCCGTGAAGCCCATGGGGGTACCGTCACCATCGTAACCGTTGGGCCGGCCAAAGCCACTGAAGCGGTGCGGACCGCTTTGGCCATGGGAGCGGACAAGGGGGTTCTCGTCGATCCCGGCGATATCGCCTGCGACGGGCTCCTGGCGGCCAAAATTCTGTCGGCTGCCATTAAAGAGATGCCCTGCGATCTCATTGTGGCCGGCCATCGGGCCGTGGATGACGACAATTTTCAGGTTGGGCCCGCCGTGGCCGAGCTGCTGGGCCTGCCCAACATCTCCATGGTCATCAAAGAGGAGATCGCCGATGGGAAAATCACCTGCACCTGTACGGTTGAGGGCGGCACCCGGGAGATCGAAGCATCTTTGCCGGCGTTGATTTCCACCCAGCGCGGACTCAATGAGCCCCGCTACGCCAGTCTCCCCGGTATTATGAAAGCGAAAAAGAAGCCGTTGGAAACCAAAACCCTGGCCGATATCGGACTCGATGCCGGTAGCGTGGCAGCCAAGGTGGAGGTCAAAGGGCTGCAATTGCCGGCAGAGCGCAAAGGCGGAAAGATCATTGAAGGCGATTCGGTTCAGGCCAAAGTTGCCGAACTGGTCAAATTGTTGAAAGAAGAGGCCAAAGTCATCTAAAACGATATCCATGGCGATATCGACGAGGAGATAATTCATGACAGTTTTAGTGATAGCAGAGCAAGTGGACGGTGTCTTTCGCAAGGTGACCTTCGAAGCCATAACAGCGGCCCGGACCCTCGACAGTGAAGTTCACGCACTGGTGTTGGGCAATGGCATCGAAGCGGCTGCGGCTGAATTGGGGGCATACGGCGCCGCGAAAATACTGGTGGCCGAAGACGGCGCGCTGAACGATTATACCGTGGATGCTTACACCAATGTCGCAGCCGACGTCATTGGGCAGATCAATCCCGCAGCCGTGATCGTCGGGGCCACCACCCAAGGAAAAGAATTGGCGGCGCGATTGTCTGCCCGGTTGGATGCCCCCATGGCCAGTGATTGCACGGCCGTGAACATGGAGGGTGACCAGGTGGTGGCCATCCGCCCCATGTATGGCGGTAAGATTTTGGCTGAGGTTGCCCTGGTTGGCACCCCTGCAGTGGTCAGCCTTCGGCCCAACACCGTTACCGCCAAAGAGGCATCTTCGGATAGCACAGTGGAAAAGGTGACGGCCAATGTCGGGGATGTTCGCATCCAGGTGAAAAGCAAACAGCTTGAAAGCGGCAAGATCGATCTCACCGAAGCCGAAATCGTGGTATCCGGCGGACGCGGCATGGGCGGCGACGATTTTTCCGCCATCGAAGCGTTGGCCAAGGTGCTGGGCGCCGCCGTGGGCGCATCCCGCAGCGCAGTACTCTCATATTCAGAAGGCACATCAACCTCAGCAGATCATAGGTAATCTGAATGAAAGGGTGACACGTTCATCGAGGTCAGT
>JARRKU010000043.1:0-48714 GCA_037387725.1 Desulfobacteraceae bacterium
TGAAGCCGGCCAGCAGCATGCCATGGGCGATGCGCCCTTTGAAGAAAGTATTTTTGGAATACGCTTCATTGACATGAAAGGGATTCAAGTCCCCGGTGATACCGGCAAACAGATAAATATCAGACTCGGAGATGGTTTTGGCGAATTCCGCACTATCGCCCACCTTGATCTCCTCAATGGTTTTGCCCATCATAAGCCTACTCCCATCTCTTTTTACCGGCGGGAGCAGCACATGGCCGCTCCCGCCACTAGGCGTTCTGCCGATTGCGATTATTTGGAGGCAAGCGCATTAAATCGTCATGATCGTGGTCCCGCTGTTGCCCATCAGTCCGTAGGTCTGGGCCATGGCCACCTTGGCATCGGGCACTTGACGCTCACCGCATCTTCCTCTGAGTTGATTGGTGCATTCGATCACCTGCCAGATCGCTTGCGCTGAAAGCGCCTCGCCGTGTGAAGAAAATCCACCGCTTGGGTTTACGGGCAATTTCCCGCCGATTCGGGTCTCACCGTCCCGCAGCATCTTGTCCGCTTCTCCCTCTTTGCAGAATCCGCATGTTTCCAGATAGACCAGGTAATGCCAGGAGCTGTTGTCCGGCAATTCCAGCACATCGATGTCCTCAGGGCCAATACCGGATTTTTTATAGGCCTGTTGGGATGCCGAGTAGCTTTCGCTGAGCATGGGCGCTTCAGGAACGGCCGGACAGGAGATGGCGGAAATCCGGATCGTCGGGTCTCCATAAATGGCGCTTCCCATGGTGGTGGCGTTAATCTTCACCGGTTTATCGGCCTTGCTGATCAAATCCTTGTCGGCTGTCACAATAACGGCTGCAGCGCCGGTACTGACCGGGCAGATTTCATACAATCGGAGCGGATCGCAAACATAAACCGAGTTCATCACATCTTCCAGAGTGTAGGGCTTCTTGAACCGGGCATCCGGATTCTTGGATCCGAACTCGCTCATCAGGACCTTGACCATTGCCAGATCCTCTTCGGTGGTGTCGTATTTCTCCATTCTCTTCCTGCATTCCAGCGCCCAGTACACCGGGTTCGGCATGGCGGTCATTTTCCATCGGATCACGTCCCTGTCCTGGACCGCATTGTCCGACTTGGCGGTGAGAAACCCCTTCGGGGATACATCGGCGCCAAAGGCCAAGGCAGTGTCCGTCTCGCCGGCAGCGACACTGTTGTAGGCCATTCGAACCGCAGCGGACCCGGTTGCGCAGGCGTTATAGACATTGACCACCGGCACGCCGGTTTCGCCAAAAATACTTTCCAGATATTGGCCGGAAAGGTGGCCGGCGTTGCCGCCATAGATAAAAATACCGGCCATGATAGACTGAATCTTATTCCATTCTATGTTGGCGTCTTTTAATGCGCCGTCCACCGCCACGGAAGCGAAATCGGCAAAAACCTTTTCAGAAAACCCCATCCACGGGTGGATTCCTGTACCAATAATATATACGTCTCTCATTGTTATTATCCCTTCTTATAATTATCGCCGAAACGGTTATTGGACGGCCCGAAACGCCCAGGTCACCACCTGTTGTTTCTCCTCGTTGGTGAACATCGTCAGTGTGGTCGTTTCCATTTCCATTCCCAATTTGAGAGATTTCAGGTCGGTATCGGTGATAATGCCGGCCACCTGAATTTTTTCGTCTTCAAACTCTACCAGCCCGATACCGTATGGGGTGATCTTTTTTTCCATTTTAAACGGCGGAGGGCAGGGATAGTATTGAATGGTATAACTGGCCAGCTTGCCCTTGTTGGGCAGCAGAACATCTTCCACGCCTTCCCTTGAACAACCGGGGCGATGCTGATAATGCTCTTTGGGGAAGAAGTAAGTTCCGCAAGTATTGCATTTGGTGCTTAGGAGCCTCACTTCCCCGGTTGACCAGTCCACTAAATTCGGTATCCGAGCTACACTGTTTGTCATGTCTTCCATTTTTTATTTCTCCTAGTTGATATCCTGACAATATAAAATTACTTCAATGTTGCAACGTTTGGGTATAACTAACGGCCGACAAACTTCGGCGCCCTTTTTTCAAGAAAAGCATTGACGCCTTCTACCTTGTCTTCCAGACTCAAGGAGAGACTATAGAGTTCATACTCGTACTTCAATCCGCTTTCAAGGTTGGTCTGCATTCCCCTATTGATGGCGGTTTTGGCCAACTTCAAAGCCGCAGCACTCTTGGTGGCGATCTTTCCGGCCAGCTCCCTGGCTGTGGACATCAACGCGTCCATGGGCACCACGCGGTTGACCAGACCAATGCGATCCGCCTCTTCCGCCCTGATAATCTCCCCTGTAAAAATCAACTCTTTGGCCCGACAGACGCCGATCAACCGCTGGAGTCGCTGGGTCCCGCCGCCGCCGGGGATAATCCCGATATTGATCTCGGTCTGCCCGAATTTGGCTTTTTCCGAAGCGATAATGATATCGCATGCCATGGCGATTTCGCAGCCGCCGCCCAGGCAGAATCCGTTGACCGCCGCGATGACCGGTTTTTCGAGCGCTTCAACCATCTCTCCCAGTCGTTTGATATTGTGGGCGGCATAGGGTGTCGTTTGATTGAACTCCTTGATATCGCTGCCGGCCACAAAGGCTTTGCCGTTGCCCGTGAGAATAAGCACCTTGACATTGTCGTCGGCGGCCACATCGGTCACAGCCTGGCCGAATTCAGCCCTGGTTTGGTTGTTCAGCGCATTCATCGCCTCGGGACGGTTAAAGGTGATGACGGCGATATTTTCTTCCTTTTCAAGAATAATGTTCTCGTAAGCCATATGCCTGCCCCCTTATCCTGAAATTTTTTGTCGGCGAATACCGTACTCGCATAATTTGCTTAAGGCTTTTACCCCGGAGATCAATGACGGGAACACCGGCAGGTCTTTTCCCATTTCGTCCATGATAACGTTCTTGTATTTGTTGTATCCGACAATCATGCAAACGACTACGGGCTTTCCAACCTCTTGGACAATTTTTTGTACAATTTTCTTCTGGACAGCTTCCTGGGTATATTCGAAACCGGCCAGAATTAGGACAGCTGCGTCTATATTTGGATCTTTGAATGCATCAGGGAAAGTGGTTTCCAGGGTCTTTGTAAAGCCGATTTTAGTTACGGAAAAATAGAGGTCAACAGGATTTCCTACCGGTGTGTCGAACATGTCTTTCAATTTCTCAGTGGTTTCCGGCGTCAGTTTGGGCAATTCCAGACCATGGCTCGCACACAGATCAGAAACGTTAACACCGACACTTCCGGCCAAGGTGATCACTGCGATGCGGTTGCCTTTGGGGAGTGGTTGTGTGGAAAAAACTTTGGCAAAATCTTTCAATTCCGTGAAATCATCCGCCATGATCATGCCCGTTTGTTTGATTGCCGTTTCTACTATCTTGGAGTTGCTGGCAATACTACCCGTATGACTCATGGCGGCCTTGGCGCCGGCTTCGGTGCGACCGCCGCTGAGAAAAATAACCGGTTTTTCGGCGGCTACCTTCTTGGCGATCCTGGTCAGATCTCTTCCATTCGCAACCGTTTCCAAATACATTGAAATGACATCGACGTCATCATCATTGCCGAAGTATTCCAACAAGTCATTTTCATTGACATCGCACTTGTTTCCAAAGGAACACACTTTACTGATATTTAAACTTTCATTTTCTACGATATCCGAAGCCATCCCGGCCGCTAGAAGACCGGACTGTCCGATGAGCACAACATTGCCCTTGGGGACTTTTTTAGTCATTGGGTAAATGGATGTTACGATATCGCGCGAGACAATACCGGAGCAGTTTGGCCCCATGACCCGGATATCGTTTTTCTTTGCGATATCAACTATTTGCTGCTGTATCGCTTTGCCCTCACCACCCATTTCAGCGAATCCGGCAGACTCGATTATGATTGCTTTAACTCCTTTTTCGGCACATTCTTCCACTGTTGCAACCGTCAGTTTCGGCGTCGGAAGAGCCGTGACAACAAGATCGACGTCACCTGGTATTTCCTTTACGCTGCGATATACCTTATATCCTAATATCTCATCGGATTTCGGATTTACCGGATAGACGTCACCGCTAAAATCGCTATCGGCGATATTCTTCACAATCACATAGCCCAGTTTCCCGGGAGTGCCGCTGGCGCCGATAACTGCAACCGATTTCGGTTTAAAAAATAATTCCATCATGGCTGAATTGTCCTTATGTCTTGGTCTTGATCAAAGTATATCAAGATGCTGATAAAATGATGCGCGCATCGACAACAACGGCGCCTTGCTTATAGGCAAAAACAGGATTCATATCGATTTCTGCGATACTTTCTATTTTATCCACAAGCTGAGAAAGCTTTAAAAGCATGTCTTCAAGGAATGGAACATCAGCGGGGTCTTGCCCCCTATACCCTTCCAGTAATTTCCTCCCTTTGATCTCATGAATCATTTCTGATGCATCGTTTTTTTCCAGCGGCACGATACGAAAGGCAACATCTTTCAATACTTCAACGAAAATGCCACCGAGCCCGAACATGAGCACCGGTCCAAATGAGGGATCTTTGGTCATGCCGATGATCACCTCAGTACCGGGTTTTGCCATCCCCTGGACCGCGACACCTTCGATATCGGCATCCGGGTGTTTGGCGGTGCAGGATGCCATGATCTCTTCATAGGCTTTTTCCACCGCGGATTTGTCCGGCAGGTTGACCTTCACGCCGCCGGCGTCGCTTTTATGGGTAATATCCACGGATGATACCTTGAGCACGACTGGATAGCCGATCTCCTCACTGATGGCCACAGCTTCGGCCTTTGTGGCCGCCAGCCGGGTATCCGTGCAATTGATGCCCGCTTCTTTGAGAATCTGCTTGGCCTCGATCTCGGTGAGAACGGTGCGTTTTTCTTCCCTGGCTTTGTCCAGGATTTCATCTGCTGACATGGGTTCTCCTTTGCACTACTAAAAAATCTGAATTGAATCTTTTCAGTTTGTGTCAGCGGCTTCCTGCTGCGGCATCAGCAGTCAATGGATCGGGATTCACGGCGGGAGGCCGCTGCCACACTCGTTTTGGGAACATTCGCAGGCCTATTGGCCCGTCTCGAAGCGAAAACTCTGGTCCGGATCAATGATCGCCAACACACGGACAATGCTGCCGTCCCCGCCCGTAAAGCGCCAGGGCAATGCCATGAAAAAGCATCGCTTGCCGGTGACTTCGTCGAGATCGCCGCCAAGGTTCTCGATACCCGGAATACCGCCTTTTACCATGAGGGTTTTGTGGGCCGGCTCCCAATCGGGAAAGTCCTCTTTGGGATCGCGGCCGGTGGCCTGCTTGTATTCCTCGATCAAGTGGGGCTGTGACGGTCCCAATCCGTGATCCACCAATTTGGTTGCGATGGGGTGATCGTTGGCCTGGCAGCCGTAACCGACACACTTGACTTTCTTGTCCACCAGCCATTGAGCGCCCGCTCCGGAGATGCCGCATCCATAGGCGAAGTATTCATCCGTGTCGGCCCATTTGTGATGAAAACCGGTGTTGATCATGACCATGTCGCCTTCCCGGATCTCGGGGGTGGCTTTTTCGAGATCTTCAGGTGTGATGACGCCCCATTTTCCCTTGGGAATGGATACAGCCACGCCGGTCCCGCATAGTCGCCACAGCGGGTATTGGCTGATATCGGGGGTATTCTCGGTCACATGCAGCGGTGCGTCCATATGGGTGCAGCGGTGCATGATCCCTTCCCATTGTACCTGGAAGAGGCCATCCTTGGCATGGAATTTATTCACCGTCAGGTTGACGCCGGGCGTCGATGGCCATTCCGGCATGAATTGATGAAAAGGGTGACTCAGATTATATATTTTAAGGCTCATTTTCTTTCCCCTTATCGAAAAGGTTGATCAATTGCCGGCATCGATACGGCACTGGCCGGTAGGGTCGATCATACCGACAAACCGGATCTGGCAGGCATCCCCGTTACGGAATTTCCAGGGCATGGCCACAAAGGTCGCCCGCTTGCCGGCCAGGAGGTCCACATCGCCGCCCACTTGCTCGATGGTGGGAATTCCGGCACCCAGCAAGGTCTTGTGGGCCACGTTCCATTCGGGATGTTCTTTCCGGGGGTCCAGGCCGGTGGCTTTCTGATAGTCGCCGGCCAGGCGATTCATGGTCGGCCCCCCGCGATGCGGCCCCAGAGAGGTGGCCAGGGGATGGTCGATCTGGGGCGTGTCCACGCCGACCAGTTTGCAATCTTTGGACACCAGCCACTGTGCGGCCTCCTTGGTCAAGCCAGGCGACTCGCCGTAGTACTCAATGGCGTCGGAATACTTGTGATGCCAGCCGGTGACGATGACGACAATATCCCCGGATTGAACGTCGGGCTTGGCCGATTCCAGATCCTTGTCGGTGATCACCTCGTAGCTGGTTTTGGGAATATTGAGAACCACGCCGTTGCCGAAAAGCCGGTCTTCGGAAATAGCGTCCAGATCCGCGCCGCGCTGGATCAGATGCAGCGGTGCGTTCATATGGGTTCCCGTGTGCATCACCGTGTTGATTTTCCACGCCAGGACGCCGTGCTGCGCATGCTTTACGGCACGAAACATCTTCACGTCGTCCTGTCCGGGATAGGATGGCGCCCCATATCCCCACTCGTGACTCAGTTCCACCAGTTGCAGCCCTGAATAAGGGTCTTTGATAATGCTCATAGCAACCTCTACTATTTGGTGTTTATAGTTGTTCTTACGCTCTGGCCTGGATCAACCCTTAGCTGGCGGTCAGCCCGCCGTCCACGTAGATGGTCTGGCCGGTGACGAAACCGGCCGCGTCCGATACCAGGAAGATAACTGCGCCGGCCATGTCATCGGGCATGCCGATCCTTCCCAAGGGTACGGCGGAGGCATATTTTTTGGCCAATTCCGGATTTTCGGCAATATGCTTGGTGCCCGGCGTAATGACCAGCGCCGGTCCCAGGGCGTTCACGCGGATGTTGTGAGCGGCCCACTCCAGCGCCAGGGACTTGGTAATCAATTCCACCGCTCCCTTGGTGGCGCAATAGCCCGTATTGCCGCCGGTATAGCCGCGAATACCGCGAACCGATGAGAGATTGACGATGGCGCCGCTTTTTTGTTCGCGCATCACCTTGCCGACGATCTTGCAGGCGATCATCGTGCCTTTGACATTGACCGCGAAAATCTTGTCCCAATCTTCCATGGGATACTCGAAAGCGTCGCGCTTGATATTCATGCCCATGGCGTTGACCAGGATATCGATGCGGCCGTATTGCTTCACGACAGCATCCACCATCTTCTGCACGCTGGCCTCGTCGGTGACGTCCGATGCGATGGCCGCAGCCGGACGACCGCAAGCATCGGTAATTTCCTTGGCAACCTTGTCGATGGCGTCCTGGTTTCGACTGGAAACAATCACCGTAGCACCATGGAGCCCGAGTCCCATGGCCAATGCCTCTCCAATGCCGCCGGCCCCGCCTGCGACGATGGCTATTTTTCCATCCAGTTTGAAGATATCTTTCATTTTATCGCTCCTAGATAATAGTTCTTGGTTCATGGTTCTCGGTTCATGGTTCTTGGTTCCTGGTTGAAGGTTGACCATCGACAAATCGGCTTTTCCAGATCCGGGCAACGCTATGAAAGATAACCAGGAACTATGAACTATGAACCAGCAACCTTTTTTTACGGCGTCACGATGAACACCAGCACTTCGGCCGGTTTACCGTTGTTAATGGCCATGTCGCGTTCCTCTCCGGGCGCGATATAGATCAGGTCACCGGCATTCAGGACATGCTCCTCATCCTTTCCGCGCACGGTGATGGACCCTCTGACGACGTAGTAGATGCGTTCTTTGGGAGAAGAAGACATCTCCGCACCGCCGTTGGGCTGGAAATAAGAATAACAGACAGTTGTCCGTTTGGACTGTGCTTCGGTAATCTTCTGAAGACCGAAGACTTCCCAATGTTTGGCAGCCTCATACTGGGTGCCCTTCGCGTCTTTTACACTGATCATGACTGCTCCTCCTTGCAGTGAGAGGTAGAGAGAGGTGAATCCCCCCCAGATACAATTGGCATCTTCTCGATTCACCCCTCTCCAAACCGAATGACATTGTTATCTGATCCCCGGCGGCCGAAGGGGTCTACGGTGCGGCACCCTGCCGGATTCCGGGGCTTGGTTTATTTGGGTTCGAGGACGATTTCGCCCAGGTCCACATCCTTGAGGGTCGTCAATTCGACCTCTGTGCCCGTATAGCCATCGGCACTGATATGGACTTTGTATTTTTCATTATTGGCCAGACCCTCAAATTCAAAGTCGCCGAACAAGTCTGTTTTGGTTTGCAGGTCGACACCACCACCGGTAAGGGTCACGGTCACCCCTTGGGCACACTCGCCCGGGTTGTCCTGCAGGACGACTTCGCCGGCCACCAATCGCCTGGGCAGACCGCTATACTTCACCAGAGGATCGGTATTGTACTCGGGATGCAGTACTTCAATGTCGGCGCTGGCCGCCAGCTTGGCGATGTCGCTTTTGGGGTCGTCCAGATCGCCGAAGACCAGGGCACCGGTCGGGCAGGACTCCACACACCGGGGCATTTTGGCGCCCTCATCCAAACGATGGGCGCACAAGGTGCACTTCTGCGGAAGCTGGGAATCGGCATTCCAATAAATCACCCGATAGGGGCAGGCGGAAACGATGGCATCCTGGCCTTTGGCCTTTTCCGGATCGATGAGCACAATGCCGTCGTCCCGCCGATAGACCGCACCGTCTTTCGCCGCTTCCACGCAGGGGGCCGATTCACAATGCATGCAGGGTTTCGGAATATAAGAGAGCTTAGGCCGGGGATAACTTCCGCGTTCAATCTCTTTCACCTGCATCCAGAACTGACCATCCAGGGGCTGGGCCGCCGAATACTTTGGATAATCGTTCTCAAAATATTCATCCCGGCATGCAAGGAAGCAATTATGGCATCCACTGCATTTGCTGATATCGATCAATATGCTGTATCGTGGCATCTTTTTTAACCCTCCCATTTTTCTATTTCGATGAGGCAGGAATTCGGGGTCATCCCGGGTGCATTCTTCGATGTCATGCGACTGGGGGTCAGCATGCTGACACATCCGCCCTTATCCGGAGAATCATCCTTTCCGGGAATCAACGGGTCGTACTTCGCCGACGAGGCGTAGCTGTGAATGACACCCGGCCGGACCCGCTCCGTCACCACCGCTATACACAGGACCGAGGCGCGGTCGTTGTAGAGACGTACGATGTCATTATGGCGGATGCCCCGCGCTTGGGCATCTTCCGGATGAATGCGAGCCGGCCACCAGGCATAGCCGTCTTTTTTAACGCGGTGTACGGGAATATCATTCAGCCAGTCCGTGTGTTTGTCGTAATGCACATGAAAGGAGAACCGGGGGTGCGGAGACATCAGCTGGAGCGGGTATTTTTGGTACAGCTTGCTGTGGTGTCCCTCGAAGCTGGGGATGTAGCGCGGGGAGACCGGGCGTTCCCAGTCATCCGGAAAGCTGGCTTTGAGGCTTTCGGAGACAAACTCGATTTTTCCGCTGTAGGTTCCCAACTGTTCGGCTTTATCCGTTCCCCGCTTGGGATTGTTGGCGTCCGGGGTGTCGCAGGCACGCCCTTCGGCAAACCACCGCAAGGACGGCGTTGATTTATAGTCATCCTTGATATTGATGATGTGGTATCCTTTCTTATCGAAATCCTCCCAGCTGATCAGCTTGGAGACGTCGGAAGATTCGAAAAAGGCCTTACACCAATCCAGCTCTGTCTTGCCGTCGGTATATTCCTTCTTCATCCCCAATCGGTCGGCGACCAGGCTCAGGATTTCATAGTCCGATTTGGACTCCCACATGGGCTCGATGCATTTTTTCTCGCGTACCACCACCCGGAAGTTGCATCCGCTGCTGGCGTGCACCGTGTAGCCACCGCAGGCGCCCCATTCTCCCAGATCGTCGCGTTCGAAGTTGGTGCAGGCCGGCAAAATGATGTCGGCCATGCGGGTCTCGCTGTTGAACCAGATGTCCTGATTGACCACAAACTCCAGGTTGGGGCTCTGATACATGCGCACCCACTTGGTGGTATCGCTCATGGTGCCCATGAAAGAGCCGCCATAGCGGTAGAACATCTTGACTTCAGAATACCCTTCCATCGGGTACTCAAAATGGGTGAATTGCTGCTCCAGGGATTGACCGCAGAATCCTTCGCCGTACCAGCTCACCGGCGGGTTGAGAATGGCGTCCGGCAAGGTGAGACGCCACAAGCGCTGCTTGTTGGTGTTGAGCGGCAGATAGTCGGCCACGTCGGAGGTGGCCATGCGTCCTTTTAAATCGGCATAGGCCGGAAACCAGACATCCGTATCCGAAGGCGCGCCCATGGTGGTTCCCCAGATGGTTCGCCCGGGTTTGCCCAGCCCCTGCATGGCCTGGAGCAATACCATCATACGAGCCCATTCGGTGCCGAAAGCCGTGCGGCAGGCGCCGCCTTCACCGCCCCTGGCGCCGCCGGACAATACGGTGCGTTTGGCCGCCCACTCCCTGGCCAGCGCCCGGATCACACGCGCCTTGACGGTGGATTCCTTCTCGGCCCATTCCGGCGTTTTGGGCTGTCCGTCCACCTCGCCCAGAATATATTTTTTAAATTCGTCAAAGCCGATGGTACGGTCTTCGATGTATTCCTTGTCGTAGATATCCTCGGTGATCCACACATAGGCGATAGCCATGGCCAGACAAGTGTCCGTGCCCAGGCGGGGAGCGATCCATTTGCTCTCCATGACCCCGGCTGTGAAATTGTGGAAAGGATCGATAACAACCGTTTTGACACCTTTTTCCTTGAGCCACTGACGCCAAAGCGCTGAATCCTGACCGGTGTAGGTGCCGCGGGTGGTGTCCGGGTCGTTGGACCACAGGACAATCATTTCCGCATTTTTCAGGGAGTCTTCCAGCAAGTCGTATTGCTCGGGCATGCCCAACCGCCAGTAAAAACCGTAGGTGTGAGTGGCGCCCCAGTGCCAGCCTTCCCAACTGTCCGGGTTGTCCAGTACGGGGGTGGCTTCGAGCAGATTCATAAAGCGGGCAAAGGGTCCCATTTTGTACCCGACAATGCCCCAGTTGTGATGTGAGGAGGTCATACCGGTAACGGCCGAATGACCGTAGGTTTCACGGACCCGCTTGATCTCACCGGCAACGATGTCCAGCGCTTCGTCCCAGGAAATTCTTTCGTAAGCCGATTTACCGCGGTTTTGGGTGTTCCGTTCACCGTTGGGGTCGAAATCCACCCGTTTCATCGGATACTTGATGCGTTCGTCGGAGTAAAGCCTGCGCCGTTCCGCATGTACATAGGGTGCGATGTTGAATTTCTTTGGGGGCGAATATTTCTTGCCCCCCGCCTCGATGACCCACGGCTTGAAGTCTTTCTCATCCGCCACCAGCGGCCGGATGCGCGTCACCTTGCCATCCTTTACATAAACACTGACGGGTCCGGCATTGGTGCAATTCGTAAAAACCTGCTCGCTCATAGTGCAACCTCCCGGTTATTGGCCGGCCCCCGATCAA
Organism: Desulfobacteraceae bacterium; assembly: GCA_037387725.1. Lineage (GTDB taxonomy): Bacteria > Desulfobacterota > Desulfobacteria > Desulfobacterales > Desulfosarcinaceae > JARRKU01. The sequence goes on from JARRKU010000043.1 coordinate 11,545, forward strand.
AGATGGGTCCACCGCTGGTTTTACACAACCGCGTATGGGGTTCGGGCGCCACGGCCACTCTTTTATTCATTGGTATCCTCTATCCAGACATCCACATCCAATACTGCAACCCTCCGTCAACCGGCCATCAATCCCGGCAGAAACAGCGTAATCTGGGGGACTGCAATCAAAAGCAATATTTCGCAAAGATCGGCGATGATAAATGGGGTAACCCCCTTGAAGATCGTTCCCATGGGCTCTCCGGTGATGCCTTGGATGATATAGACATTCAACCCAACCGGCGGTGTAATCAGTCCCATTTCGGTCACCCGGACAACGAGAATGCCGAACCAGATCGGATCGAACTGCAATTGCAGAATCATGGGATAGAAAACGGGAACGGTCAGCAAGACGATGGCCATGGAATCCATGATGCAGCCCAGCAATCCCACGGTCACAAGTATCATCAGCAGAACGACAACGCGGTTCACCGGCCACCCTCCCACCCAGGTCGCCAGTTCAAACGGCAGACGGCTGACGGAAAAGAAATAGCCGAGGATCATGGCACCCAGGACGATCAAAAACAGCATACCGGTGGTGTTGGCCGTGCTGAGCAGGCTTGATTTGAGCGTCTCCCAGTTCATCTTGCGCCGCATGATGGAAAACACGAATGTACCGAAGGCGCCGACCCCGGCCGCTTCGGTGGGCGTAAACACACCGAGATAGATACCGCCGATCACCACGATGAACAGCACGATGACTTCCCAGGTTTTGAGAAGCGATATGAGCTTATCGTTCAGAGTGGTTCGCGGACCGGGAGGGCCGAGTTCAGGTCTTCTGCGGGTCAAGACCATTATCGTGAAGATATAGAATAAGGCCTCGAGAATTCCCGGGACGAATCCGGCCAGGAAGAGTTTACCGATGGACTGCTCGGTAATGATTCCGTAAATGATCAGGATCACGCTCGGCGGAATGAGGATGCCGATGCTGCCGCCGGCTGCAATGGATCCAGTGGCCAGGGCCGTATCGTAGTTGTATTTCTTCATCTCAGGCATGGCCACTTTGCCCAAGGTTGCCGCTGTGGCCAGGCTCGACCCGCTGATGGCGGCAAAGCATGCACAAGCGGCCACCGTGGCCATGGCCAGTCCGCCCCGCAGGTGCCCCAACAGCTTATGCACGGTACGGTACAGGTCCTCGCTCATGCCGGAGGCAAAGGCAAAGGAGCCCATCAGGATAAACAGCGGAATAACACTTAGATCGTTGCTGGCAAATGTGGTGTACGGCACGTTTCGGAGCAGTCCCAGGGCCGGTTCCCATCCGATGATGGCAGCAAACCCCAGAAAACCCACTAGTCCCATGCTGATACCGATGTGCATACGCGAAAAAATGAGGAAGATAAGCACAAATATGCCGATGATGCCGATGGTGAAAGGCGTCATGGCTTCACCATCCTGGAAGCGATTTCGATAAAGTGAATCAGAAGCATCAAAGCAAAGGCGCCGATACCCAACGCCACCGGAATGACGAAGGGATACGTCGGTATCAGCAGCACGGAAGAGGTCAGATGCGAATCGTAGACCTCACCAATATAGAGCAGATTCTGCCAGGCCATGACACCCGTGAAAGCCACCGCGATCAGCGTTGTCAGGGCATTGACGATGAGCTGGAATTTTTTTGGAAATCTGGCCAGAATCAATTCTACGGACACATGCGCTTTCATTTCGGCGCAGTAGACGATGCTGAAAGGGATGACAATGGCCATCATGTATTCGACAAGTTCAAATGCACCGGATAGCGGGCTGTTGAATAGATATCGCAGACCGACATCCAGTGCCGTGAGGAACATCATCAGCGCCAGGATGGTGGCGCCGATGGCGATCAAAATATTTGAAATTGTTTTTCCAGCAAGCGCCAGCATGGGTTTCGCCCTGACGATCTGTGGTCCTTGCCCCTGTTCGGCCGCCTTTGCGAGGCACAATGCCTTCAGGTGACCGGGCAAACACCGGAATTGTTTGTTCACGCGTGCAGCACAATGGCGAGGTCCCACCGTCCATTGTGCTGCAATTAGGGTGATGGTCGAAGGCCGACGACCATCGCAGTCGCCTCAACCCATTCGCTATCTTTTTTATAGAGCATTGGGTTTATGCAGCATTGGGATCGATTATTCCTTGCTCAAGGCGATGGCCGTATTCAGGATATCACGGGCATTGGCATGCCCCTTTGCCTCCATGCTTTTCACCCATTGTTCCCAGACCGGTTTTCCGGCCTTCTCCAACCAGCGCTCACGCTCCTGGGCAGGCAGGTCGTAGACTTCGATGGTTTTGCCCACTGATTTGACTTTTTCCATTACGCCGTCTTTGGCGGTGTCAAAATGATTTTTACCCCAGAATTTCGACCCCTTCAGCCCGCCGACGCTCATAATGCCTTCCTGAACATCCTTGGGCAGGCTGTTCCACTTGCGCTTGTTCATGGCAATGGAAAAATAGACGGCCGGAAAGGGCGTTGCCGTATAGTAGTTCACGACCTCATAGAGCCGGAACCCGTGAATGGCTTCCCAGGGAGCGCCCATTCCGTCGATAACCCCTTTTTGCAACGAAATGTAGTTCTCCGGCATGGGAATCAGCATGGGTGTGCCGCCCAAGGCTTTCATCATTTCCGTGGGCGGTCCGCCGCTCATGCGGATTTTCATCCCCTGTATATCTTCCAGGGTTTTGACGGGCTTTTTAGTGGTGATCAAAATATAGGGGTTGCTGGTAAAGACGGCCAGAATCTTATTATCGGAAAATTCCTTTTGAATTTCCGGATATTTTTCATAGAGCTTCCATAACACTTCACTGCCTTTTTCGGCCGAGTCAAATGGCAGGGCAGGCAGGCTGATGACATCGGCCAGTGGTGTCATGCCGGACCAGTATCCGTGAAAGCACCAGGCGATATCGGCAATGCCGCTTTTTGTGGCATTCCATGCATCCTTGCCTTTGGTCAGGGTTTGGCTGTAGAAAACCTGGACTTTGACTTTACCATTGGTGGCGGCCTCTACCTGCTTGGCCCAGGGGGCGATGGCGTGCATACCGCTCCAGCTGGTATCCGGATTTTGATTGGCAAACGTCAGCGTAATCGTCTTTGCCGCAGCAAAGGATGCCACGGAAAGAACCATGCTGGTAATGATCACTATGCTAAATAATTTCCTCATCATGACGCCTCCCTGTTTTAGATGAATAAGGATCGAGTTCCATAACAACTACAATACCGACGATCCCCTCATTCCGACGATCACTATCGCTAACGGTGGCTCAATATGAGATTTGGGCAGAACAAAATACGGACTCGATTTCGCGGCACCTCTTTTTACATGCAATTTTGTACACAACGAAAAATAAGTCAAGCATTTTCTGGAATTATTGTCATATTTTTGTTTCTGTTTTTTACGCTTGCCCAGAGAGGAAATCAATCCCAGCATAGATATATTTATTCTTTATTTAAGTAAGTTAACCAATATATGGGAAAAATCTACAGGAATAGCTCTCAACCGTTGGGTATCCCATATATTTGTACGATATCCTGATATACGGGATAAAATTCACTTGTCCCAGATGCTGTTTTTTTGCTATCTTTCGGCCGGGGGGCATGGAAATCACCATGTTTGGGCTTGACTTGATTCGATGAATCCCCTATCCAATCCCTAATACCGGAATCGAATCCCTGCATATGAAACACATTCTGTGATCGTCCGCTTGAGAGCAATATAATCTTTAAAATATAAGGATAGATGAAGGATATGGCCTCGAAAACCGACAACCTGTCCTCAACTGAAAAAGCGCTCGCCATCCTGAAAGCTTTCACCCCTCACAACAATGAAACGGGAACCCTGGAACTAAGCAAAAAGCTGGGTATCCCCAAATCGACGGTCAGCCGTTTACTGCGGATACTCACCGCCTGCGAATTTCTGCATCAAAATCCCGAAACAAGAAAATATGCACTGGGCCGGGCCGCAGCGGAGATTGGGCATGCAGTGATCCGCTCGCTGAATAGCGCCCTCGTCGATATTGCGCGCCCTTATCTGGCTGAATTGTCCGAGTTGGCCAATGAAAGTGTGGCCCTGGAACAGCTGTCCGGTACCAATATCATTCTGGCTTCCCATGTGGAGGGACGCCGCCACATCCGTTTCTCGTTCAGCTTGGGGGAGCAACTGCCTATCAACGTGGCAGCAGGTGCAAAAGCCATTTTGGCCTACTGTGCCCCCGAGTTCGTGGACAATTGCCTGAGGAAAAAATTCGTACGGTTCAATGAACGAACCATTGTATCGAAAAAACAATATCGTGAGCTATTGAAAACAGTGCGCGAAACGGGGATTGCTTATGATAAGGGCGAACGCTATGAAGACACTTTTGCAGTGGCCACCCCTATTTTCAACCACGAAAGGCGCCCGGTGGCAGCGGTGGTTGTCGCCGGTCCGGCCTTCCGCCTCGTCCCGCAGATCATGGATGAGATCGTTGAACCGCTGAAGCGAACGGCGGAGAAAATCTCCCAGCGCCTGTACTATTAGAGCGGCCCGACAACCGAAACACTAACCCGCGCAAATGGCTCTGGTGCGGCCAACAGGACCTTCTGCATACGGAAAACGAATGCCAAACGGTTCCAAGACGCCATTATTTTACGGCTGCTGTGTGTTGAACAGCGCTTTTGTGATCCTTTTGTTTGCCCAGGGCACTGTTCTCCTGGCCTCGGGATATGCGGGGCTCGCCCGGGTGCACTCCTTAGGCTCCTTTGTTCTCTTATACGGCGTTCTTGCCGGCATCGGATTCGGCGGAACGTCCATACCGCTTTTGGCCGCCTCGATCAGCAAATGGTTTTTCCGGCATCGTGGTCTTGCCATCAGCGTGGCCATTGCCGGCGGCTGCCTGGGGCAATTTGTTCTTGTCCCCTTATCGTCACGCCTTGTTGAAGCTGTCGGCTGGCGCCACTCCTTTGTCATCCTGGGAGCCGCCATCCTGGCCGTCAATCTGCCCATCATCATTTTCCTGATTAAGGAGAGACCAGAGGATTTGGGACTCGCACCATTTGGGAGAACGGCGGCAACCGATCGCCAGCCGGGAAACCCGCGGCAACACCCACACTCGCATCAATCCGATATGGGGCTTGGCGATGCAATGGCAACCCCTTCTTTTTGGCTCTTTGTGGCCGTCATGTTTGTCTGCGGGGGCGGCGACTATCTGGTGATCACGCATCTCATCCCCATGATCACGGATTCCGGAATTTCAGCCCTTTCCGCCGGACGGATGATGGGAGTGGCCGGTATCCTCAGCCTTGTCGGGGTCCTGGCAACCGGCCCGGCGGTGGACCGCCTGGGCAACAAGCGTCCCATGGTCGTCACCTTTCTGCTGCGTGTCGGAATCTTCCTCATGCTTTGCAAATATCAATCGCCGTTGGCCTATCATCTTTTTGCGATCATCTTCGGTTTCACCATGCTCGTCACGGCACCCATCACCACCACTTTGGCGGGCAGGCTGTACGGTTTCACCCACGTGGGCGCAATCACCGGCTTTATCACCACCGTGCACCATTTCAGCGGAGGATTGTGGGCCTGGCTGGGCGGGGTCATCTATGATAGGTTCGGCAGCTACAAGCCGGCCTTGGCCATTTCCGCTCTGCTGGCCATGACCGCCATGGTCTGCGCCGTGCTGATCAAGGAAAATAAACATACCCCCCGCAAAAGCGGTGGGACGCGTCCCGGTGAAAGTGCAGCATGAAACAAACCTATGATAAGCTCCATCCGGCGGCCATGGTCCTCCTGGTTGTCCTCTGCGCCAGCTGGGGGCTGCAACAAATCTCCATAAAAGTGGCTATTGCCGGGATCACTCCTGTCATGCAGGCTGGCTTGCGTTCGGTGGGCGCCGCAGTTCTGGTTCTGCTCTGGATGGTCCTGCGCGGTGAAAAGGTGCTGGCCAAAGACGGCACCCTTGGGTGGGGAATTGCCGTGGGCCTGCTTTTTTCCGTCGAATTCATGCTGATCTATTGGGGATTGAAGTTCACGCTGGCATCGCGCTCGGTCATTTTTTTAAACACCATGCCGTTTTTCACCACACTGGGTGCCCATTTGCTTATCTCCGCAGAACGCATGACCCTGCGGCACATGACGGGGCTCTGCTGCGCCTTTATCGGTATCCTGGTGGCCTTCAGCGAATCCATCGGCCTGCCCGATGCCCGTATGCTGATCGGCGACAGCATGCTTCTGGCAGCAGCGGTGATTTGGGCCGCCACCACCGTCCTGATCAAGGCCTCGCCCCTTTCCCAGATCCCCCCCAGCAGGATCCTGCTATACCAGCTGGTCGTATCAGCCCTGTTTCTGCCCCTTTGCTCGCTGCTAATGGGAGAGTCGGGTATTTTCAACCCGACACCGCTGGTCGTCGGCTGCATCATCTATCAGGTGGCCTGGGTGGCGTTTGTCACCTACCTGGCCTGGTTCTGGCTGATTTCGACTTACCCGGCTTCCCGTGTCAGCGCCTTTGTATTTCTGACGCCCCTGTTCGGGGTGTTGGAAGGGGCGCTTTTGCTGGACGAAATCGTCACGATCCAATTGCTGATCGCCCTCGTTCTGGTCAGCATTGGCATTTACATCGTCAACCGCCCCGGGGGCAAGCGTGCGCGCAACCAAGTGTCCCAGCACCCGCGTGGAATGCGCCGGACCCGGCCGGTAGATCCACCCGATTGACCCATAGGCCCGGGCATCGTTGAACTATGCGTGCGGTTTTATGGAAAGCCCCATTGTGAACAAAACAGGAAACAAGCGAGGCAATGGGCCGATTGGCGCCCAATCCGCTATAAAAGGTCCGGGATTCCGGGAGTCCGTCGCCCTTTTGGCGATCATGATCTCGTTTGCCGCCCTCTCTTTGGATATCATGATTCCGGCACTACCGGACATCGGCAGAGACCTTGGCGCGAAACATCCCAATGATGTCCAGCTCGTCATCTCCATATTGATTTTCGGTCTGGCGATCGGGCAATTGGTCTATGGCCCCCTGTCCGACAGTACCGGTCGCAAACCGGCGATCTTTGTCGGCATTGCCATCTTTGCGTTGGGATGCCTCCTGTCGATATTTGCCAGGTGCTTCGAGGTCATGCTGGCGGGCCGGTTCATGCAAGGGATCGGCGCGGCAGGCCCACGCTCGGTGATCGTCGCCTTGGTCAGAGACCAGTATGCCGGCCGGGCCATGGCCCGCATGATGTCTGTGGTGATGGCGGTATTCATCCTCGTTCCGGCGGTGGCGCCGGCCCTTGGACAGACCATTCTTCTGGTAGCGGACTGGCGGGCGGTCTTCACCGCCTTGCTGCTGCTGGGACTGGTCGCCGCAGCCTGGTTCACCCTCCGTCAGCCGGAGACCTTACCCCGTGACCGCCGGACGCCTTTCAGCTTCAGACACATCCGCATGTGTGTTGTGGAAGTCTGCCTCAATCGCACCGCGCTGGGATACACTCTGGCGGCCGGAATGGTTCTGGGGGCGTTGATCGCATATCTGAATTGCGCCCAACAGATTTATCAGGAAGTATACGCCCTGGGCCACCAGTTTCCTATCTATATGGCGGTACTGGCACTGTTTGTGGGCGGTGCCTCGTATTGCAATTCCCGGATCGTCATGCGCGTGGGCATGCGGCCCATGTCCCGGTGGGCCATCCGGCTGCTAATCGTGATATCGGTCACCTATCTGATGATCGTCTATCGCATGGGAGGACATTCCCCCTTCTGGATGCTGATGGTCTGCTTTGCCCTGATCTTTTTTTGCCTCGGTATTCTATTTGGGAATTTGAATGCCATTGCGATGGAACCATTGGCGCACATCGCCGGCGTCGGTGCGGCCGTGGTGAGCTCGCTGTCGACGCTGGTCGCTGTGGTACTGGCCGTCGTAATCGGCCGAAACTACGACGGAACCACCCTGCCGCTGGTCAGCGGCTTTGCCATTCTGAGCATCCTGGCAGCAGGTACCATGCGATGGGCCGACAAAAAATGACAGGATACAAATATCTCTGGCTGGGCAGCCGCATGACGGTCCTGCCCTATGATTGAAAGCATTTGGAGCGCTGGTTTTGATATCGCCGGGAGCGCCGGTGTACGGAATGCCGACGCTCCCGGTGTTGTTTTGATTGAATGGCTAACGCGGGGAGAAGATGGCCGAGCGGGCCAGGCCGTCCATCTCCTCGACCAATTGATCCAGAGGGCCAAAGGACATGCAGAAGGACTGACAGTGTTTGACACAAGCCGGCCGTTGGCCTTCCCGCGCACGGTTGATACAAAGGTCGCAAAGTTCTGTGGGAAAGGGCAGATAATCGACGGCCACCGGTTTTTTATCGGCGGCATAGACATACTCGGTCACCTTGATGCCGCATTTGCCCACCGGAAAATCATGTTCCTGCTGGCAGGCCACTTCACATGTATGACAACCGGTGCAATATTCGTAGTGAATTAAAAGTCCGTTTTTAGACATGCTGCCCCCTCCTATGGATTGATCTTGGTGAGTTTGCAAAGCGTGGTCTTGTACTGCCCGCCGCCGAAACCGGACGCGGAGTCCTGGGGGCCGGGAATGATCTGATTGATCTGATAGTCCCAAACACCGAACAGGTCCGGTTCGCTGCCTTTCATTTCAGGCATCCACCAGCTGTGCAGGGTTTGAACCATCTTGGGATGGACACGCAGTGAGATCTTGACCTTGCGCTTGACTTTACCCAGATCATTTTCCAGGTAGATCCACTCCCCGTCATAAACATCGAATTGTTTGGCGGTGTCGGGATGGACTTCCACGTAGGGCACAGGGTTCTTCTCGCGCAGCCAGGGAATCATGCGGTGTTCGGAGTGAAAGAACATGTGGGAGCGGGCCCCGGTAATCATGATCAATGGATACTTGGCGTAAAGCTCCGGCACCTGGGTGGGGCTCTGGGCCGGCTCCTTGAAAAACGGCAATGGGTCGATCCCCCAGCTTTCGTAGGCTTTTGAGTATAACTCCACTTTACCGGTGGCGGTGGTAAACCCGGGTTTGCCGTCGGCTCGCAGCAGTCCTTTCTCATGACGGCGGTACGGCCGGCTGGAATGTCCTTCGGGCGGCATGGCCTGGGATCCATTGGCCACCAATTCGTCAAAGGTCACACCGGCCACTGACAGCCGGTCGTTGATCAGCTCCTTCACCGACTTGTACTTGCAGTTCGGATTCAGGCGGTTGGCCATTTCGAGATTGATCTCCCAGTCGGATTTACATTCGCCGACCTGGATGGTTTTATACATGACGCCCAGCGGGACCCACCAAGAGCGGAAGCTGTCCTTTTCGGCGAATGTCGCCGCCGGCAATACGATATCGGCCAGGGCCATGCTGGTGGGATTGTGGAACAGGTCCACGACCACCACGAAATCGAGCTTTTTCAAGGCGGTATAGTGGAACCTGGCCCGGGCCGCCTGGCCGCCCAGAATGTTGGCCGTCTGAATCCAGGCGCCCTTGACGGGGTAGGGTTTGCCGCTGTCGATCTGATCGATCACCATATCGGGTTGAGCCCATCCCCGGAATCCTTTCACCATGGGAAAGGTATCGCAGCCGATGCGCAGTCTATTGAGCTTGTCCACCAGCTCCTGGCCATAGAGGCCGACCAGTTCTTCCGTTGAATAGGGATAGGTGGTGACGCCATGGGACGGCCGGGCGATGACATTACCGCCGGGAACATCGATGTTGCCGGTAATCGACCACAAATGGGTGATGGCCTGGGCCACGCTGGTGCCCTCCGGGTTCATGTCGATGGGCACTCCCCACTGGATGGCTGCCGGTTTGCTCCGGGCATAGAGCCTGGCGGCCTCGATTATACTTTTTTCCGGCACCCAGGTGATGTCGGCCACCTTTTTCACCGGGTACTCCTGGACCCGTTCCTTGAGCCGGTCGAATCCGTAGCACCACTTCTCCACAAAGGCCTTGTCATAAAGTTCCTCGTTGATGATCACATTGAGCATTCCCAAGGCCAGCGCCCCATCGGTTCCCGGGCGGATCTGCAGGTGATGCTTGGCGCGCGATGACATCCAGGTGTAGCGTGGGTCCACCGATATGATTTGGCTGCCGCGTTTCATGCAGTCAACGACCCAGTGCCCGAAAAAACCGTCCGAACAGGTGGGCGGCGGGTTCTGAGCCCAGACAAGGATGACCTTGGGCACTTCCCACTCCGGATCGTCGTATCGCTTGGCCGAAAACTGGCCGGCGTCCAATACGCAAAAATCGCCCAGCGTGGCCTTCATACCGCCCAGACGAGGGGTGTAGCAGGATTGACCGGAGAGTCCCAACTGGACCCAGTTGGGACTGCCGTAATTGTAGCACAGGAAGGAGATGGGGCCGCCCACATCCCGGCCGGTGCCTTGGGCAAATACAACGCTTTCGGCGCCGAATTTATCCCTGATCTCTTTGAGCCTGGCCTCGCAGGTATCGAAAGCCTCATCCCAGGAGATGGGTTCGAATTTGCCCTCACCCCTTTTTCCCACGCGCTTGAGCGGTGTTGTGATCCGATCCGGGTGATAAACATATTGTTTCAGAGCGAGGACTCTCGGGCAGGCTCTCCCCTGATTCCATGAAGCATTTTCATCACCTTCGACTTTTATCAGGCGGCCGTCTTTGACGAAGAGCTTCTGTCCGCAACTGCCATGGCAGCCCGCACCGGCCGACCAGGTGGTTGTGGGGTATACTTGCACGTCCTTATCATTGCTCATTAGCCCTCTCCTTCATCTGAAAGTTTGCTGATGATTATACGAAACGTTGCATGGAAATTCAGTACAAAATGCGTGCCGTTTTACCGTTGACCCGGTTATTATTTATCTATCCATAATTATTTTGTTTTTAATCATAACCGGATTGGGGGCAGTGCCAATGCCTCCGATATTTCGGATGCCGCTCCGAAATATCATAGTTTTTCTTTGCCAATTCGGTCGGTGCATGATAGTGAAATGGGCAACGATAGGAGCCTGGCAGGCGGATGTATGTCCCTATGCTGTGCCTCACCGGCCGATGCCCTCGACATCTCCCTGAATCTTGCAAATGACACCTCAGCCGCTGGGGCCAGATAGCGGACCAAAAGCCTTCTGCATGCGGTTTTCGAACTTGCCAACAGCAAAAAGGTGGAAAGTCCCATGCCAAGAACAAAAAACCTGCAAAATAGCTTCGATCCGGCCCTTTGCGCCAAGTGCGCGGAGAAGCTGGACGCCGCTTGCCCTTCGGCTTTCCAGGAGAGGCTACGGTTCGAGACGCTCCTGGCCGACATGTCCACCCGATTTGTCCATCTGTCGGCCGACCAGATCGATCCGGAAATCGAGCATGTGCTGGAACGCATCGCCGAAGCACTGAACATAGACCGGTGCAGCGTAGCCCAATTCAGTGAAGACCGAACGAAACTGAGGGTCACCCATGCCTATGCCGCGCCTGGGGTTACCCCCATGCCTGACCTGATTCTCAATGAACAACAACCGTGGTACACGAAAAAACTGCTTCAGCATGAACCGCTGGTGATGAACTGCGTGGACGAATTGCCAATGGACGCCGCAGTCGAGAAAGCATTTTGCATCGAACACGGGGTCCGGTCCAGTGTTCTCATCCCGCTGGCCGTGGCCGGCGCCTTTCTGGGGGTTGTCGGGTTCGCCGCTCTGAAAACCGAACGCCAGTGGCCGGCCGTACTGGTTCAGCGCCTGAAAATGCTGGGCATGGTGTTTGCCAATGCATTGATGCGCAAACGATCCGAGCAGCGCCTGCATAAGGCATTTTCCGAAATCAAAATGCTCAAAGACCGGCTGGAAGCCGAGAATACCTTTCTGAGAGCGGAAATCAACCTGCAGTATGCCCACGACGAGATTATCGGCCAAAGCGACGCCATCAGGCACGTTCTCAGCCAGGCCGAGCAGGTCGCCGGTACCGATACCACTGTCATGTTACTGGGTGAGACCGGCACCGGCAAGGAATTATTTGCTCAAGTGATCCACAAGCTCAGCCGCAGAAAAAAGCGGGCCATGGTGGCCGTCAATTGTGCCGCCTTGCCGCCCAATCTGGTGGAAAGCGAATTGTTCGGACACGAAAAAGGGGCATTTACCGGAGCCGACACCAGACGCATCGGACGTTTTGAGCTGGCGGACGGCTCCACCCTTTTTCTGGATGAAATCGGCGAACTTTCAATACCATTGCAGGTCAAACTGCTCCGGGTACTGCAGGAAGGCCAGTTCGAACGCTTGGGAGGGCATCAGACCATCACTTCGGACGCAAGGTTGATCGCGGCCACCAACCGTGATCTCCTGCAGGCCGTCCACTTGGGTGAATTCCGGATGGACCTTTACTACCGCCTGAATGTCTTTCCCATTGTCCTGCCACCGTTGCGCGAAAGGCAAGAAGACATCCCCCCGCATCGAAACGATTCACCGCTCCAGCATGCAGGTCCTGCAAAACTACGGTTGGCCCGGCAATGTCCGTGAACTGAGGAACTTTATCGAACGCGCGGTTATCATTACCCGGGGGCGCGCCCTCCAGATTGAGTTGCCAGGTACGCCGGGGGCCGTGCGCCAGCAAATCAGGACGCTGGATCAGGCCCAGAAAGAGCATATCCTTAAAACCCTAAAACTGACTGACTGGCGGGTTCGCGGGAAAAACGGCGCTGCCGAAGTGTTGGCCCTCAAGCCGACCACCCTTGAATCCAAAATGGCCAAATTGGGCATCAAAAGACCCCGTAGATAATGGAAATCGGCGCCGCCCCCTTGAACTCTCCCCTTCAATGATCATAATTTCAGGCAAGAGGTTCAGTGCGAGGGGATGGAATGATACCGGAAAAAGATATGCTGCAGGTGACCGACCGGGCCGCCAGGGTGGTCGCCGACTATTTCAGGGAGAGAAAAAAGCAGCCCATCCGCATTTTTGTCCGCTTGGGAGGATGCGGAATCCGAACTTTCGGCGTCGCCCTGGAACAACCCAAGCCATCCGACAAGATCTTCGAAATCAATGGTCAGACCTACATTGTCAATGCAAGGCTGTTGCGCATGGTGCAGCCGATCATCTTCGATTCGGACGGCATCGGCTTCCGTCTGAGCGGAAGCGGTGTGGCGCCGCCCAACGGGTGCGGCAATTGCGGCAACATGTGCGGCGTGCGGGGAGGCAACCGGTGCCCGGGGGAGTGTGCAGCATGCGAATTCCAATGCGGGCATGGCCGAAGAATACGTAGGGCAAAATAACACATCAAACGTGAACCACGGAGGGAAAAATGACCGCAGATCAAAAGCAGGAAGCAAAAAAATCGTACGTCTACGTTAAGGACAGCAACGGTGTCGAGTATATCTGCAAGCTGGAAGACTTGAAAAAATTGGATGAGCTCAGCGAGGAGGAGAAGAGCAAATGCATGGCGCCGCCAGGAGATGCTTAGCCCGGTCGGAAGGCACTATCATGGCACGCGGGGGAAAGTGAGGAGGAACCCCGGTATTATTAGAAAACATTGATGGCTGAACCATAGACAATTCCCGCTTGACAGATGTTTTTTTGTGTGTAATTTTGCATGCAATCAGGCCAAGTCGCCCATATCGCCGCCGTACCTGTGGTTGAACCCGACTTATCTGAAATGACAATTATTGTCTCCGATGGGAGCGGCAGATAACGACACTAAACAAGAGGACCGAATCCATGTTTAAACCCATTCAAACGATTTTGTTTGCCACCAATTTATCAGAAGACTGCAGAGCAGCCTTTGATCTGGCTGCCTCAATGGCAACCCGCTACCAGGCCACGCTGGTTTTACTGCACGTCATTGAAAAAATGCCCGAGTCCATTGAAGGCCGCTTGAAAGGATTGATGGGAGAACGAAGATGGCACGAGATGTTGAGCAACCTGGAGGATAATGCCCGCCAGGCGCTTATCGGCAAAAACACTTCCAACAAACTGATTCGGGAAGCACTGGAACAGTTCTGTGCAGATGCCGGGATCGATGATGCCTCCTGCGGTTACCATTCCAGAGAGATTGTGATCGCCGATGGCGATATCGTCGAAGAGGTAATGGCGCGGTCCAAAGAATATAAGGCGGATCTGATCGTCCTCGGCACCCGGTCCGGCTTCTTGTCCGACAACCGTCTTGGCCAGACGATCAAATCGATCATGCGTCATTCCAAAATCCCGGTCCTTGTGGCCCCGCCCCAATCTACATAGCGCTTGGTTCATGCCGTCGACAGGAAGCTTTCATGACACCTCCCATCGTTTCCATCGTGAGCAAAAAACGCAGCGGCAAGACGACGTTGCTTGAAAAGCTCATCCCCGAACTCAAACGCAGAGGCTATCGGGTCGGGACCGTAAAACACGATACCCACGGATTCGATATCGATCACGAGGGCAAAGATACCTATCGCCATAAAGCCTGCGGAGCTGAAGCCGTGATGATTTCTTCGCCCTGGAAATTGTCATTCATCAAGGATTCCAAGGAAGATCTATCCTTAGACAAATTGGTGTCCATTTACATGAATGATCTGGACATTGTGCTGACCGAAGGCTACAAGCGCGCCAATATGCCCCAGGTAGAGGTGTTTCGCAGCACTGCGCACAAGACGCCGCTGCATGTCAAAGGGGAAGAGAACAGCCTTTTCGCCATTGTGTCCGATGTGCCGGTCGACCTGATGATATCCTTGGGCTGGCCGACCTTATTGAAGCCCGCTTCTTAAAATAAACCCTATAGTTGCAAAAATGGTGGCATTGTATTGAAGCGGGTAGATGGAGGCGAGGTTCACCCGTTCCGATGGGAGGGTTCAGCCGCAAGCTTTTGGCATGCGGCATGGGCATCCGGCGTATTGACATTGAGGAAAGACAACATTTCCGGATCAGCCGCTTGTAATTTTTCCGCAGGCACCACCCGGACGTTCATCTGCTCGTAAATATCGATGATTTTGTATTGGCCCTGGCTGAGCTGGTCTTCGATAACCGAAATGCATCTTTTGGAGTAGATGGCGCATAAGGGTTGATAGTGGCCGTCATAAAAAGGCACCACCACATCCAGTCCCGGTTCCAGTTCATCCAGCAGCAGATCGACCAGGCCTGTCTGCAGAAAGGGTGTGTCGCAGGGTACCATAAAGGCAAAATCGGCCCTGGCGTTTACCAACCCGGCATGGATGCCGACCAATGACGAGCGATCTTTATAGATATCCTCCACCACACGAAGTGAATACCCGCTATACAATTCCGGTTGGCGCGTCACCAGCAGGATTTCGGAAAAATCAGGCCGTAAACTCTCCACCAGCCGGTCCAGGATGTAGCGGCCGCCGATTTTCAAGAAGGCCTTGTTGACGCCTTTCATTCGCGTATTCAGGCCGCCGGAGAGAATAACCGCGCAGCAGTCTATGCCATTATTTTGATCTGGCACCGACCTCCTCCTTTAGTGGTGACCGATTGTCAGATGGCGCTCTCATATTAATCTTCGCCGGAACGGCCAGGGAATATTTAATCTGCCAAAGCATCAGGCGCCGCGTCCTTTCGACTTCTTCAAAAAAGTATGAGAGGACGACGCCCGCGCTTCATTCCAGTATCTGGGCGGAGACCACCGAGCCTTCCGGCAATACGACTTCTCCTTCGGGGATGGCGACAACCGCCTGGGCTGACGCCATGAGGCGAAGTCGGCTCGGACCGTTCAAGGCGTTGAAAACCGGCAGATCCGAAGACCTGTCAAGGGTACCCCGGTCAAGTGTCCCATAGATAAACTGAGTCCAGTCGGCGAAACGCCCCGTCAGCTCCGTTGCCAGCCGCACATTGGCGGTCGGCAACCGGCAGTCGTGACGGCCGGCCAGCTTGAGCAAACCCGGCAGGGCGATCTGTAAAAACCCCATCAAGTTCGAAGGGGGGCCGCCGGGAAGTATAAAAACCGGCTTGCCTTGCAATGTACCGAAGCCCACGGCTTTGCCGGGACCGATACGGATTCTGTGGAACGCCTGCTGCCAGCCCAGGCGTTCGAGAATCTGCGCCACCAAATCCCGATCCCCGGTCCAGGCGCCCCCGCTGGTCACCACGGCGTCGGCCTCTGCGGCAAATCGTTTGAGGGTGGTATATATCTGCTCAGCCTCGTCTCTGACCACAGTCAAGTGTGTCTGCATGCCGTATCGACGGCACCAACCTCCCAAGGTCGTAATATTGCTTGCGAACAGCTTTCCTTCCGGCAGCGGCTGCCCGGGGGCGACCACTTCATCGCCGGTGGCAATAATGGCCACATACGGGTTTCGAACCACGGGCAGGCGGCTGTGTCCGGCAGCGGCCAGCAGGCCCGTCAAACCAGGGGTCAAAATACTGCCCCTGCGAGCCACGATCTGATTCAAGGCCACGTCGCTGCTTTTGGGAAGAATATTGCGCCCCGGCTCGGCATCCCTGTAGAATGTCACCCTATCGTCCTGGGCCGATACGAATTCTTCAGCCACCACAGCGTCTGCTCCCGGCGGTATTTTTGCACCGGTCAGCACGCGCACGGTGGTATCCGGCGCCACTGCGACATCCTGTTCGCCACCGGCGGCCATGCAACCGACCAGCTTGAGACGAACCGGACGATCTTTGGAAGCAGTGCTCACCTGACGGGAGATTACGGCATAACCGTCTTTGAGCGAAGCATCAATGGAAGGGGAGTCGACCTTGGCATAGGCATCGGCGGCCAGTACACGATTGAAGCCATCCTGCAAGGCCACATCTTCCGCGGCCAGCGGATTGATGCGCCCAAGGGTTAACCTGAGGGCTTCATCCAGTCCCATGGGTAACGTCCGAACCATCATCGCAACCTTCTTCCTATCGTTGCCACTATAGGGTTCTATTTGCCGAATGCGCACCGCGGATACGTACAAGTCTCGCATTTCAGGCACAAGCCGCCATGGCCAAGTTCGGCCACTTCATGCCGGGTGATCTTTTCGCCGGTCAGCACCCGCGGCAAAACCAGATCCAAAATGGTTCGCGATGCGTACATACCACAGGCAGGGATTCCCAGCACCGGCACATCGTTCAAATAAGCGGCCATGAACATGGCACCCGGCAGAACAGCAGAGCCATACACCATATCGCGCGCGCCTGCTTTTTTCAAGGCATGTCGGGTTCGGTCATCCGGATCCACCGACATGCCACCGGTGGTGATCAGTACATCGGCGCCTTCGTCCGCCAAGCGGCATGCCTCCTGTGCGATTTTCAAATCATCATCCGGAAGAAAAACCACCTCCTGCACCGTGCAGCCCAATTCGGCGACCTTACTGCGGATGATCGGTTCGAATTTGTCCTTAATACGGCCATAATACACATCGTTTACGGTAATCATCACACCAACGCGTGCTTTTTTCATCGGAAGCACCCTTAAGACGCCGCAGGCAGATGTCTTTGCAGCGGCGACCGCATCCCTTATGATCGTGCGGGCAACGACCAGCGGGATCGCCCGGGTGGCGGCGACGTTATGACCGCTTTGCACCACCGTATTGCGATGCAGGGTAGCGCACATCACCTCGCCCAGAAGATTGAATCGCATCAGGGCATCCACATCCACTTTCAACAGCCCATCGCGTGTGGCTTTCAAAGAGATTTTGCCTTCACGGGGAACACCGCTCCAGCCCACACCTTCACCGCACAATGCATTGGCAATTTCTACCGCGGCTTCATCCTCGTGCATTTCACCGCGTTCGGTTTTTAGAATATAGAGATGATTCTTTCCCAGCCGCCGTAAATGCTCCAGATCCTGCCCCCGAAGAATCTGACCCTTTAAAAAAGCCGGTCCTTTGAACTCACCGGGCCTGATCTCTGTTATATCATGGGCCAGCGGATATCCCACGGCATCTTCAATCTTGACGACCTGAATCATGGCATCAACTCCTTTACCTAATACCCGCAGGCCTCACACGTTCAATATGGCCCTTGGTGTTGAAATTGTATCGCCGCCTTGCAGGCAGCGCGTCTAGTTATTGGACCCTCAACGCGGTCCGTCTCCGGGATGCCTCTGACCGAAAAATGAGCGTATAAAATTTTTTCGCTTTGGCCGCGTTTCGTTTCCGAGTGGCATATTCTGCCCATCGACAGCCAAAAGCTATCCCAAAAACTATCAAAGATTGCTTTTCAATCGCGTATCCGAATCGTCCCGAAACCCTTGTGACAAAGCCTTGAATGAGTCCACCAAGGCCACCGCCGCCGGGGTCAGTTCTGCAGATCCTCCTCCACGCCCCCCTCTTCGGGTCAGAACCAACACCTGGCCAAGTGCATTCTCCATATCATGGATAGCACCGCGAATACGCCGATAGGAGATTCCGGTCTCTTTTGATGCCTCTAAGATGGAGCGGTTGTCTTGAATGGCCTGCAGCATCGCCATGCGCCCCTCCCCAATGATCGGGCGACCCTGGAACTCCAACCATAATTTCGATTTCAGGCTGAATTGTTTTGTATTAAGGATATCCATCGGGCGACTTTCCCTGATGTCTACAACCAAATCTGTCATACGTATGCCATTTTTTCATACCTTTTTACATGCAATGATATGGGTTGTCAATTCAAAACATTTTCTTGTCAGAGTGTTTTTGGTACCGGCTGTGTATCCTGTTCAAGGTAAAAGGCAGCGAAGCCTCGGAGTCAACAACCGCCCGCTAAGCAGATGGCTTGTATTTCCGGCCCTAGTCCGGAAATACAAAAGCACTTTTGTACCATGGACGTCTTTTCGAAATCGATAGCGACCCGACCCCGAGGCTATAGCAAATCGGGGACGCTATCGCTATCGATTCTTTTTACGGGCATACGGTTCAGTCGGAATTTCTGCACCCATGTGGGACGGCTTGATCGAATCGGCCTTCTCTGATATCTATCCCCTCATAAAATTGGGATTGACTTCCATTGTTGCATGTAATATTTTAAGCAATACTAACAACCTGTTGTAACAATTATGTTTTTCTTTACACTATGGCACCCGCTTCAATCGCCGGCCATTGTACAATCGGATTAGTCAGCCCTGATCACAAACGCTGAAGGGAGCCTGTATCAAATTGAAAAAACAAAAGAATCTCACACTGGCGGTTTATTACCGGATCAAGGAGATGATGCTCAATTACGACATCGTTCCCGGACAAAGGCTGGTTTTTGTGGACCTGGCAAAACAGTTAGGCGTCAGCCGTACGCCGGTCAACAATGCACTGAGTATCCTGGCCAAGGAAGGTTACCTGGATTTTGTGCCCAACCAGGGGTATTCGGTTCATCGTCTCACCATCGATGAGGCCGAATACCTGTATGAGATCCGGGAAATCCTGGAGATCGGCACCATCGGAAAAGCGGTCCGTAAGATGGATGACGACAAGCTGAAGGCCTTTGAGAGCCGTATGAACGATTATAATCAGGCGATCAGCGATCGTGTTCATCGCAAACTGTTCATCCTGGATACGGAGTTTCATGCCGCCATCATCGAAATGACCGACAACCCCATTCTCACAGAGCGCTACCGGGATGTCTGTCAAAAAATATTCCTGCGTTTCCGGGTCGAGGATTTGGAAATTGGCCGTACCAAAGAGATCGTCAAAGAGCACGAAGCGCTTTTCGACGCCGTGCGTATCCGTGATGTGGACCGCGCCAAAGGTTTGATTCAGGAGCACAATGCCAACGCCCGCAAGAACCTCTTTGGAATTATTTTCCGTAAAGAAAATGCCAGAGGGAAAATTAATGCGCCGGGCGCCTTAACATCATAATGTGTCCGGCTGAGCGATACCCCAACAGGCACTAATGCACACGATCCATCACGCGCTTGAATCCCGGAAGCGAATTTATGATGGTGTCATCATCCACACAAAAAGAGATCCGAAAGTACCCTGGATATAGGAATCCTCTGCCGGGGACGGTCAGTATCAACTCCTTCTGAAGTTCTTCAACAAAAGCCAAGTCGTCCCCACCAGGGGCTTTGGGAAACAAATAGAATGTGCCGGGAGGCTTGAAGAATTCATAGCCTGCCTCGGCCAGTCCCTGGCACAGGATGCTGCGCTTTCTATGGTAGGCGTCGATATTCACGCTGATGCCCTGCAAATCGGAAACGACGCGCTGCATGAGCGCCGGTGCGTTGATAAACCCCAAAAGGTGGGTGGCCAACCGCATGCCGGCCAGAATATCCTCCCGGTATTCCGCCGAAGGGTTTACCGCGGCAAACCCGATTCGCTCGCCCGGGATGGAGAGGTCTTTTGAGTATGATGTTGCGATGATGCTCTGCGCATAGGTTTTGAAAATACTCGGGACGTGGTGTCCGTCATAAACGATTTTGCGATAAGGTTCATCGGACAGAAGATAGATGATGCGGCCCAGTTCCTTTGATCGCGCTTCGAGCAATTTTCCCAAACCCGCTAGATTTTCCTCAGAGTAAATCTGACCGCTGGGATTGTTTGGCGAATTGATGATCATCGCTTTGGTCTTCGGATTGATGGCTTTCTCGATGGCATCCAAGTCAAGCATAAAGTCCGGACGGCAGTCCACGATCCGGCTCAGGCCCTGGTGGTTATCCACATAGGCTCGGTAGTCCACAAACACGGGTTTGGACAAGATGACTTCATCGCCGGGATCGAGCAGCGTTTTAAGAATGACGTTCAGCGCCCCGGCCGCACCGTAGGTCATCACCACTTCCCCGGCCGCAACAGGTACTTCCTGCTCTTTGGACAAATAACCGGCAACAGCCTCAAGGACTTGCGGATATCGGTCCGGGGGGATGGGGCTGTAGTTCTTTGCTTTATCCAGAAGGACTTCGTGAAATTTTTCCGGAGGGGGCAGATTGGGATTTCCGATACTGAAGTCAAAAACGTTTTCCGGACCGAAACGGGATTTGAGGCGTTCCCCCTCCTCAAACATCTTTCGAATCCAGGACGAAAGCTCAGCGGCCTTCCGAATTTTCTCTGCAACCGTCATAATGGGATCTCCTCAATCGCTGTCCTTCCCCAGTTATGGCCATGGCGAAGGCCTGGCAGCCTTTGCCCCTTCCTTCCATGCCGGATCGCCATGGCGCTAGTACATGTGTTCCTCATATAAGCACCCTTCGATGGTCATACCGGTATGCACACCTGGATTATTATCCAAATGGACTGCTGATTTTTATCAGGGCATCCAAGCGCTTGGCAACCATTAATCCATCGCGCCCGACGACGGTTGTAAAAGCCTTGACGGCCATTTGCAGAGCAAAATCATACGGTTGGATATAAACGGAACGCGGCGCCCCTATTGCCTGGTTTCTGGAAAAATATGGCGAAATAACATCATCAGCGTCAACGTGAACCGGCAGATGGTTTTCCCTGATGCGTCCTGCCATGGGGGAGAACAGAAGCACATCAGTGTCTTGACTGACGCAATTGTAACCGGACGCATCGTATCCGGTTTTGCCGAAGCGAATCAGCTCGAAAGCGCTCGGGCCACTTTGGCTTCAAGATCGTCGTTGTCGATGGGCTTGACGCAGTAGTCGCTGGCCCCGAGATCGAGGGAGGCCCTGGCTGTCTCCATGGTGGGGTACCCGGTCAGCATGATGGCCTTCATTCTTGGCTGTATCTTTTTGAGTTCTTCCAGAACCGCCACCCCATCCATTTTTTTGAGTTTGATATCCAGAATGGCGAGATCGATGGCGTTGTCGGTGGCAAAGTGAATGGCCGCCTCCTCATCGTTGAAGACATAGACTTGATGCCCCAATGGTTTTAGTATGCGCCGAACCAGGTTGGCTGCATCTTCCATATCATCTAATGCGAGAATATTTGCCATGACGAAAAGACCTTGGTGCTTTGATGGTTTGCGGATGCCATGCTCATAGCATCGGCTCGTTCCGATGCGGAGGCCAGACAGGGAGGTGCATCAGTACAAGACGGGTGTCGATGACGGGGACACACCTCCGCAGTTCATTCTTCCAGTACCGGGTTGTCATTATAACAGGACGATAACGACAAAATAAATAGTAGGGAGAGTTTCAGCTAAATGCAAGTCCTGCCGGAACAGTTGAGCTCCACGCCCTGCGCGCGCAGGCCGGACAGCCGGCCACCTGATTGTCCACCCGGCTGACGTCGATGGCATTGGCCGCCACATGATCCAGGTGTCTCTGGGTCCCCAACGGCTCGCCGCACCGCTGGCAGTGAACCAGGGGCTGGCGGTTGATCACCGTGCCGCACAGGATCAACAGCCGTTCCCGGCCCCGGTCCTCCACCCGCATGGCGCCGGTGGGGCAGTTTACGGCGCAGGCGCCGCACAGAATGCAATTTTCCGCCGTAAAACGAAAATCCGTGCCGCCGGAATGCCCTTCTTCCAGGTAGTCCAGCTTCAATGCATCGACCTTCATCATCTCCCGGCAGGTGCGGGCGCATGTGCCGCAGCGCACACAGACATCGCACCGCAGGCATCGTCGCGCTTCGGTACGGGCCATGACTTCGTCATAACCCAATTCAACCTGTTGAAAGGTGACCTGGCGCCGGTTCATCGGCAGCATGGGCATCTGCGGCCGCCGGATCTCCATCTTTTCCGTCGCGCTGAGTTCCACCAGCGGCATCTGCCCGCACCGCTGCGGAACCGGCGCAAGGGTCGGCTGGGGTATATCGCTAAGCTGTCGATGGATGGCTTCAGCGGCCCGCTTGCCGCCGGCAATGGCGCCGATGACCGTGTCGGGTCCCGAAACCACGTCACCGGCGGAAAAAACATCCGTCATGCTGGTCTGCATGATCACCGCATCGGTCTCCACCGTGTCCCAACGGCTCCACTGCAGATCCGGCAGATCGTCCATAATCACCTGGTCGATCCGCTGTCCCACGGCGCCGATGACGGCATCGGCCGGCATCAGAAATTCGCTGCCTTCGATGGGCACCGGCCGCTTGCGTCGGCTCCCTTCCATCTCCACCAGTTTGGCCTTGATGAAGCGCACGCCGGTAACGCTGTACTGGTCTCCGACGATCTCGATGGGGATGGTCAGAAAATGGAAGCGCACGCCCTCTTCTTCGGCCTGATCCACCTCTTCGTGGTCGGCCGGCATCTCTTGACGGCTGCGGCGGTAGGCCAGCACTACCTCGTCGCACCCCATTCGCACGCAGGTTCTGGCCGAATCGATGGCCACGTTGCCGCCGCCGATGACGATCACCCGACGGCCCGGCTTCCTGCCCTCGCCTAAGGCGACCTCCCGCAGAAAACTGACGGCGGTGTAGACCTCGGCGAAATCATTTTCGCCGGGAATCCGCATGGGGCTGCACTTGTGGGCACCGATGGTGAAAAGAAAAGCGCCGAACCCCTCTTTGCGCAGCTGGTTCATGTGAATGCGCCAACCGAATCGGGTGTTGAACTGGAACTCGACCCCCAGGGATCGGATCGTGGCCACTTCACGGTCAATCACCTCCTTGGGGAGCCGGTAGCGCGGAATGCCCACCATCAGCATGCCGCCGGCAAAGGGCAGCTCTTCAATGACCTTCACCTGGTACCCTTTAAGCGCCAGGTAGTAGGCAGCGGTCAAGCCGGCCGGACCGGCGCCGATCACGCAAACCTTTTTGCCATTGTTCGGCGCCTGGGGCGGATTAGCGTAGGTCCCCCCTGAAAGCGCTTTTTCTGCGGCAAAGGCCTTCAGGAACTTGATGGAAACCGGACTGTCAAAAGCCCCGCGCACGCACGCGGATTCGCAAGGCCGTGTGCATACCAGGCCGCAGACCCATGGCAGCGGATTGACCCGACGGATCACCTCGATGGCTTCATCATAGTGTCCCTGCGCGATGAGGGCGACATAGGCGGGCACATCGATACCGGCCGGACAGGCCAGTTGGCAGGGCGCCGGCGTCAGTTTGACGCAATGGCCGGTGACACAGTTCCGGGATTCCAGGTGACTGGAGAAGACTTCGGCATGTTCATCGAGGGCGGCGAGCACCAATCGGCCTAATTTTTTACAAGGTGCATCGTTGCCTTCGTCGGCCAATATCTGTGCATCATCCCGAATGGATTGCAGCGGCTGGTTATCTGAGCAACCAGCGGCCACAGCCTTCAACTGGGACAGCATCCGGTTGGCCACATGCCTCGACCGCGGGGTGGTCACAGCACCGGAAGCGGTCCGGCGGGTCACCGATCGAATGGTTTCATGGACAGGGCAAACCGTTTCACTCATCGTTTCTTGTCCTTTTTTAATCAAAGGATGCCACGGATTGCGCGAAACGCTCACGGCGCTGGTTCATTTCTTCTTCCGCGGCATCCCCAAAATGCAGACACTGGGTGACGCACTTGGTTACGCACGCCGGCTTCAACCCCTGGTCGATGCGATCCATGCAATAGTCGCATTTGCTGACCTTGCCGGTATCGTTGTTCCATTGGGGGGTTCCCCAGGGACAGGCCAGCATGCAACTTTTGCAGCCCACGCAGCGTTCGTCGTCCACGAAGACGATGCCGTCTGAGGGGCGCTTCTGCATGGCGCCGGTGGGGCAGGCTGAGACGCACCAAGGCTTCTCGCAATGGAAACAGGGCATGTATACATACGCCATCCGCGGCACATTGTTGACCAGCTTGGGTCCCACCGGAATGATCTGGGTCAACCTGGGGCCGACGGGCAGGCTTTTGCTGGCTTTGCAGTGCACTTCGCAGCTGAAACATCCGATGCAGCGTTTGCTGTTCTGGTAGAGATAGTATTTGCTCATGGGTTATCCTCCAATTGGGTAGACAATCAATGCCATCGATAAGGCGCCCTTTTCGGTGTTAAGCCGCCTTTTCGACTTTGACCACACATTCCAGCAGGGCGTTGGCGCCGCCCACCGGGTCGTAGTCGTGCAAAAGACCGGTTTCGAAACGATAGTCCGCCAGCCCCTTGTTGTACCCCCGGGTCTGCCAGGGTACCTTGCGGCCGAAACCGTGGATCATGAAGACCACCTCCGGGTGGATGAATTCGGTGACATGGGCCCTGATGGTGCCGGAATGGCTTTCGTCGGCGGCGGTCACCTTCACCATATCCCTATCCTTGATCCCCAATTGGGCCGCCTGCCCGGCGTTGATCCACAAGGTGTTTTCCGGCATGATTTCATTAAGATAGGGGTTGTTCTGGGTTCGCCCGTGGGTGTGCACCGGGCTGCGCCCGAAGGCCAGCCGGAAGCGGCCCTGATCCGGTTTGGCGGGCCGCTCATAGGGTTTGAACGACGCGAAGCCATTCCCTGACAAAGCGGAAGAGACCAACTCGATCTTGCCGGACGGTGTCTTGAATTTCAGATCATTCATTCGGTCAAACCAAATAGGCTTGTCGGTCAGCGCCACGGCCCCTTTGTCCCTCAGCTCGTCCAGGCTGACCCCGGTGTCCTTCAGCTGCCACTTCCAAAAGCCTTCCATATCTTCGAAGGGGAAGTACTTTCCGACACCCAGTTTTTCGGCCAGTGTGCGGAAAATCCACCAGCCGGCCCGCGCTTCATTGCGCGGGTCGACAGCCTTGTCGCGGATGCGCAGCGACGGTTTGAGCCCCTTGCCCGTGCAGATCATGGAGGCCTTTTCCAGGTAGGTGGCTGAGGGCAAAAGCACATCGGCGTACCATGCCGTCTCGCTGTAGTTGGCGTCGATGGCCACCAGCAGGTCGAGCTTATCAAGCGCTTTTTTCTGGGCCTCCGGATCCGGCAGCGACAGCAGTGGATCGTGGCGGAAGACGATATAGGCTTTGAGAGGATAGGGATCCTCCTTGAGGATGGCGTCATACATCAGATGCATGAGGCCGGGGCCGGCTTCGAAGTGTTTGTGCTTCCAGCCACAGCCGTCCACCCGTTTGTCCTTGGGCTTGGGAATGGTGTCGAGCAGGGTTTTGAGCCCCTTTGCGCCTGCGTCCCCCGGTCCTTTCTGAAAAAAGAGCCCTCCGGGGGCCTCGATAGCGCCCATCAGCACATTGAGAATATACGCCGTACGCGAGGCATAAAATGAATCTCTGTAGCGGGCGGTCAACCATCCGGGATGGAAGATGACCGATGGTGCATCGGCGGCCACCTCGTGGGCAAAGGCCACGATCTCTTTGGCGGCGATACCGGTCTCTTCGGCGGCCCACTCCGGTGTATAGGGGGCCACGAAGGATTCGAGTTCTTTTAGGCCGGTGACCCATTTGTTCACGAATTCGGCATCATAGAGTTTATCTCGAAGCACGACATGGATGATGCCCAGATTGAGGGCGTAGTCGGTCCCCGGCCGCACCATCCAGAAGCGGTTGGCCTTCATGGCCGTCCCGGCAGCGCGCACATCGATATAGGTTATCTTTCCGCCGCCCTCGATGAAATCCATGATGACATTGGCGTTCTTGACCCGCAGTGATTCGAACACGTTACGGCCGTAGAGGACCAAATGGCGGCACTGCTTGTAATCGTAGTTGAACGTCTTGCGGCCGCTGCCGAACAGGGAAATGGCGGCATGTTGTGTGTTGCGCGCACAGGTGCAGTCATGGTTCAGATAGTTGGGCGACCCCAGGGCGCGTAAAAAACTGCGGTGGATATCCCTGAACGGCCCGCCGCGATCGCTCAGGGCAATGGCCTTGGCACCGTGTTCTTTGATGATGCCTTTGAGCTTGTCGGCGATAAAGTCCAGCGCCTCGTCCCAGCTGGCCCGCCGCCACAGCCCTTCCCCTCTGGCCCCGGTTCGGATCATGGGGTGTTGGGGGCGTTGATAGTCATAGAGCATGGCGATACCGGCCGACCCCTTGGCACAGAGCCTGCCCTTCATCCCCGGATCGTTGGGGCTGCCTTCGATCCAGGTAACCTCGCCATCTTCGACTTCCACCCGGATGGGACAACGCACAGTACACATCCCGCAGATACTGAACACGGACTTTTTCATTTTGGTACTCCTTGCCTAATGGAAAAATGAATCGGAGGCTGCCCTCCAACAGATCAACATGACGTTAAAGCTTCGCGCCCCTCAAAGAGCAAAATCCATACCATGCAACAAGACAGCCCCGTTGCCCAGGCGTTGGCCACTAAAAATGAATAAGCTATAATAATAGACAGTTATTAGATAACTCGAAATTTGGGAAAGCCCTGTTTCCCATAAAAAGAGGTCCGAGAAAGGATCGAATGCAATAAAAGATTTGCATCGAAAGGTTTTTTTAGCACCCCCTCATTGCGCGACTGGAGCCGCCCCACCAGGGAACGCAACTTTTTTATTGCATCCGCCACCTCTCCCACCCGCCCAAACCGCTGCACGCAGCGCAGCAGGCGAAAATAATGAAATGATAAATCCATATCAAAACAGTTGGTTATACCGTCCATACAGTCAATACACCCGGCCGGTCACCGCGACATGATGCTGGCATACCCCTTGCTCATTAAAGGGCCAGTATAGATATGCATCAATTCGCATCAATAAGGTGACAATATGCTGATGGCCAAAACGTTATTTCCATTTCTCGACACCCCCCTGGCAGCCAGAATGTGGCAGGTTTTGATCGCCATACTGGCCGGCGCCTGCGGTACCATCATCCTCGTCTACTTCCTAAGCGGTCTTTTCACCACAGATACCATGGCCTCACTGCTGGATTGGATCATCGGATTCAATACGGCCTTGACCGGTTACATGCTGATGGAGAAAAGCGGCGGCCGCATCCCATTTTGGCAATGGCTTTGTGCAGGTGCCGGCCTGATCAACAGCGTGGCGAGCGCGATGGCCGTCAATCACATTTACGTCCTGACCATGGGCTTTCCCCTGGTCGGCATGGCCGACGCCGGCATTCTGCTGACCATCGGAGCCGTTTGCGGCGCATCGGGAGGATTGCTGGCCAAGAAATATTTGGAAATGAAACACAAATCCAGCCGGTAACCGGCTGGGTAAGGTTGGAATACCGGGGGGTTGCCACTATCTGGGTCCACCTGGCATGCAAACTAATATCAGAGGAGGAAATCAATGCGAAAAATCACCATCTTGGCGCTGGCGATGGTACTGGTCTGGGCGAGTGCCGGCATCTGCGCTCCTACGGCAGCAGTATCGGCCAACCAGTTTAAAGCCGGGGACACCGTCACCATCGAAGGGAGCATCGAACCGGGACAGGACCTTTATATTGCCATTGCGCAAGACAAATTGTTCGCCGTCAAAGACACCAAGGGCGTCCATGAGAACAAAAAATTCAAAAAAGTGATGAAAAAGAGCAAATTTGACGCGAATACCGCTATTCCGCCGCTCTACTACATGATCACCACCAACCCCACTGCATTCGGTGAGGAGGGCAAGAAGAAGTTCGGCGGTCCGTCGGTTCTCCTTGGCAAGGGAAACGGGATCTACTCCACCACCATGTACTATTTGAAGAAGAAGTTCGGTGATGTCGATCCTGCGGCCCAGGCCATGCTGGGGCCCATTTCCAGCGAGGCGCAGTGGAACTTTCTCCGTTATGCCCATGAAAACGCTTTCGGCATCAACACCATCGTCAAAGAGGGCAATAAACGCGGCAAGGTCGTCATCTTCGCCCGCAGCGTGATCACCGATGAGGCCAGCGGCAAATACTGGGACAAGGGGACAACCATTCAACTGGACAAAGCCACCGGCCAATATAAGGCCACCTTCAAAACCTTTCGCCACACGCCGCCCGGCACGGGATTTGACATTTACGTCAACGGCACCAAAAGCGCATCCTATACCGTAATCAAAAACGGTTTCTGGCTCTCCAAGGGCTTCCGCTATATGAATCCCCTGTGGATTATCATCGGCGCCATCGTCGTGGGCACCTACTTCTCCATGATCGGCGCCGCCGGCGGCATGTTGATGGCGGCCTTCCAGGTGCTGGTGGTCAATACCATGGGACCGGTGGGGATAAATGCAGCCAACGTGTTGAAGCCCTCCAACATGGCCCTGACCCTCTTCTCTCCCCTGGGCTCCTTCTGGCGTTACGCCAAGGTTGAAAAACGCGTGGCATGGCCTGTGGGCATCTCCTTCGGCGTGGGGATTTTCATAGGATCGATCTGGTTGGGCAAATATGTCTCCCAGTATCTGCCCATGAAGGCCTACAAAGAGTGGCTGGCCATCCTGGTGATCATCATGGGCATCAAGACCCTTCTGGAAATGACGCCCAAGGCAATGGAAAAACGTAAAAACATCAAGGCTATGGTAAAGAAATTCAACGAGGCGGTGTCCAAGGCCAAGGCGGCCGGCACCTCGGTGCAAATGGGCCGCATCGAGCCGGTTGAGACGGGACTGACCAACTACCGCTTCAAATTCTGGGGAGAAGAGTTTCGCATCAATCCCCTGCTCTTCGCCATCCTGGGCGTGGGTATCGGTGTCGTGTCGAGATCTTTCGGCATCGGCGGCGGCTTCCTGTTGGTACCGGCTATGACCACTTTGGGCGCCTTGCCCATGTACGTGGCGGTACCCATTTCGTTGATCGGCACCTGTTTTTCCAGCATCGGCGCCTTCCTGGGCTACCTGATGACCGGCTACCTGCCCGACATGTGGTTGGCCATCGCCATCATTATCGGCGGCTTTGCCGGCGGTATGCTGGGCAGTCGAGCCCAGAAATTGTTCAGTGAAAAAACGCTGAAGATCGTATTGGCCTGTACGTTGTTCTTTCTGTTCTTCAGGTTCTTCAAAATCGAAATCTGGATTTAACCCCCCACATCCCTTCGCTGTTTGGGGCGGAGCCCGGCTCCGCCCCTCTCAGGGGGGACGACAGGAAAGAAGAAAATGATCGACGACTACATGGATTTGGCATGGGAGCAGATTGAGAACGGCGTTCACTTTGCCGCTACCGTCGTTGACCGGTTGTTGCAGCCGCTGCAGCCTTTGGGCCCTGTGGCCATTGTCGCTCTGCTGGCTCTGACGGCCGTGGTCATTGCCAAGATATCGGGTCAAATCTTCCAGACAAGCCGCTATATGGAATTAAAGGATGAGTTCCAGCATTGGTACAACCTTCGGCAGCAGGCCCTGACATGCAAGGATGCGGAAAAAGGAAAACTGCTGGCCAAAAATATCGATCAGGCCAAGCTCAACCGTGTCTATTACGATTATTTCTTCGAGGGTTTTCTCAAAAGCCTGGTCACAAGGTTCCTGCCGCTGTTGACCATCATGGCCTATGTCAACAGCGCCTTTCGGCCGGAATCCCTGGTGACCCACTTTGGCCGGGACCACCTGTTTCAGTGGCAATGGCTGGTAACCGAACCAATAAAAATCAACGCACCGTTCTGGTTTGTCCTGGCGGTAATCGGCGTCTACCTCCTCTGGTGGGTTGCGGTCAAACTGATCCGTCGCACAAAACCTGTTTTGACGGCCCATGCCTGAGGTCAAACGCCCCAATGGTGTTGGCCGCAATCCACCATTTACCTTATCATTGCGGCCACCAGGATTCATACATAACGGTATGATGAATTTCTGCAGCACGGTGCGCCAAACCCTTGCCCATTAGCCGCCCTTGACAGCAACCTGCCATCCGGGTGAATAATAACCCCAGTGATCAAAGGGGCAGGACAATCCATGGCCTATCGAATCAAATTCACCCTGACCACTGGGCTGACCCCCATCCTGGTCTTAATCGGTGCAACTTCCGCCTGGGCGACCCAGACCCACGGCGAGCCCGAAGGTCTCTATGTTCACCAGGCGGCCCACGTATTTTTCTTTTTCGCCATGGGGCTGCTGATCTACTGGCTGCGGCAGCGCAATCTGGTGAAAGAGAAAGCCTGGCGCTACATCCAATACAGCGCCATACTTTTTATCCTGTGGAACATCGACACCTTTGCCGTCCATACCCTGGATGAGATGGTCCATCTCATCCGGACCCATAAACCAGACCCCTGGCACCTGCAGATCGACACAGCTGAAGGCCTTTCCTTCCTCGGCATGCTTTACTATCTGGGCAAACTCGATCACCTCCTGTGTGTACCGGCGCTGATCTATCTCTATCTGGGATTGAAGCGGCTGCACCACAAAGTACCATCGTCGGCCGAAAAGGCGGCGAAACCATGATCGCCCATCTGGTACCCATCTGGACCGTCGACTTCTTCGGGTCGCTGTTGATGATCCTGCTCTCCTTTCTCTGCCTGCGGCTCTTATTCCGCCTCAGGCAGCGCGATCCGGGCAACGTCATATGGACCTTTCTGCTCTGGTTCTGTCTGGGGCTGTCGGGATTCGCCATTTCGAGATCCGCGGGCCATTTGCTTAAAGACATCCTGCAGGTCCGCCATCAGGAGGAGGTGTGGGCGACGATCCGCCCGTTCAGCGGAGCGATCAACACTTTTATGCTGGTAGTGGTTTCCGCCGTCACCCTGTTCTTCGAACGAACCTGGAACATCTACCAGCGCATCCTGAAGGACAAACAGACCCTTGAGAAAACCCACAACGAATTGATCTACCTCAACCAGAACCTGGAGCATCTGGTAGCCGATCGCACTGAGGCGCTGACCATCTCCGAGCACAAGTACCGGCGAATCTTCGAGATCTCCAAAGACAGTATCATGGTGACGCGCAGGGACGGCACGATTACCGATATCAACCCATCCGGTCAATCCATGCTGGGCCTTGACCTGCCGGACAATCTTACGGGCAAAAGAAGTTTGGAAGAATTTCTCAAACCGGCGGATTGGCAGCATCTGATCGAGGAGATCGAGCGGCACGGGTCCATCTACAACGCTGAAATGGATTTGGTCGGCAAAGACGACACCACCCGGCGGCTGCTGGTCAGCGCCAGCATGGATCGCGGCCGAACCGATGAGGAGGAGACCATTCACTACCTGGTCAAGGACATCGAACAGCGCAGATTGATGGAGCAGCAGATCGCCCAGGCGGACAAACTGGCGTCTCTTGGGCAGCTTTCGGCCGGTGTGGCACACGAAATCAACAATCCCATGGGCATCATCCTGGGATATACCCAACTGCTGCTACGGGAGGAAGCCACCGATTCGGAAAAGTACAACGATCTCAAAATCATTGAAAAACATGTCAAAAACTGTAAATCCATTGTGGAAGACCTGCTCAGTTTTGCCCGCAGTTCCAAAACCGAGGAGACCCCCTATCAAATCCATGTGCTCATCGATGAAGTATTGAATTTTGTGCAGCAGCACGCCGAATTGGACCATCTTGAAATTATCCGCGACTACGATGAAAAGGCCCCTGCCCTTCTACTGGACGAGAAAAAGATCAAGCAAGTATTTATCAACCTCATCATGAATGCCGAACACGCTGTCGGAAACGACGGCGCCATAACGATCCGGACCCGGTACGATAAACCCACCCAGTTGATTACCGTAAAGGTGAGTGATAACGGGCACGGGATATCGAAAAAGGACCTGAAACGGATTTTCGATCCGTTCTTCACGACCAAACCCACGGGAGAAGGCACCGGCCTCGGATTATCGGTCAGCTACGGTATTATTAAGAATCACGGCGGCGAAATTTCAGTTGAAAGCGAACCGGGAAAAGGCAGTACGTTTACGGTAGTGCTGCCGGTAAAAGAAGATCAGGAAACAGGCCTCAGGTGACCTATGACGAGAAGGATTTTAGTCGTTGACGATGAATTGGATATGCTTCAACTGCTCAAGCGCAGTTTGGAAAAGGACCTGGATTGCCTTGTCGATGTGGCGTCGTCGGGTGAAATGGGTCTCAATGCACTGGAACATCATCCCTATGACCTGGTGCTGTCCGACATTCGCATGTCCGGCATGGGCGGACTGGATCTTCTGCAGCAGATCAAACAATCGCATCCCAACCTGACGGTTGTTATGATGACCGCTTTTGGCCATATCGATATGGCTGTAGAGGCCATGAAGCGCGGCGCCTATGATTTCATTACCAAACCATTCGATCATGACGCCCTGATCCTGCGCCTGGAAAAAGCGCTGGAGCGCAGCCGGCTGGTAAGGGAAAATCTGAGACTGCAACGTGAATGCCGGGATCAAACGCCATTTGAAAATCTGGTGGGGGAAAGCAAGGCCATGCAGAAGGTTTTCGATACCCTCCAAATGGTCTCCCAGACCGAAATGACGGTCTTAATCACAGGAGAGTCGGGCACTGGAAAGGAGCTGGCCGCCAGAGCCGTGCACGCTTTGAGCAATCGGGCCAACGGGCCGTTTGTCGCCGTGAATTGCCCCACCGTGCCGGAGCATATTCTGGAGAGCGAACTGTTTGGCTATAAAAAAGGGGCCTTCACCCACGCGACGCAAAATAAAATCGGCCTCTTCCAGGAAGCCCACGGCGGATCGATCTTCCTGGACGAGATCGGTGACATCAGTCCGGCCATTCAGACCAAGTTGTTGCGGGTGCTGCAGGAAAAAGAGATCAAACCATTGGGTGACACCAAGTCGATCCGGGTGGATGTGCGCATCATCGCCTCCACCAACCAGAACCTCGCTGCCAAGATTGAATCCGGCGAGTTCCGCGAGGATGTCTACTACCGGCTCAACGTGCTGCCGGTGGAGATGCCGCCGCTGAGAGACCGCACCGAAGACATCCCGTTGATTGCCAACTTCCTGGTTGTCAAGCATTGTGCCAAGATGAACAAGCCCCCCAAGCAGATCTCCAGCGCCTTGATGGATCGATTGCTGGACTGCCAATGGATCGGCAATATCCGGGAACTGGAAAATGCCATTGTCCGGGGGATTCTGTTCGCCCAATCCGACGAAATAGCGCCCGGCGATGTCCAGTTGCCCAACGGGCAAACGCGCACCTGTGTCGACTTTGGGACCGATCTGACCGCCATTACCTATAAAGCGGCCAAAGAACGTATCTTAAGCGATTTCAGCCGCCAGTACGTGGGCAATCTTCTCACCGCCTGCAAGGGCAACATCACCCAGGCGTCTGATAAATCCGGAATGAAACGGCAAGCCCTCCAACAGATTATTCGCCGGTACGGGATCGATCCGGACGATTACCGATGAAAACAGCCTTTCTCCGCTTCGCCGCTGATGAAGAGATCGAAGCATCATAATGTCAAAGACGCAAAGCGGTTTGCATCCCGCTAATGGGGGTTGTCGTCCTCACGCCCCAGCAACTCCTCGGTCTCCATCCACATCACATTAATGATGCCAAAGGCAGCAGCCAGCAGTACGCCCAGAATCCAGGAAAAATACCACATCTATGTTATCCTTTCGGTAATTTGCGTTTTTCCGGGCTTCCGCCCTTCAACCGGAAGCAGATACATTCCACTCAACGAACTTTGAACCTTGAACTTTGAGCCTTTAACTGTTCCTAATACGCCGTATGGGTCTCCTCTTGAATTTTCTTCTCGGTGATCTTACCCCGCATGATGCGATAGACCCACGAGGTATATGCGATCACGATAGGAAGAAACACGACCACCACAATAAACATCAGGTTCAATGTCCGATGGCTCGAAACGGCGTCATAGGCGGTCAGGCTGACGTCGGGCACGCTGCTGGACGGCAGGACAAATGGGAACATAGACAGCGCCGCCGTCAAAATCACGCCGGCCAG
This sequence comes from Desulfobacteraceae bacterium, assembly GCA_037387725.1. GTDB lineage: Bacteria > Desulfobacterota > Desulfobacteria > Desulfobacterales > Desulfosarcinaceae > JARRKU01. Next base: position 45,852 of record JARRKU010000043.1, read on the forward strand.
GGAAAGCCCGCTGGTGATAAAAGCGAGCCCCGGGCGTCCGGCCGTGGAGAGGATGAGGGTCAGCAGCGCGCCGGCAAAAGCGGCCGCCGGAGCTGCAATGGTCAAGGGGTACCGGCCATAGTTCTGGTTCCATTCACCGGCCGCGACTACCACTTTTTTATCCAGCGGTGTGAGCACCGCGCCCGGATCCGGCATGGAGACGATGCGGTAGCCTTCGATGGCCTTGAGCTGCCAAATGCCGGCCACAATGAAGGCCACGATGAAGATAATGCCGAACAGGCGAACCGCCTTTCTGGCCCGGGCATTCAATTCGTCATCAGTCCGCAGCTGCATGAATACCGCCCCGTGCATCACCAGCATGGAGAGGCTCACCACGCCGGCCATCAGGGCAAAGGGATTGAGCAGCTGCCAGAAGCTGCCCGTGTAAGTCGATCGCATAAACGCATCGAATTCGAACGGCACGCCCTGCAACAGGTTGCCGAAGGCCACGCCGAAGACCAGGGACGGTACGGCACCCCCCACGAACATCCCCCAATCCCAGGCATTGCGCCATCGGGGGTCGCTGACCTTGCTGCGGTAATCGAATCCCACAGGACGTAAAAACAGCGCAAACAGAACCAGCAGAAGGGCCCAGTAAAGACTGGAAAAGGCGGTGGCATAGACCATGGGCCAGGCAGCGAACAGGGCACCGCCGGCAGTGATGAACCAGACCTGGTTGCCCTCCCAGGTGGGCGCAATGGCATTGATCAGCACGCGTCGCTGATCGTCGTTGCGCGCCACGAAAGGCAGCAGGGTGGCGATGCCCATGTCAAAACCATCCATCACGGCAAAACCGATGAGCAGAACACATACGAACAGCCACCAGATGATTTTCAAAGTGAAATAATCGAAGAGCATATGACGATTTCTCCTTTACTGTGTCAGGCGGCAAATTCCCCGGCCTCTTCAAAATGGTAGCGCCCCGTATGCAGGCTGCTGGGGCCGATGCGGATAAACTTGACCATGAGGAACACCTCGATGACCAGCAGGACCGTATAAATCACCGTCAGCGCAATGATACTGCCGATGACGTCTCCCATCCCCAGGGAGGAAGAAGACATGAAGGTGGGCAGCACTTCACCGATGGTCCAAGGCTGGCGGCCGTATTCGGCCACAAACCACCCCAACTCAGCCGCGATCCACGGCACCGGCAGGTTAAACAGCAGCAGCCGGAGCAGCCAGCGCTTTCTATGGAAAAGCCGGCGGGCGCAGTAGTAAAAACTGATGGCGATCAGCCCCAGCATCCAGAACCCCAGTCCCACCATGAAACGGAAACTCCAGAACATCAGTCCCACGTTGGGGATGGTGTCTCTGGCCGCCCGGTCAATCTGTTCGTCGGTGGCGTCCACCACCTTGTCCGTATAGCGCTTGAGCAGCAAACCATAGCCCAGATCATCCTTATGAACGTTGAATTGTTCAATGGTATCATCGGACGTGTCTCCATTGCGCATCTGCTTCAGCAGGCCGTAGGCCTTGATCCCGCTTTTGATGCGCACGCGGCTCTCTTCGATCAGATCCTTGACCCCTGTCACCGGCCGGTCCAGCGATCGGGTGACGATGATGCCGCCGAGCCACGGAATGCTGACTTTGGCTTTGGTCCGCTGCTCCTCCTGGTCCGGTATGCCGAAGATGGTAAAGCTGCTGGGCGGCTCATGGGTCTCCCACTCCGCCTCCATGGCGGCCAGTTTGACTTTCTGGACCTGCCCGGTGACAAACCCGCTCTCGTCCCCCAGCACGATCACCGATAGAATGGAGGCCAGGCCGAACCCTACCGCCACGGCAAACGAGCGGCGGGCAAAGGCCAGATCCCGTCCGCGCAGGATATAGTACGAGCTGACCGCCAGCACGAAGATGGTGGCGGTCACATAGCCGGCCCCTACGGTATGGACAAATTTAACCTGGGCCACCGGATTGAAAAAGAGCTCGTAGAAGCTGGTCAGTTCCATGCGCATGGTCTCGAAATTGAACTCGGCCCCCACCGGATAGTTCATCCAGCCGTTGGCCACCAGAATCCATAGCGCGGAGAGGTTGGACCCCAGAGCGACCAGAAATGTCACCAGCAGATGGGTTCTGCGCCGCATGCGGTCCCAACCGAAGAAAAAGAGGCCCACGAAGGTGGACTCCAGGAAGAAGGCCATCAACCCTTCGATGGCCAGGGGTGCACCGAAAATATCGCCCACGTAATGGGAGTAATAGGACCAGTTCAATCCGAACTGGAACTCCTGGGTCAACCCAAACTGATGACTTTTAGACTTTGTTTTCTATACTATAAAGCGTAAGTTACTTTTGTTGATTTTGTCACCTTACGATCTTCTAGCCGCTCACCTATTTTTCCTACATCTCAACCCCTGATCCTTATACAAACGTTGAATTTAATATTAAATTAAAAATTATAGACCCAATAAAAAGATAGCACACTGTTTATACGAATTACACTAAATTTCATAGTCGAAGAACCCACTTTTCTCATCAATTATCCTTCCCATACCCAGGCCTAAATCCTGCAACTACTCTCCGAGATTGACGCGCGTCTTGACCAAATCCCGAACTCCCGCGTCACCCCCGCAAGCGCATGCCCCACCTCACACAAAAGCAACCGGCGCCCGGCCAAGCTTCGCCTCCACTCGAACGGGATGTTGCCGCCGCCAGAGAGCGTGCCCCGATTGTCGCCGTCCGCAATTAAGCCGCTCTCCCGCGGCGCGATCCGGTGGCCGTCGCGACGCCGGACCGCGAGGTGGGGATGTTCGAGTCGAAGCCACCGTCGCCAGGCTCTGGTGGCGACGCGTCGGGGACGGGGGTCGCGGCGCACATCCACACCCACCGG
>JARRKU010000044.1:0-42966 GCA_037387725.1 Desulfobacteraceae bacterium
AAAAGCGGATGCTAAAGTAGAAGAAGAAAAAGCCACAAAAAAAGCGGCAGCCAAGGAAACCACCAAGAAAGCGGCCAAAACCACTAAAAAACCGGCCGCCAAAACAACGAAAAAAACCACGACCGCCAAAACCAAGAAAAGCAGCGCGACCGCCGCCAAGAAGAAAGCCGCGCCGACAGCCAAGAAAGCTGCAACGAAAAAGGCCGCTCCCAAAAAAGCCGCTGCCAAAAAGACCGGCGCCGCCAAAGCCAAAGCCGCCCCCAAAAAGGCCAAAGCCCCCAAGAAAATATCGGTGAAAGAGCTCGTTTTTAAAAAGTTTGAACCCACGCAGGCCTTGCCCGAAGTGATGCCCGCGCCGAAACCGGCGGCCACCGACGTATCGGCTCCGCCATTGACCAGCAGCGCGGACCCGAAGGAAGCGGAGCGCATTCGCGCGCTGCTCTTCCAGCGATTTGACATGAATGCCATAAAAGCGGCCGCCAAAGCACCGGTTGCCGAACCGAAGCCGGTTTCTGAAGCGGTAGTGACGCCGCCGGCTGAAGATACAGCAAAAGAAGAGCCCCCCGCCCCTGAAGCTGAACCTGAAGCCGCAGCAACGCCGCCGGTTGAAGATGCGGTGGAAAAGGAGACCGCGGCCCCTGTAGCTGAGCCGCCCAAAGCCGGCGAGGCCTATATCACTGTGGCGCCGCCGATACCCGATACACCGGAAGGTCCAATAAACCGCACCATGAAGATTGCCCTGGCCGCAGCAGCCACCATCATATTTCTCGTGCTGGCCATCAGCTACAACAACAGCGCCAAGTATTACATTTACCCCAAAGACAATGCCATCGAGATCTGGAAAGGCCGCTTCTCTCCCAAGGACAAGGAATTTTTCATGGTCCTTCACGGCATGTCGGCTCAAGACCCTATCAAAGAGACCTATACCAAAAAAGAGGTATTCCCTCTGATCTTCGATTATTATGTCGACAAAGCCGACACCCTGCTGGAAGTGCCCGGACTCCCGGACTATGAAGGCATCAAAGCTTACCTGCATAAAGCGGAAGATTATATCGTGAGCAGCGAGATGCGCAGCGCCGTCTCAACCCGACTGAACAATATCCAGAGGATGACCCTGCTCTACAAGGCCGATGTGGCCTTAAGCAAAGACACGGATGAATCCCTCGAATCGGCCATCAAGCTGTTGAAAGCGGCCGGCCAACTCACGTCCAACAGTGCGCAGGACGAAGAGATTACCCAAAAAATAGAGCATGCACGGGCGCGGCGTGCCGAACTGAAATCAGCCGCTGAACAAACGGAAGGACCAGGACAGTAGCGTCTTCGGATCATTCATCCCGATACGGTAAGGGGAGAGGAACCACCGCCCTCTCCCTTATTTATTGAATGCGCTCTCGTCCGAGTTCATCCATTGCGACTGTCACAACGGATCGATGCCATCATGTTTCCCCAAGGCAGACAGAACATATCAGGGTTCGGATCGACGCTGACCCCAGTGGGCAAGGCGATGCTGGCGATCTATGCCGTGGTGTATATCCTCGAACTGCTCGCCCAGCCTTGGTTGGGCATCCCGGTCTATCAATGGCTGGCGCTCAGCCCACCGAACAGCGGCCTCTTTCACATTTGGCAATTGGTCACCCACCCGTTGATCCATGATCCGGGTGCGCCGATCAGCTTTCTCATCGACTGTCTGGTATTTTACTTCTTTGCCGGCACCATCGAATCTTCCTTGGGAACGAAGGGATTCCTGCAGCTTTACATCATCGCCGCCTTGGGGGGTGCGGTGGCCAGCCTGATTTTCGGCAGCATGGCCGCCTTCGGCGTTCCATGTGCCGGGATGATGCCCAGTCTGCTGGCGCTGATCGTCGTCTTCGGATTGCTCCGGCCGGAAGCGACCGTATTGCTCATGTTCATCCTGCCGATCAAGGCGAAGTTCATCAGCTACGGCACCGTGATCGTCACCGCCCTCACCTTCCTCGCCCAGACCAATCTCCACGGCGCCTATCACCTGGGCGGCATCGGACTGGGCTGGCTTTACTTCCGTTCCCCCACCCACTGGCTCGATCCCAACTGGTGGCGGTGGAAATATTTCGAACGCACCCAGAAAAAGCGCCGCTCCAAATTCACCGTCATCAAGGGGCAAAACGACGATGACGACGATCACCCCACCATACATTGAGTCCCGAATAGCGCCATGCCCTGCTGGATATACTTTTTAGCTGTTCTTCGGTCCAGCTCAACGCGCTGGGAAACGGCTTCGTATGTGCCGTGGCGTTCATACAGCAGGTAGCAATATCCGGCGAGCAGGGTCTGGGCGTCCAGATCCCCGCCGGCAATTCCCTGTTTGAGCAGATCTTCAAGCTCTGGTTTTCCACGGGGTTGAAACGGCGCATACCGCTCACTGAGCAACAACCGCCGCACGCATTGCTCCAATTCACGGACATTGCCCGGCCACGGATAATCCGTCCCGAGCTGATCGACGACTTTATCATGGAGTTGGTGGGATAGCTCTGCTGAAGAACGGCCCAGGATTCGCTGAACGGTATGATCAAGAAGGACCTTTAGTTCAGATGCATCCTCAGCAATGCGCCGTGCCAGGGACGGCACTAAAATGAGATCTGAACAGATGCGATAGAAAAAATCATCCCGCCAGACCTGGCGCTCACGGATATCCGCCATGGACCGGTTGGTGGCCGCGATTACCCTGCCGGAGAAACGTCGGTTCTCGCGCCCCCCCACCGGGAGAAAACGCCTCTCCTGCAAAACCTGCAGCAATTTGATCTGGATGGGCCTGCTGACCTCTCCGATCTCGTCCAGAAGGATGGAGCCAAAAGGACTGCATCGCTCGAAGACGCCCGTATAGTTCTCGACAGCGCCGGTAAAAGCGCCTTTTTTATGCCCGAACAGTTCGGATTCGATCAGCGTCTCTGAATATTGAGAGAGATTGATGGAGATGAAGGCCGTTGTAAAATTCTCCACAAAGGCATTCTTCTTCACATCAAATGGAATATAGCCGCTGCGGCCGATGGCGGCGGCCGCAGTTCCTTTGCCCGCGCCAGTGGGGCCGAGAATCATGGTCGAAAAATCCTCCATGCGATTCCACAAATGCTCGTCGTACAAATGAATGCTGTGGGTGAAAACCGTATTCCACAAGCTCTCGCGTAGCTTGACCATACATGGACAGCGCCCCACCAGGCTGGTCTGGATGAAGTAAAAGGCACGCCGCATCTGAAAAAAGAGTTCAAAGTAGCGGCAGGCCTCGGCTTCGGAAAATCCGCGGTTGCACAGGCGCGCCAGGGCTTCGGTGGCGAAATAGACCGGCAGCGGCCGGCTGCCGGCATCCACCTGTTCCACAATGAGCTGATCGAATTGGGGAATAAGCTTGTGGAAGACATCGAACAAAAACACGCTGCGAACCAGTTCCCGGTCTTCGCCGTGGTAAAGATTGAACTTGGCCCGCTCCTGGGAGACAAGCTTCTGAATCCGGGCCTCCACCTCGCCGATGGCCTCGTCGATCACCCGAGTGGACGGTCGCTGGTCGTAGCGGCCGGCTATCTGAATATCCAAGGCCCTCCTGGCCTCGGAAAACGGATTGGCGGCAATGGCCGCCCGCACCAATTCAAAAAAGGTCCGCTCTCCGGATGTCAGTTCCAATGCCATGGCCACCTCCTTAATGCAAATAGGCCCTTCTAACATAATATGCATATTGCCCGTACATCATATGCCCACACCCATGACATCTTACTGTACCCTCCATGATTCGTAAACAACTTATTATTTGTATTAATTCATATACTTAATATGATCTTCACAGTGGCGGCACGGATATTGACATATCCATTAGCAGATGTCCGGTGCACTGAAAAACCAGTTCAGATCGCCGGAATCAAACATCCACTAACCGCAGAAAAGGAGTCGATCCATGAAACCGAATCATCCTTTACCTAAAAAGCCGGGTCAGTCAGCGTTGCTGCCGCTGGTGGCCATCGCGCTGGCCTTGCTGACCATGGCCTTGGTCAAACCTGCCAAGGCGGCCGGCCTGCTCATCGCCGACGGCGGATTCGGCGGCGTTCTGGAGATCAAGGAACACGATGTCAAGGTAACCATCAATAACGGCATCGCCGTCACCACCGTAACCCAGATATTTCACAACACCGAAAAACGACAGGTAGAAGCCCTCTATACCTTTCCGGTGCCAAAACATGCATCGGTCTCCAATTTCAGCATGTGGATCAACGGCAAGGAGATGGTGGGAGAGGTATTGGAAAAGCAGCGCGCCCGTCAGATCTACAACAGCTACAAGCGGCGCCGCAAAGACCCCGGTTTGCTCGAACAGGTGGACTACAAGCGCTTTGAGATGCGCATCTTTCCCATTGCCGCCAATGCCGATCAGCGCGTCCAGATCACCTATTACCAGGAACTGGGCGTGGATCACGACGACGTCACCTATGTCTATCCCCTGGCCACCGTGACCCGGGGCAATCTGGATACGCGGACCATCGGCCGTTTTGCCTTCCAGTTGGAGGCCAAGTCCGCCATTCCCATCACCGCGCTGACCAGTCCCAGCCATGACGGTGACATGGTGGTCGTCGACCACTCCGACAGCTACAAACTGGCCAGTCTGGAGCAAAAGAGCGGCTCGCTGGCCAATGACATCGTCATCCATTACGGCCTGAGTCGGCCCCGCTCGGGCATCGACCTGATCACCTCCAAGACGCCCGGCGATGACGGTTTTTTCTATCTGACCGTTACGGCCGGCAAAGAGCTGGCCGCCCTTGATATGGGGATGGACTACGTATTTCTGCTGGATATCTCCGGCTCCATGGCCAACAGCAACAAACTGCCCATCTCACGCCGCTCCCTGGGCGCCTTCATCAATGAACTGGACGTCAAGGACCGCTTCGAGGTGATGACCTTCAATATCCAGCCCAACACGGTTTTTAATCAATTGCGTGGGGCTTCCGCAGAAGCTAAATCCGAAGCCACCTCATTTTTGGCTTCTCAAGCAGCCCGGGGCGGCACCATTCTGGCCCCGGCCCTGACCACGGCTTACAAATACGGCGATCCCGACCGGCCGCTCAATGTGGTCATCCTCAGCGACGGCATGACCGAACAAAAGGAGCGCCACATCCTTCTGGATCTGATCAATCAAAGGCCGAGCCATGCGCGGGTCTTCTGCATCGGTATCGGCAACGAGATCAACCGCCCTCTGCTGGAACAATTGGCCGAGGACTCCGGCGGTCTGGCCGCCTTCATCTCCGGTGGCGATGACTTCCAACGCCAGGCCAAGGCATTCCGCCGCAAGCTGATGCGTCCGGCGGCCGCCAATCTGGATCTGCGCTTTGACGGCATCGAGGTCTACGATGTGGTGCCGCCCAAGCTGCCCAACCTCTATTTCGGATCTCCGGTGCGGGTTTACGGCCGCTACAGATCCGCCGGAGAGGCCCGGGTCACGCTGACGGGGCAGGTCCAGGGCCGGGAGATGAAACAATCCGCGCGCCTGCCCTTTCCGAAAAAAGATCTGTCCAGCCCTGAAATCGAGCGGATGTGGGCCCAAAAGCAGATCGATCAGCTGCTCAAAACCGCTGACCGGCAAAACAACCGCCCGGCTGTTGCCGACGAGGTGATCCGATTGGGCGAAACCTATTCCATCGTGACCGAATACACCTCCTTCCTGGTGCTGGAAAACGACGCCGAATACCAACGCTGGAAGATCGAGCGGCGCAACCGCAGCCGCCTGCAGCGGGACCGTGCTGCCCAGGATGAGCGTCAGCGCACCCTGGATGCCTTGCGAGAGAAAGCCATGCAAGGGATCGGTCCTCAGCCCAAACTGGCCAAGGCCGACCCCCAGCGTCCCCCTGCGGTGACGTCGGCGGTGCCCTCACCGCAACAACGACCCCAACCGACCCGGCAACCGGCCCCGTCTCCCGACGCCGGCCGCCGCCAGAACCGCGGTTTTGATCTCGATTTCGGATCCGGACCGGTCGGCCCGTTGTTTGTGGGACTGGCCCTGTGGATGCGGCGACGTAAAAACCGCCGTTAACCCCCAAGGGAGAGCGCCGGCCTTCAGCGGCGGGCGCTCTCCCCGCCTGCAATGGCATTCATCCGAAAAGGAGAATAACCATGGCCGCGATACAGGCGCCTGACATGGTTTCAGCAATAGAACCGCGAATCGACCCTATGGCTTCGGCGGGTCGGAAGAACCGATCCATATGGGCCTGGACGATCCTGCTGCTCATCGTCAATCTGCCCCTGGCCTGGGGAGAGGTCCGTTCAGGATTGCTCTTTCTGCCGGATGCAGTGCGCCAGGGAGAGTGGTGGCGGGTGTTCACCTTCCCGCTGGTCCATCTCTCCTGGTATCACTTCCTGCTGGATGCCGGTGGCTTTTTGCTTCTCTTCGGATGCCTGGAAGAGAAACGATGGCTTCCGAGAGCGCTCTATATCGTCGGCGCCGGCGCAGGGTCGCTTCTGCTGGCGCTGGCCGTGGACCCGTCCATCGCCACCCAGGGACTCTCGGGTCTTTCCGGCATCGCCCATGGATTGATGGCCGTCGGGGCCCTGGAAATGCTGCGGCATAACGACCAGCGAAGATGGGGCTGGTTCTCGCTCATTTCAGTGGTCGGCAAGAGCGCCTATGAGTTGTGGTCGGGACATGTTCTTTTCGAATTTATCCACATGGGAATGTGCGGCCAGCCGCTGGCCGCCTGTCACGCCGGCGGTGTGCTGGGTGCGCTGATCGCCTTTGCCCTGATCCGCTGCCGCCCAGGCGGTCCGTCCCCGCTTTCCAATGCATATCCGGCAAACAAAAACGGTTACCCCAAGGAAACGGCGATCCAATCCTTGATGGGGGTCACCATGAAAATTCTGACGCGCATCATGTACCGCGTGCGGTATCAGGGGTTGGAGCACATTCCGGACAAGGGAGCGGCCGTGCTGGTCTGCAATCACGTCACCTACGTGGACTGGTTGATCATTGCCAGCGCCTGTCGCCGTCCGGTGCACTTTGTCATGCATGCCGCGATCTACCGTATGCCCCTTCTGCACTGGATTCTCCGGCTGGCCAAGGCGATCCCCATTGAATCGGGAAGAAAAAATCCGGCTGCGCTGCGTCACGCCTTTGAAGAAATTGCCGGGGTACTGCGCAGCGGCGGCCTTGTGTGCATCTTTCCCGAGGGACGCCTCACCCGCAACGGGCGCATCGATCGATTCCGTCCCGGCATCGAGCGTATCATCCGGGAAACCCCGGTGCCTGTCGTTCCCTTGGCCCTCCGGGGCATGTGGGGCAGTTTTTTCAGCCATAAAAACGGTCCGGCCATGCGGATTTGGCCGCGGAAAATCTGGCCCCCTGTTGAATTGACGGCAGGATACCGGGTTCTCCCTTGCGCCGCCACTGCTAACAGCCTGCGCACGGCCGTCCTACATCTGCATGGAGAGATCGCATGATCAAGCGACAATATCGATGCCTTCGGCGCCAAGGCCGATCATCCAACAGAGCCCTTCTGCGCCGGATAGGGGTATTTTCCCTGGTCCTGGCGCTAATGACCGTCAGTGCAGTGTTCGCCTATGACCGTTATATGCGCAGCCTTCAGCCCACCCGCGGCGAATGTGTCATTCTATTGCACGGCCTATTTCGTACAGACGCATCCATGGCCTTAATCGAATATCACCTGATCCGCCAGGGGTATGGCGTGGTCAACATCGACTATGACTCCACCCATGACACCATTTCATCCGTGGCCGGCGGGGAAGTCGCTTCGGCCGTGGCCGCCGCAAAGGCCCAGGGATACGATCGCATTCACTTTGTCAGCCACTCCCTGGGTGCCTTGATCATTCGCACCTTTCTCCAGGATCACCGGCTTCCCGAAGGCAGCCGAATCGTCATGCTGGCGCCGCCCAACCAGGGCAGCGAACTGGCGGACTGGGCCTATGAAACCTTTCCGCGCCTCAGCCGCATGACCGGGCCTGCCGCTGCCCAGCTCGGGACCAAAGGTGAGCCCCTTGCCTCCCGACTCGACCGTATTTCACCAGAAGTGGGCATCATCGTCGGAAAAAAGAGCTGGAATCCGCTTTTTTCAAATATCCTGCCCGGAGAGGATGACGGGGCCGTCACCGTAGAACGGGCCAAACTCAAGGAAATGCAGGATTTCCTCGTGGTACCGTGCAATCACACTTCAATCGTTGTCAACAAAAACGTCCGACAGCAGGTTACCCGTTTTCTTCAAACAGGTCGATTTGCACCCATGCCCCCACATGAAGAAGATATTAGATAGGTTCGCCGGATATTGCATCAAACGCTATGGGCAGTGGCTGCAAGGGCATTGCTAATCCATTTCTGTTCCGCAATTCCAACATACGGCAAAGTGGGCCTCAACGTCCTCGCCGCAGTTTGAGCAGGTCAACACCTGATGGGATTCGGTCGATTCTTTTTCAGTCGTTTCAATAATTTTTCTTGCGCGCTCGAAGTCTTGATCCGATACCCACAATTGAGGCCAGGATTCATGGGGCGGAATCTCACCCACCGCTGCGCTCAGGTATTGATTCCTGATGGTGGATGCTATGCCGTGCATTTCAAGCACGTCTTTCATAATCTCAACCAACGCAAGAACTTGTCCCGTATATACTTTTCGCATGCCGCTATCCTGTGATCGCTAGGGTGGGTTGACGCGTTTGCCGGAAACTGAGGATAATGTCATCCATCTCCAAGCCATCGCTGGATCTCCTTCAAGCGAATGGCGCTTCTGCTCCGCCACTGCGGATACCCCCTCAATTTTTGAAAGTTCTTGCGGGCACTTTTCATAAAATAGAGGTAATATTTGGCCTCAGCCAAAGCCGCCAAATAATGTGGATCATCGGGTGACAGGGCGACCGCCCGGGAATAAAGACGCAATGCATCGGGCCATCGCCAGCAAGAGAGATATAGATCGGCCAGTTGCAAATGATGGTCGGGGGAATTTGGATGGATCTTTAGCTGCTGTTCCGCCTCACCCACCTGTCGGCGGAAATCGGCTTTCTGATCAGCGCGCACGGGCAGTCGGCTGCACCACTGCGCCACCTTTTTGGTTCCAGGGATCAGATGTTCATACCCTGTGGGGATGCGGTGCATGGTCCAGCCCCCTTTCAACTCGCGGCCGTGGGAATGAAAAAACGTCACCCAGTCCAACTGCCATCCCTCCCGGTTCTTCAGACAAAAGATCGGAAAGCGATCCTTGCAGCTTTCCTGCATCTGAACGACTGCACGGGTACCGTCGCTATTGATACGGAACGGCCCACACTTGGAGATGATTTCCGCGTACGTTCGGTACTCCCTGGTCAAGGTCGGCTCCATTCTAAAAAAGACCTGCGTCTGTGGGGTGTACATCCCTAAAGTGTTGTCATTGATACCGCTGCTCATGGCCGAACGGAATTCTTCAACGGTTTCAAGCGGTGTCCGGCCCGGACCGTATCGAAGGCGGTCATCGCCGGACAGACGTGCCTTGGCTTCGTATCCCAAATCGAATCGGACCGGCAGGGTCACGCCGCCTCCGCCCGACAGGAATTCGTCCTCCAAACGTGCTTTTTCTGCAGCAGTTGATCGATCAAAGGAAAGCATGCGGCTGCGTTCGCTGATCAGAAAAACCGCGTCGAGCATGCCGACATAGATCATGTCCATTTCCCAGAAAGGACGGACCTGATTGCGGATGATCCGGCCACACATCAAGTCAGTGAGGATATGTTCCAGTTCATAGGATATCTCAAGACGTCCCTCCCCCGTATCATTGGAGACCAGCAAAAGAATGCCTTTTCCGCCATAGTTCTCGCCAATACGCCACTCGCTGAACAGCTTTTGTGCGTATGGGTTGATCTCCATCCCGGAACTGCTTTCAACGGTTGCAATCACCAACTCGACGCCGAACTGATTACGGTAGTGTTCCAATACCCTGCGTAACTCATCCGCTTGTTGGACAATGCCCGCACCATCAAAAAGCAAACCACCTTCAGACGGTCTTTGCGAGCCTCCCTGGGTCGGACAACCGGTTGTACAAAGCGCGATGACAACCCAAATCCCGAAGGTCCATTTCATATGCTTGTCTCTATCATCATTTGGTTTCTTTTCTCCATTGTAACCTCGCAAGGTTATAAAACAGCTGTTGCCCTAACCCCGGCTGCCTCAAGTTTGTCTGCAAGCTCCCCGGCATAAGGCTTATCGTCTGAGTCGTAGCTTAGAAAAATATCGAATTGACTATCCATTTTCCATACTACTACTTGCCCAGCAATGAATTGTCGGACAGAAAGAAATAAAAATAGAAATCCACCTTAAAGATATACTTTTTCTACAACCCCAACGACCGGCGTAAGGGCGCCATGGCGCTTACCGTCCTGTGTACTCTAATACCTGGATCCGGTTCATTTGTACACACAACATGGAAAAGACGACCCAATCGTCGGATTATATTACTGCTGTTTAGGACAATAAAAAATCGATATGCTGTTGAGCCTGCCATCAAGATGAACAAACGTTCGCTTGGGCTCCTGCCCGTTAACACCTGTTGCGGGGACCAATGGTTATTCCGTGAGTCTATTTAGCCCCTTTTATAGACTATGTCAAAGAAATAATTGGATATTCTTGCAATTGAATACCCCGGTTCATGCCATGCCCCCCATCGGATCTATAAAAATAGGATTATTTCGTTGCCACAGATGCTTTGCATATGGTATCCGCGTTAGAATTCATCCTTACGCATTCTTAAAAATTGCAGCAATCGCCATCCATCGCGGCTTAAGCTATTAAGCCCGTGAGACGGACGCCTTGCTAGGAACTGCGGTCTTTGACGCTCAAAATTCTGAATTCTTATTGATATGAAGGGCCTGGAGTGGAAATTATGAAGATGAAGGCAGTGGCGATGATATTGTTGCTTGTGTTTTTGTTGATGCCCATATCCCCATTGTCCGGGATAGCGACGACGTGGGCGCAGCAGGAACAGATGATCCCGATTCCTCCGACTACCACCGAGAGAATCCCGGCGACCCAGCATATTGGGACGGTCAAGAAGCCAAAGGCGGCCGGGCCCACCGGTTTGATTCGCATCGGCGAAACACAATTCGATCCGCTCTATCAAATACCGCCCAAAAATGCGGCCCTGAGTGATATTCAAAGCTATGCCCCGGGACAATCCGGATATTACATCGTCCAATTCGACGGTCCCATCCAAGAGGCATGGAAAGAAGCCTTGCGACTGAACGGGGCCGAGATTTTAGATTACCTGCCGGATTATTCCTTTATCGTTCGAGTGGATTCGCAACAGCGGTCGACACTGCGATCCATGCCCCACGTGCGGTGGGTCGGCATTTTTCAATCCGGTTTCAGAATATCGAAGGCAGCTATGGGCAGGCTCCACAGCCAGTCGAGCCGGGCAGCCGGTGCAATGGCCACCCTGAGGGTGAACCTCTTCCCCGGAGTGGATCCGGATGCCATTGAGGCCCGCCTGGCAGCTTTGGGCGGATCGGTAAAGGGGCGGACGCGCACGAAGCTGAAATACACTTGGGTAGTTGATATCCCCACGGATCGCATCGGTCAGTTGCCGGCCATCGACGGCGTGCGATGGGTCGAGCCCACCCCTGCCTGGAAATTGTACAACGACGTCTCCACCGATATCATGCGGGTGCGCGGTCCCCGCGATACCCACGGGCTTTATGGCGCCGGCCAGACGGTGGGGGTGGCCGATACCGGCTTGGACCAGGGTTATACATCCCCGGCCAATTTGCATGATGACTTTGAAAACGGCAGCGGCGGCTCCAGGGTCATCCAGATTATAGACCGCGTGGCGGCAGATGAAACAGGGGTGGATGGGAGCGACGTAAATGGTCACGGAACCCACGTCGCCGGTTCGGTGATGGGTAACGGCCAGATGTCGGGCAGCACCCCGTCTGCCAATTCCTTTCCGGCCACAGCCCATGCCGGCATGGCTCCCAAAGCCAATCTGATCTTCCAGGCGACGGAGGACAACGACAGCGGCACCCTGTCCGGTATCCCCTTTGATCTGAACCTCTTGTTCGGTGAAGCCGACTCGGCCGGCGCCCAATTGCACACCAACAGCTGGGGGGCCAACGGGGGCAGCGCTTACACCACATACTCCCAGGATGTGGATGAGTATATGTGGAACAACCCTGATTTTCTGATTTTGTTTGCCGCTGGAAACGATGGGACCGATCTGGATGCCGATGGGGTGATCGATCGGTACAGCATCGCTTCTCCCGCAACCGCAAAAAACTGCCTGACCATTGGCGCGAGCGAAGGCGACCGCCCGGGCGGTACCGGTGCCGACATCCTGTGGGGTACCCATGGTCCGCTGGACTATCCCGCCAATCCTATCAATAACGACCACGTTTCAAATAACGACCGCGGCATGGCGGCCTTCAGTTCCCGGGGGCCCTGCCTCGACGGCCGCTACAAACCCGATCTGGTCGCTCCCGGGACCAATATTTTGTCGACCCGTACCGGTGCGATCTCGACCAGCACGCCCATCGGCTGGGGCAATTTCAACGACTATTACGTGTGGTTCGGCGGCACCAGCATGTCCACTCCAATGACCGCAGGCACCGCCGCGCTGATGCGAGAGTACCTGATCACCCAAGCTGGGATGACATCCCCTTCGGCGGCTTTGATCAAGGCCGCCCTGATCAACAGCGCCGAGGATATCTCTCCGGGACAATACGGCACCGGTTCGGTGCAGGAGATTCCGGATGCTCCGGTGCCCAACAATGTGGAAGGCTGGGGACGGGTCAGTCTCAGCGATGGCGTCTTCCCGCCGGCACCATTTGATATTCTCTACTACGACCAGACGAACGGGCTGACCACCAGCGCCGGCCATTCCTATGCTATTACCGTGACCGATTCGAGCGCACCGCTTAAAATCAATCTGGTCTGGACCGATTATCCCGGTTCTCCCACTGCCCAGGGGGGGCTTGTCAACGATCTTGATCTTGATTTGACCGGTCCATCGGCCGCAGTGACTTATCCCGACAATGCGCTGCAAAAGGCCCCGACGAGCACCCTGGTGTATGACACTGATAATGTCGCGGGAGCCGCGGCCAACAACTTTGCCGTGCGGTTCACCCCTGCCAGTTATCCGGCCTTTTTCGAAAGTACCACATTCTGGTACTACAACGGCGGCACATCCACTAATGCCGATGTGGTGGTCTATGGCGACAACGGATCCGGGCTTCCGGACACCACCAATGAAATTTTGAGGAAAACCCTCACATATGTTCCAACCGGATTCATCACCATCCCTTTGAACCTGACCGTCTCCAGCGGGGAGATTCATATCGCCATCGAACGGGCGGCAGACAACAACTTCGGTATGGGTTTGGAAAACAACAATCCCACGGGACGGACTTCGGTCAGCGCTACTTCGGCCGGCGCTCCCTGGACGACCTCTGCCTATACAGCGCTGATCCGGGCAAGTGTCCGGTACAGTCCCGATTATTCCACCCAATACGACCGGGTGAACAATACCGTCGGTATCACCGTTGATACACCAAGCGTTGGAACATACACCATCAACGTTGCCGGCCATAATGTGCCCTACGGCCCTCAAAACTACGCGCTGGTGGTCAGCGGAAACATCGCCCCCCTTCTGTCGGGCACCTTAGCTTTCGATTCATCAACCTACAGCATTGATGAAGCCTCGGGAAATGCCGTTGTTACCGTACAACGCAATGGCGGCAGCGACGGCGCCGCTTCCGTCAATTACAGCACCAGCAATGGCACAGCGACAGCCGGCAGCGACTATTCAGCGGTCAGCGGCACTCTCACCTGGCCGGACGGTGACAATTCCAGCAGAACGTTTGCCGTGCCAATCCTGGATGATGCCATTGCCGAGCCATCCGAAACCATCAACCTCACACTCAGCAACGCCAGCGGCGCACCGTTGGGCGCCATCACCAGCGCCGTCCTGACCATCAATGCCAGTGACAATCCGGGCACAGTGGGCTTCAGTTCACCGGCCTATGCCGTGGAAGAGAACGCGGGGTCCATGACCATCACGGTGCGTCGTACCGGCGGCAGTTCGGGTGCGGCTACTGTGGACTATGCCACGGGAGACGGTACGGCTACAGACGGCGATGACTACACCGCGGTCAGTGGCACGCTGAACTGGGCGGACGGCGACAGCGCGGACAAGACCTTCACTGTGCCGATCCTGAACGATAGCGCATCAGAGCCCGACGAAACCATCCATCTCTTCCTCGCCAATCCCAGCGGCGCCGCCATCGGTAGTATCGGCAGTGCAGTATTGACCATATCAGCCAGCGACCCCATATCCGGTGCCGGCGGCACCAATACCACCACCAGCAGTGGTGGCGGCGGCGGAGGGGGATGCTTCATCGGGGCATTGGCGCGATAATGGAGCAAAAGGCCATGCTGCCTCTTATCCGCAGCGTCCGCTCTATCGTTGCCCTGCTGTTCATCTGCTGCCTGATCTTCTCTTTAGCCGGACCGGTGCAGGCCGACATGCTCAATCAGGCGGAGCGTCAAGTCATCATCTCCTCCTATGCGCAGGATTTAGATGCCTTCAAACGCCTGCGCAGCCATCTGCTCCGGATTGCCCGCCAGGTTGCAACGCGGGGCGATCTTTTCGGGCCCAAGCCACCCGACGACACCACATTGCTGCGGCTGGACCGTCGCAAAGAAATTCTGGCCCTGTGGTACCCCATGGTGGAGATCTATCTGGCCCTGGACAATTTGTCGGAAAAGCACATGCAGTTCTACCAGCTCAGGCAACGCAGGGATCGCAAGCGCTCCTTTCACCTGGCGCGCGGCGTTTTCCTGACCCAGTATCGCATCGCGCTGGAGGTCATTGCGGTGTTCGAGCAAAATCGCATGATGGACACCATCCTCAACGAAAAGAATGCCCCTTTGGGCCTGCCCAAAGGGGTCTACGCCCAGTTCAAATATCAGTATCTCAACGTGATCAAGGCGGGACGCTACGCGGCCGTGGAAGCGGTGGCCAAAGTCTATAAAACGCCGACGGATTCCCAACTCGCCCAATGGGCCGGCGAAGACAGCAGTATCATCCTGGCCGCCGGCAAAGGCCCCGGCCCCAGAATGACCTTCAAAAACGGTTTGGCCATCGTCAAGCAACTGCGGCACAGGGCGTGGTTTCCGGTTCAGAAGGGGGTAGCCGAGTGGATGGGCCATACCAAGGTGTGGCGGCCGCACCGCTATCTGATTCAACCGCCCCAGATCCAAGCCATCGCCGACCGGCTCGAACCCGGCGACATCCTGCTGGAACGACGGGAGTGGTATATGACCAATGTGGGCATCCCCGGTTTCTGGACCCATGCCGCCTTGTATATCGGCAGCGCAGCCCAGCGGGCGAAAATGTCCGCACATGCGGAAGTGAAAGCATGGCTTCAAAGACAGGGCGCAGAGAGCATCGACGACCTGATCCGCCGGCGCTACCCGCGGGCCTTTGGCGGCCTGCAATCGCATTTCAGCGATGGCCGCATGCCCCGGGTTTTAGAGGCCATTTCGCCGGGGGTTACCTTTACTTCGCTGCACCATTCGGCTAGCTGCGACTCACTGGCGGTGCTGCGCCCCCGTCTTTCCAAAGCGGATCGTGCCGCCGCCGTGGTGCGCGCCATGCACTACCAGGGCCGCCCCTATGACTACGCATTTGATTTCGGCAGCGACGCCAGCCTGGTCTGCACCGAGTTGATCGTCAAATCCTACCTACCGGGAGAAAACAAGAGCGGCCTGCGACTGCCCCTGGAGCGGCTGATGGGGCATATGGTCACCCCGGCCAACGCCTTTGCCCGCCGGTTCGACCGCACCTTCGGTACCCGGCTGCAGCAGATGGATCTGGTTCTGTTTCTGGATGGAGACGAGAAAACAAAACGCGCTGTAGCGTCCGACATCGAAACATTTCGCAAGTCATGGCAGCGGCCCAAGTGGTTTATTTTGGTCCAACATACCCAAGCGAATTGAGTACAACTTTTGCAATATTGGGGTTTGCTTCAATGGTATGGAGGAGAGGACCCGGCCGCCCGATGGCTTCGATCCGGCTGTTTTTCAGGCGTGGATGTCGATGGTTTGCCCGATACCGGCCGCTGCCAATATGGCGGCCATCTGCTTTTGACCGTCGGCTATCTGCGCCATGACGGCGGTTTGTATTTCGCTGATGGTCTGAAGCTGACGGACCATGGCCGCCATGGCGGTGTTGCTGGAAATTGCCGTGATATCCATATACCCCTCCCGTCATTTATATCGTCCGCTTTCGTAAAATCTTAAGCCCACGATTCAAGCATAATTTGCATCAATTGTGGTGGGCCCTGCCCATCCGATAGCTCATACATTTTTTACATATACCCTGTTCGTATTTTGTATATCCACCTTCTGAAAATCTGATCCTTAAAAAGTTAACCATCTGTAATTAAAACAAATACAAAAGTGGCATATTTCTTGTTGGTGTATCCTTCAGACAACCCCAACAAAAGGACAACAAAATGAAAATGGTTGAAGGATCGAAAAAAGCGGTTGTGGATACATCGCGGCTGTTTCGAATGCCATGGACCAATTCGGACAACGCCTTTTCCTGGCTGGAGGTTACGCGCGCCTGCGATTTGAGGTGCGGTTACTGCTATCAGAGCAATATCGCCGAAAGCGACAAAAGCATGGCTCAGATTGAAAGCGAGCTCCGAACGTTACTACGGTTGCGCAAAACCGACACCGTGTTCATTTCCGGAGGAGAGCCGCTGCTCCATCCCAGCTTGTCGGCGATCATCCGACTGGTTCGCTCACACAAGGTCAAACCGTTTCTGGTGACCAACGGCCACAGCCTGACTCCGGCAATAGCCGGAGAACTGAGAAAGGCAGGCCTGATGGGCGTCATTTTCCATGTGGACAGCGGGCAGTCGCGTCCCGGTTGGATGGGAAAATCCGAAGAAGATCTGAATGCCCTCAGGCAGAAATATACGGATATGGCCTTTAGAGAAGGGCTGGTGGTGGGATTTAATACCACCGTTTTACCGGAGACCCTTCATGAAGTCCCGTCCATTATCCGATGGACCGTTGAGAGTATCCACATGGTCAGCACCCATACCCTGATACCGGTTCGCGTTCCGCGTGAAGACGATCCTTGGGAATTGTTTGCGGCCGGGGAGAAGATCGATTTCAGAGACACGGCGTTTTCAACCAATCGATACAAAAACCCGTCCGGCATCAACCTCACGGCCGATGATATCACCGCACAAATCAAGAAAGTGCTGCCCGGGTTCGAGGCCAATGCATTTCTTGGCGGCACGGAAGTTCCCAGTTCACCCAAATGGATGTTTTCCAATATCCTGGGAACCGAAAAGAAGTATTTCGGAAATCTCGGCCCCAGAGGCATGGAGATGTTACAAAACGGCTACCATTTTCTCAGGGGGCGATTTCTTTCATTTTTGCCCGCCCCTCTTTATGCCAGGGCCAAAATGCTGTTTCTCCTTGCCGCTTTTGACCGGGAGTTGCGCAAGACAGTCATCGCCTTTCTATGTTCTGCGCTGAAAAATCCGCTGCAGCTGTTCAGGAAAGTATCGATCCAGAGCCTTCTGGTGCTGCAACCCCAGGATGTGCTTCCCTCCGGCAAGCAGGATCTTTGCGACGGGTGCCCTAATAAAACGATCTATAACGGCCGGATGATTTCCATGTGTCGGGTAGAAGAGTTCATGCGATTCGGTGAGATGGTTGACCTGCGCCCCAAACAAGCCGGCGCTGAGGTGCAGAAAACGGCCGACTGCGCTTGCACAGTGAACAGGTGAAAACCGGAGGCCATAAGGAGATTCTCATGTCGTCAGGCATCTTGATCAGGTGGACATTGTTTATCGTATCGGTGGTCCTGTTCACCATAGGAAACCCTGGCATCGGCAGGGCCGACGAGCAGAGCGTGCACCAACTGATCGCCGACGCGGTCAACCAGTTCAATACGGTTGAGGACTACACCTGCAGACTGGACAAAACAGTCAGAAAAGGCAGCGTAATGTACTCAGACCGGGATATTGCCGTCAAATACAAGAAACCGGCCCACTATTATTTCAGATGGAACCACGGCATTGCCCGGGGACGCGAAGTGATTTTCGTCCACGGCAAATACAATGACAAACTCGTTGCCCATCCCGGTGGAATTTTTAAGCAGATGACCCTACGTCTGGACCCGGAAGGGTATTTGGCCATGAGAGCAAACCGCCACTCCCTGAAAAGCAGCGGTATGGAGAAAATCATCGCCTTGATCTCATCCAATGTCGCCCTGGCCCGATCAAAGGGTCTGGATGTGATTCATTATATTGGAGAAGCGCGCTTCGACGGAAAACCCGCAACGGTGGTGGAAGGCCGTTTTCCCGAAGAAGAAGGATTCTATGCCCACCGGATCCGTCTATACTTTTGCCCCAAGGTCAAATTGCCGCTCAAAGTCGCCATATATAATGGGTCCGGTGAGCTGGTGGAAGCCTATGAATTTCACGATTTAAAGATCAATGTGGGACTTTCCGACGATGATTTTGATCCGCACAATCCCCAATACGGTTATCGCCATGCAGGCAACTGAGTCAACGACCACGCGTGTAACGAGCGCCCGATTTGAAAGCAACGAATGAACGCGCTCTTGATTTCAGCCGCCCTATCCTGGTGCATGGCCCAATCCGCCAAAGTCGTTTGCGGACTGGTGCGCTATGGAACCAGAGACAGATCCAGGATGTTCTGGCGCATCATCTGGGCCGGCGGTATGCCCAGCGCCCATAGCGCCGTGGTATCATCGTCCACCATGGTCATCTATTGCACCGCAGGCGGCCAAAGCCTCCTGTTTGGGCTTGCCATGCTGTTTTCCTTTATCGTCATCTACGATAGAAGCCGATTATACGCCATCTACCGTCAATTTCAGCTGAAATACCCTTGGCTGAACAATGAAGTCCGCAACGACCCGATTCTCAAGGATCTCGTCGGGCATCGGATCTCAGAGATCCTGGCCGGTGTAGTGATCGGCCTGGGCGCGGGTTTTGTTGCCGTCCATTTTTGCATTGCGTAACGCGTCTACCCGATCGCTGCAAAACCCCTCCGGTTTTCACGCCATCGGGGTTTCACCTGGCAATTGGCGGCGATTATGACGGCGGCGCACTGTCATTGTCGATGATAATACAGGTGGTGGCGTCGTTGGATCCCATTTCGGCGCCCGTCACATCGGTCATCCGGACGATAAACTGTTCGTTGTCCTCAGTCTGGGTATCATCAAGGATGAACACCTGAAAGGATTTCTCGGTCTCACCATCATCAAACGTCACCACAAGATTTACGGACGCATAATCATCGCCATTTGTGGCGGTGATGTCGGTCGATTCAAGGGTGACCGTCGCCTGGCCATCGCTGCCGTTTGTTCGAATCAGGTGCAAAGTGACTGAAGTCGCATCTTCCAAGACTTCAATGGTATCGGCCTGCATGTCGATGATACCCGGCTCGAGCGGGGGCGGCGTGCACGACTGCAGATCGTAGGACATATACATGGCCCAGTTATTCCCGGGGAAGTCCACCCCTTCCCCCCAGGCCGTTTCCGAACCGGATGCCGAGACCACAACGCTATGGGCGGCAATATAAAGCGTCGATCCCGCAGGCCAGGCCGTCAAATCGATGGTATGGGTCATTGTCGTGACACCGGGGTCATGTTCGCTCTGGTAGGCAAACCGGCCGGGCACAGGATTTCCTTTTGGCGTCTGTTTCAGATCTTCCGGCCGGGTGGCGACATCCAGATGGGTTTCGGTAATCAGCCAGTTCCCGTCGGTCTGATAGGTAACGTATAAGCTGTTTTCGTCATTTTCGATAAATACATCTCCCACGGGGATGTTTTGCCCGGCTATCAATGGGGTTTGCATAATTTCCCCGCAGGATGTCTGCGCATGCCCCGCAATGGGCAGCCAGCCAACGGCCAGAATGGTCAGTATCAGCATGACCGGTTTGAGAAAATGGTTTGTACTTTTTAACATGTGGACTCCTTTCGAATAAACATGGTTTGAATGTCCTTGAATCGGCGACGCCCTCCTATCCGGACCTCTGTTGTCCTCATGAGACACAACGGCTGTCTCCAGCGAATTCAACAGTGCCGATTCAGTTGATTGTTCAGACTACTCTACGCGGTCAGCAGGCGCAGCTAGTGAGGCGGGAAGTGGTTCCATCACGACCAATGGCAGCTGGAAAAAGAATAGGTCTGCAGGGTGAAAATTATGATATCGGAATAGCAAATGCCATGCCATTAAAGGCAGTGGGGCTGACCGGCATGCCGGGTATCTCCCCCCTCCGGATAGTTGCTGGCATATGCTGTTATAATAACACTTTTTCTTCGTTCGGCAGCATCCAGATCGGATGGTGTATGATGCCACTGATCTTCTCTGCGGTGAGCACAATAATTGACAGGTGGTGGCATTATTGACGAAAGAGGATTGAGACGGCCGATAGAAGCCATCTATTGGTCCAATACTTCTCTCACCTTTGTAGAGAGCGAATTGATCGAGTACGGCTTCTGGAGAAAATTGACGTCCGCGTCCAGAACCCCGTGGTGAACGATGACATTGGCATCATAACCCGACACGAACAATGCCTTGATCCCGGGTTTGATTCTTTCAATGCGCCCCTTCAGCTCTTTGCCATTCATCTGAGGCATCACCACATCGCTCACCAGAAGCTGAATTGAATCTTCATAGCTTCGGGCGATATCAATGGCATCTTCAGGCGTGGGTGCCGATAAGACGGTGTACCCCATCCGATCAAGCATCATTTTGCTTAAATCCAGCAGCGATGCCTCATCTTCCACCAGCAATATGGTCTCAGCCCCTTGAGGATGTGTCATGGCATGGTCGCCCGTTGTTTTTGAAACCGATTCCGGTACGCGCGGCAAATAGATATTGACCGTCGTTCCCATTTCCGGCTCGCTGTACACATAAATGAATCCGCAGTTTTGCTTGACGATGCCGTACACAGTGGCCAGTCCCAGACCGGTTCCCCTGCCCACGTCCTTGGTGGTAAAAAACGGTTCAAAAATATGCGCCTGGGTTTCTTTATCAATGCCACAGCCATCATCGCTGACCGTCAGCTGCACCCAACTGCCGGATTTGAGCTCCGCGTGGCCGGCGCAGTACTTTTCGCCGATTTCCACATTGGCGGTTTCAACAATGATCGTACCGGTGCGTGTGATGGCATCCCGCGCATTCAAACAGAGATTGATGAGGATCTGGTCGATCTGGATCGGATCAATTTTTACCGCCCACAGATCGGCCCCAGGGTCCCAGGTCAACTTGATATCCTCTCTGATGATTCTTCTGAGCAGCTTGAGCGCCAGATCGATATTTTCGTTTAGGTTCAATACTTTTGGGGCAATGGTCTGCTGTCTCGCAAAGCCGAGCAACTGTCGGGTCAGATCGGATGATCGCGAGGCGGCCGAATGGATCTCCTTAAGGTTGGCATAGTTAGGGGCTTCGGGCTTCATCTCCAGAAGCATCATTTCTGTCCGCCCCAGGATCACCCCAAGCATGTTGTTGAAATCATGCGCGATGCCGCCTGCCAGGCGGCCGATGGATTCCATTTTCTGGGCCTGCTTCAATTGACGAAACAACTTCTCCCGTTCGGTTACATCCCGCAACACCCCTTGGAGGACTTGTTTGCCATTATATTGCACGATGGAAGTGGACACTTCCGCCAGTATTTGGTGTCCATCTTTGCAAATGGCATTAAATGTATAAGATTCATGGCTTGGGCCTGTCGTCTGTAATGCAACGTGAAGCTGCTTTCGAATAAGATCGTGCTGCTTTGGATCGATGATATCCCAGATCGTCTGGGACAGTGCTTCCTGCATATCGTATTGGAATATTTCGCAAATTCGTTGGTTTAAAAAAATAAGCCGCCCCGAAGGAATTTCGGAGATAAAATATCCATCCATCGTGTGTTCCACCAAAGAACGATATCGCTCCTCGCTTTGGCGGAGCGCCTCTTCGGCCTGTTTGCGCTTTGTAATGTCCATGACGGTGCCGGCCATTGACACCAGTTCTCCGTCCGCATCGTAGCATCCCTGATAAGTGGAATGATAGTAGCCGATACTGCCGTCGGGAAGGAGGAATTTCTGATCGAATTCTCTCTTCTCCCGGTCTTCCATCGCCTTTTGCATCAGTTCCTCGCCGCGCTTCTGTTCCTCCGGCCATGGCGACAGCGCAAGAATTGAATCGATGGTCGTTTCAAAGGAGGTCGGATCCTGACCGAAAATCTTATAAACCTCTTCGGACCAAACGACTTTACCGGTCCGGATATCCCAGTGCCAGTACCCCAGCCCCGCCATTTTCTGCGCTTCATAGAGTTTGGCTTCGCTGGCTTTGAGCGCTTCTTCCGTTAAAATTCGTAAGATTGCTTATGCGCCATGATTGAATCTCCAGAAGGTGTCCGTACAATTCGCGACCATGGTTTATTATCCTGGTGCGCACCTCATTGCTTTAGCATCAATTATGGATAAAAGCGGTTTCAAAACCTCCCTTCGAAACCAACCTAAAGCGTTGGGCGGCAGATTTAAATCCTCAAAATAGCAGACTATTCCCTTGGGTTTCAACCTGCCGCCCGCCTTGATTTTGGGCCCGGATGAAGAATTTGAAACCACTTCTAGGGTGTGCGGCTGCTAATGCAAATCGTTGTGGTGGAGTTCTAATGTTTTGCGAATTTGCGTCAGCACCTGGCGCTCTCCGAGATCCACCCGAAAGTCAGCCACGGCGATCTCTATGGCGACATTAAATGCAATCTCGCGTTCAGCCTGAGAAGGCAGCATGGTGGCCAATCCCGTCAAGGCCAGGTCATTGTGAGCGGAAAGAATACGGGCCTGATCGCGCACCATCTGTTTGACCTCAGCCGGGCTTTGGTGTTCAAACAATTTGTGCCGGCGTACGATGGCATCGGCGGTTTCGACCTGACGCTTGTCTACGGCACGATCGACGCCGGTCACCGCAATGATGATGCGAATAACCGCTTCGGAAAATCCACCGCGGCCGGCGTTCCGTCTGGCAAACGCCGACTCCTGTCGTCTCAATCGATCCATCTGCTCTTCAGAATACGCCTTGCCTCCCGGAGGAGATTTTTCGGCCCACCAAAATGCGGTCCACGGATTGTGATAGAGGGACTTGAAGATCCATTCCTGCATTGCATCGCGGCTGTCCCGGTAGAGGTTCAGCGCAGCTGTCATCCAGTTGGAAAAACAGGTTTCAGCCGTCACAAACGGATTTTCCACGGATACCGGCTGCCGGTGCTGTTTTACCAGGGACGACCAGGCGGCCAACGGCCAGACAAATGGATTGGCATCGGACCAGAGGGAACGCTGCAAGCGCAAAGGGTGCATCTGCCGCAGCGCTTCTGCTGTCCAGGGTTTGGTCACCGCCCTCACCCAGGGTTGAATCCACATGCGGTAGATTTGGTCGTTGATATGGGATAAGGCGGCCACCGGCACAAAGGCCTCTTCATCTTCCAGGCCATCATCCATCGATAGAATATCCGCCATGTCGCGCGCTTCAAACCGCACGGTATAGTCTTCCAGGCTGGTATTTGAGGGGTCGGCGGTGATAACCATTTCATAGAGTCCGGGCACCAGATACTCAATCGTCTCCAGGCAGCCGATAATCTGGCGATGCTCTTTGCTGACGACTTTTCCGGAAACAAAAATCCCCAAGTGCCCGACCTCCTCATGGATCATGTATATGATAATTTGACCCTGGCGTTTGATCTCCTTCACGGAACCGTAAACTTTGTAAATCCAGTTCAATGCCTGGGGAGGCGGCGAAATATTGTCCCCGCTGGAGGCAAAGACGAAAATGGGATCTTTGAAATTCTTTAAATTAATGGGGCGCCCCTCCTGCAATTCAACCATTCCCTTTTCAAGTTCGTTGCCCACAAAAAGGCTGCGGGTGATAAAACGGATCTCTTCGGCGCCCAACTTGAAAAAGCCGCCCCACCACTTTTCGAACTCCAAATACCGATCCGCCTCGGTATCGACATTGGAAAAGAGGTTGTACTGTTTGGTCCAATAAGTGTTGGCCGGATTAAGGTCTTCAAAACTGGTCACCAAGTGGGCGCCATCAAATTGTCCGTCCCCCAGATCCGACCACAAGGAGGCAAGCCACATTCCGCCGGACAATCCCCCCTTGTATCGCATGGGATTGGCCCCCACCACATCGGGTCGGTCCGCGCCAATGAGCGCGGCTGCCCACCCCGCTTGGCAGTTGCCGATGACAGCCGGTTTGGGGGCATCGGGATGGCGACGGGCGACCTCTTCCAGAAAGCGGACCTCGGCCTGCTGGATGGATGCAATGGTTTGACCTGGCGCGGGATCGGGAGAAAACATGATAAAATATACGGGATACCCATAATCCAGCGCCACACCGATCTGTGATTTGAGTTTGGAGCCGCCGATCCCAGGGCCATGACCCGCCCGCGGATCGATCACCACCAAGGGCCTGTGGGGCATCGAGCATTGCGGCCTTTGCGCCGCTGAAGTCCCCTGTCGCCGTCCGGCGGATCGACGACCAGCACCTCTTCTGTCGGATGCGTCGCTGCGACGGTTGCGGATCTTGACCAAGGCATAGTTCACCGGCGGATCGAAGTCCAATCCATCCAGCACCAAGTCGTAGTCGAACACCAGCACCGGCGGCTGACCGGCACGCAAGTGCTCGAAAAAATCGTTGCCTCTTTTCCGCATGGTGTCGCCATAAAGAATGGAACGCTGCCATCTGTCCAGGGTATACTCGAGCCCGGCCCTGATCCAAAAGCCCGCTGATGTATATTCAAGCGTTGTTTGACCCATTACTATCCGTACCCCAATTTTTATTATTCAATCAATTTCGCCGACTTTAGCTCATTGATAAAATTATCTATTTGAATCGGCTTGACAAAATAGGCGGATGCGCCGCCTTTGTATAAGGCATCGATCACCTCCACTGTTTCAGTCAAAGCCGTGGTCATGAACACCATGACCTCATCGCCGGTATTTACGCCCGCCTCTTTTTCGATGCCGCGTATTTGCTGCAAGGCATCCTGCCCGCTCAGCTCGGGCATCATAATATCCATACAGATCAAATCAAAGGGTCGCGTTTCATCCAAGGCGCGGCGAAATGCAGCAACCGCTTCCAACCCATTGGCGGCGAAGTCGCACGTGCCGTACCGTGATAGTACGTTTTCCAATATTTTCCGGGATGTAACATCATCCTCAACGATCAATGCGTGCATCTCTATCTCCATTAGACGATATTTGGATCAGATACACTATCGGGCCTTTTTGAGAAAGCTTTATACTCGAAGGAAAGGTCGGATTGGGAACCTGCATTTTTCGGAAAAGGGGTTCCTGAAATTGCACGAATACAAAAATCGCTCTGCCGATCGTACCCTCTCAGCTGCGGTTTGGCGCAAAGGTGCTTCAAAAGGTGTTATAGATCCCTCATTTCTTTTCCAGGGTCACTTTGCTGCGGGAGAGTGTCGTCGCTCCAGCGCCAGGTCCCTGTTCGGCCGTACTTTTTGTGACGGTCTCGTGTTCGACCCACATGCCTTGGCTCAGATCGAACAAGGCCTCGCTCTTGCCCCCGGACTTCATATCCATGCCGGACCCCTTCATCTTCATGCGTTGTTTGATCGTAAAGGTCGCCAGGCCGTCGCTGATGTCCTCCAGGGTATAGGTCATCTTTATGACGCTCTTCATCCCCCCCATCCCCATCATGCCGGGCATTTCGTAGCGGATCAGCGCATCGAATTCATCGCCGGGCTCCAGTGCTTCTTCGGGAAACTCGGGGAAAAAGAAGATGGCCGGTTTCATGGCCGGACCGATCATTTTGGCGATCTGGGGATTGCCGCCGGAAAATTTGTAGTTTTTCAGCATCCCGCTCTTGTGGACTTCGGCGGTAAACTGCATGCCTTCCAGCGAATTCATCTCGTTGGCCTGGCCGGAGTTGTCCCAGTTTTTCTGGGCCGTGACCTGGGCGGCGATGCGGAACCAGCCCTTGCCCATATTGCGGGCGATTTTGTAGACGGTCACCCGTTTGGTCCGCTGGGTCATCTTGTTTCCCATCATCTCGGTGCTGGTTTCGGACCGGTCGCTCATCTTCCAGATATCCCCCTCGTGGAAGCGGTATTGGAACCGTTGCCCGGCCCATGCCGGATTGGCCAGGAAAAGGATCAAGAGCATGGCCGACAGAAAAAACCGCATCGTCCTCGTATACATCACAGTTCCGCCTTTCTTTTCAGAGATTTGATCTTGCGTTTGATTTTTTTCCGGTCCCGTGCGGACGGCGCTGCTTTCAGGTATCCCTGATAGGCCGCCATGGCGTCCTCGTATCGCTCCCAATCCTCGTAAAGCTCTCCCAAGGCCTTCCAGGGCGCGGCATATTTGCGGTCTTTTTTCGTGGCCTCGATATAGAGCTTTTCCGCCTCTTTCTTCTGCCCTTCGGTAGCGGCAAAGGCAAAGTCGCCCAGGGCGCATTTTGCGACGCCATAGAGCACCGGTGCTTCCTTAAACCCTTTCCGGTATAGGTTGCGGTAATCGGCCTCGGCCTGCTGGTACCGTTCATCTTCCATCAGCCGTTCGGCCCGCGGCAGGAGAATTTTGCGGATAAAGGCCTGGTAGGGTTCTACGCCTTTTTTCCCGTGGCCGCCTTTCAGCGCCTCGCGCACCTCCTTCAACCCCTCATAGCCGGCAACCAGATCAGGCCTGGATGGCGGTGTATCGGCAATAGTTCGCGACAGACCGCTCTTCCCGAGGGATTGCTGCATCTGCTGTTGCATCATGCGCATCATGGCCTGAATCTGCTTGAGCTGCTCGGCCATGTCCCCCAGGCCCTGCTCCTTTTCAACGATCCGACTGCTGGTCAAATCGCGGACATTTTTCCAGGCCCCCGACGCCTGGGAGGGGTCGTAGCCCGCCTTGGCCAGAATCACCATGGCCTGGATATCGGCGACCACTTCAAACCGCTGCCTGGGATCGATGCGGTCGCCTTTTTCGTCTTTTTCCGGAATGTTGGCGATGGCCTCCTTCACCCCGTAATAGGCGCTCTGGGCCGCGCCGATTTTTGCCTGGGATTTCATGGCGGAGAGGTAGGTTTCCTCGCCCTTCATGACGCGATCCACCTGCTTGGCCGATTCGACTTCGGCCGCATAGTCCACCGCCGAATCCAGCACCGCACCGAAAATGGCGCCGGCAGTGGCGAGAAAGCGCTGCTTTCGCTCCGCCGCCTTGATCTTCTGATAGAGCAAAATGTAGTGCCCGCCCATGAGGTGCGCCATTTCATGGGCCATAAGGGCGGCCAGCTGGGCCTCGTTGTCGGCCGAAAGCACCGCGGCCGTAGTGATAACAATATTGCCGTCCGTATAGGAATAGAGCTGCGGCGCTGGGGCATTGATCACCGTGATGCGGGGGACCACGCCGGCGGGCGGCTTATCGCCGCCCTGCAGTTTTTTTACCACCTGCTGGAGGTAGGATAAATAGGCTTTGTCCGTC
Organism: Desulfobacteraceae bacterium; assembly: GCA_037387725.1. Classification (GTDB taxonomy): domain Bacteria; phylum Desulfobacterota; class Desulfobacteria; order Desulfobacterales; family Desulfosarcinaceae; genus JARRKU01. The sequence goes on from JARRKU010000044.1 coordinate 27,501, forward strand.
AGCACGGGGCGATCGCGCATCTCTTCGGCATAGGCCTGCGCCCCCTGGGCGATCAGCGCCTGGCCGTCATCGTTCACCTCCACCACGGCCGCCTGCACCGTCGCCGCACAGAAAAGCAGAAAAACGCCCAAAATCGCGCCCATGCTTGAGTTGCCGAATTGCCTTTTCATTTGCCCCCCCTTGAAAAAGTGTGCTATTCCCATCAGTTATGAACAGAATATCCCTTTTATAACCGAAAACGGTCCAGGTTTCAATCCGGACGAATGGAGAGCATCCATCATGGCGCGTATCGTCTACGGCGTATCCGGTGAAGGCTCGGGACACTCTTCCCGGGCGCGTGTGGTTCTGGAGCATCTGACCGCAAGGGGTCACGAGGTTAAAGTGGTGACCTATGGCCGCGGACTGCGCCACCTGGGGGCGGACTTCGATCTTTTCGAAACCGAGGGGTTGCACATTGAAAGCGTGAACAACAAGGTGGCCCCTTTGAAAACCCTGCTGAATAATCTTCAACGTCTGCCGGACGGCCATAATAAGCTGCAGGCCCTGCGCAAATCGGTTTTCAAGACCTTTCAGCCCCATGCGGTCATCACCGACTTCGAACCCATGTGCGCCTACCTGGCCCGCCACTACGATCTGCCCCTGATCACCATCGATAACCAGCACCGGTTGCGCTATATGCACTACGACTACCCGGCCGACCTCAAAAACGACAAGCAACTCACCCTGCACATCATCCGCGCCATGGTGCCCAAACCCGATGTCTCCCTGGTCACCACCTTCTATTTCGGTGAGGTCAAAAACCAGCGTACCTTTCTCTACCCTCCCCTGCTGCGATCCCAGGTCAACGCCGCCGTCCCCCATCGCGGCGACCATATTCTGGTCTATCTCACCAGCGGATTCGAATCTTTCGTTGATATGCTCAAAGACTTTCCCCGGGAACGCTTCATCATCTACGGCCAGGGGCGCGAGGGCCGCGACGGCCACATGACCTACAAAGCCCCAAGCAACGAAGGGTTCCTCAACGATCTGGCCGGCAGCAAAGGGGTCATGGCCACGGCCGGTTTCACCCTCATCACCGAAGCCCTTCATCTCCAAAAGCCCTACCTGGCGCTGCCCATGGCCGGCCAATTCGAGCAGGCCATCAATGCCGTTTTCCTTGATAAGCTCGGCTGCGGCGTCAACATGAACCGTGTCACATCGTCGGGCATCGGCGACTTTCTCTACCGCCTGCCGGAATTTCAAACCGCCCTGGCGCGCCTGTCCCCCTTTGACAATGCACCCCTGCTTCAGAAAGTGGATGCCTTGCTGGCCGACGATGCCGCTGAGGCCATGGTATTTCATCGGCAGCGCCGCCAATTGAGCCGTCGTCCGGAGTGAGGCAATCGAGGAGTCGCCATGCCAACCAACGGCACCATGATGCAGTTTTTTCATTGGTATTACGGCCATAGCGGCCAGGAGCCGGATCTTTGGGAGCATGTCCGACACCAGGCCCCTGCCCTCGCCCGCACGGGCATCACGGCCCTGTGGCTGCCGCCCCCGTACAAGGGGGCGGCCGGACGACACGATGTGGGCTACGGCATATACGATCTCTACGACCTGGGCGAATTCGACCAGAAGGGCGGCGTACCCACCAGGTACGGCACCCGCGACCAGTACCTGTCGGCTGTTGCCGCCGCCAAAGCTGCCGGTATGCAGGTCTACGCCGATGTGGTGCTCAACCACAAAGCCGGCGCGGACAAGACCCAATGGGTCAAGGCGGCCAGGGTCCACTACGACAACCGCAACTTCAGCTATGGCGATGAGACCTGGATCGAAGCGTGGACCCAGTTCGACTTTCCGGCCAGGGGCGGTCGCTACTCCGACTTCCAATGGACCTACCGCCATTTCGACGGCGTGGACTGGGCCCATAACCTGGCAGAGAAAGCCATCTTCAAATTCCTCGGCCTGGGCAAGGACTGGGAGCAGATGGTGTCGGACGAGCACGGCAACTACGACTACCTCATGTTTTCAGACCTGGATATGAACCATCCCGAAGTCCGCACCGAGCTGTCCCGCTGGGCCAAGTGGTTCATCGACACCACCCAGGTGGACGGCTTCCGCCTCGATGCGGTCAAGCACATCCAGTTCAGTTTCTTCAGGGACTGGCTCTCCTATCTGCGCCGGGAATTCGCCCCCAGGGAGATCTTTGCGGTGGGCGAATACTGGAGCTCAAATCTCGACGAGCTCGTCTATTACATCGACAAGACCCGGGGGATGATGTCCCTGTTCGACGCGCCCCTGCAGAACAATTTCTACACCGCCTCGCGCACCCCCGACGGCCGCTTCGATATGCGACGGCTCCTGGACGGCACCCTGGTGGCCCGACAGCCCTCCCGGTCGGTCACCCTGGTGGACAACCACGACACCCAGCCCTGCCAGGCCCTGGAGCGCTGGGTGGACTGGTGGTTCAAACCCCTGGCCTATGCCGTCATCCTGCTGCGACAGGAGGGCTATCCCTGCGTCTTTTATCCTGACTACTACGGCGCCGAATATGACGACTGCGGCGGGCACATCCGCCTGGCCCCGGTGCCCAAACTGCACGAAATGATCGATCTGCGCAAACGCCTGGCCTACGGCCGGCAGCGCGACTATTTCGATCATCCCCATACTGTGGGCTGGACCCGCCAGGGCGACGCCCAACATCCCGGATCAGGCCTGGCGGTGCTCATGTCCAACGGGCCGGGCGGAACCAAGTGGATGGAGGTGGGAAGCGTGCACGCCGGTCGGATCTTCCGGGATGCCCTGGGCAACCAGACGGGAACCGTCGCCATCGACGGACACGGCTGGGGGGAATTCAAGACCGGCGGCGGCTCGGTCTGCGTGTGGGTGGCGGCGGAATAGATGCTTTTGTTTTCGCTTGGCACACATATGTTTTTTTGAACATCGAACGTTCAACATCGAACGTCGAAAGATGGATTCGCTGCGCTCAACCTCATTGTATAAATCGGCAGAATACCTTGTTCGACGTTGGACGTTCGATGTTCGATGTTGGACGTTCAGAATTTTTCGAACTTCAATACCACAGCGGTCTCTTGGCTTGACTTCCCAGGTGCTTTTGCATAATTTAATGCGAAATCTGTCTGTTATCCACAGACTATCCCGCTTCGGTGTGTTGAAACGTAAGGCTTTCACACTATAATCATGGGCACCGTCCCCTGAAACGCAGCCACTATCCATGACCATACGACGTTTTCTCATCATTGCACCTGCCATCGTGACCCTGTTGCTGCTGATCTCCTACTTCTGGGTCCCCAGCTACGAGGAGCAGACCAAGGGCAACCCGGATCGCATGGTGCAGTTCATCACCGCCTCCATCGGCGACGCCACCATGCTCAACCCCATCCTGTCGGCGGAGTCGGCCAGCAGCCAGATTGAGAGCATGGTCTTCGAGGGCCTCATCGATCGGGATGAGAACCTCCAATACCGCGGCCGGGTGGCCCGGAGCTGGAAGATTTACGAGCAAGCCTATTTTTATGTCAACGACGAGGTCAATACCTCCCGGTGGGGGCGCATCTCCCCGGAGAAGCTGGTGACCGAACTGCGCGCCGCTCTGAATCCGAGTTCCCCCAAATGGCAGCACGTCACCGCCGTCGATCTGCTGCAGCCGGAAACCTTCACCAGGACCATCACCCTGAAAGAAGGCGACCAATCCAAACAGGTCACTCTGCAGGCCAAGGCGCCCTGGCAGGTGCGCATCACCCTCGATCAGGTGGATCAGATGCTCTTCGACCGGCTGGCCGAGATCCTGGGCAGCGCCTATTTCGAAGAATTTGACGCCACACGCTTTGTTTCAGCCAAGCCCGATCTGCCGCCGGAGCAAATCAAAGCGGAGGCGGGCAAGATACTGCCGGCCTTCACCCACAACCCGGTCATCGAATTCTACCTGCGCAAAGGCGTCAAATTTCACGACGGCCGGCCGGTGACGGCCGAAGACGTTAAATTCACCTACGAAGCCATCGTCAACCCCAAGAACCTCTCCCCCCGCGTTCCCGACTACGAACCGGTAAAGGCGGTGGATGTCATCGATCCCCTTACCGTGCGCATCACCTACAAACGCCTCTATTCACCCGCCTTCGGCACCTGGGCCATGGGGATTTTGCCGGCCCACCTGCTCGACGAGCAAGCCCTGGCCCGTGAGGCCGCCGCCGGCGGCAAGCCGGCCGAACAATTCACCATGCGTCAGAGCGGTTTCAGCCGACATCCCGTGGGCTGCGGGCCCTTTGTATTCCAGGAGTGGAAATCGGACCGGTATATCCGCCTCCAACGCTTCGACGACTATTGGGAGGGTGCGCCCAACTACCGCTCCTATGTGATGCGCATCATTCCGGACTTTCTGACCCAGGAGATGGAATTCTATGCCGGCACCATCGACAACTACGGCGCCCAGCCCCACCAGGTGGCGCGGTTGAAAACGGACCGGCGCTTTCAGAACTTTTCAGGCCTCTCCCTGGGATACACCTATATCGGCTACAACCTGCGCCGGGAACCGTTCAAGGACAGACGGGTCCGGCGCGCCCTGGGCATGGCCATCGACACCCAGAAGATCATCGACTATGTATTGTACGGCCAGGGCGAAAAAATAACGGGCCCCTTTGTCAAACAGACCGACTACTACGACCCCGACATCCCCCTACCTGCAGAAAAACGGCAAGCGCATGGCCTTTACCCTGATTACCAACAACGGCAATCCCCTGCGCAAGGCCATTCTGGCCATCGCACAGGACGCCTGGAAAAAAATCGGCATCCAGGTGGAGACCGACCTGCTGGAGTGGTCGGTGTTCATCCAGAAGCGGGTCAACCAACTGGATTTCGACGCCCTGATCCTGGGCTGGGGCATGAGCATCGACCCGGACCTCTACCAGATCTGGCACTCCAGCCAGAGCGGTCCCTTTCAGCTCAACTTCGTGGGCTTCTCCAATCCGGAAGCCGACGATCTGATCCTGAAAATCCGCCGGGAGTACGACCACGACCGCCAGGTGGCCTATTGCCACCGGCTGCATGAGATCATCGCCGCAGAACAGCCGTACACCTTCCTTTATGTCGGCCGCTGGACGGCCATACTGGACAAGCGCATCATCCGGCAGCTTATCGGCGCCGACGGTGGCACGATTTACAAGCCCATCGTGCCCACCAAGACCGGCAGCTATACCTTTCACTTCAACCAATGGATCAAACTGGACCGGCCGCCCGAGTTTTCGGCTGAGGGATAGGAGGGACCGTGCTCGCATTTCTGGGAAGAAGCATCGTTCAGAAGATCGCAACGCTCTTCTTCGTGTCGGTGATCTCCTTTCTGATCATCCACCTGGCGCCGGGCGAACCGAGCCAGATCGATCCCCTCAACCCCAAGTTCACCCCCGAGATCGTGGAGCGCATGCGCAAGGAGTTCAACCTGGACAAACCCATGTATGTCCAGTACCTGCTCTACTATAAAAATCTCTTCACCGGCAACATCCACTCCTGGCGGGACAATCAGCCGGTCCTGGGCAAGATCTGGGAACGTTTCCTCAACAGCCTGCCCCTGTTCATCGTGGGCACCATCCTCACCTGGACCTTCTCCTTTCCGGTGGGCATCCGGTCGGCCATCGCCCGGGACGGGATATACGATAAATCCACTACTTTTCTAGCCTATCTGCTTATCTCCATCCCGGGGTTCTTCTTCGCCTATATCCTCATCATCATGGTGGTGAACCAGCTCCACGTGCCGGTGATCGGCATGCAGAGCTTCGGCGTGACCGCCGCCTCGCCCCTGGTGAACGTCATGGACCGCATCTGGCACCTGGTGCTGCCCTCCATCCTGGGGGCCACCGGCGGCGTGGCCGTGCTTTCGCGGTACGTGCGCAGCCAGATGCTGGAGATCATCGGCCAGGACTATGTGCGCACCGCCCGGGCCAAGGGGCTGCCCTCCGAGACAGTGTACTACAAGCACGCCCTGCGCAACGCCCTGCTGCCCTTTGTCACCATGTTCGGACTGATTCTGCCCGGCCTCATCGGCGGTTCGGTGATCATCGAGTCCATTTTCGCCTGGCCCGGTATGGGCCGCATGGCCTATGAAGCCATCCTGGCAAGGGATTACCCCGTCATACTGACGGTCAACTTCATCACCGCCGTGCTGGTGCTGGCCGGCACGCTGATTTCGGACCTGCTTTACATGGTCGTGGACCCGAGGATCAAACTCTGATGGCTGTGATTGATCAACATAACGCGCCGGCGGCTGTGGACGAGACCTATATGCCGCCTTCGCGCTCCCCCTGGGCGGAGACCTGGTACCGGCTGCGACGAAACCGCCTGGCCCTGACCGGGCTGGTGACCTTTCTCGTTTTCTTCGCCGTGGCGGTGGCCGGCCTGGCGCTGACATCGGGAAAAGACCCCATTCTCGATCCGGCCCGGGTGCGGCTCCAGGAGAAACTGCGTCCCCCGCTTGCCACTCCCAAGACCGATGCCCTTAGGATGGAAGAACTTCCCCCCCTGGGCCTCTATCTGCTGGGCACCGACGACCTGGGACGCGATGTGTTCGCCCGCATGCTGCAGGGCGCCTGGGTCTCCCTTACGGTGGGGTTCGTGGCCGTGGGCATCTCCGTCAGCATCGGCATCCTGCTGGGCGGCATCGCCGGCTACTACGGGAGAAACTACATCACGCTGGGGCAACTGCTCATCTGGCTGCTGCTGGCATCGGCGGTCATCCTCTCCTTTACCGCCGGTATGACAGCCGCCATTATTCTGGCGGTGGCGGGCATCACCCTTCTCATCCTGCACGTGCGGCAGAACCGCGACACCCCGGAGCTTCCGGCGACCATCCGATGGATGGCCGTACCCACCATGCAGGTGGACACTCTCATCATGCGGGCCGTGGATATCATGCTCTGCTTTCCCTCCTTTTTCCTGATTCTGACGGTTGTGGCCCTGCTGCCGGCCAGCATCTACAACATCATGGCGGTCATCGGCCTGACCAGCTGGATGGGGACCACCCGTTTTGTGCGCGCCGAATTTCTCTCCCTGCGGGAGCAGGATTTCGTGGCCGCAGCGCGGGCGCTCGGCATCAGCGATCTGCGCATCATCTTCCGCCACATCATGCCCAATGCCGTGGCCCCGGTGCTGGTGTCGGCCACCCTTGGCATCGCCACGGCCATGCTCACCGAGGCGGGCTTGAGCTTTCTGGGCTTCGGCGTACCGCCCCCCCATGCCACCTGGGGCAACATCCTCTCCGACGGAAAGGGATATATCTTCGACGCCCCCTGGCTTACCTTCGCACCGGGCCTGACCATCCTGGTGGTGGTGCTGGCCTTCAATCTGTTCGGCGAAGGCATGCGGGACATCCTGAATCCCAAATTAAGGGAAAGGAATTAATAAAATAGATAGAATAAAAAGATGAAACAATCGCAAAACATACTGCTTTCGGTGGAGGGACTCAAGGTGCACTTCCTCGGAGACGGCCCGCCTGCCCGGGCCGTGGACGGGGTGGATTTTACGGTGCGCCGTCAGGAGACGGTCTGCATCGTGGGCGAATCGGGTTGCGGCAAGACCGTCACCGCCCTGGCCATTTTAGGACTGCTCAAGCAGCCGCCGGCCGTCATTGCCGGCGGACGGATCACCTTCGACGGCCGATCCCTGCTGGATATGCCGGCCGAAGCGCTGCGCGAGCTGCGGGGACGGCGCATCGGCATGATTTTCCAGGAGCCCATGACCTCCCTGAACCCGGTCTTCACCATCGGCGACCAGATCGGCGAAGCGGTCCTGACCCATGAACAGGTCCCGGCGGAAGCGGTCCGGCAACGCACCGTTCGCCTCCTGGACGAGGTGGGCATTGCCGACGCCGAACAGCGCATCCAGGACTACCCCCACCAGCTCAGCGGGGGCCAGCGCCAGCGGGTGATGATCGCCATGGCCCTGGCCTGTGAGCCCGACCTGATCATCGCCGACGAGCCCACCACCGCCCTGGATGTCACCGTCCAGGCCCAGATCCTGACCCTGCTCAAGAAGCTCAAGCAGGAGAAGAGGATGGCCGTGCAGTATATCACCCACGACCTGGGAGTGGTGGCGGCCATTGCCGACCGCGTCTATGTCATGTACGCCGGTATTGTGGTGGAGCAAGGCACGGCCGGCCAGATCTTCGACCGAGCCCGCCATCCCTATACCATGGCCCTGCTGGATGCCCTGCCCACCAAGGAGAAGCGGGGGCAGCGCCTCTACAGCATCCCGGGCAGCGTCCCCCATCCGGCTTACAAACCCAAAGGCTGCCCCTTTCATCCGCGCTGCCGGTACCGCCGGAGTGCCTGTGAAACCGTGTATCCGGACATGTGCGAGTACGGCCGCGGGCACCGGGCCCGCTGCCCTGTCCTCTTTGCCGATGCACTGCAGATGGAGACGTCATCATGAGCGCTCCAACCGCCCCATTGCTCACCGTCGAGGCGTTGAAGAAGTACTTCCCGGTGCGGCGTGGCCTGCTCCAGCGCACGGCCGGCCACGTCAAGGCTGTGGATGGCGTGGATTTTCAAATCCAGCCCCTTCAGACCATGGGACTGGTAGGTGAAAGCGGATGCGGCAAATCCACCGTGGCGCGGTTGATTCTGCGGCTATTGAATCCTGATAACGGCACCATTCGATTCGACGACCGGGAGATCACCGGCCTGGATGAACGCGATTTCAAACCCCTTCGCCGCAAGATCCAGATGATCTTCCAGGATCCGTACAGTTCGTTGAACCCGCGCATGACCGTGGCCCAGTCCATCGGCGACGGCGTGCGCATGGCCGGCATCCGGGACAAGGCCGAGCAGCGCAACCGGATCAAACAGCTGCTGGAGATGGTGGGCATGCCGGCGGCCAGCGCCGACCGCTACCCCCACGAGTTCAGCGGCGGACAGCGCCAGCGTGTGGGCATTGCCCGGGCCTTGAGCGTTTCACCCCAACTCATTCTCTGCGACGAGCCCATCTCGGCCCTGGATGTCTCCATCCAGGCCCAGATCATCAACCTGCTCAAAGACCTGCAGAAGGAGCTGGGGCTGAGCTATCTCTTCATCTCCCACGATCTCAACGTGGTCAGCTATATCTGCGACCACGTCTGCGTGATGTACCGCGGCCGCATCGTGGAGTCGGCCCCGGCCGCCGTGCTCTTCGACGACCCCCGCCACCCTTACACCCTCAAACTCCTTTCGGCCGTTCCCGAAGCCACCACCGTGGGCTGGTCCCCTCGGGTTGAAAGCGAACGGCCCAAAGCGACCCCGCCCGGCGGCTGCAGCTTCGCCGATCAGTGCCCGGACCGAAATGACGCCTGCAATCAGGCGCCTCAGGACCTGGTGCGGGTCGGGGACGAACATTTTGTGCGCTGCTGGAACGCCTCTTGATAAACAGCGGAAAAAAGACCATACAGAATAATCGATCATTATCGATCGCACCCAATGCCGAAAACACCAAAAAGGAGAGACGGTTGTGCTGCTGCAAAATGAGCGATCACAGATTGTCCACTTCGGTAAGAAACTGCTTGCCGCCCGGCTGACATCCGGCACCGGCGGCAACTTGAGCATCTTCAATCGCGAAGAGAATCTGATCGCCATCAGCCCCAGTGGGGTGGAATACCAGGCCATGGCGCCGGAGGACGTTTCCGTTGTCGATACGGACGGCGCACCGGTGGAGGGCTCCCGGAAACCATCCAGCGAGCTCGATTTCCACCTCGCACTGTATAAAAAACGATCCGACATCCACTCCGTGGTGCACACCCATTCGGTCTACGCCACCACCATGGCCTGCCTGGGTTGGGAAATTCCCGCCGTGCATTACCTGGTGGCCTTTTCCGGCCACAAGGTCCCCATCGCGCCTTACGCCACATTCGGCACGCCCGATCTGGCCCGTAACATCTCCGCATCCATCGGCCAATGCAATGCCTTGCTGCTGGCCAACCACGGCCTGGTGGCCATCGGCGCAAACCTGGCGACCGCATTTGCCGTGGCCGAAGAGATCGAACTGGTCGCCCGGATTTACTATCAGGCCAAGTGTATCGGCGAACCGGTCATCCTGCCCCGGGAAGAAATAGACAAGGTCATCCGGAAGTTCACCACCTACGGCCAAAAAAAGTAATTAGAAGCGATCTCAATAAAAATCGAATTCGTTTCCGGGTCCAGCCACGGATCGTAGGCATCCGGGTTCAGGATCACCGGCATCCGGTGGTGGAGCTGCCGCACCGGGCCGACCGCATCGCGGGTGATGATGGTGCAGGAGCGGTAGGCGGTATCCCGGTTCTGCCGGTCGTGCCAGATCTCCCACAAGCCGGCAAATGCGAACGGCGACCGGTCCGGGGTGGTGATGAACATCGGCTGCTTATCTCCCTTTTTGCCAGTCCATTCATAAAACCCGTCGGCCAGGATCAGGCAGCGGCGTTTTTTGAACGCTTCCCGGAAGCTGGGTTTGTCGGCCACGGTTTCGGCGCGGGCGTTGATCATCCTGGCACCGATGGCGGTGTCCTTGGCCCAGAACGGCACCAGGCCCCAGTGGTATTGGTCCAGTACGTTGCGGCCTTCCAGGCGGGCAACGGCGAGGATCTCCTGTGCAGGGGCCACATTGTAGTTGGCCGCGGCATCGCAATTGGCGTGATCGATGGGAAAATATTGTTTGAGTTCTTCCATTTTTCTGAACCCGACGAATCGACCGCACATGGTGATACCTTCTCATTTTCGAGGGAAAGATCGCTGGTGTATTCTCCTGTTGCTGAATAAAAGATAACCAAAAGGACTACCCGAATGTCAAGATATAACCTTATGGATTTTTAGATAAAAACCTGTGTTCGCTCATTTATGGGGATGCTTGGGGCATTGACCGGATCCCTGAAATACCGATTGACCTCCATGGCATCCGGCTGTTTGAGGAAAACGCTCATGGAATGGCGCTTGCGTTGCATGGCTTCCAGTTCTTCTCCCAATGCATGGAAATCGCCGGGATCGAAACGGCAAAGATTCGCTTCGGCAAAGCCCTTGGTTTCGTCGGAAGCCGACCGGAGGCGCGCTTCGAGCTGCTCGACATTGTCCACGGGCCAGGCCAGCAAAAAGGCGATGGTGGCTGCGATTTTCTCCATCCTCCGCGCCACAGAATCAAGGTACCGCTCGTGGAAGAGATCGGCGCGCCCCAAGGTTTCCGTCAGCATGGGCAGCAACGCCGGCACTTCGATATCCATCACCATGGTACGGCCGAATCGTCTTCGAAAAGACTCGACGGACTTCTCCTCTATCTTATACTGTTCTGACAGTGCCATATGGCGATTCTTGGTTATCGGGTTGCAGGGATTAGCTTTGTCGTACAGCCGGATGCACCTTGGATTCACCAGGAGGTCGCCGGCCGCTTGAAATTCACAATTGTCGGCATAATGGCCGGCGCAAAGCAGGGCCGCCTCGGTCAACCGGGCGTAAAGCAGCCATGCGTATGCGCCTCCCAGATCCATGTACGGTACCAAGGCGGAATGGAAATTGGACAAAAAGGACTCGTCCAACAAGTGCGGAATCAGGACGGCATCAAACCGGCGGTTGAGATTGATCATGGATTCAAATGTCAAATAAGACATAGTTCAGCCGTTGTATTCTGCCGTTTCCTATGTTTCCAAATATATCGTAGTATAATCTTGTATTAGGTTTCATGGGGCTATAGTATTTCTTTTCATCTATGTCAATATTGACATAGTTAATCGAGTGTGTTTTGTTGGATTTTACCTTTGTTAAGTCTATGGCGACAAAATATTACCAGGAATAACGGCAAAGAGATGGGCGTTTAAGGCGGTCTGCACTTTTCCGGCGTTACGGCAACACCCAGATCACCAAAGTTTCCTCTGCTGAGTTGCTGTTTGGTTGTCTTTATTGTAGGGTCTGGTCAGCTGTCGCGTCTTTAAATGGCTTTATTTTGAGTACGCTGCCGATTGGCCGAACAAATAACGGATGAGCAACTTCTTGGGATGGACGATGCCGGATGATCGCCGATTCGTGATTCGCAATAAGATCTGGATAGAGGATCAAAAGGGCAACGTGGTGTTCGGTCTCGGGCGTTACCGCATGCTGGATGCCATCAGCCGCACCGGTTCTCTGCAGGCCGCCGCCGCTGAGATGAAAATGTCCTATAAGGCCCTGTGGATGCGCGTTCGTGCTTCGGAAAAGCGCATGGGCCGTCGTCTTGTGGTCCGGCAGGGACGCGGTTCCGGTCTGACGCCGTTTGCCGATAATCTAATGAAGCAATACAGGCGCCTGCGTATGATCGTATTGAAAGAATCGGATGAGATCTACGAGAGTTTTATGTCGGAACATCTATCCTGAAACTTTGCACGGACCGACGGCGCCACTTCTCCAACTGATATTCGAAAGCGGTTGCCACAGGCATGCGGGAGTTGACAAGGTACGCCAAATGGCCTTTTAATAGCTACCGATGCGCTAATTTCCCCCGACCGCGACCTATTTGTACTGGAGCCGCTTATGGACCGACTGCTGCAATTGTGTTACCCGGTGACGACCCTCGATGGCAAAGAGTTACTCCCTGCCGGCACCCATCTGACATCCGGGATTATGGAGGAGCTGGTTCGTTCAGCCGGAAACAATCGATATGGCGAACGCCCCCTGCTGGCCCACGGCACCATTGCCAGGGATCTGGAGCGGCTCTGCGACAGCCCGCCCTACAGCCGGATTTTTTTAGATCCCGTGCGCAAACGGGACATCTTCGATACCATGCATCGGATTGAACTCGTGCGGCCGCTGTTGGATGTTTACGACCATTTCAAGACCCAGGATCCTTATACCTATCGCCACAGTTTGAGGGTTTTCGCCCTTTCGCTGCTTCTGGCCCAGGAGTTTATGGACGGCCGCTCGGAATTGGCCATGGAGGTGGCGGCTGCACCGAACCACGACTTCGGCAAGCTCTGCGTTCCGCTGGCGGTGCTGAACAAATCAACCCCGCTGAACCAAGGGGAACGCCAACTGCTGAGCCATCATTCAGCCGCCGGCTATGTGCTGCTCAGCTACTACCTGGGCGACCCCGACCATCCGGCCGCCGTCACGGCCCGGGATCATCATGAACGGTGTGACGGCAGCGGCTATCCCCGCGGGATTTCTCTGCGCAACACCGTTGTGGAGATCGTTGCCGTTAGCGATGTGTTTGACGCGCTGATCTCCAGACGCCCGTACCGCTCCCACTCCTATGACCTGCGCACGGCCCTCGAGGATCTGACCCTGCAGTCGGACAAGGGCATTTTAAGCACCGAAGTGGTGCAGGCGCTGATCCTTCTCAACCGCAAAGCAGCGCCCAGCGACGAAACGTGCCGATTCTCCAGAGAGCAACGCGGGGATCACCCGCTGGAAAACAACTATTCCGGTGCCCTGCCCTGCAAATTTGGCGATGGCAAAGACTAGAAAGGTCCCGATTTCCTGACGCGTTAGAATGCGTCCGTTCTCAGGCAAATTTTTCCTTCCACTGCTTCATCTTCGCAGCCGGCCAGGCCACACAAAACGCCGGGCGGCCCTTCATGACCATTTGCATGCAGGCATCGCCGCAATCCGGGTTGCAATGGACAATCTCGTCATCCCGCCCATCGCGGACTTTTTCCGGCCACAGCGGATCAGCCCACAGCACCCGCGCCAGGCCGATCAGGTCGGTCTTTCCCTCAGATATGGCCTTGTCGGCAAATGCGCCGGTCGCCAGGCGGCCTGCAGCAATCACCGGCACACTGACCGCCGCGCGCACCGCTGCAGCCAGATCGAGCATGTAGCCCTCGTGTTTGGATCTTTCGACAATGTCAGGCAGGGAGAAGGATTCATACGTACCGCCCATAACGGAGATATAAGCAATGCCCGCTTTGTCCAGGCGCTTGGCAAACAGAACAGACTCTTCCGGCTGCCATCCGTCGGGGAGCCATTCATCCGCCAGAAACCGGTACCCCACCGGAAACGATCCCACCGCCGCCTGGACCCGCGCCACCACCTCCAGGGCGAATCGCTGGCGATTTTCAAGTGTCCCTCCGTATTCATCGTCCCGCTTGTTGGTTCGCGGCGAGAGGAATTGCGCCAGCAGATAGCCGGTGCCGCCATGCAGTTCCACCAGATCGAATCCGGCCCTTTTGGCCCTGACGGCGGCGTCGACATATTGGCCGGTGATGGCTTCGATGCCGGCATGATCCAGAGCGACCGGCATCCGTCCAAAGGTTTTCACCGCCGACGGCGCCAGCGGCTGCCGGGCGGCATGGGCAAAGCGGCCGGCATGGTTGATCTGCAGGCAGGCCAGCGCCCCCTCCTTTTTGATGGCAGCCGCGAGCCGCTCCAACCCCCTGAGGTTGTCGTCGGTGTCGGCCCGCAGGGTCCGATTGGAACCGCTGCCCGCAGGATGATCCACCGTGGCATTTTCCACTACCACCATGGCCACGCCGCCGCCGGCCATCAACCGGTAATGTTCCAGCAGCATATCGCTCACCATGCCGCCCAGCATATCGCTCACCATGCCGCCATCACCGGCATACCCCAGATAGAGGGGCGCCATGGTAATCCGGTTTTTCAAGGTCAGGTTTTTGACGACGATCTCGGAAAACAGATTTTTGTACATGCGTCCCTCCCCCTTTTCGCTATGCATTTTCATTGAAGTCCATCTTTGTCTCTGCAAGGCGCGCTATTATTACTTTTTTATCGCGCCGAATGCGGCAAAACAGGAATTCTTATGTAGAAGTTCTACGTGGCTAAAACCAACTTTCCGTAAAAGATCTATTTGATAAGTAACCGGCCGCGGCGAATCTTCCTCGTCGATAGAGTCGAAAACTTTATCTTTGTAGGATTCTCCACCGACTGAGCGGAGATATTCAGCGTATCGCTGCCACATCAGTGATTGAACAGGCCCGGTTTCATGTGAAACCAGATCCGTAATCCAAACGCTGCCACCTTGTGCCGACAGGCGATAAATTTTCAAAAATACGGATTCCCAATCTAGATCATCGCGCAGGTGATGCAAAACCGCCGCTGCCAGAATGACATCATATCCTTGTTCAGGCAAATCGACAGCACGAAAATCACCCTGAAATATTCTTATGTGGCCGGGATTGACTTCTGAAATTCGTTTTTGCGCCCTTTCCAACATCGGCCGACTGAGATCGACAAGATCGCAGTCGAAAGGCGAAACATAGTGCGACAGTTTTATGGTGTTGTTACCCGCACCACACCCAATATCCAGAACGCGCTTTATATTTGGGGTCGTTTGAAAAGCCGCCTGGGTAATCAATTCCATTGCCAACGGCGCATCGACCGTAGCGGTTTGCCCGGTTTCGATGTTCGAAAACCGTTCGACATCATTGTCAAATCTCTGTCTAATCTCATCTACGGATGATTTGTTCTCATGCATTGTCGTCAAAGTTGCCTTCATTGGGGTTGCCGCCGGCTCTTACCGGGAAGGGCCGCGAAGCGGTCCGCATCTGGTACAGCGCCATGTTCGA